>NZ_CP109000.1:2363024-2993549 GCF_036226605.1 Streptomyces sp. NBC_00704
GACATCTTCGATGTCCTTTTTCTCACCGTCCGCCATCAGGACGTCGGTGCCGGCAAGGAAACACTGACTGCAGGGGCGCTTGATCGCACTCTTTGAACCACCGCGCGCTGCGGGGCCCAGCGCGAGGCCCTCAGAGAACCCGACGGATGAGTCGGACCCCACGTAAAATCCGGCGTCAAGATTCCCCTGATGGTAGACGGCCAGGTAGTATCTCAACCTATCGCAGTCGACATCTTGACATGCCTGAAGCATTGCACCGGTCTGCACGAGCCAACGCGCTTCATTATCACGAGGATCGTGCCACTGGATTTCGAAGTCGTAGTAGCGATGGAATGCCTTGATAAATGCAGGATCGTCGGGAATTGGAATGTCGCCGCCGTCGGGTCCCACATATGCAAGGTCGCTTACTGAAAGAGATTTGTTCGTGGAAGATTCACTCGTAGTCTTACCGGTGGTCTTCTTTTTCTTGGCCTTTACCGTCTCGTCGATGGTGCCGCCGTTGGCCGTGCAGTTCAGGTAGTAGGCACAGTTGTCGAGCTTCAGGCCGGACGGGTCGGTGATGGTGATGGGGTTGTTGTTGGCGTAGGTATAGCCATGGAGTTGCTGAGGGTCGGTCAGGTCCATGATCGGGTCGACGCTGAGGAAGCGGCCGATCGAGGGGTCGTATTCGCGGGCTCCGAGGTGGGTCAGGCCTGTGTCTGTGTCCTTGGTGCCGCCTACGAAGCCCTTGTCACCCGACCAGGGTCCGAGCTGGGCGCCGCGCGGGTTGCCGAAGATGCCCGTCTTTCTGCGGGTGATCGCCTGGGCCGCGTCCGCCGTGACCTGGGTCGTGGTCGTGCCGTGGTGGTCGGCGAGCAGGAAGGTGAGCTTGCCGCCGGTGCGCATGGCGACCGTCTGGGCGCCGGTGCTGTAGTAGCGGGTGCCCGTGGCCTTGCCGGCCTTGTCGATGGTGAGCTCGTTGCCCCCGGGGAGGTAGAGCGTCGTGCCGGTCGAGTCGGTGCGGGTCAGGCGCTGTCCGTCGGCGTCGTAGGTGTAGCTGGTGGACTTTCCGCCGTCGGTGACCGACTTGAGGTGGCCTTCGTCGTCCCAGACCAGGTCCTGGCCGACAGTTGTCGTGCCGCCCTGCTTGAAGGTGCGGGTCTTCGTGCTGCCCGCCTCGTACGTGTAGGTCTCCGTGTGCGGGTCGGTGCCCGTCTGGGTGACACCGGGCAGGTTGTGCGTGCCGGCGGCGGGCTCGGTGTAGGTGCGGATCGTGTCCGCCGTCGGGCCCGCGGCCGTCTTGTGCTGGGTTTCGGTCTTGCGGTTGCCGAGCGCGTCGTAGGTGTAGGTCGTCCAGTACGGGTCCTGGCCTCCGACCACGGTGTCGGCGGGAGCGTCGGCGCACGCGCTGCCCGTGTTCGTCCACGCCTCCGTGATACGGGCGAGCCCGTCCAGGGTGAAGCACTGGGTGTCGGTCGTGCGTGCCGCGTCCTGGCCGTAGTTGGTGTTGATCCGGGTGATGTTGCCGGCCGGGTCGTAGGTGTAGTGCGAGTCCTCGATCCGCTGGGGAGCTGTGTCCCGGTCGGTGTAGGCGTCTGTCAGCGCACCGGTGTGGTCGTCGAAGACGCTGGTGGTGACCATGTGCCGGCCGAACGCGCCGTACTCGAGGCGGGTGTTGCGACCGTAGTGGTCGTAGACGGTCTCCGAGATCAGAGGGCCGCTTACTTCGGCGCTGAATTGGGTCAACAGGCCGGCGGTGTCGTAGTCGGTGGTGACGAATTCGAACGGCAGGTCGGAGATCTCGGGTTGCTCGGTGCCCTTGAGCAGCCCGGTGTTGTCGTCGTAGAAGTTGAACCACTCGTAGCTTGCCGCGGGTACGCCCAGGCCCTCCGGCACGGTGACCTTGGTGCCGACAGGCTGGTAGTAGGCGTTGTACTCGGTGATCTCGCTGACGTAGGCCTTGTCGCCGATGTAGCGGGTGGTCTTGGCGGGCTGGCCCTTGGCGATCTCGTCGTAGGTCCAGGACGACAGCGTCGTCGTGCCCTTCTTCACAGCCGTTTTGCGGCCGAGGGCGTCGTAGTCGGTGTGGAGGGTGATGTTGCGGGCGTCGGTGACGTCGCTGACCCGGTCGGCCTTGTCGTAGACCGTGTGGGACTCGCCCGTGTCCGGGTCGTCGACGACGGTCTTGCGGCCTCGGACGTCGTAGGTGTACTGCCATTTCGCCCCGGAGGCGTCGGTGACCTGTTCGAGCTGACCGTGGCTGTCGTACCGGTAGGCGACGGACTGCGACGACGTGCGTGCCGCGTCCGTGTACTGCTTGAGTTCCACCGTGCGGCCGAGCGCGTCCACCACCGTGGTGGTCGCGGTGCCGCCCTTGGGCGGGATCACCGTGGTGGTGTCGCCCGTGTAGCTGGTGGTGGTGCGCTTGGTCTCGTCGCCGAACTTCTTCGCGATGACGGCGGTGGGCCGGCCCGCGCCGTCGAAGACGGTCTCGGTGGACGACGGGTACTTCGTGTCCTCGCCGGTCACGAGGACCGGTTCGGGGGTGCCCGTCGTGAAGTAGGCGCCCGACGAACGCCACGCCTCGCCACGCGTGTTGTAGAACGACTCGGACACCAGGCGGCCGGCCCGGTCCGGGGACGTCTCCTGCGTCTGGCGCTCCCGGAGAAGGCCGTCGTAGAAGGCGTAGCTGGTCTGGTACTTGGAGTTGTGGTCGAGGCGCTTGCTGGTGACGACCGCGGGGCCGTCGGCACGGACCAGGTAGGCGTAGGAGTAGTTCGGGGCGTTGGGGAGGGACGCCGCCGAGCGGGTCGGCAGCCACACCTTGCTCACGCGGCCGAGGCCGTCGTACGCCGTGGTCGTGACATTGCCGTTGGCGTCCTTCGCCTCCGTCGGCTGCCCTCGCAACGGGTCGAGCTTGGTCGTCGCGGTGTGGCCGAGGGGGTTGGTCACCGTCGTCGCGGTGGGGTTCTCGCCGGTGGCGGGCGCGTAGGAGGTGGTCGTGATCTCGCCGTACGCGTCGGCGGCCGCCAGGGCCCGGCCGTACTGGTCGTAGCAGAGCTGGTTCTTGGCCGTTCCGCAGACGCTGGGAACGGAGCCGACCGTGTCGTAGCCGGTGCCCTTCCCGTTGATGCGGTCGGTCTTGGTCACCAGGCCCTTGGTCGGCGCCACGCCGAAGGCCGCGTTGTCGTAGTAGGTGCGTACGTCGTCGATGACGTCCGCGGGACGCTCGGCCGTGACGCTGCACAGACGGGCCACGGTCTCGGTACGGGAGACGGCGCTGAGGATCCAGGCGCTGGTGTTGCGGGCGTAGGTCGTGGTGGTGCACTTCTCGTCGCCGACCACGGTGTCGCTGGTGGTTTTGGCGATGTCGCCGTGTTCGGCGACCTGCGTGACCATGCCGTACGCGTCGAAGGCCCGTGTGGTCTTCGTGGTACGGGTGCCGCCGGTGACCGTGCTGCGGGTCTCCTCGGCCGCGACGCCTGTGTGATAGGCGGTGAGGGCGGGGAGGTCCGCTTCCGTGCGGGATCGCGTCGCGGTCGCGGCGGAGCGCCAGGGCGTGTAGGAGGTCGCCGAGACGAGCGCGCCGCCGTCGCCGTTGTAGGTCGCGTTCTCGCGGACCATCCCGGCGAACTGCTCGCGGTCGGTGACGGCCGCTCCCGCCGAGTCCTTCACGTCGGCGCCGTCGATGCCCCGGAAGTACCGGGTCTCCGCCAGGGTGCGGGCGTCCAGCCCTGCTCCCTTGCGGGTCTGGACCCGCTCGTACCCGCGGGAGACCGAGTAGGTACGGTCCTTGGTCTTGGCGAACTCGTCCGTGCTCTTGGCCCACTTGGCGCCGCCGAGATACGCGTACTCGGTCACGACGTCGGGGGACTCGACGAGGTTGTCGCCCTCGACGACTCGCTTGACCGGGTAGATGACGAACCAGTCCTGCTTGGCCGTCTCGCCCTCGAAGGGCCACTTGACCGGGTAGCAGCGAGTGGTGTTCGTCCCGTCAGCCGGGGGCAGCGTGGTGGCGGTGCAGTCGGGGTCGTAGTAGTCGACGCCGATGGTGCCCCCGGTCTCGGTCTTGACCTGCGACATCCGCAGCCGGACGAACGGCGCCAGGCCGTCACCCAGTTTGTCGACGCGGTTGGGCTTCTGCACGCCTGTGAAGGTGACGGCGGGCAGGATTTCGGCAGTCCCCGTCTTGCCGGTGTGCTGAATGGACTTCAGCCACATCGGGGTGGATATGCCGTCGCCGGAAGGGGGGAAGTCCTGTGCCAGGGTCCAGGTGTCGACGTCCTTGTACACACCGCCGGTGAGGATCCTGGTCGTGATGGTGGAGAGGCGCTTCTGCGACCAGAACGTCGGCGAGTACTGGTCCTTGCACTCGGTGGAGCCGTCCTTGCAGTACTGGTCGTAGGGGACGTCCGGCCAGTGCGAGGCGTTGGTCTGGTCGAAGGTGCAGCCGCTCAGGCAGCGCGACGACACGCCGAACTGGACCTGGCCCGCGGCCTTGCCCGTGTAGACGGCGTCGTCGCGCAGACCGTAGTCGATGTGGTCCAGCCAGCCGCCGCGCACGTACGGGGTGACCGTGGCCTTGCCGGTCGTCGTCGAGACGTTGCGTCCGTAGTTGTTGGACTCCTTGGACCAGTAGTAGGCCATCGCGTTGCCGCGCGGGTCGACGACGTAGTCCAGCTGCCAGCGCCAGGCCTGCTGGCACCAGGCCGACGCGAAGGAGGAGTTGTAGCAGGGCTCGCCGGAGTGGTTGCCGAAGACCGGCGCGGTCCAAGTCGAGTTGGTCACCGGGTCGTCGGCGGCCGTGCCGTGGTCGCTCCAGCCCGGAAGCCGGTTGCGGCCGAAGAAGTACTGCGTTCCGTCAGCCGAGGTGACCTTCCAGTACTCGCCCTTGCCGTCGACCCCGGTCGTGCCGTCGTCACCGTTGACGGCGCCGGTGAGCTTCTCCACCTTTTCGGCCGAGTCGTCGGCCGGGTGCCACCCCTCGGTCTTGTCGAAGACCAGGTCGACGCTCTTGCCGCCCAGGGACATGACGGCGTTGTCGTTGTACCAGCACTGGTCGCCGACCTTGGTGGTGTTGGTCGCGCCGGCCTTGTCCTTGTCGTCCTCGCAGGACTTGTAGCGGCGCTCGATGTATCCGGGCTGCCAGTCCCAGCCGTCGCCGATCCAGGAGGGCTGGTTGTTGGAGGCCGAGGTGCGGCCGTCCACTGCCTGCGAGCTGTAGCCGAGGGAGACCGCGGGCTTCAGACCGCCGGGCACCGCCGGTGCGTCGATCGGGTACGACCAGGAGAATCCGCCGGTCGCGCCGCCCGCCGTCCACGAGCCGGAGGGTTGCAGGGAGGTCGCCTTGTAGTCGCCGGCGGCCCCCGAGGCCGCGGCGGTGGCCGCCAGCACGGTAGCGGTCCTGGACGTCCCGGAGGCCGTGGACAGGGGGGCGCTCGCGGTGAGCGTTCCGGCCTTCGTGTCGTTGGTCGTGGCCAGGGGCCTCGCGATGCGGCATGCCGACTCGTCCGGCGTGGTCAGCGCACAGGCAGGCAGTTGAACCAACCGCAGGCGGGCCGCCCAGTCACCGCCGTACGCACCCTTGAACGAGTTGTAGTCCACCTGGACCGAGGCGCTGCCCGGCGCCGCACTGTTTCCGTCCGCCGCTGCGAGCGAGAACAGGAGACCCTCGACGCCGGCCTTGCGGGTCGTCTTCTGGTCGGCGAGACGGACGGTCGCCGTGGTGGGAGCCGGCGCGGCCGTGTTCGTCGGGACCTTCGTGGACGTCTTGGCTGAGGCCGGTGGCCGGGCCGGGGATGCCGCGAGAGCCAGCGGCAGCGAACCAGCCTTCCGCAGGGACGCCTTGGTCTCCGACGGGACGAGCTTCACGGTCGCCGTGCCCGCGGTCGGCCAGGTGACCTTCGGCGCCTTCCACGGACGCGCGGCGTCGGAGCGCTTGTCGGTGCTGCCCACGGCCGCCGTCTTCACGGCCACCGTCGGTGGCTGCTTCGGCCGGGGAGTGCCGGCCCCCTTGGCCGAGGGAGCCGCGGCCAGACTGTTCGCGGGAAGCAACCCGACTATGAGGGCAGCGCAGATCACGCTGCCCCATCTACGCGCGCCGTACCGGCTCACGCCCCACCCCTCGTGACGGTGATCGAATCTTCAGGACAACAGCAGTGGTCAGCCGCCGGAGCACCGCTGGGCGGGGCGATCGGCGGTGGCGCCGGGAGCGGTGAAGGACTGCCGCTCCCGGCTTCGGGCCCCGCTCAGGGGGTGTTGCGAGTGATGAGAGACGTGTGCAGGAAGTCCCAGGCGCCGACCCAACTGGCCACGCCGGTCATCGTGCTGTCGGCCCGGCCCAGGTAGGTGAGCATCTTCACCGTGCCGTCGCCCATGTCGTGCACCGCGCCCAGGTCGTCTCGTCCGTCACCGTTGTAGTCGCCGGACGTGATCAGCATCTTCTGGAAGTTCAGCTTGCCGGCGTCCGCGCTGGTGGCGATCTTCGGGGAAGCGAACGTTCCGATTCCCGACGAGAGGCTGACGAAGGTGTGGACCCTGTCGCTGGTATCCGGATAGTCGTACCAGGTCGCGACGTCGTCCAGCCCGTCACCGTTGAAGTCGCCGGCGTAGAAGCCGGTGCGGTTCCAGTCGCCCCAGTTGGTCACGGCGAGGGACTGCACCGGTGCCTTGAACCCGCCTTCCGGCTGTCCCTGGAACTGCCAGAACGTCACGGCGTCGTCAGGAGCGTCGGCGAGTGCGGCGATGTCGTCCCGCCCGTCGCCGTTGAAGTCGCCGGTCGTCAGCTTCACGATGGTGCGGTTCCACGTGCCGCTCCAACTGGCGAAGAGCGCATTGAACCCGCCCTGCACGTTCGCGGTGAAGGTGTACAGGGTGTCGCTGCCGTCGGGAGAGGCGTACCAGGCGGCGATGTCGTCGCGGCCGTCGCCGTTGAAGTCGCCCACCTGGAGGGTGGCGTTGGCGAATCCCCATTTCCCGGGGTTGGCTCCCCAGGAGACGACCGGCGAGCGGAAGGTGCCGTCGGCCTGTCCGAGCAGCGTCCACAACTTGGTGGAACGGTCCGGGTAGTAGTACATGGCCGCGACATCGGTGCGTCCGTCGCCGTTGAAGTCGCCCGACACCTTCTTCACACTGCTCGCGGTCCAGCCGCTGAACGTGAAGGCGTCGCGCGGTGCCTTGATGGAACCGTCGGACGTACCGGAGAGGGTGTGGATCTTGTCGCTGCCGTCGGCGTACTCACGCCAGGTGAGCATGTCGCCGTAGCCGTCTCCGTCCACGTCGCCCCGCACGGAGCTGTTGCTCGTCCACTGCGACTGGCCCTTGCCGTTGTAGACGACGAGACTGCCGCGGTCCTGAAGGAGCGCGTACCCCTCGCCGGTGGCCCCGCTCGCGGCGGCGGGGCGCCACAGCACGGTGCTGCCGTCAGCCGAGTAGACCGCGACATAGCCGTTGGCGAGGACGCGTGCGGTGGCGCCGTTGTTGCCGGCGGTGCCGCTGGACCAGAGGACCTTGTTGGCCTTCGACGTGATGACCAGGTTGCCGTCCGCCTGCATGGTGAGCTTGGCGGAGTTCGAGGAGAGGGACTGGCCGCTCGCGAGGGTGGTGCCGGCGGTGATGCGCTGACCTCCGCCGGCTCCGTCGATGAGGAAGCCCGTGCCGACGCCGGTGTAGTCGCCGCCGGTCTTGCGTCCGGCCCAGCCGATCAGGGCGTTGTCCTTCTTGCGGGCCCAGAGGTCGGGGATGCCGTCGCTGCCCAGGTCTCCGGAGGAACCGATGACCGGGTAGAGGCTCTGGGGCAGGATGCCGGAGGCGATCTTGACACGGCTGCTCGCGTTGCCCCATGTCGCGGCGTCCAGGATGCCGTTGGGGTCGCTCTTGCCGTAGGAACGGTAGAGATCGCCGGAGGCGTTCTCCCGCAGAAGCAGGTCGGGGATGCCGTCGCCGTTGAGGTCCCCGGGGACGACGACGGTGTACTTGTCCCAGTCGGCCGCACCGGCGAGGACCGGGTGAGGGCGAACCATGTCGAGCAGGACGTTCGAGCGCATGCCGTAGTAGACCCACAGGTACTTGCCCTGCTTGACGAGCAGGTCGGGGTTCCCGTCACCGTTGAGGTCACCGCTGGTGGCGATCTGCTCCGCGTTGGACCAGTGATCGTCCCCGGTCCAGTTCGCGTCCCCCTTGCACCTGCCGCTCGTGGTCGCGACGGGGCACTTCACGTTCAATGTGAGCGGCGACTCGGCGTCGATCACTCCGGTCCCGTTGTTCGCATAGACACGAAGTTCCCTCTTGGTGCCGCTCGCTCCGCTCTCCAGCGAGACCAGGTCGTTGTACCCGTCCTGCTTCCAGTCGCCGCTGAACGTCACCTGCTGCGTGGGGAAGGCCCCGCCGCCGTTCGTCGCCGAGGAGAACTGCCCGTTGCCCTGTCCCGCGTAGGTGAGCAGCGTGCCGTTGGAGTCCGTGTTCCAGATGTCCGTGAAGCCGTCGCCGTTGAGGTCCCCGGGCTCGTCCCTCACCTGTGCGCGCGTGGCGTAGTAGAGGTAGGTGGCCGTGTCGGAACGGTTGCCCGCGGCGTCGACGCTGTAGGCGTAGATCATGTGGGGGCCGTAGGACGGCGGTGTCACCCCGAAGACGGCCGTGCTCGCAGTGGTGTCGTGCACCTCGGGGTCGCTGTCCGTCCACCAGTGGTACGAGGCGACGTCCGTGACACCGTTGGGGGCCAGGAGGAACGTGCCCTCGGACCGCGCGGGACCGGTCTGCGCAGGCCAGCCCTGGTCACCGTCGGGGAAGGCGTCGCCCTGGGACGTGATGACCGGCGGCTTGCTCGGGCGGGTGCGGTCGAGGGTGAACTTGCAGGTGGGGCTCCAGTCCGAGTACGCCCCGTCCGGGTCCTTGGCGCGCACCTTCCAGGTGTACGCGCCCGTGGGCGTACTCGCGGCGGGCAGGACCAGCGTGGCCACCCTCCCCTTCAGCGCGGGCACCGAGGTGTCGACGACCGCAGCCGAGGCGCCGGTTCTGAAGACCTGGAACTGGGCGGTGAGATTGCCGCCGTCGGGATCGTCGATCTTCGCGTGGACGCTGACGGCGGTGTTGCCCACGGTCCCGCCCGCGGAGCAGCTGGTGCGCGGGTTGGTGCCCAGACCGGTGGGAGTCTTCGGCGGATTGTTGTATTTGATCTCGAGAGTGGCGGTCTTCGGGTCGAACCGCTTCCAGCCGAAGGTGTCCGCCTCGTTGCTCGCGTAGAGGCCGAGCGTCACGCTGGCTTCGCGCTTGCCGGCCGCTCTGCTCACCGCGTCGGTCGCGTCGAACTCGAGGTTGCCTGCGGCGCAGTCCCTGCTCCACCCCTTCGAGTCGTTCACCGTGGACAGCGCGGAGCCGATCTTGCCGGGCTGGTTCTTCCAGGTGGTCTTCTTCGAGATGTCGCCGACCTCGTACAGCTGGACCGGTCGGGCCTGGCACGACCACGACCAGGTGTTGCGCACCCGGAAGGTGGCGCTCTTGATGTGGGCGCCGACGACGTCACCGGTGTCGAGCTGGAAGAAGGAGCGTGAGATCCGGTTCTGTCCTCCGGTCTCCGCCTCGTATCCGACGCGTACGTCGCCCTTGGCGTCCCAGTAGGAGTTGTCCGGGTAGGCCTGGTAGACGCGGGTCCAGTGCTGCCATTCACCCCAGGCCCAGCTGGGGTCGATGTAGACGGGGTAGGTCGTGTCCGCGCCGGTCAGCAGCTTCTGGTCCGGGGTGATGGTGAGAGCGTCGCCGCTGACCTCGGCCTGCATCTGCGCTTCCTGCGCGCCGGCGCCGGGTTCGAAGACGTTCCCGGCCGAAGGATCGTCGGCGGGCCCGGCGACCGTCCTGCCGGCGGTGGCGGCCGCCTTGGTCTGCGACGCGGGGGCGGCGGGCGGCCGCGAGTCCCACATCGAGGGCGCGGGGCTCGTGAAGACGGTCTGTCCCGCGGGATCCGTGGCCGCGAGCATGCCGGTGTCGGCGTCCTCGGCCACGTCCAGGCCGACCGTGCTCATCGAGAACTTCAGCGCTGCCAGTTCCGGGTTGCCGGCGGCCTCCGCGGTCTTGACGACGAGGAGTTGGGAGAAACCTTCCACCTCCGCCTTCAGCTGGAGGTCGACGCCCGGCAGCACTTCGGCGTACGTGGCCACGTTGGCGTCGAGGGTCGGCTTGGGCAGTGACTTGGGCCAGGCGAGCGAGAGGGTGCGCCCGTCCTTGACTCCCGTCAGCATCGGGCCCGTGCCGCCACCGGAGAACTTGACCGACACCGACGTCGCCTTCGGCTGTACGGATCCGTCGGTGGCGAAGGCGAGGGTCGGGTCGGCGGCGACCCACACGCCGCCGCGCCACAGTCGCACCACCGTGCCGTGCCGCTTCACCGAGAACGATCCGTCCGGCAGCGCCCAGGTGTCGCTCGCCTCCGTGCGCGCGGAGATCAGTTCGACGGGCTGGTTGGAGGCCCGGGCGTCCTGGAGTGCCTTGTCCTCCTCGCTCATCGACCCGTCGGCAACAGGGTCGGCCAGGGACGGAGCCGTCACGGCCGAGGGTGTGGACGTGGCCCCGGAAGAGGCCGCCGCGGTCTGCTGTGCGGGTAGCGCCACCGTGCCGAGCAGCACGGCAAGGGTGACGGCGCTCGTGCTCCCCGCCATGGACCCGTGGCGACTGCCTCGCCTCCCTCGTGTGCCGCGTCCCGGACGTCTGAACACGGCCGACGCACCCCGCACGAACCCCACAGAACCCCACAGAACCCCGCCCCCAGAGTCACATGATCTTCAAAAAAGGTCAGCGCATTCAAACCTTCCTCTCACATTGGGTCAAGGATTTATCACCTAGCGAAGTCGCCCCGTCAGGCTCATCTGGCGTGAAACGCCTCGTCATTGAGGACATGCCAGAGGCAACGAGGCATGCACGTATGCCCTGGTCAGCTGACTGTTGGGCGATCGGCGACTGCCGGTCCGCGGCATTCCGTTCGCGATCACCGGCCGAGCGTCTGTGGCTGAAACGATCACTATCCGCCGTCGCCGGACAGGTCGGACGCCCCGTCCCCACCGAGGCTCATCGCACCGGCACCGGCACCGGCACCGGCACCGGCACCGGCACCCGCACTCACACCCGCGCCGCGCCCGTCCCCGCCCCCGTCCCGTCGGTCGAAGTTCCCCGGCGGTCGAGCAGGTGCGCTCGGAGTCTGGCTCCCGTAACCCAGGCCGTCATCAGCAGGCCGGCGGCGGTGGCGAGGGTGAGGAAGGCCACCGTCGGGTTGATCCAGGCCGGGACCAGGTCGTAGGAGGCGTTGCACATGTTGTGCAGGGGGAACCACTGGGTCGACTCGCGCAGGTGACCGGCGCGGTAGTCACTGTCGAAGGGCTGGCCCTTGTAGAGGGCGCAGGTTTCGCCGACGTCCAGGCCGCCGGCCAGTGCTCCCCGGAGCCAGGTCAGGAGCGTCGCGGCGCAGGACAGCGTCGAGAACAGGAGCCAGCGCAGGGGGCGTTGCCGCCGCCTGCCGACGTCCCGTTCCTTGTTCATCGCTCCCCAATCACCACTCACCGCTCACCGCTCACCGCTCACCTACTGGGGCTGCTGTCCTGTTCGGTCAGCGCGCTGTCGAGTTCCTTGTCGGTGTCGGGGTCGAGGCCGATGCCGACGCCCTGGAGGGTGACGGCTTCGGGGGTGTCGGTGGTTCCGGGGGGTTCCGGGTTGTCGTCGTCGTTGCCGGGTTGGCGGTGTGGGGGCGGGGGCCCATCAGGACGTATGACAGGGCGAAGCCCGCGCATACCACCGCCGCGCCGCCCACCGCGTCCAGGACCCAGTGGTTGCCGGTGGCCACGATGGCCGAGACGGTGAAGAGAGGGTGCAGCAGGCCCAGGGACTTCGTCCACCGGTTGCGGGCGACGATCGCGATGACCAGGCCGCACCACAGGGACCAGCCGAAGTGCAGGGAGGGCATCGCCGCGTACTGGTTGGTGAGCGAGGTGAGCGTGCCGTAGTCCGGCTTGGAGAAGTCCTGGACGCCGTGGACGGTGTCGATGACGCCCAGGTTCGGCAGCAGGCGCGGCGGGGCCAGCGGGTAGAGCCAGAAGCCGGCCAGGGCGAGCAGGGTCGCGAAGCCCAGGGACGAGCGGGCCCAGCGGTAGTCGACCGGGCGGCGCCAGTACAGGACGCCGAGGACGGTCAGCGGGACGACGAAGTGCAGGGAGCTGTAGTAGAAGTCGAAGAAGTCGCGCAGCCAGGTGACGCCGACCACCCAGTGGTTGACGGATCGTTCGACGTCGATGTGCAGAAGCCGTTCGAGGGCGAGGACGTCGTGGCCGTGTACCTCCGCCCGGGCCCGGCCGCCGGAGTTGGTGCCGCCGGTCGCCGCGAGCCGCACCTGCTGGTACGCCGCGTACGTCACGCGCAGCAGCAGAAGCTCCAGCAGCAGGTTGGGGCGGGTGAGCACGCGTTTGAGGAACGGCAGCAGCGGGACGTGCTTCCAGCGGGCGGGGACCGGTTCGGCGCACTGCGTGGGGATCGGCGCGCGGTAGTGGGGGGAGGTCCGCGGCAGGAACGGGACGACGGTCGCCGCGGCGAGCGCGAGGAGCAGCACCGCGTTGTCGCGCAGGGGGTAGAGGGACTCCATGTGCGGGAGCAGCATGGTGGTCGGGAGGGTCGTCACCAGGACGACGGCCACCGGCCAGACGTAGCGGTCGGAGGCGCGCCTGCCGACCCGGCCGACGAGGGTCGGCAGCACCCACAGCAGCTGGTGCTGCCAGGTCGTGGGCGAGACGACGATCGCCGCGCAGCCGGTGAGGGCGACCGCGAGCAGCAGCTGGCCGTCCCGGGCGTAACGGACCGCCCGGCGCACGCCCAGGGCGGCGACGGCCGCGCCCAGGAACAGGAACAGGCCGATCTCCAGCGGGCCGGTGAGGCCGAGGCGCAGCAGGGCGCCGTGCAGGGACTGGTTGGCGAGCGCGTCGGCCTCGCCGCCGAGCCCGGCCCCCGCCAGGTGGTGCACCCAGTACACGTACGAATCGTGCGGCATCGCCGCCCAGGCGAGCGCCGTCCCGACGGCGAAGGTCGCGCCGGCGGCCGCCGCGGTCCGGCGGCGGCCGGTGAACCACAGCAGGGCGGTGAAGAGGAGCACCGTGGGCTGGAGGGCGGCGGCCACCCCGATCAGGACGCCGGCGGCCCGCCGGTCGCGTACGACGAGGCAGCCGAGCAGGACGAGGAGGACGGGGAGGATGCTGGTCTGGCCCAGCCAGAACGTGTTGCGCACCGGCAGGGAGAGCATCAGCAGACTGGCCGCGACGGGCGCGGCCAGCAGCTCCGTCCGTCTGCCGGCCGGCCGGGGCAGGGAGCGGGCCAGGACCACGGCGAGGGCGGCCACCAGCAGCAGGGTGCCGAAGGTCCAGCCCCAGCCGAGGGCTTGTTCGGCGGCCCTGGTGAGGGGCTTGAGGACGAGCCCGGTGAAGGGGGTGCCGGTGAAGCGGGTCGACGCGTAGAGCGAGCCGTTGACGTGCAGTACGCCGTCGGGTCCGGCCCAGGCCTCCAGGTCCGTCAGCCGTTCCGCGCGCGGGGTGCCGAGGAAGGCGGCCACCTGGCGTACGGCGAGGGCCGCCGCCAGGAGCCACAGGCCGAGGCGGGCCGCGCGCAGGCGCGCTCTCGCCGTGTCGAGCCCCGTGTCCCCGAAGGTCCCCGCCGTCCCCCCGCTGTGCTCCGCATTCGCCACGCTTCGTCGGCCTCCGCCTCGTTCGTGTCACGCGTTTCGTGCGCCGGGGCCGCCGAACACAGCCGTGGACACGGCTCGGCGGCGTCTCCTGGCACAGACGCGGGCGAGCCGTGCGTCACCTGCCGTCGGCCCGCCTTTTGTCCGGAAGACGATAGTCCGTACCGAGAGGGACCGCTTCCACGAGGGGCGGGATCCGGCGCGCGGCCCGCACGCGATCCACGCCCGCATCCCGCGCCCCGCACCCCGGCCCCGCACCCCTCACCCCGCGCCCCACGTCCCTCACCCTGCGTCGCGATCGCCCTCCCTCCCCGACGGGGGTGACGGCGCGCCTTCCGGGTTCCTCGCGCTTCCTGGGCCGAATGGCTGAATCGCGCCCCGCAGGGCCGTGCGGCGCGGCCGGAAGGAACCGGTGCGGCGGCCGTGCCGTTGACATGAGTAGTTAGCATCCCTAACTAGAGATGCGAGCAGGAACGACAGGATCGACAGGAACCACAGGACACGAGAGGCAGAACATGAGCGAGTCGCAGGCCTGGGACGCCGTCGACGCCTACTTCACCGACCGCCTGGCCCCGGACGACGAGATCACGGCCGCCGCTCTGCGGGAGAGCGACGCCGCCGGTCTGCCGGCGATCAGCGTCACGGCGAACCAGGGCAAGCTGCTCCAGTTGCTCGCGGAGATCCAGGGGGCCCGGTCGATCCTGGAGATCGGCACGCTCGGCGGCTACAGCACGATCTGGCTGGCCCGCGCACTGCCCCCCGACGGCCGCCTGGTCTCGCTGGAGTACGACCCCCGGCACGCCGAGGTGGCCACCCGCAACATCGCCCGTGCCGGTCTCGACAAGCTGGTCGAGGTGCGGGTCGGCGCGGCCCTGGAATCGCTGCCGCTGCTGGCCGACGAGAACCCGCCCCCGTTCGACCTCGTGTTCATCGACGCCGACAAGACCAACAACGCCTCCTACATGGAGTGGGCGCTGAGGCTCACGAGCGCGGGCAGTCTGATCGTCCTCGACAACGTCGTGCGGGGCGGCCGGGTGGTGGACGCCGACAGCGACGCCGCGGACGTCCTGGGCACCCGCGCCGCGATCGACCTGATCGCGACGCACCCGAGGCTGAGCGGCACCGCGATCCAGACGGTGGGGACCAAGGGCTACGACGGTTTCGCGCTGGCGCGCGTCCTGGCGTAGCCCCACGCAGGCTCTCGCCGCGGCTCAGGCCTCGGGCATCGTGCCGGGGCTCAGGCCTCGTGCTGCCGAGGCTCAGGCCTCGTGCCGGGGCTCAAGCCTCGTGCTGCCGCGGCTCAGGCCTCGTGCCGGGGCTCAGGCCTCGTGGTAGAAGCCGACGTTGACGCTGCGCGGTCCGGTGCGGTCGTACACGATGATCTCGCCGGAGCCCGCCAGCGGCAGCGTTCCGCCGTACACGAGCGACTGCGTGTACTGCCCGATCACCAGGCGCACCTCGGAGGACGGTTCGTCCTGCGAGCCGCGCAGCCACGAGACCTGCCAGGCGCCGTCGGGCCCGCACAGGAACTCCAGGTGCACGCGCGAGACGAACAGCCAGTCCTCGGGTGTGGCGAGGCGGCACACGGACCTGTCCCTGCCCACCCGCAGCACGGCGCCCGGGTCGCTGGGCGAGTCGGCCATGAGCATGCCGGCCGTGGCGCCCTCTTCCGTCCCGGAGACGGTGGCCATGGTCAGTTCGAGCACGTGCGCTCCCCTTGAGATTTCCTCGGCATGCCTGTCGGCGTCCTGGGTCCCGAATGTGTTTGTGCAGCGGCCGCATGATAAATCGCCCGGGCACATCGCGTCCGGCACAATGGACGCATGACCGAGCGAAAGCCACCGGGCGTTCCGTTCGAGTCCTGGGTCGACAAGCAGATCCGGGACGCGGAACAGCGCGGCGAGTTCGATCAACTGCCGGGCGCGGGCAAGCCGTTGCCTGCGGAACTGGAAACGCCGTACGACGAACTGTGGTGGATCAGACGGAAGATGGCCCGCGAGGGCCTGTCCGTGCTGCCGCCGGCTCTCGCCCTGCGCAAGGAGGCGGAGGACGCGCTCGCGGCGGCCTACGCGGCGCCCTCGGAGCGGATCGTCCGGAAGATCGTCACGGACGTCAACGTCAAGCTGCGCGACATGATGTTCAAGCCGCCGCCCGGGCCCCCGCTGGGCATGAAGCCGTACGACGTGGAAGCGGTCGTACGGGAATGGCGGGAGCGCCGGGCGACGGCTGAGGGTGCGGAGGGCTGACGGGTCGACGGGTCGGCCCAATGGGCCGGGACCGGGCGGGCGGCCGGTTTCAGAGGTGCAGGAGCCGCTCGGTCAGTTCGCGGTAGTCCCGCAGGGCCAGGCGGAGTTGTTCGGTGTCGACGGCGGTCGCGGCCGAGGCGGCCTTGTCCTTGCCGCCGCCCTCCGGCTGGTGCCAGGCACCGCGCAGGGTGCGGCGTCGCCGGTCCACGACGTCCGTCAGGCGCGCGGCGAGTTCCTCCAGCACCTCGTCCGCCTCCGCCACCGCGTCGCGCGGACCGTCGACGAACCCGACGACCGCCTGCCGCATCCGGGCGGAGATCCGGTCGCACTCCTCGTCCGGGAACAGGGACGCACGCTCGTTGTGCGCGCTCTCGTGCCCGCCGGACGTCCCCGCATGGGCCGTCCGCTCGACGGAGGAGGACGGGCCGGTGGTGGGGGCCGTGATCGGGGGGACCGCAGTTCCGGAGGCTGAGGTGCGCCCGGCCTCGCTCCGGTCGCCGGTTCCGGTGGGGGAGCCGAGTCCGGTGCCGAGTCCGGTGCCGGGGCCGGTGCCGGTGCCTGGGCTGGTGCCGGTTCGGGCGTTCGTGACCGTTTCGGGGCTGAGCGGCACGGGCTTCGCACCCGTCGGAGCGGCGGCGCCCGCCGTGCCTGGGGTGCCCGCCGAACCTGCTGTGCCGGTCGTGCCCGCTACGTCCGTGTTCCCGGTGGCGGCCGTCGGGTCCGGCGCGGTGTGTCCGTGGTTCGCGGTGCCGGGCTCGGCCGCCGTGCCGTCGCCGCGGTGACCGGTCGTCGACCGGTCCTTGTCGAGCGGCAGGACGACCTCTCCGGGCAGGACGGCTCGGCCGGTTCGCGCGGACTTGGCACGGTCGTCGGCCGAGCGGCGGTCGTCGCCGCTCACGCCCCTGTCAGGTGTCAGGTCGGACATGACGGTCAGCCCTCCTTCGTCTGGTGCCGGTGGAAGCCCAGCTGCGGACGGTGTCCGGAGCGGTCCCGGGTCGCCGGTTCCTGGGCGCGGTGGCGGTCGGAGTCACGGCCGAAGTCACGGCCGGACGTCGAGATCAGGTCGTCGAACAGGGCGCGCGCCTCCACCAGGGCGGAACGCATGTCCTCCGTGTCGGGCGCGCCGCCGTCGGAGGTCCGGACGACGCGGTGGACGCGCCGGTAGCCCTGGACGTGGTTCGCGTGGTGGACGGAGAGGGCGGCGACCTGCTCCTCGTACTGGTCGCCGGCCGGGAAGCCGCGGGCGCCTGCCACCTCGGCGAGCAGCCGGTCGGCCTCGACGACGGCCTCGCGGGGCGAGTCGACGAACCGCTCCTGCGCCGCCGTCCAGCGGGCTTCGAAGCGCTCGCGCTCGGCGGGCTCCAGCGGCCGCTCGCGCAGTCCGCCGTGCCGTTCGACGAGAGCGCCGAGTTCACGCTCAGCGGCCTTGACGTCTCCGTCGTGGCGGGCCACGGCCCGGTCGTACTCGGGTCCGAATCGGCGCTTCAGACCGTGTCCGCCGTGCGAGCCGCGGGCCCTCACGACCAGGACGGCCGCGACGGCGACGAGGGCCGCCACGACCACGATCAGAGCGATGATCACTCCTGTGGACATGCCTTGCCTTCCGGTGTGTCGGCCCCACGGGCCGGTTCTTCCATCGGGTTGCCGCAACCCGATGGCGTAAACGGCGGGCACGGCCGCCCGCCGGTCCGGCCGTCACGCCGGACGACCCAGCCGGGCCAGGTGCTTCGGGCGGTCCGGGCCAGGTGATTCGGGAGGTTCCGGCGGTCCGGTCGGCCGTGGATATCGGGTTGCCGGGCGGGCGGGCCGTCGTCGCAGAATGAGCGGATGACCTGGACCGTCGCCCCGGAACCGTTCGACTCCCCCGTCGCCGCAGCGCTGTGGCGGGACTACTACACCGAGGTCAGCGACCGCTGGTATCTGCTCCACGAGGGCCGCCGCACCGATCCGGCCGAGCTGGAGCGGGAGATCGCCGCCCAGAGCTGGGACGAACTCACGCCTCCGCGGGGGCAGTTGGTCGTGGGACGGTATGACGGCGAGCCGGGCGGCTGTGCCGGGGTGCGGCTGCTGCCGGACGGAACCGCCGAGCTGAAGCGGGTGTTCGTGCGGGAGGGGCTGCGCGGCAAGGGCGGCGCGGCGCTGCTCGTCCGGGCCGCCGAGGACGCCGCTCGCGCGTTCGGCGCCACGCGGATGGTGCTGGACACGCGCGGCGACCTGGTCGAGGCCCGTGCCCTGTACGCCCGGCTCGGTTACGAGGAGACCGACGCGCACAACGACGAGCCGTACGCCGACCACTGGTTCGCCCGGCGGCTCACCTGAATCGGGGGGCGTCACCTGACCCGGGGCGTCATCCGACCCGCGGCGTCACCTGACCCGGGGCGCCGGCCGTGCGTCGTGCGGCTGTTCCCGGTCCGAGCCGCACAGCTCGCCGTTGAGTTCCTTGACCAGCTGGACGAGGTCGGTGGGCCGGTCCGGGCCCCACCAGTCGCCGAGCAGTTCGGCCAGCGACTCCTCGCGGACCTCGCCGAGCCGTTCGGCGACCTCGCGGCCCTCGGCGGTCAGGATCATGCCGAGGCCGTCGCGCACGGCGAGGCGGCGCTCCTCGATCTGCCGGGCAGCCTCCATGATCACCCGCAGCGGGACGGTGCTGCGCTCGGCCAGCATCGACGGCTCCACGCTGCCGTACCGCTTGATGCGCAGCAGCAGCCAGCTCGCGGCCGGGAGGAGGTCGTAACCGGCCCGCGCGGTGATCTTCCGGTAGACCTCGCGGCGGCCCTCGTGGGTGCCGAGGGCGGACAGCGCCCGGCACACCTCGTCGTACGAGGAGCGTTCGACGGGGTTGCTGGCGAGGGTCTCGGTCACGTCGGGCGCGGTGACCGAGCCGCGCAGCGGGTCCTCCCGCAGGAACCAGGCCAGGACGAAGCCCAGGAACGCGACCGGGGCCGCGTACAGGAAGACGTCGGTGATGGACGCGGCGTACGCGTGCAGGACGCGCGGGCGCAGGTCGGACGGCAGGGCGGCGATGCCCCGCGGGTCGGATTCCAGCGTGCCCGCCGAGACGCCGGGCGGGAGCCGGACGCCGCGGAAGGCGTCCGCGAGCTTGTCGGCGAGGCGGCTCGCGAAGACGGTGCCGAAGATGGCGACGCCGAAGGAGGCCCCGATGGAGCGGAAGAACGTCGCGCCGGAGGTGGCGACGCCGAGGTCCTCGTAGGCGACGGCGTTCTGCACGATCAGCACCAGCACCTGCATGACCAGGCCGAGGCCGAGGCCGAACACGAAGAAGCAGAGGCTCATCTCGGCGGTGGAGCTGTGCTCGTCGAGCCGGTGCAGCAGGAGCAGGCCGACGGTGGTGACCGCGGTGCCCGCGACCGGGAACACCTTCCAGCGGCCGGTGCGGCTGACGATCTGCCCGGAGCCCGTGGACGACAGCAGCATGCCCGCCACCATGGGCAGCATGTGCACGCCGGACATGGTCGGCGAGACGCCCTGCACGACTTGCAGGAACGTCGGCAGGTAGGTCATCGCGCCGAACATCGCGAAGCCGACGATGAAGCTGATGACGGCGGAGAGCGTGAAGGTGCGGATGCCGAACAGCTTGAGCGGGAGGACGGGTTCGGCCGCCCGCCGTTCGACGGCGACGAACGCCACGGCCAGCAACACGCCGAGGACCGCCAGCCCGATGATCTGCGGCGAGGACCAGTCCCAGGTGGTGCCGCCGAGGGAGGCCACCAGCACGAGGCAGGTGGCGACGGAGGCGATGAGGAAGGTGCCGAGATAGTCGATGACGTGCCGGGTCGACTTGCGCGGGGTGTGGAGCACCGCCGCGATCACGACGAGCGCGACGACGCCGACGGGCAGGTTGACGTAGAAGACCCAGCGCCAGCTGAGGTGTTCGGTGAACAGGCCGCCGAGCAGCGGGCCCAGGACGCTGGTCGCGCCGAACACCGCGCCGAACAGGCCCTGGTAGCGGCCGCGGTCGCGCGGCGGGACGATGTCGCCGACGATCGCCATCGACAGCACCATCAGGCCGCCGCCGCCCAGTCCCTGGACGGCCCGGAAGGCGATCAGCTCGGGCATGTTCTGCGCCATTCCGCACAGCGCCGATCCGATGAGGAAGATGACGATCGCGATCTGGAACAGCCTCTTGCGCCCGTACTGGTCACCCAGTTTGCCCCACAGCGGCGTCGCGGCCGTCGACGCCAGCATGTACGCGGTGACCACCCACGACAGGTGCTCCATACCACCGAGGTCGCTGACGATCGTCGGCAGGGCGGTCGACACGATCGTCTGGTCGAGGGCGGCGAGGAGCATGCCCAGCAGCAGGGCGCCGATCGAGACGAGGACGTTTCCGGACACGTGTTCCTGACGTGGATCCGCCGTCCTGCTGTGCGCGTCCAAGGCCATGGATGCCTCCTGGGGCTCTGGTGACCCTCTCCATCGTGATCGGTGTGACCCGTTATGGCCTCTTGTAGTCCTCCTGGATTCTGACGGATTCCGACATTCCGGGGGCCACGGGCGATCGCTTGTGGAGAGGATCTGCATAATCTCTGAAGTTTGAACGGGGAGGAACGAACACGTGAGCGATCCGACGGGACAGCAGGGGCGAGCGGGGCGGCAGGGACTGCCGTGCCCGGAGTGCGGAGCGCTCCGGGCGGCCGACAACACCCCGTCCTGCGCCTGTGCCCGGCGCGCCTCCGAGGCCCTGCGCGACACGCGCACGGCGGAGGCGGCAGCGGCGGAGGACTTCGATCCGCTGCGGATACGGCCGTACGTGGAACTGGACGACTCGGACTCACCCCCCGGACCGGGCACGGCCGCGAGTACGGGCACGGGGACAGGAACGGGCGCGGGAACAGGTACGGGCGCGGGCACGGATGCGTCGACCGGCGCGGGAACGGATGCGTCGACCGGCGCGGGAACGGGTGCGGCTTCCGGCGCGGGAACGGGTGCGGCTTCCGGCGCGGGTACGGGCGCGGGTACGGGTGCGGCTTCCGGCGCGGGAACGGGTGCGGCTTCCGGCGCGGGTACGGGCGCGGGTACGGGTGCGGCTTCCGGCGCGGGTACGGGCGCGGCTTCCGGCGCCGACGTCACCATGCCGCTGCGGGCGGTTCCCGCCGACGCGACCGTGCGGCTGCCCGCCGTCGCCCACGGCGGTTCCGGGTTCGACGCGACGACGGCGCTGCCCGCACCGCTGAACGCGCCGGGCGATGCGCCGGGCGACGCGCCACTCGGCGCACCGCTGAACGCGTCCGCGTCCGAGCCCGCCGCCGGCGACCTGAGCCTGTTCGACGCGGTGGACGTCGGACCCGGGGACCCGCAGGACGAGGAACCGCGCGGCTCGCGCCGCCGACGCACCCTGCTGATCGCCACGGCCGCCGCCGCGGTGGGCGTGGTGGCGGCCGCCGGGTTCGCGACCGGGCTGTTCTCCTACGAGAAGCCCACGCGCGACCGGGCCGTCTCCGAGGACGTGCGGGCCGCCGTGCCCGACACCTCGACCGAGACGGCGTCCGGCTCGCCCTCGGCGAGCCCCTCCGCTTCCGCGTCGCCGTCCGAGTCCTCGGCGTCGCCCTCCGAGAGCGCGAGCCCCTCGCCCTCCCCTTCGGCGGCGAGCGCCTCGCCCTCGGCCTCCCCGTCCGCCGACGCCCCCAGCCCCACGCCGACCGCCGGCACGAGCGCCTCCCTGGCGCCCGGCAAGGGGGGCGACCACGCGCCGGACGCCCCGGCCGACACCGCCGTCCTGCGGCGCGGCGACAAGGGCGCCGAGGTGACCGAACTCCAGCTGCGGCTGCGTCAGCTGTACCTCTACAACGGGCAGGCCGACGGCACGTTCAGCGGGGAGGTCGAGGACGCCCTGCGCAACTACCAGTGGTCCCGGGGGACGACGTCGGACGGCCTGGGCGTCTACGGCCCGGCGACCCGCAAGGCCCTGGAGTCGGAGACGAACACACCCTGAACCGCGGCCCCGCGAGTCAGCGCACCGCGAGCCGCTCGCCCGGCCTCCCGGTCAGTTCGTGCGGCGGACGGTGCGCCCTCAGGCAGTGCGGACGTCGATGCGGACGCCGTCCGCCAGTCGCTCCACGCGCACCTGGCGCAGATCGCGCACGAGCACGTCCGGAGCGTGCGCCGCCGCGCGGGGACCGACGCCGACGACCCGCATTCCGGCGGCGTGTCCGGCCGCGATGCCCGCCCCGGAGTCCTCGAACACGACGCAGTCCGCCGGGGCGATCCCCAGTTCGGCGGCGCCCTTGAGGAAGCCCTCGGGGTCCGGCTTGCTCGCGCCGACCGACTCGGCGGTGATCCGCACGTCGGGCAGGTCCAGCCCGGCCGCGGCCATACGGGCCGTGGACAGCGCGACGTCCGCCGAGGTGACCAGGGCGTGCGGGACGCCCCGCAGCGAGGCGAGGAACTCCGGCGCGCCGGGCACCGGGACGACGCCGTCCATGTCGGCGGTCTCCTCGGCCAGCATGCGCGCGTTGTCCGCGTGGTTCAGACGCACAGGACGGCCGGGCAGCAGCACCGCCATCGAGGCGTGGCCCTGCCGGCCGTGGACGACCTTCATGACCTCGTCGCCGTCGAGCCCGTGCGCGTCGGCCCAGCGCCGCCAGATCCGTTCGACGACGGCGTCGGAGTTCACGAGCGTGCCGTCCATGTCGAGCAGGAGGGCGCGGGCGGTCAGGGCCGGCATCAGCAGCTCCAGGTGCGTAGGGGACAAGGCGGCCCCGCCCGCCGGTCAGGGAAAACGAGCGGGAGCCACTTTGTTTTCCCACGGTACAAAACAATGCCGCCCCGACGCCACCCCGACCGGGAGGCGCGGGAGGAGCGGGAGGCGCGAGGAGGAGCGGGAGGCGCGAGGAGGCGCAGGGGACGCGGGAGGCGCAGGGGACGCGGGAACGCCCAAAGACGTCCGCCCCGACGCCGGGCCCGGTGTCCGCCCCGATGCCGCGCCCGGCCTCCGCCCCCATACCGGCCGCGACGCCGGGCCCGCATCCGCCCCCATACCGGCCGCGACGCCCGGCCCGGTACGTGTCCGGCTCAGCCGGTGACCGCCTCCCACAGGCTCCACACGCCGAGGGCCAGCATCAGCAGCGCCGCGATCTGCGTGATCAGCTTCAATGGCACCCGCTTCATCAGCGCCTTTCCGCCGACGATGCCGAGTCCGGCCACCGCCCACAGTGCGAGCACCGCGCCGAGGCCGACGGAGAGCGGGTCGTCGTAGCGGGCGGCGAGGTTCGCCGTCATGATCTGGGTGAGGTCGCCGAACTCGGCCACCAGGATCAGCATGAAGCCCGCGCCCGCGACCTTCCAGAAGGACTGGTCCCCGGGCCCCCGGATCTCCTCCTCGCCGTCGTCCTTCTTCAGCAGGAGGACCGCCGCGCCGCCCAGGAAGAGGACGCCGGTCAGCGCGTGCACGAGCTGCTGCGGCAGCAGCGTGAGGACGCTGCCGGCCGCGACGGCCAGCGCGACGTGCAGGGCGAAGGCCGCGGCGACCCCGGCGAAGACGTACGAGGCGCGGTAGCGGGTGCCCAGGACGAGGCCGGCCAGGGCGGTCTTGTCCGGCAGCTCGGCCAGGAAGACGACGCCGAAGACGACCGCCGTCACGGTGATGCTGATCAAGGTTCCTCAATCGGTCGGGTGCCGCCCCACCGAGAGTCCGCACGCTCCGCACCAGACGCCTCGGCAGGGCAGCGCACACGTCACCCGTGCCGTACGGCACGGATGTGCACTGCTTGCCGAAGGTCTCGCTGGCCGGCCCGTACGACGGGTCTGCCTCCGGGCGCCGGCTCAGACGAGCTGAGCAGTGTGTCGACGGTCCGGCGAAGAGCTACTCCCCTTCTGCGTCCCCCAGTGTACGAGACGGCCACGAGACGGCTCGCACGCCCGTTCCCGGAGATCGTTCCGTCGTACACCTTGTCGTGTCATGTTCGCGTCACTAGCTTCTAACCGGTCGCACATCTCCCCGCAATGCGCGAGCGCGAGCATTCCCCTGCCCGCACTTCAGCACCCTGCCTCACCAACGGAGTTCGCATGTCGAAGTTCTACGCGCGTGGACGGCTGAGCGTACTCGCCGCCCTCACCGGTCTCATAGCCTCGGTCGGGCTCTTCACCGCCCCGACCGCCTCCGCAGCCCTGCCCACCCCGGTCAGCGCCGCCACCGCCCGGACCTACCTGGCCTCCCTCAGCGTGAAGACCGAGAACCGCACCGGCTACAACCGCGACCTCTTCCCCACCTGGATCACCATCAGCGGCACCTGCAACACGCGCGAGTACATCCTCAAGCGCGACGGCTCGAACGTCGTCACCAACTCCGCCTGCACCGCCACCAGCGGCACCTGGTACTCCCCCTACGACGGAGCCACCTGGACCGCCGCCTCCGACCTCGACATCGACCACCTGGTCCCGCTCGCCGAGGCCTGGGACTCCGGGGCGAGCGCCTGGACCACCGCCCGGCGGCAGTCCTTCGCCAACGACGTCACCCGTCCGCAGCTCCTCGCCGTCACGGACAACGTGAACCAGTCCAAGAGCGACCAGGACCCGGCCGAGTGGATGCCGTCCCTCACCTCGTACCGCTGCACCTACGTCCGCGCCTGGGTGCAGGTGAAGTACTACTACGGCCTCTCGGTCGACTCCGCCGAGAAGAGCGCGCTGACGGGCTACCTCGCCAACTGCTGACCGGAGCGGGCCGGGCCGCGGCCGCCGGGATCCTCCCGCGGACCTCCGTCGTTCCGTACCGTACGGGGCGACGGAGGAGGGTGATCGCATGGCCGGACTGCGGCTGGGTCCACTGCTGAGGTACGCCGACGGCCCGACGGCGACCGTCTGGGTCGAGACGAGCCGCCCGTGCACCGCCGAGGTGCGCTGCGCCGACGGCGCCGGCGGCAGAGCGGCGACCTTCCAGGTGGCGGGCCACCACTACGCCCTCGTCGAGGTCGGCGGCCTCACCCCGGGCGCCGAGACCGCGTACGAGGTGTTCCTCGACGACGCCCCCGTGTGGCCGCCGCCCGGCTCCCGCTTCCCGCCCTCGCGGATCCGCACCCTCGCCGACGACGCCGACGAGGTGCGCGTCGCGTTCGGGTCCTGCCGCTGGGCGGCGCCCCCGGCCGGCGGCAAGGACCCCGCCGGTCCCGACGCCCTGGACAGCCTGGCCACCCGGCTCGCCGCCGACCCCACGGGCGAGCGGCCCGACGTGCTGCTCCTGCTGGGCGACCAGGTCTACGCCGACGAGGTCTCCGACGCGACCAAGGAGAGGATCGCCGCCCGCCGGGGGCTCGACGACGCGCCGGGAGCCCAGGTCGCGGACTACGAGGAGTACACCTGGCTCTACTACGAGTCCTGGCTCGACCCCGAGGTGCGCTGGCTGCTGTCCACCGTGCCCACCTGCATGGTCTTCGACGATCACGACGTCATCGACGACTGGAACACCTCCGCCTCGTGGCTGGCCGACATGCGGGACACGCCCTGGTGGCACGAGCGGCTGATGAGCGGCCTGATGTCGTACTGGGTGCACCAGCACCTCGGCAACCTCACCCCGGCCGAACTCGCCGCCGACCCGCTCTACGCGGCCGTGCGCGAGACCGCCGACGGCACCGGCCTGCTGCGCGACTTCGCCGGACGCGCCGACACCGACCCCGCCTCCGTGCGGTGGAGCTACCGCCGCGACTTCGGGCGGGTGCGGCTGCTGATGGCCGACAGCCGGGCCGCCCGCGTGCTGGACGAGGACGCGCGCTCGATGCTCCAGCCCGGCGAGGAGACCTGGCTGCGCGAACAGGCCCTCGACGGCCTCGGCTCCTACGACCACCTCCTGATCGGCACCTCCCTGCCCTGGCTGCTGCCGCACCTGGTGCACGACGCCGAGGAGTGGGACGCGGCCCTGTGCCGGGGCGAGCGCGGGGCGCGCTGGGCCCGGTTCGGGGAGAAGCTGCGGCGCGGGGCGGACCTGGAACACTGGGCGGCCTTCCCGGAGTCGTTCACGGCGCTGGCGGACCTCATCACCGAGGTCGGCACGGGAAGCCGGGCGCCCGCGAGCGTGCTGGTGCTGTCCGGCGACGTCCACCACGCGTACGCGGCCGAGCCGCACTGGCCCGACGGCGCCGGCCCGGACGCGCGGGTGCTTCAGCTCACCTGCTCCCCCGTGCACAACTCCGTCCCGGCCTCGATGCGGGTGGGCTTCCGGTTCGGGTGGAGCGCGGCGGCCCGTGCGCTCGGGCGCGGGCTGCGCAGACACGGCCGCTGCCCCCGGCCGCCCGTCAGCTGGCGCAGGACGGGCGGACCCTGGTTCGGCAACCAGCTCATGTCCCTGACGGTGCGCGGCCGTTCGGCCCGCCTGAAGCTGGAGAAGGCCCGCGCGGACGGCCGTCTGGCGACCGTGACGGAGTCCGACCTCACCCCCGGTGAAGCCCGCGGGCCGGGGCCTTTGCTGATGAATGGTCAGAAACCTTCGGCTCCACGGTAGTTGGGCCCCATAGCGGCCGGTCCGCTCCTCGACGTCGAGTCGGCGCCCGCCTCGTGGCGACCGACGCGCACCCCCTCCCAGGAGTGGATTCGGTCACGCTTTCGGACGAGGGCGGGGTGAACGGGAGTCGGCCGACGTGCGACGACCAGGGGAAAAGGGCCTATGCGGGGACCCTGATCGTGGCTAGAAGTTGAACTTGCAAGCATCGATCGGCCCCGCCTACCGTGAATCGCTGATTCGGTACCGCTTCCCCCAACCGACCGGCC
This sequence comes from Streptomyces sp. NBC_00704, assembly GCF_036226605.1. Classification (NCBI taxonomy): domain Bacteria; kingdom Bacillati; phylum Actinomycetota; class Actinomycetes; order Kitasatosporales; family Streptomycetaceae; genus Streptomyces; species Streptomyces sp. NBC_00704. The sequence continues at coordinate 2,389,668 of NZ_CP109000.1, forward strand.
CTCTCCCCGACACGGACCGGCCCGACCCGAGACCGAAGGAGCACCCCCCACCCATGTCCGCTCGCATCGACACCGCACAGCCCTACGTCATCGGCCTCTTCCGCATCGTCGTGGGCCTGCTGTTCGCCTGCCACGGCGCGGCCTCCCTGTTCGGCGTCCTCGGCGGCGCCGGCGGCAAGGGCGGCACCATCGACGCCGGAACCTGGCCCGGCTGGTACGCCGCCGCGATCCAGCTCGTCTGCGGCACCCTGGTCCTGCTGGGCCTGGGCACCCGGGCCGCCGCGTTCCTGGCCTCGGGCTCGATGGCCTACGCCTACTTCAACGTGCACCAGCCCCACGCCCTGTGGCCGATGCAGAACGGCGGCGAGGCCTCGGCGATGTTCTGCTGGGCGTTCCTGCTGCTGATCTTCACCGGTTCCGGCGCCCTCGGCCTGGACCGCCTTCTCGCGGGCCGCACCAGCCCGCAGCGCGAGGCCGCGGCGCCCAAGGCCACCGTCTCCGCCTGAGCAGTCGCCGCGAAGGGCTCTGGACGCGCCCCCCACCTGGACGCGCCCTGCACCTGGGCGCGCCCCGCCCGTGAACATGCCGTGCCGAACGCACGCACCCCCCGTGAATCCGCTGCCCCACCCCCGGCGTACGCTGTAGGGCTGTCATTGGCCGCATCTGCCGCTCCCCCGCGACACAGCGGCACGTCAGGCCGTCACGGGGGGAGACACGGGGAGTACGCGGTGTTGGAGAGTGTGGGGGCGCTGCTCGGCAGCCCCTGGATCTACGCGGTGGTGGGCCTGTCGGTCCTCCTCGACGTGTTCCTGCCGGTGCTGCCCAGCGGAGTGCTCGTCATCACGGCCGCGACGGCCGCGGCGGCGGGCTCCGGCGCGGCGACCGGCCAGGTCCCGCACGAGGTCCCGGACATCATGGTGCTGATCCTCTCCGCGACGACGGCCTCGGTGCTGGGCGACCTGGTCGCCTACCGGCTGGCCTGGCGCGGCGGCGAGCGCCTGGACCGGGCGATCTCCCGCTCGCGCCGGCTGACCAGCGCGCAGGAACGTCTCGGCGGCGCGCTGGCGCGGGGCGGCGGCGCCCTGGTCGTCCTGGCGCGGTTCGCCCCGGCCGGACGGTCCGTCGTCTCCCTCATCGCGGGCGCCGCGCATCGCCGCCCCCGCGACTTCCTCCCCTGGTCCGCGCTGGCCGGGCTGTCCTGGGCGGGCTACAGCGTCGCCCTCGGCTACTTCGGGGCCCACTGGCTGGGCACCACCTGGGTGGCCACCGGGGTGTCGGTCCTCGCCCTGTTCGGCGCGGGCGCGGGCGCGGCGTTCCTGATGCGCCGCCGGCCCGCGTGACGGACCGCGCACGACGGTTCCCGCCCCGCCACGAGGTCCCGGCCCCGCGACAGCGCCGGGCAGGGCGTCGGGCCTGCCGTCATGCCGCCGTCGGGCGGTGCGACCCGCGTACCTCCAGGCCGTCCAGCAGTTCGGCGGTGGCCGCGGCCACGGCCTCGACCGCTCTGTCGAACACCTCCCGGTTGTGCGCGGCCGGCGCCCGGAACCCGGACACCTTGCGCACGTACTGGAGGGCCGCGGCGCGGATGTCGTCCTCGGTCGCCTCCTCGGGCAGCGCGGGCGGACGCAATGTCTTGATACTCCGGCACATACTCCGAGTCTCCCTCCTGTGGGCCCCGGTCGCGTTCGCCGCCACCGCGCGGGAAGCGCGGCGGCCGACCGGGGCGTGTCTGCGGAACCTGCCGTCCCGGCCGTTCATCGTCATTCCCGACGTCGGGCCGGCCGGTCGTGCCGACCCGGCGCGGAGTCGGCGCCGGAATCCTCCGCGGGGCCGGTGCTCAGGTCGACGAACCAGTCGTTGGATCTGATCCAGTGCCCCTTCGGGTACTCGAAGTCCGCCTGACCGAGCAGCGTGAACCCCGCTTTCCGGCACACCCCGTTGGACGCGCGGTGGTCCACCCCGGGGAACGCGTGCAGGGCCCGGTGGCCGCCCGCCTGCCGGACGACGTCGACGAGAACACGGGCCGCCGCCGCGGCGAGGCCTCTGCCCTGGAACCCGGGCAGGATTGCCCAGCCCGTCTCCCACACCGTCGCGCCCCGCCACTCACGCTCCCAGTACCCGATCGAGCCGACGCTCTCCCCGCTGCCCGCGCTGCCCGCGCTGTCCCCGCTGTCCCCGCTGTCCGCGAGGCTGATCCGGTACATGCGGCCGGCGAACGGCTCGACGTACCGCCGCTGCCGGTCGGCGAGCCTCTCCTCGCTCTCCGGCCCGCCCAGGTGCTCGGTCATCTCGGGGCTGTTGGCCCGGCGCAGCAGCCAGAAATCGCCGTCCGACCAAGGGGTCAACCGCACGCGCTCCACGCCCGATCCGTCCATTCCCCCACACTAGGACGTGGGTCTGACAGCGGCCCCGGACGGCAGTACGATCGCCGTCGCACACACATCGGCGACGGGCGTCCGCGACGGGCGTCGGCGCAGGGCGCGGAGGGAGAACCGTGGTGGGACGACGAGCGACCGGGCCTGCCCCCGGCTCCGCGCCTCCTGTCCTCGCCTACGACGGGGACTGCGGTTTCTGCCAGTCCTCCGTCGACCGCATCCGTTCCCTGGCGGCGCCGACGCTGGAAGCGGTGCCCTGGCAGTTCCTGCCCGAGGAGTCGACCGCGCCGCACCGCGCCCGACTGGACCGGGAGGTCCTGCTGCTGCGCGGCTCCACCGTCCTCGCGGGCGGGGCGGACGCGGTGGCCCGCTGGCTGGGCTCGTCGCCGTCCGCCGGATGTCGCGTGGTGGGGGCCGTCCTGCGGCTGCCCGGAGTCCGCGGCTGCGCGCGCGTGGTCTACCGCGGGGTGGCCCGCAACCGTCACCGGCTGCCCGGCGGAACGCCCGCGTGCGCCGTGCGCCCCGCCGGCACGCGGTGAGCCCTCTCGCGCGTCCCCGCGTCCCGGTCTGCGTCCTCACGTCCACGGCCGGACCCGTGCTCACCGCCGGTCACGCGGTGGACCGGTACGTCGAGATCGGCTCGCTCACCAAGGTCGTCACCGGCACGGCGCTGGCGCGGATGGCCGCCGCGGGAGTCCTCGCCCTCGACGACCCGGTCGAACGCTGGCTCCCCGAGGCCCCCACGACCGGGATCACCCTCCTCCACCTGGCCCGCCACACCTCCGGACTGCCCCGGCTGCCACCGGGCCGGCTGCCCCGCCGCGACCCGTACACCGCGTTCGACGCCGCCGCCCTGCGGGCGCTCCTGCCCCGCCTCGACGCGCTCGCCGCCGGTGCGCCCGGCGAGCGGGAGGAGTACTCCAACCTCGGGTACGCGGTGCTCGGCGCGGCCCTGGGCGCGGCCGCCTCCGGGGCGTCGTACGGGGAACTGGTGGACGAGTACGTGCTGCGCCCGCTGGGCGTCACCGAGGTGGCCGTGCGTCCGGACACGGAGCGCAGGCTGCTCGCGCCGCGGTGGCCGGGCGGCCGGCACCGGCCCTGGACGATGACCGGGGCGATCCTGCCCGCCGGGGGACTGTGGGCCACTCCCCGGGCGGCGGCCGACCTGGTCGTCCGGTTGCTGGTCGAGCGGCGGTTCGGCGAGCCCGCGCCGTCCTGGCAGGTGACCGGTGCGCTGCGCTGGCACAACGGGGCGACCCGGCACGCCTCGGTGTTCACCGGGGCGACGGAGGACGGGAGTTGGGTGCTGGTCCACCGCCTCGGCGCGGACCCGGACGGCACCGACCGTCTCGGCGTGGAGACCCTCCGGGCGATCCGGGGCGCCGCCGCTCCGGGAGCCCCGTCCACCGCGCCCTGACCGGCATCCGGCCCACCCGCCGATCCGTGCCGATCCGCATCCCATTCCCCCTCTAATCGAACACACGTTCACAGGAACACCCCGAAGAACCTCGCGACTCAAATTCGAACAGGCGTACCATTGCCGGGTGGCTACGACCTATGACTTTCCCAGCGACCTGCGCGCCGGTCAGGAGGAGCTGCATCAGGTCCGGGCCGAGCTGTCGGCCCTGCTGAAGCGGCTTCCCTGGTCGGTCGAGCCCCTGGACGGCTTCAGCGACGCGGCGGGCTGGCGCAAGACGGAGCGCCCCGCCTCCCCCGGCTGGACGGCCGACGAACAGGCCGAGGTCGAGAAGCTGCGCCGCCGCGAGCACGAGCTGGCGGTGTTCGTGACGTGCCACCGCTTCTGGGCGGAGGTCGCCGCCGCCGACCGGGTCGACGCCCGCATGAACCTCAAGCACGCCCACGAGACCGCCCGCCCGGACGCCGACTGACGTCGATGGCGCGCCCGGACGACGTCTGACGTCGACCGAGGTCGACCGACGCCGCATCGCACGACGTCGCATGCGCGTGCCGTCCGGAGATGCCGGGGCGGTGGACGGGTGGGCGGGCGGACGGCTGGCCTCGGGCGCTCGGCAGCTGACCACGGGCGGCCGTCGGGCGGTTCCCGTCGCCGGGGGCCCCCGCCCCGGACGGGGGCCGGGCACGGCCGCGGCCCTCCGGAAGGTACCGGAGGGCCGCGGCCGGCGACGCCTCGCGCGGGGCGTCGTCCTCGGTGGGCGCGGACGGTTTCGAACCGCCGACATCCTGCTTGTAAGGCAGGCGCTCTACCCCTGAGCTACGCACCCGAGACGAGTCGACAGCCTACATCGACCTGGGCCGTGCCCCGCAAACGCCTGCCGGGGGCCGGGGGGTTAACCCCACCCCGTGTCCGGGAGTGTGCCGGATCGTCCGGCCGGGCCGGTCTCCCTAGGGTCGTCAGTGCGTCGTCAAGCAGCTCAGGGGGAGACCACCATGGCCCGTACGACCCTTTCCGCCCGCTCGGTCCTCGTCACCGCGGTCGTCGTGGCCCTCGCCGCAGGCGCCGTCGGCTGCGGAGCCTCCGCGGCCGACGACAAGCACCCCGACCACCGTTCGTTCGCCTTGCAGGGCGACACCCTGACGATCGACTCCGACGACTCGGCGCTGGAGATCGTCGCGACGGACGCGGCGAAGACGGGCGCGGTCGCCGTCACCCGGTGGTTCGAGGGATCCGTCACCGTCGGCTCCGAGCCGAAGGTGACCTGGTCCATGAAGGACGACCGGCTGACGCTGCGGATGCACTGCTCCGGTGTGATCGCCGACTGCTCCGCCAAGCACCGCGTCGAGGTGCCCCGCGGCGTCGCCGTGAAGGTCGAGGACGACGACGGCAGCGTCCGCGCGCTGGGGTTCCGCGAGGCGCTCAGCGTGCGCGCCCAGGACGGCTCGGTGCACGTCACCGACTCCAGCGGGCCGCTGGACCTGCGCACCGAGGACGGCTCCGTGCGCGCCGAGGTCGCCTCCCGCTCCGTGCGCACGCGCACCGAGGACGGCTCGGTCCGCCTCGACCTGAGCACCGTGCCGGACCGGGTGGACTCCGTCAGCGAGGACGGGTCCGTGACGATCGCGCTGCCCGCGGCCTCCTACCGGGTCTCCACGAAGACCGACGACGGCGGGGTGGACGTGTCGGTGCCGCGCGACGCGTCCAGCGCCCACGTGGTGAGCGCGCGCACCGCCGACGGCAAAGTCACGGTCCGGAACGCGAACTAACGGGCCCGTGTGTTCGTCCTTAACCGGTGGGAGAATGGCACCGGGCAGGGCGGATCACAGCACGGGAGAGGGATGTGACGGCGACACCATCGCAGCGGTATTCGCCGTCGGAGCCGCGCGCACGGACCCGTGCCCCGGGCGACGTCCTCACCCTCGTCGCGCTCCCGCTCGTGCTCGCCCTCGCGCTGCCCGCCGCGTTCGCCGGCGGCGGCACCCGGCGCTGGTTCGGCGGGCGCGCCGAAGGACAGCGGGCCGAGGCGCAGGCGGCGAAGGACGCGGCGGCGACCGCGTTCTACGAGCTGGACAGCGCCCAGCGCGACCTGCGGATCTCCATCGAGACGATCAGGGCCGTCGACGACACCCCGGCGGCCCGCCGCGCGGTGTCCGACTTCGAGGCCGTCGGCCGGCGCATCGACGAGGTCAGCACCCAGTACATCGACGCCGTCGACGCCCACGACCTCGACCGGGACGACCTGGAGGCCGCCGCGGCCTCCCAGGCGCGCGCGCAGCTGACCCGCGCCAAGGACGAGCTGGTGCGGGTCAAGCGGGAGCTGGACCGCTTCGCCGAGGGGCTGGGTCCGCTGCTCGGCAAGGCGGAGACCCGGCTCGCCCGGCTCGCGCCCGCCGTGGAGCGGGCCCGGCAGGCGCTGCTGGGCGCGTCGGACGCGCTGGACGCGGTGCGGGAGAGCGGGCTGCGGGCGGACGACCTCGCGGCGCGGCTGGCGGCGCTGGCGCCCGAGCTGACGAAGCTGAACGAGGGCGCGGGCCGGCACGGGGTGGCGCTCACCCTGGAGCGGGCGGAGCGGGTCTCGCGGGAGGCGGAGGCGGTCCGTGCGGAGGCCGGGCGGCTGCCCGAGCGGGCCGCCGAGACCGACCACCGGCTGGTGTCGCTGCGCACCCGCGCGCAGGCGCTGACGACCCGCTCGGAGCAGGTGGAGCCGATCCTGAGCGAGCTGCGGCGGCGCTTCTCGGCCGCGTGCTGGCAGGACCTCCAGCACGTGCCCGACCAGGCCGGGGAGCACGTCCGGCAGGCCGAGGCCAAGCTGAAGGAGGCGCAGGCGGCGCGCGACGCACAGCGGTGGCCGGACGCCACCTCGCTGCTGTCGACGGCGCGGGCCCTGCTGAACACCACGGACGAGGCGGTCTCGGCCGCCGGCGACCGCCTCGCCAGGCTGAACGCCGTCCAGAAGGATCCGCAGGCCGAGATCGACCGGACCAGGTTCGCGATCCGGGACGCCCAGCGGCTGGCCATGGCGGGCCGCAACACGCCCGATCCGCGGCACGCGCGTCCGCTGGACGACGCGGTGGCGCGGCTGGAGCGGGCGATCGGCGCGCTGGAGGGCCGCCATCCCGACTACTGGCACTTCCTGACGGAGACGGAGGCCGTCCGGCGGGAGGCGGCCGACGTGGTGGCCCGTATCCGCGAGGAGCGCGGCGCCGGACACTGATGTCCGGAAGCTGACGGCTGGAGACCGGCGTCCGGACCGCTGAAGGCGGGACACCGGCGTCGGGACCGCTGCCGACGGGACACCGGCGTCGGAAACGCTGGACGGCTGGACACCGGCGTCGGGACCGCTGACGGCCGGAGGCTGATGGCCGGGCGGGACGGGGGCGGGGCCGGGGGCGGACGGCGCACGTCGTCGCCGCGGGGCGCCGCGCTGCGTTGCCCGTCGCGCTCGACGGGCGGATATTGAGTGGGGTACGGCCTCGTCGGCATGTTGCACGCCGGCTTGTCTCACCCTCCGGGAGGCGGAGATGGCGACACACGCGGTGCGTTCCGAGTCGAGGCGGCGTATCCGGTTCGACGACCATCTGCCGCTCGACCACCGGCTCAACCTGGTCTACCGGATCGGCGCCGGGCTGATGGGCCTGGGTCTGCTCGTCTTCGGGATCTTCGGCATCATCGACAAGATCGGCTTCTTCGACACCGGTGGGGACGAGGTGTGGAGCCTCAACACCAACGGCGCGCTCAGCTGGCTGTCGGTGGCTGTGGGGCTGCTGCTCTTCGTGGGGATGGTGATCGGCGGGAACTTCGCGTCCACGCTGAACATGGTCCTCGGCGTCCTGTTCATCCTCAGCGGGTTCCTGAACATGGCCCTGTTGCAGACGGACTACAACTTCCTGGCCTTCGAGATCCAGAACTGCATGCTCAGCTTCGTGATCGGGATCCTGCTGATGGTCTTCGGGATGTACGGCAGGGTGGGGTCCGCCCTGCCGCACGACAACCCCTACTGGCGGTCCCGCCACCCCGATCTCGTGGAGGAGCAGGACCGCCACCGGGAGCTCCGGGAGAACTGGCCTCCGTCGTCGCCCCCGTCGTCGGATCAGGTGCGGTAGGCGTAGAAGTACGCGGTCGGGTACGACGAGACGAGGCTCGACACCGACCGGCGCAGGGTGTTGTTCGAGTGGTACGTCACGTACGGCACGCCGTTGCTCTTGGCGGTGACGATCATCGTGTGGTCCTTGGACCCGTCGCGGTCGAAGTCCATCTGGAGGACGTCGCCGACCTCCAGCTGGTAGACGTTGGCGAGCGGGGTGGTGCGCTTGGAGTTCTGCGCGAACCAGGACCACTCGTTGACGCCGACGAACGAGTCCGACTGGATGTCGGCGTTGCCGAACCACCGGGTGTAGTCGTACACGTAGCCCGGGACGTGCTTCCAACCGCCGGCCTTCAGGGACTGGCTGACGAAGTTGGTGCAGTCGCCGCCCGCGGTGTGGTTGTTGTAGTCCGGGTAGTCCTTGTTGTACGTGTACACGTACTTCTCGGCGTACGCCGCCATCGCCTTGTAGTCGTAGGCGGTGCCGGTCTTCGGGGCGGCGGCCGGGTTGCGGGTGGTGGCGGCCCGCGGGGCGTTCGGCATGGTGTCGTCGGTGGTCGCCGTCTTGACCGAGACCGGCTTGGACAGCGTGTTCACCGCGAGACCGCCCTGGTCGGTGTCGCGGATCGTGGTGAGCTGCCAGTTGCCGTGGCGGTCGGCCTTGAACGTCAGCTCGTGCGTGGCCTGGAACCCGGTCGACTTCGGCGCGTTGCCGCGGACCTGGGAGTACGTCAGGGTCGTGGTCTCGGTGACGTCGGCCTTGGCCGTGCGGCCCGTCACGCGGGTGGCGTTCAGGGTGACGGTCGTGGAGGCCTTGCTGTACTTCTCGCCGGCCTTGGCCAGCTTGTTCTTGCGCTGCCCGAGCGAGGACAGGGTCGCGCCCTCGGTGCGGGCCGTGCCGGAGGACAGCTTGACGTCGCCGGAGAAGGCGTGGGTCAGCGGCTTGGACCGGCCGCCCTGGGCGCCGGTGACCAGCGCGTCCGTGCGGTCGGTGAAGACCGCGTCGGCGAGCCGCTGGAAGGTGGCCTTGGTCCGCGCGTCGACCGTGGGGTCGTCGACGACCGCGGCGCCCGCGGACCAGTTGGGCAGCAGGGCGACTCCGGCGACGACCGAGGTCGCGGCTGCCCCGAGTATCGTGACGCGGCGGCGCGTGCCGCTCAATTTCCTTGACTTCACTGGTGTTTCCCCTCTTGCCCCGGCGGTGGGATGCCGGGAGGGCATCTTTGCACGGGGTGTGTGGCTCGTGTGAAGGGGGGAGCGGTTGAGGTTTGGTTACGTCGCCGCCGCCCCCGGGGTGGGTCACTTCACGACTGTCGACCAGTCGGGATTCTGGGCCGGATCCAGGCTGCGCAGCCGCTCCAGCGTCGCGGGCGACTGGACGTCCATCCAGTCCGAAAGCTCCTTGAAGGACACGCACTTGACGTCCTTCTTGACGCACACGTTCTTGATGACCTCGTCGACGGCCTTCATGTAGATGCCGCCGTTCCACTCCTCGAAGTGGTTGCCGATGAACAGCGGGGCCCGGCTGCCGTAGTAGACCCGGTTGAAGCCCGCCATGTAGGCGTCGAGCGTCTGCTGCTCCCACTGCGGGTACTTGGCGGGGTCGCCCGTGGGTTCGCCGTCGGACTGGTTGGCCAGGAAGTTGAAGTCCATGGACAGGCCCTGGTACTTGCCGCCGTCGTACGGGAGGGCCTGGAGCGGGAAGTCCCACAGGCCGTCCTTCTTCGCGGGCCAGATCTGGAAGTCGCCCGAGGAGCTGGCGTCATAGCGCCAGCCGTAGGCCTTGGCGGCCTTCAGGAGGTTCGCCTGGCCCTCCAGGCAGGGCGCCCGGCCGCCGGTGACCTCCTTCTTGAAGTCGAAGGGCAGCGGCGGGATGTCCTTGTAGCCGGTGTTGGTCTTCCAGTTCTCCACGAACTTGTAGAACTGGTCGATCTCGGACTTCCACTCGTCGACGCTCCAGAAGCCGCCGCCCTTGGCTCCGCAGAAGTGGCCGTTGAAGTGGGTGCCGATCTCGTTGCCCTCTTTCCACGCCTCGCCGAGCTGCTCCAGCGTGGTGCGGATGTGCTCGTCGGTGGGGAAGCTGATCGCGGCCGAGCCGACGGGGTGCTGGGGCGGGGCGTACAGGTCCTTCTTGCTCTTGGGCAGCAGGTAGATGCCCGTGAGGAAGAAGGTCATGTCGGCGTTGTACTGCTCGCCCATCTTGCGGTAGTGCTCGAAGAGGCCGTCGTCGCCCTGGAGCGCGCCGTCCCAGGAGAACACCACGAACTGGGGCGGCTTCTCGCCGGGCTTGAGCGGGACGGGCTTCAGCTGTCCCTTCTGCGGGCCCGTGTACGAGGTGGAACCGTCCCCCAGGACATGCGTCTTGCCGTCCCACTTCGGCTCCTTGCCGGCCCCCGCCGACGCCTTCTTGCTGTCCCCCGCGGACGCGGTCGGCTGGGTGTTGGAGGTGCGGTTGAGCACCAGGTACCCGCCCACCAGGGACGCGACGACGAGGAGCGCGGCCAGCGTCAGGAACCCCGGGTGCGTGGCGGCGGGGCGGCGCGTTGCCACGGCCTTGCGGCGGCGGCCCGACGGTGACTTCATGTGCGGATCATTCTCCGGGGTTCGGGGGCGCGGGTGCCCGGGTCGGTGGTCAGCCGAGCGGGCTCATGGCACCTGACCAGATGCCGTACGGAACGTTGTCGTCGGTCGTGCCGGCGATGCCCTTCAGGGGAAGCGGTTCGAGACTCTTTCCGAGGTCGATGCGGTAGACGACGACCGCCGTGGAGACGGTCTTGGCGGTGCCGACGTACCAGGCGGCGGTGTCGTTCTGGGTGGTGCCCGCCTTGCCGGTGACCTGGCCGAGCGACCCGGTGCGGCCGGACTGCGCCTGCGCGGCGGGCACGTCGTCCGGGTGGGCGGTGCGGAAGGAGTCCGCGAGGGCGGAGTTGACCTCCTCGGCCGCGTCGGCGCCGAACGCCCGGCTCGCGGCGGGCGTCTCCAGGACGAGCTTCGTGCCGTTCTTGGTGATCAGGCGCACCGAGTAGGGCTCGGTGTGCTTGCCGCCCGCCGCGAAGGTGGAGTAGCCGCTCGCCATGCGGATCGCGCTGGGCGTGGCGCTGCCCGTGGACAGGGCGGGCACCTGGGCGCCGAAGCTGGACGGCAGCAGCCCGGAGCGCTCCGCGGTGGAGCGCACCACGTCGAGGCCGGTGTCCATGCCGAGCTGCATGAACGGCGTGTTGACGGAGAGTGCCAGCGCGCGGTGCAGGGAGATCCGCCCGTACGACTTGCCGCCGTCGTTCTTGGCGGCCGCCTTGCGGCCGCTGCGGTCCCAGTACGGCCCTTCGGGCGTGGTGACGGGCACCAGGTTGTCGCCGTTGTAGAGCGTCTGCCCGGTGACGGTCTCGGTGTCGCCGTCGCGGGTCTTGTGGACGCCGTGCTCCAGGCCGGCCGCGTAGACGAACGGCTGGAACGCCGAGCCGGCGGGGACGGTGGTGGCGTTGGACTCGTTGAAGCCCTGCGTGCGGTGGTCGGGGCCGCCGTAGACGGCGAGGATCCGTCCGTCGGAGGCCACCGAGGAGGCGCCGAAGTGGGCGTCCTCGGCGTTCTTCGGGTCGTCCCTCAGGGCCTTCTTGCGGGCCTTGGTGACGGCGGCGGTGAGATGGGCCTCACGGTTCTTGTCGAACGTCGTGTAGATCTGGTAGCCGCCGAGGTCGTAGTCCTTGTCGGAGATGTGCCCGGCCTTCTTGGCGTACTGGGAGGCCAGCTCCACCAGGTAGTCGCTCTGCTGGCCGGTGTCGTACAGCGGGTTGGACTTGAGCGGCTCGGGGAACTTGGTGTACTTGGCGCGCTCGGCCTTGGACAGCTTGCCGATGTCGACCATCCGGTCCAGGGTCCACGACCAGCGTTCGACGGCCCGGGCGCGGTTGGCGGGGCCGAGGGTGGGGTCGTAGAGGCCGGCGCCCTTGAGCAGGGAGGCGAGGAAGGCGGCCTCGCTGGCGTTCAGCTCGCTGACGTCCTTGCCGTAGTAGGCCTGGGCGGCGCGCTGGATGCCGTAGGTGCCGCGGCCGAACCAGCTGGTGTTGAGGTAGCCCTCGAGGATGTCGTCCTTGCTCATCTGGTTGTCGAGCTTGAGGGCGATCATCGCCTCGGTGAACTTGCGGCTCACCGTCTGGTTCTGGTTGAGGTAGACGTTCTTGACGTACTGCTGGGTGATCGTCGAGCCGCCCTGGGTGTCGCCCTGGCCGAGCGTGCGGAACAGGGCGCGGCTGATGCCCTTGAAGGAGATGCCGGGGTCGCTGTAGAAGCTGGCGTTCTCGGCGGCGAGCACCGCCCAGCGGACGTCCTCGGGGATGTCCTTCAGCGGCATGGCCTGGCGCTGGACCCAGCCGGTGCGGGCCATCGGTGTGCCGTCGGCCCAGAAGTACACGTTGTCCTGCTGGGTGGCGTACGTGTTGAGGTTGTCCGGGATGTCGGTGGCCGCGTAGGCCACGACGAGGAACATGCCGCTGAGTCCTATGGACGCGAGGACGCCGCCGAGGCACTGGCGCCAGGAGGGTATCCAGCGCCGCCAGTCGGTGCGGCCGGGGCGCGGGTACAGCGGGCGCAGTTTGCGGGCGTACGGCGTGACACGAGCCACATACGGCGTCAGAGCGGCGACGAGCGGGGCCAGTCGAGGACCCAGAACGGCCCATACGCGGACAAAGAGGGAGAGTCGAGGGGCTTTGCGTCTGTTCTTCGAGGAACGCGCTTTCTCGTCGGCGCCCTCATCAGATATGTCCGGCATCACCGGAATATCCGATACCCGCAGTTGCATGGTCTCGTCCGCCTTCAAAGAGGCGGGGACCTTCAACTGCATGGTGGCATCCGGCTCTTGGGGCTCCTCCCCCTGCCCCGTACGGGTCACTACGCGTCTCCCTCCGCATTCCGTGTTGCTCGCGGGCAGACGTACAGACTTACGAGGGCCTGACATGGTTGCCGTTGACGCGGCCGCAATCCTCGAACCCTCCCGACCTCGGGGTTCAACACGGCGCTCTCAAATTACCAGCGCCCTTCGCAAATTCTCCACATAAGAAATCGACAGAAGTGAACAGAGGTCAAACTGCTGACGCCACCACCGAGCATAGGGCCTTAGTCTGACGGCATGCCTCGCTATGAGTACCGCTGCCGGACCTGCGGCGACACCTTCGAACTGAGCCGTCCCATGGCGCAGTCCGCCGATCCCGCCGCCTGCCCCGCCGGACACGACGACACAGTGAAGCTTCTCTCAACGGTCGCGGTGGGCGGCTCCCGGTCCGCCGCCGCCCCCGCACCCGCGCCCGGCGCGGGCGGCGGAGGCGGGGGCGGCTGCTGCGGAGGCGGCTGCTGCGGCTGACCCGGTCCCGGCGAGGCCGGTCCGTGCGGGCCGTCGCCGGGTCCTCCAGGGCGTGCTTCGCCCTAGCCGAGCCGTGATCCCTTGAGGAACTCGCGCAGGATGCGCTCGCCGGCCAGGACGCCCCGCTCGGGCAGGGCGGTGATCTGCGGGGCCGTCCAGGCGGCGTCGGCCAGCTCGCCGTGCCCCGGACGCCAGCCCCGGTCGGCGGCCAGCAGCAGGTCGGCGTCGAGCAGCGAGTCGCCGGCCGCCAGCGTCAGTTCCGCGCCGGCGCGGCGGACCACCTCGTGCACGGCCGCGCTCTTGGTCAGCGGCCCCGGCACCGCGTAGATCTTGCGGCCCTGCAAGGACACCGTCCAGCCGCGGTTCTCCGCCCAGGCCCCCAGCTCCTTCACCCACTCCTCGGGCAGCAGCTCGCGCTCCACCACCAGGTACGCGAAGAGGTCCTCGGCGATCCGCTGCTTGCGCAGCCAGAGCGGGTCGGCGGTCCTCGTCAGGTGGTCCTGCACCTCGGCGAGCGGCGCGCACTCGGCGGCCAGCCGCGCCAGCACCGACGCGTGCCAGTCCTGGTCGGTCGCCCCGTCCACGAGGAGATGGCCGCCGTTGGCGCAGATCGCGTACTTCGGCGGCGGGCCCGGCAGGTTGATGCGCTGGTACTGCTTGCGCGTGCGGGTGGTCGTCGGGACGAAGACGGCCGTGTCGCCGAGGTCGGTCAGCAGCTGCGCGGCCGTCTCCGTCATGAACGACAGCGGCCTCGCCTCGTGCACCTCCACGCACAGCAGCCGCGGCGCGCGGGCGTCCGGCATGGTCAGCGCCAGGGCGGCCGCCGAGTAGATGAGCGTCCGGTCGAGGTCGCTCGCCACCAGAACCGGCATCAGACCGTCACCGCCCGGCCGTCGGCGCCGGTCGCGCCGCGGGTGAACCGCGGGTGGATGAGGCCGACGCAGGTGTACGGCAGGTCGCCGACCTCCTCGACCGGCACGCCCCGCTGCTCCGCGAGCAGGCGCACATGGTCCAGGTCGGGGCCCGCCCCGGCCCGCGCCAGGATCTTCCACGGCACGCGGCGCAGCAGCACCCGGGTGGTCTCGCCGACGCCCGGCTTGACCAGGTTCACGTCGTGGATGCCGTACTCCTCGCTGATCCGCTCGACCGCCGCCCAGCCCTCCCAGCTCGGCGTGCGGTCGCCGGCCAGCAGCTCCTTCACCGCGCCGTCGACGGCGTCGGCGACCTCCGGGAAGCGGGCGGCGACGGCGTCCAGGAAGTCCGCCGAGACGTCCGCGCCGGCCAGCTCGCGGTAGAACTTCGCGCCGTGGAAGTCGTCGGGTCCGACCAGGTCGGCCCGCAGCACGGTCCGCGAGACGAGCCCCGACACGGTCGAGTTGAGGCACGCGGAGGGGATGAGGAAGTCGTCGCGGGTGCCGTAGGTCCGCACGCACGAGCCGGGGTCGGCCAGCACCGCGATCTCCGGGTCGAAACCGGCCGCTCCGCCGCCCGCCTCGAACTCCTCGACCGCCGCGGCCAGTTCCCGGGTGATCGCGCCCTTGCCGGTCCAGCCGTCCACGAAGACGACGTCCCGCGGGTCGTGGTGCGCGGCCAGCCAGCGCAGCGCGTTGGCGTCGATGCCCCGGCCGCGCACGATCGACACGGCGTAGTGCGGCAGGTCGAGTCCGTGCCGGAACCGCGCCCAGCGGCGCATCAGCACGCCGACGGGGGTGCCGGCCCGGGCCAGCGAGACCAGGACGGGCCGGGGCGACCGCTCGGCGATCACGGTGTCCGTGACGACGCCCACGGCCCGCGCGATCCGCGGCGCCGAGGTCTCCAGGGCGGCGTGGAAGAGCTGCTGGTACTGCTCGCTGGGCTGGTACTCGACGGGCAGCGACTCGGCGTAGTGTGCGCCGCCGGCCTGGATGGCCTCCTCGCGCTCCTCGGTCGGCGCCTCCAGCGTGACGTCCGAGAGGTCCTGAAGCAGCCAGCCGACCTCCTCGGGCGCGTACGAGGAGAAGGCGGGGCCGCGGAGGGGCTCGGGCAGCATGGCGGGTCTCTCTTCAGACGGGGCGGCTGCGTACAGCGGCTCGGGGACGTACGAGGGGACGACCGCGAGGACGACGTGCGGCGTGTGCGCGGCGAGCCGGGCCAGGAGGCCGTCGGGGGCGTGCAGCTGCGGGGTGTCGGCCACGGAGTCCACGACGGCGACGACGGCGTCGAAGCCGTTGCCCGCGACGTTGTAGGCGTAGCGCTCGCCGGGGCCGTCGGCCGGGTCGTCGTGGGCCGGGAAGACGATGCGGCTGCGTATCGCGTAGCCGGGGTCGTCGACCGCGAGCACGGGCGAGCGGGTGGTGGTCGAGTAGCGGACCTCGGCGGGGACGCTCTCCTCCAGTTGCCGGGCGAGGCGCAGGGGGGCGTACATCAGCTCCTCGAAGCCCAGGACGAGGACGCGGGAGGCGTCCTGCGGTATCGCCTCGGCGAGCCTCGCGGCCATCGCGGGCAGGGCGGTCTCCAGGCGGGTGCGGTGGCGCGGGGTGAAGCCGTGCCGGCCGCCGTCGGGAAGGCCGCGGGGCCAGCGCAGGTCGACGCGGGTGACGTGGCCGGGAGGCGTCGCGGGCCGGGCGTGCCGGGTGCGGCCGGTCTCCGGGTGCGGGTCCGCCGGGGCGGGCTCCGCCGCACGGCCGGACCCGGCGTCGGCGGCGCCGCGCGCCCCGGAGGGGCCGGACCCGGCGCCGGCGCCCCGCTCCCCCGCGGACGGCCGGTCACCGCCCGCGTCGCCCTCGTACCGGGCGACCAGTTCCCGGCCCTTCTCCAGCACGTCCTCGGGCAGGCGGGCGGTGCCGGAGGCGGTGGCGATCAGGTCCACCCGGGCGCCGATCTCGCGGGCGAACGCGGCGAGCCGGCCCGCGTCGTCCGCCGAGCGCATGTCGACGAGGGCGACGACGACGTAGCGCCGGCGCGGATAGCGCTCGTGCAGGGCCCGGATCGTGTTCAGGACCGTGTTGCCGGTGGAGAACTCGTCGTCGACGAGGACCAGCGGGCCGTCCCCGACCAGCAGCGCGGGGTCCTCGGGGAGCAGCAGGTGTGAGGTGGCGTGGGAGTGGGACTCCTCGAAGCCGCCCGCCGTGACGACGCCCGCGACGGGACGGCGGGTGGAGTGCAGGTAGGGGGCGGAGCCGAGACCGTCGGCGACGCAGTGGCCGAGGCCGGTGGCGGTCTCCGCGTAGCCGAGGACGACCGCGCGGGCCGCCTCCCGGTCGCCGAGGAGGTCGCGGACCCGGCGGCCGAGCGCGAAGCCGTGTCCGTGCACGACGGACGGGGACTGCGGGATGTGCTTGCCCAGCACGTGGGAGACCAGCAGATGCGCCCGCTTGGGGTTGCGGCGCAGCGCCAGCCCCAGCAGGTCGGTCAGCGTGTCGTCGCCGACGAGCTCGACGCCGAGCCGCTCCGCGACCCAGGTCCCGGACCAGATCGCGTCGCCGGGCCCGTTGTTCACTGCGTTGTTCATGCGTCCCTTGTGGATGAGGTGGGTGGTCAGCCGGGTATGCCGGCGGCGAGCAGGTCGACGAAGCTGACGTCCTCGTGGGCGACGCCGAAGACCTCCGCGCGGAGCATGGTGCGCTCGGCCCAGGCGCGGTGCGGTTTCACCTCGTTCATCTTGTTCGTGTACTGCGACCGCAGTACACCCCCGCCGCCGCGTTCCGGCCGCAGGATGTCCGCCGCGTCGCTGTACTCCTCGTGGCTGACCACGGACAGCGCGTGCACGGCCGGCACGTGCGAGGGATGGATGCAGGTCTTGCCGAGCAGACCGTTGGCGTGGTCGAGGGAGATCTCGCGCAGCAGCCCGTCCATCGCGTGCTCGATCAGTCTCTCGCGCAGCTCGACGGCCTGCCCCTCCAGGAAGGGGCTGTGCCGCAGCATCGGCTTGAACATGCGCTCGGGGACCCGGAAGTACTCCCAGACCGGCCCGGTCACGGTGAACCCGGTGCCGTCGGCGCGGCCCAGCATGTTCACGACGTCGGCGATCACGGAAGCGACGATCTGGACGTCGTAGGCGGTCATGTCGGGCGCTCTGCGCAGCCCGTAGGAGGAGCAGAAGTCGGTCACGCCCAGGCGCAGGGCGAGGACCCGGCTGCGGTACTTCTCGACGGCGCGGGCGATGCCCTCGAGGGCGTCCACGCGCGACTCGCGGTACATCAGCTCCGGCGTCTCCAGCACGGGCATGCCGAACAGCCGGTGCCCGCTCGCCGCCTCGGCGCCCGCCAGGGCCTCCAGGAAGGGGATGCCGCGTTCCTCGGTGAACTTCGGGAACACGAACCCGCTGAGAAGGGCGGCGGTGTCCCCCAGGCGCCGGACGAGGTCCGGGATCTGCTCGGGGGTGCGCACCCGGATGAAGAGCAGCGGCAGGTCCGCGCCGCGGGAGGCGAGGTCGGCGAACTGCCGGACGAGGTTCTCCTCGCCGGCCTCGACGTCCTCGTCGCCGATGGAGTCCTCCAGGCACAGCACCATCGACACGACGCCGCGCCCGGTCTGCTTGACGATGTCGTCCGCCAGCCGGGGCCGCGTGGCCGGGCTGTAGAGCGTGGCGCCCAGGGCGGCGGAGAGCAGCCTGGCCGGGGAGCCGGCGTCGAAGACGCACGGCTCCCGGTGGAAGAGGCGATGCCGCACCTCAGGGGCGAGGTGCCCGAAATGACGCATAAAGCTCCCCGGTGATGCAAGGTGAGGCGGTGGATTCGGCAAGAGGTGGCCGGTAATAGTACGTAGGGATCGGTGTCCCGGGTTCCCACCGGTGATGAATTTCAGGTAACCCGGGCTCGTACAGTCGCGCACCCGCCCGTACGGTCGCGTGCGGGGCACCCGGGTACCCCGCATTGTCGTGAGCAGGCCCGAGAAGGCAGGATGACCGCATGACGCACGCGATGCTGAAGGGGTCGAACGTCCCGCTGGAAGCCACCACGGTACGCGCCGTGCTGCGCTGGACCCCCGGGCAGGGGGTCCCGGACGTCGACGTCTCGGCGCTGCTCCTCGGGCTCGACGGCCGTGTGCGCTCCGACGAGGACTTCGTCTTCTACAACCAGCCCCGCCATCCGTCGGGGAAGGTGTGGCGACTCGGCAAGAAGCGCGTCGCCGAGGGCCTCACCGACACCATCCAGACGGATCTCTCCGGTGTCGAGTCCGGCGTCGGCCAGATCCTGCTGGTCGCTTCGGCGGACGGCGTCACGTTCGACCGCGTACGTTCCCTCAGCATCCTGCTGTACGACGCGGCGGCCGACGGCGAGCCGCTGGCCACCTTCGACATCCGGCCCGAGACGGGCGAGGAGACGGCCCTGATCTGCGGCGAGCTGTACCGGCGCGGCGAGGGCTGGAAGTTCCGCGCGCTGGGCGAGGGCTACTCCAACGGCCTCAAGGGCCTGGCCACCGACTTCGGGATCTCGGTGGACGAGTCGGAGGAGGCCGCCGCCGACCCGACGCCGGCCCAGTCCCAGTCCCAGGCCCAGCAGGCGCCGCAGACCCAGCAGGCGCCGCCGACCACCGCCCCGGCCCAGCCGCTGCCTCCGGAGCGCCCGGCCGCGGCCGTGCCCCAGCAGCAGCCGTCCTACGGCTATCCGGCGAGTCTGCCGACGTACGGCTACGGCTATCCGGACGGCGCCTTCCGCCTGCCGCCGCAGGGGCCGCAGTTCATCGGCCGGTGAGCCGCCGGGGCGGCGCGCGGACCGCCCGCCTCGGGGCGGGCCGGGGAGCCGGCGCTTGCGGGCGTCACCTGTCGGCCTTCGCCTTGTAGCCCCGCCCCCACTGGAGCCCCCAGCCGTAGAGCCGGTCCAGCTCGGCCTGGAAGCCGTAGACGAAGCGCACCTCGCGTCGCACGATCAGCTCCTCCTTGACGTTCTCGATCATCACCACCGCGCACGAGCGGGCCTGCGGATGCCGCTCGTCGAGGCCGATCTCGATGCGCGGCCCGTTGCTCGGGTAGAGGGTGACGATCGCGTGCGTGCGGTCGAAGGCCGGCGTCTGGTCGTAGATGTAGACGAAGACGAGGAGGCGCTTGATCTGCTCGCGGTGGTCGAGGTTGACGTACATCGTCTCGCCGGACGCCGACCCGAACCGGTCGTCGCCGCTCAGCTTCACGTACGGCGGCGCGTTGACGTCCCCCAGCAGGCCGCCCAGCGGCTGGACGACGCCCTTGGTGCCGTCGGCCAGCTCGTACAGGCAGCCGAGGTCGAGGTCGACGTTGACCATGCTCTGGCTGTGCCCGACGACCTCCGGGGGCCGCAGCGCCTTGAGCGGATGGCGCAGCAGGCTCTCGCGCTGCGGCCCGCCGATGTCGGAGGTGCGCATCCGCCAGGCCAGGTTCACCCGCAGGTTGCCGGTGGCGGCGCCCTGTTTGGTGAGGGACACCGTGTGATGCCGTTTGGTCAGCTCTATCGCGTTGGTGGCCGCGCTGCCCGAGTCGAAGTCGGCCGCCCTGCTGCCCAGGATCCCGTCGAAGAAGCCCATTCCCGCCCCCACATCCACGTCCACGGCGTTCGCCGGGACACAAGCGACGGGGCGGCCGCGTGCAGGACAGTGTCCGCAACGGCCGCCCCGTTCAGAGCGTTCCTCACCGGGCGAGCGGTCACACCCCGGACGAGACCTCAGTCTTCTCGTCCGTGCCCTGGGCTTTTCCCTCTGCCGCTGCCAGCGCCTTGTTGCGGCGCACGGAGGACCAGAAGGACCAGGCGATCAGGACGACGCCGACGAGGCCGGTGATGACCTCGTTGATCTGGTACTGGATGGTGACCATGAGGATGACGGCGAGGGCGCCGATCGCGTAGTGGGCGCCGTGCTCCAGGTAGACGTAGTCGTCGAGGGTGCCCTGGCGGACCAGGTACACGGTGAGCGACCGGACGTACATGGCGCCGACGCCGAGGCCGAGGGCCATCAGGACGATGTCGTTGGTGATGGCGAAGGCGCCGATCACGCCGTCGAAGGAGAAGGACGCGTCCAGGACCTCGAGGTAGAGGAACATGAAGAAGGCGGCCTGGCCGGCGAGGACGACGGGCGAGCGCTTCTTCCCGCTGCGCGCGGCCTCTTCCTCCTCCTCGTGCTCGCGCTCCTCCTCTTCCTCGAGCTTGTCCTCGAAGTAGCCGGAGAGACCGCCGACGATCATGTACGTGATGAGACCGGCGATGCCGGAGATCAGGACCGTCTGCGCCTTGTCGACGTGCGCGCCGCCGTGCTGGTGGGCGTGGGTGGCGAAGGTGAAGGAGGTGATCAGCAGGACGATCAGCGCGATGCAGACCGACAGCATGTCGACCTTGCCCAGCTTTGCGAGCGGGCGCTCGATCCAGCGCAGCCACTGGATGTCCCGGTCCTCGAAGATGAAGTCCAGGAAGATCATCAGCAGGAACATGCCGCCGAAGGCGGCGATCGACGGGTGGGCGTCGGTGACGAGCTGCTGGTACTTGTCCTTGTCGTTGAGCGCCAGGTCCACCGCGTCGATCGGACCGATCTTGGCGCTGATGGCGACGATGACGACGGGAAAGACCAGCCGCATGCCGAAGACGGCGATCAGCACGCCGACCGTGAGGAAGATCTTCTGCCAGAAGGCGTTCATCTTCTTCAGGATCCCGGCGTTGACCACCGCGTTGTCGAACGACAGCGAGATCTCCAGGATGCAGAGGATCGCCACGATGCCGAGCGCCTCCCACCCCCCGTAGAAGCCCGCCGCCACGAGGCCGAGCGCGGTGATCGCGAACGACCAGCCGAAGGTTTTCAGAAGCACTGGCTACCCAATCGTGTATTGGGGGTCCTCCCGGACGATGTCCGGGGGGAGGGCCTCCCCGCGCCGTACTCGGCTTTACGAAACGTTGACTATGAGCTGCTGAGTCTAAGGGTCGACCGTTACGTGCGGTACAGGAGGTCCCGTACCGGCCGGTAGCCGGGGCGCCGCGCCGTCCCGGGCGCTCCTGAGCGTTCGGGAACGCTCGAGAACGCTAGGAGACGTTCACCCCGAAGTCGAGGGCGATGCCCCGCAGTCCGGACGCGTACCCCTGTCCCACGGCTCTGAACTTCCACTCGCCCTGGTACCGGTAGAGCTCGCCGAAGATCATGGCGGTCTCCGTGCTCGCGTCCTCGCTGAGGTCGTAGCGGGCGAGTTCCTGGCCGTCGGCCTGGTTGACGACGCGGATGAAGGCGTTGGCCACCTGGCCGAAGGTCTGCCCCCGCTCGTCGGCCATGTGGATGGAGACCGGGAAGACGATCTTGTCGCACTGCGGCGGCACCTTGGGGAGGTTCACCAGGAGCGACTCGTCGTCGCCCTCGCCCTCGCCGGTGAGGTTGTCTCCGGTGTGCTCGACCGAGCCGTCCGGGCTCGTGAGCTGGTTGTAGAAGACGAACCACTCGTCCCCCATCACCCTCCCGTTGGTGCACAGCAGGGCGCTGGCGTCCAGGTCGAAAGGGGCTCCGGTGGTGGAGCGCGCGTCCCAGCCGAGTCCGACCATCACCTGAGTGAGGTTCGGCGCGGCCTTGGACAGGGAGACGTTGCCTCCCTTGGCGAGCGTGACGCCCATGTTGCTGGTCCTCCCCTAGGTGGTGCCCGGTGCTGTGCTGCCTCTTGGATGTCCTGCGCGTCCGGCGCCGACCGTAAACGGTGCGGCGCCGGACGGAGCGGACGGTCGGGTGGGTTCAGCCCTGCGGCTCAGACGTTGACGCCGAAGTCCTGCGCGATGCCGCGCAGGCCGGACGCGTAGCCCTGGCCGATGGCGCGGAACTTCCACTCGGCGCCGTGCCGGTACAGCTCACCGAAGACCATGGCGGTCTCGGTCGACGCGTCCTCGCTGAGGTCGTAGCGGGCGATCTCCGCGCCGCCGGCCTGGTTCACGACGCGGATGAACGCGTTGCGGACCTGCCCGAAGGACTGCTGACGGTTCTCGGCGTCGTAGATGGAGACCGGGAAGACGATCTTCTCGACGTCGGCCGGGACGGCGGCGAGGTTCACCTTGATCGCCTCGTCGTCGCCCTCGCCCTCACCGGTGGTGTTGTCGCCGGTGTGCTCGACCGAGCCGTCGGGGCTCTTGAGGTTGTTGAAGAAGACGAAGTTGGCGTCGCTGGCGACCTTGCCCGAGCTGTTCAGCAGCAGCGCGCTGGCGTCCAGGTCGAAGTCGGTGCCGGTCGTGGTGCGCACGTCCCACCCCAGACCGACGATGACCGCGGTCAGGCCCGGGGCCTCCTTGGTCAGCGAAACGTTGCCGCCCTTGCTGAGGCTGACTCCCACGAGTCCTCCATTGGTGTCCTGGGGCGGGGGCCCCGTCGTGCGTTGGATATCGGATCAACGAGTCGATCCTAGTGACGGGTTCCCGCACTACGCAGGCCCCGCACCCGAAGATTCCCAGGGTGTCGGGAACCGCGCGCCGCGATCCGGGCGCGCGCGAGCCCCGCCGGAGCGATCAGAGGGTGTCGAGCGCCTTCACGTACGCGCCCAGGTCACGGGCGTCCGGCAGCGCGTTGACGACCGTCCAGCGCACGACGCCCTCCTTGTCGATGACGAAGGTGCCGCGCACCGCGCAGCCCTTGTCCTCGGCGAACACGCCGTAGGCGCGGGAGACCTCGCCGTGCGGCCAGAAGTCGCTGAGCAGCGGATACTCCAGGCCCTCCTGCTCGGCGAAGACGCGCAGGGTGTGGATGGAGTCGTTGGAGACGGCCAGCACCTCGGTCTCGCGGTCGGCGAACTTCGGCAGGTTGTCGCGCACCTCGCACAGCTCGCCCGTGCACACGCCGGTGAACGCGAAGGGGTAGAAGAGCAGGATCACGTTCTTGCTCCCCCGGAAGTCGGAGAGCTTCACGTCCCGGCCGTGGTTGTCCTTGAGCTCGAAGTCGGGGGCCTTGTCGCCGACCTGGATCGCCATCGCCTGGATGTCCCTTCGTGGGCTGTCTGGGTGAGACCAGCCTACGCAGCGATCACCGGGACGGACGGACGGGCCGGGTCGCTGGGACCCGGCCCGTCCGGACGCGGTCACTTCTGGGACGTCACTCCTCGGACGTCACTTCTTGGACTTGGCCGCCTTGGGCGTCACCAGCCGGCTGCCGCTCCAGTCCTTGCCCACGCTGACGCTCTTGCTGGCCGACAGACCCGCAGTCGTCGCGGCTTCGGAGATGTCGCTCGGCTCCACGTATCCCGTACGGCCGGTCTTCGGCGTCAGGAGGAGGATGGACCCGCCTTCTTCGATGTACGTGGTGGCGTCCACCAGCGCATCCGTCAGGTCTCCGTCATCGTCGCGGAACCAGAGCACTACGGCGTCGGCGACGTCGTCGTAGTCCTCGTCCACCAGATCGCTGCCGATGACTTCCTCGATGGACTCGCGGAGCTCCTGGTCGACGTCGTCGTCGTAGCCGATCTCCTGGACCACCTGCTCGGGCTGGAAACCCAGCCTGACGGCAGGGCTGGTCCGCTCCTCCGCGTGGTCCGCGGTCGCGCTCACGGGTTGCCTCCTGATCATGATGTGGGAATGTCTCAGCCACGCGCGTGCGCGAAGCATTGGCCGTAGTCCACACGGGCGGGACGGATCGCGCAAGTACCCGGCGGTTCGGACCGCCGAAACGGTGACGATCCTGGCCGTGTCGACGCAACTTCAGGCACTCGATGCGGACGAATGGTGATGCACACCACACCTATCTGCCCTGTTTGCGTATTTGAGAACCATCCAAGGGTACGAGATTCGAACGGGTGCCGGTTACCTAGGGGTAGAGATGACGTTTGCGGCCCCTAGGTACACGATGGGGGGCGGTGCAGCTACCGGAGAGAAGCAGCTTGACGCCGGTGACAACCCCCAGCGAGACAAAACACCCCCACACTGCCCCATACAGCCCCACACAGCCCCTCTGACAGGTAAGGAACAGCGTGGCTTCCGGATCCGATCGCAACCCGATCATCATTGGCGGCCTTCCGAGTCAGGTTCCTGACTTCGATCCCGAGGAAACCCAGGAGTGGCTCGACTCCCTCGACGCCGCGATCGACGAGCGCGGCCGGGAGCGGGCCCGCTACCTCATGCTGCGCCTGATCGAGCGGGCCCGCGAGAAGCGCGTGGCCGTGCCCGAGATGCGCAGCACGGACTACGTCAACACCATCCCCACCAGGGCCGAGCCGTTCTTCCCGGGCAACGAGGAGATCGAGCGCAAGATCCTCAACGCGACCCGCTGGAACGCGGCCGTGATGGTGTCCAGGGCCCAGCGCCCGGGCATCGGCGTGGGCGGTCACATCGCCACCTTCGCCTCCTCCGCGTCCCTGTACGACGTCGGCTTCAACCACTTCTTCCGCGGCAAGGACGAGGGCGACGGCGGCGACCAGGTCTTCTTCCAGGGCCACGCCTCGCCGGGCATCTACGCGCGCGCGTTCCTGCTCGACCGGCTCAGCGAGGAGAACCTCGACGCGTTCCGCCAGGAGAAGTCGAAGGCGCCGCACGGGCTGTCCTCGTACCCCCATCCGCGGCTGATGCCGGACTTCTGGGAGTTCCCGACGGTGTCGATGGGCCTCGGCCCGATCGGCGCGATCTACCAGGCGCGGATGAACCGCTACATGCACGCGCGCGGGATCGCCGACACGTCGAAGTCCCACGTGTGGGCGTTCCTCGGCGACGGCGAGATGGACGAGCCGGAGTCGCTCGGCCAGCTCACCATCGCCGCCCGCGAGGGCCTGGACAACCTGACCTTCGTCGTCAACTGCAACCTCCAGCGGCTCGACGGCCCGGTGCGCGGCAACGGCAAGGTGATCCAGGAACTGGAGTCGGTCTTCCGCGGCGCCGGCTGGAACGTGATCAAGCTGATCTGGGACCGGTCCTGGGACCCGCTGCTCGCCCAGGACCGCGACGGCATCCTCGTCAACCGGATGAACACCACGCCGGACGGCCAGTTCCAGACCTACGCCACCGAGTCCGGCTCCTACATCCGCGACCACTTCTTCGGCGACGACCAGCGGCTGCGCGCGATGGTCGAGGGCATGACCGACGACCAGATCCTGCACCTGGGCCGCGGCGGTCACGACCACAAGAAGATCTACGCGGCCTTCAAGGCGGCCGTGGAGCACACCGGCCAGCCGACGGTCATCCTGGCCAAGACGGTCAAGGGCTGGACGCTGGGCCCGAACTTCGAGGGCCGCAACGCCACCCACCAGATGAAGAAGCTGACGGTCGCCGACCTCAAGGGCTTCCGGGACCGGCTGCACCTGCCGATCTCCGACAAGGAGCTGGAGAGCGGCCTCCCGCCGTACTTCCACCCCGGCCGGAACTCGGAAGAGATCCAGTACATGCACGACCGCCGCAAGGGCCTCGGCGGCTATGTGCCGACCCGTGTCGTGCGCTCGAAGCCGCTCGCACTGCCGGACGACAAGACGTACGCGACCGTGAAGAAGGGCTCGGGTCAGCAGTCGATCGCCACGACCATGGCGTTCGTACGGCTGCTCAAGGACCTCATGCGGGACAAGGAACTGGGCAAGCGGTTCGTGCTGATCGCGCCGGACGAGTACCGCACGTTCGGCATGGACTCCTTCTTCCCGAGTGCGAAGATCTACAACCCCCTCGGCCAGCAGTACGAGTCGGTGGACCGTGAACTGCTGCTCGCCTACAAGGAGTCGCCGACCGGGCAGATGCTGCACGACGGCATCTCGGAGGCGGGCTGCACGGCGTCACTGATCGCCGCGGGCTCGGCGTACGCCACCCACGGCGAGCCGCTGATCCCGGTCTACGTCTTCTACTCGATGTTCGGTTTCCAGCGCACCGGCGACCAGTTCTGGCAGATGGCGGACCAGCTGGCGCGCGGTTTCGTCCTGGGCGCGACCGCCGGCCGTACGACGCTGACCGGCGAGGGCCTTCAGCACGCGGACGGCCACTCACAGCTGCTCGCCTCGACGAACCCGGGCTGCGTCGCCTACGACCCGGCGTACGGCTTCGAGATCGCGCACATCGTGCAGGACGGGCTGCGCAGGATGTACGGCAGCTCGCCCGAGCACCCGCACGGCGAGGACGTCTTCTACTACCTCACCGTCTACAACGAGCCCATCCAGCACCCGGCCGAGCCGGAGAACGTGGACGCCGAGGGCATCGTCAAGGGCATCCACCGGTTCAGCGAGGGCGTCTCGGGCTCGATCCCGGCGCAGATCATCGCCTCCGGCGTGGCGGTGCCGTGGGCGGTCGAGGCGCAGCGGATCCTCGCCGAGGAGTGGGACGTCCGGGCGGACGTCTGGTCGGCGACCTCCTGGAACGAGCTGCGGCGCGAGGCCGTCGAGGTCGAGCGGCACAACCTGCTGCACCCGGAGGAGGAGCAGCGCGTGCCGTACGTGACGCGCAAGCTGGCCGGGGCCGAGGGGCCGTTCGTGGCCGTCTCGGACTGGATGCGGTCGGTGCCGGACCAGATCGCCCGCTGGGTGCCGGGCCCGTACCAGTCGCTGGGGGCGGACGGCTTCGGCTTCGCCGACACCCGCGGCGCGGCCCGCCGGTTCTTCCACATCGACGCCCAGTCGGTGGTCGTCGGCGTGCTCACCGAGCTGGCCAAGGAGGGCAGGATCGACCGGTCGCTGCTCAAGCAGGCCATCGACCGGTACCAGCTGCTGGACGCGTCGGCGGCGGACCCGGGGGTCGCCGGGGGCGACGCGTAGCACGGGCCGTGCGTGAAGGGGCGGCGGAGCCGGTCCGGCTCCGCCGCCCCTTCACGCGTTCCCCGCGCCCGTCCGTTCCTGACGCTCCCGGCCGCAGGCCCTGCCCGCGCGCGGGTAGGGCGACGGTCGCCGGACGGGAACATCCGCACACCGGGTGACGCCCCGCGGCGGCCGTTCACGACGGCGTTGAGCCGCGGGGCGGGGAGCCCTCGCCGGCCACCGGGCCGGGACGGATCCCGCCGTCGGTCAGAGCAGTCCGTTGCCCGTTCCCGTGGCGCCCGCCAGCCAGATGATCGCGAGCAGTGTGTCGATGGCGCCGAGGACGACGGCGACCAGGGCCGGTACCGGGCGGGAGCCCGCCCAGGTGCGGCCCATGGCCAGCCAGCCGCAGACGATCGCCGCGGGGCCGAGGACGATCCCCAGCGTGAAGAATCCGGCGACCGCGCAGACGAGGCCGATGATGCCCAGCGTCGCGCGATCCGGCCCGGACCGTGACCCCGTGCGGCCACTCGAGCGGGGGTACCTGCGGGCGCCGTTTCCGAGACCGGCCATCGTCAACTCCCTGGAATCCGGGGCTGTTCGATGGTCGGGTACCCGCGACAGGCGGACTATGCGCCGCGGTTGCCGGGCTGTCGGCGCGCTGTCCCCCTCCGGCAGCGCGCCGCGGCCCTGGCAGCCCTGCCATCCGGAGGGCTTGACTAACTGTGACCTGCGGCGCGTGCCGGATGCGAGGAACCTTTAGCGTTGTCACCCTGATGAGGGATAGATGAGGGATATTCGTTGAAATCCCGTCAGGTCCGCCGACCCGGCGGGAGCCTCAGATGTGGCCCACACCGGCTCCCGCGTCCGCGTTCTCCCCGCGCTTGGTGAACAGCGCGACGACGACGGCGACCACCGCGACCCCGGACGCCACCAGGGACGCGAGGCTCATGCCCGAGATGAACGTGTCGTGGGCGACGTCGGCGATCTTCGCGGCGATCGCCGGGGGCGTGCCCGGACCCACCGGGGCCGCGCCGACCTGGACCGCCTCCGACGCCTGGTCGAGCCGGTCGGGGGTGAGCGCGGGCAGGCCCGCCTCCTTCCAGTTCACCGGGAGGTCGCTGTCGACCTTGGAGGCCATCACGGCGCCCAGCACGGCCGTGCCGAGGCTGCCGCCGATCTGCATGGCCGCCTGCTGGAGACCGCCTGCCACGCCGGACAGCTCCATGGGCGCGTTGCCGACGATCACCTCGGTGGCCCCGACCATGACCGGCGCGAGGCCGAGGCCCAGCAGGGCGAACCAGACCGACATGACACCGCTGCCGGTGTCCGTCTCCAGCGTGGACATGCCGTACATGGCGACGGCGGTGGCCGCCATGCCGCCGGCCAGCGGGATGCGGGGGCCGAGCTTGGTGATCAGCGCGCCCGCGAGCGGGGAGCCGACGATCATCATGCCGGTGAGTGGGAGGAGGTGCAGGCCCGCGTCGATGGGGCTCATGCCGTGCACGTTCTGGAGGTAGAACGTCACGAAGAACAGGCCGCCGAGGAAGGCGACCGCCATCAGGACCATGAGGATCACGCCCGCCGACAGCGGGACCGAGCGGAACAGCGCCAGTGGGATCAGCGGCTCCCGGACCTTCGTCTCCCAGAAGGCGAACGCCGCGAAGAGCGCCGCGGAGCCGAGCACGAACGCCCAGGTCGCCCCGTCGCCCCAGCCCCAGGCCGGCGCCTTGATGAGGGCCCAGACCAGGCAGAACATCGCGCCCGAGAGGAGGGCGATGCCGAGCAGGTCGAACGAGCGCGGAGCGTTCTCGGCCCGGTGGTCGCGCAGGATGAGCACGCCCAGGACCAGGGCGAGGGCGCCCACCGGCACGTTGATGAAGAACACGGACTGCCAGTTGACGTGCTCGACGAGGACGCCGCCGAGGATCGGGCCGCCCGCGGTGGACGCGCCGATGACCATGCCCCACAGGCCGATGGCCATGTTGAGCTTCTCCGCCGGGAAGGTCGCGCGCAGCAGACCGAGCGCGGCCGGCATCAGCAGGGCGCCGAACAGGCCCTGCAGGACCCGGAAGACGACCACCAGCGCGATGCTGTCGGACAGGCCGATCGCGCCCGAGGCGGCGGCGAAGCCGACGACGCCTATGAGGAAGGTCTGGCGGTGGCCGAAGCGGTCGCCGAGCTTGCCCGCGGTGATCAGGGAGACCGCCAGCGCCAGGAAGTAGGCGTTGGTGATCCACTGGACCTCGGCGAAGGTGGCGCCCAGGTCGCTGGCGATGGCCGGGTTGGCGATGGCCACGATGGTGCCGTCGAGGGCCACCATCATGACGCCGACGGCGACGGTGAGCAGGGTGAGCCACGGGTGGCCGCGCAGCCCCTCGGCGGGCGGGCCCTGGGACGGGTCCGCCGGCGTCCTGCCCCCCGGTCCGGTCGAGTCGATCGCGGTCTGACTAGTCATGTGTTCGAGGCTAGTGACAGCCGCTGACAATTGACAAACGAGTTCACAAGTCGGTAACTGACACGTATGGACACCCTGCGCGAACGAAAGAAGCGGCGCACCCGGAACGCGCTGCTGCGGGCCGCCGCGGAGCTGTTCACGTCCCAGGGCTACGACGGGACGACCGTCGACGAGATCGCCGAGGCCGTCGACGTCTCCCAGCGCACCTTCTTCCGCTACTTCGCCGGCAAGGACGAGGCGGCGCTGGGCCTGGTGGAGATGACGGTGGCCCGGTTCGTCGAGGCGGTCCGCGACCGCCCGCCGGGCGAGGCGCCGATGCGGGCGCTGCGCGGGGCCGTCATCGAGGGCTGGTACGCGATCAACGAGGTCGTCGAGTCCGTCGTCCCGGTGGAGCTGTATCTGCGCATGTACCGGGTGATCGAGGAGACGCCGGTGCTGCTCGCCGCGCATCTGAGACGCTCGGCGGAGGTCGAGGAGGACCTGGCGCGGGTGATCGCCGAGCGCGAGGGGCTCGACGTGGACGCCGATCCGCGGCCCCGGCTGGCGGTGGCCGTGTTCAGCGGGGCGATGCGGGCGGCGGAGCGCCAGTGGTCCGCGGGCGGGGAACTCGGCCCGGAGGCGATCCGGCTGATCACGGCGCGGTGTCTCGACGGGCTGGGACCGGCGCTGCTGGGCGACTGGCGTGAGCCGGAACGGGCCGCGGCGTCCGGGAGCGGGTCCGGGAGGCTCGCGCAGGCCTGAACTCGCACAGGCCTGAAGGGGATCATGACCACTCGGACCGCGGTTGAAACGTGATCCGTGTCACTTGATTCACCCGAGACCCTCTCGTTCTCCTAGTGTGTCCTTACAGTGACTTCCTTCGACACCTCCCCTCAGCTCAACGTCTGGCGCGCGCTGGCCGCCCTGGCCGTGGTGTTCGTGATGCTGACGACCACCGGCTGGACCGCCCTGCACCAGCACCGGGGCGCCACCGCCCTGCAGAACTCGCGCACGGCGTGGGAGCACGGCCGGATCGACGGCCGGCGGCTGCCGGACCCCGCCTCGGCCCCCGCCCGGCTCGCCCGTTTCTTCGCCGCGCTGACCGCGCCGCAGCGCACCGCCCTCGCGCACGACTACGCGCTCGCGGTGGGCAACATGAACGGCGCACCCGTGGAGCTGCGCTATCGCGCCAACCGCGTCG
Organism: Streptomyces sp. NBC_00704; assembly: GCF_036226605.1. Classification (NCBI taxonomy): domain Bacteria; kingdom Bacillati; phylum Actinomycetota; class Actinomycetes; order Kitasatosporales; family Streptomycetaceae; genus Streptomyces; species Streptomyces sp. NBC_00704. The sequence continues at coordinate 2,420,120 of NZ_CP109000.1, forward strand.
CCCTTCAGCAGCAGATCCGGCTGGAGCGCGCACGGCTGCACGACAGTCGGCTCACCCCCGCCGGGCAGCAACTGGCCGACCGCCGCATGCACCGCTACCAGGCGCTGAGCACCGCGGACCGGCAGATCCTCGCCTTCGACCCGGAGGGCTCCGGCCGGGCCGCCGAGGTGTTCGGCAGACTCGACGACGCCGAGCGGATCTCCGTGGTCGTGCCCGGCGTCGACACCGACCTGCTCACCTTCCAGCGCACCAACCGCAGGTACTCGGCGCCCGTCGGCATGGCGCAGGCCCTGTACGCGGCCGAGCACGAGGCGAGCCCGTCGACGCGGACGGCCGTGATCGCCTGGGCCGACTACACCTCGCCCGACGGCCTGGGCATCGACTCGGCCACCGCGATGCGCGCCAGGAACGGCGCCGTCCGGCTGAACGCCCTGCTCGGCGCCCTGCCCGGCCGCACGCCGGTGTCGCTGTTCTGCCACAGCTACGGCTCGGTGGTGTGCGGGGTCGCCGCGCGCTCCCTGCCGGGCCGGGTCAGCGACATCGCGGTGGCCGGCAGCCCCGGGATGCGCGTGGACAAGGCGGCCGAGCTGGGCACCGACGCCCGCGTGTGGGCGATGCGCGACGCCGACGACTGGATCCAGGACGTGCCGCACCTGGAGGTCGGCGGCCTCGGGCACGGCGAGGACCCGATGGCGCGGGAGTTCGGCGCGCGCGTGCTGTCGGCGCGGGAGGCGCGGGGCCACGGAGGCTACTTCGAGCCGGGCACGGACAGCCTGCGCAACTTCGCCGAGATCGGCACCGGCGCGTTCCGTTCGGTGGAGTGCGCCCACGATGATGACGCCTGCACGGCGGGTTTGACCGACACGACAGAGGCCGGACGCGCGTAGAGACGCGGCAATTGCGGGTGCGCGCGGGGAGGGGACGAAGAATGGGTGTCACACATACGATGAGCCGCATGGGTGACGTACTGGCCGGATTTCATGCCGCCTGGGAGTTCGAGTCCGATTCCGTCCTCATCCGCTACGAACGGGGGCTGCGCACACCCAAGCTGCTCTCCGCGCTCGGGGAACGCCGGATCCCGCTCTCGGCCCTGGCCGGCGTGACGCTGACGCCCGGCAAGCGCGGGACGGTCGTCCTGCGCGCGGAGCCCCGCCCGGGAGCCGACCCGCTGATGGAGGCGGCCGACGGCCAGCTCAAGGAGGGCAGCGACCCCTACCGGCTGGTGCTGCCCGCCGAGCGCGCGACCCTCGCCGAGTACTACGCCGACGAGCTGAAGTCGCAGCTGACCGCCTCCGGTCCGGCCGAACGATTCCTGGTGGACGCCCCCGAGGCCCCGCTGTCGTTCAAGGCGTACGACGGCAAGGCCTCGTTCGACGGGCGGACGGTGCGCTTCCGGTGGTTCTGGACGGGGGCGTCGTCCGCCAAGTGGAAGGCCGGCGACCAGAGCTTCGCCGTCTCCGAGCTGAGCGGCATCGAGTGGCGCTCGCCGGAGGTGTTCGAGGGACACCTGCGGCTGGTCAACGGACAGGACGCGCCGGCGCAGCCCGACCAGGATCCGGCGACCGTCGTTTTCGGGCTCGGCTACGGGCCCGTCCACGAGTCGCTGCCGTTCGCCGCGGCCGTGCTGGCGGCGGTCCGCGGGCGCGGGGCCTCGGCGGCCGTCCCGGCCACGACCGTGCCGCGCCGCGATCCGGCCGACATCGCCGACCGGATCCGCCACCTCGGCGAGCTGCACCAGGCCGGACTGGTCACCGACGAGGAGTTCTCCGTCAAGAAGGCCGAGCTGCTGGCCGAGCTGTAGGCCCGCCCGTCCGGATCAGAACCCCGGACGCGGGCCGGTCACTCGCGGCCCGCGGAGGCGAACCGCATGTCCGCGTACCGGTCGCCGGCCACCTTCGCCGAGATCGGCTCCAGCAGGGCCAGCTCCGCCTCGCTCAGCACGATCGCCGTCGCCGCCGTGTTCTCCTCCACCCGGGCCGGCCTGCGGGTGCCCGGGATGGGGATCACCGGCAGACCGTGCACCGCGCCGCGCTGCTGGACCCAGGCCAGCGCGATCTGGCCGGGCGAGGCGCCGTGGGCCTCGGCCACCGTGCGGACCGGCTCCAGCAGGGCCGCGTTGACGACCGCGTTCTCGCCGTTGAAGCGGGGCTGCTGACGGCGGAAGTCGTCGGCGGTGAGGTCCGTCGCGGCGTCGGCGAACGAGCCGGTGAGGAAGCCCCGGCCGAGCGGCGAGTAGGGGACGAGGCTCACCCCCAGCTCGCGGGCCGCCGGCACCACCTGCGCCTCGATGTCGCGGCTGAACAACGACCACTCCGACTGGACCGCGGCGATGGGGTGGACGCCCTGCGCCGCGCGCAGCTCGGCGGCCGTCACCTCGCTCAGGCCCAGCTGCTTGACCTTGCCCTCGCGCACCAGCTCGGCCATCACGCCGACGGTGTCCTCGATCGGCACGTTCACATCACGGCGGTGCATGTAGTACAGGTCGATGACGTCGACGTCCAGACGCCGCAGGCTCGCCTCGACGGCCTCGCGGATGTAGGGCGCGTCGTTGCGGATGATCCGCCGCGAGGGGTCCTCCGGGGGGATCGCCAGGGCGAACTTGGTGGCGATCACGACCTCGTCGCGGTGCGCCTTGAAGAACGGCGCGAGGAACTTCTCGTTCTCGCCCGCGCCGTACGCGTCGGCCGTGTCGTAGAGCGTGACGCCCAGCTCCAGGGCCCGTTCCAGCGCGGCGCGGGACGCGTCGGCGTCCGTGGGACCGTAGGCGAAGCTCATGCCCATGCAGCCGAGGCCCTGGACGCCGACCTCGGGTCCGTTCTCTCCGAGTCGTGCCGTGGGGATCGTGCTGGACGTCATCGGGCGGTCCTTTCCGCTTCGTGGAGCTGGTGGTCGGGGAGCTGTTGGTCGGGGAGCTGGGGGTCGTGGGACCGGGCGCGCAGGGCGTCCCCGTAGAACGTGATCTTCCGGTCGAGCACGGCGAGCGTGTCCTGGAGTTCGGCGATCCTGGCCCGCACGTCGCGCCGGGTGTTCTCCAGCAGCTCGTGGCGCTCGCCGAACGTGTGCGCGCCCTCGCGGACCAGTTCGGCGTACCGCACCATGTCGGCGACCGGCATGCCGGTGAGCCGCAGCTTCCCGACGAGGTCGAGCCAGTCCAGGTCACGGTTGCTGTAGCGGCGCTGACCGGTGTGCGAGCGGTCGACGTGCGGCATCAGCCCGATCCGCTCGTACCAGCGCAGGGTGTGGGCCGTCAGGCCGGTGAAGGCGACCACCTCGCTGATCGTGTAGCTGTCCCGGCCGTCCGGCCGGGGGTGCCGCGGTGGGGGCGCGGCGCAGACGTCTGCGGGGTCCGGGTTCTGCTCGATGGTCACGGGCGTGGTCTGCAACACCGTCATGACCACCACGCTATGACCTTGGAGTGCGCTCCAAGCAAGCGGATCCGGTGAGAAAACCGGAGGACTCGGCCTGATCGCATTGGTTAGCGTGCGGGAATGACTCCCGTACGCCGTGCCCTGCCCGAGGACGCCGCCGAAGTGCTGCGGCTGCGTCAGGTGATGATCGACTCGCTGTCGCCCGCCGACGGGTCCGGCGGGTCCGTCGACTGGCACGCCGAGTCGCTGCCCACGCTGCGCGGACGGCTGTCCGAGCCGGACGGCGACTTCGCCGCCTTCGTCGTCGACCACCCCGAGCGGCCGGGGGTCCTGGCCGCGCTGGTCGCCGGGACGGTCGAGTACCGCATCGGGCGCGCCGGCAACCCGCGCGGGACGATCGGCTACGTCTTCTCCGTCGCCACCGATCCGGACGCGCGCCGCCGGGGGTACGCGCGCGCGGGCATGGACGCGCTGCTGGCCTGGTTCCGGGCGCGGGGCGCGGTCCGGGTGCAGCTCACCGCGTCCCCGGACGCGGCCCCGCTGTACGCGTCGCTGGGCTTCCGGCCCAAGCCGGACCCCTTGATGGAGCTGCCGCTGTGAGCCGCATAGGGTCGTGGGCATGTCGTTGAAGAGTCTCGCGCTGATCGAGAACTGGCCGGTTCCCTCCGCCGCCGCGGGCGTCGTGCGGGCCGACGGCACGGTGGCGGGCGTCCACGGCCCCGTCGGCCGGCGTTTCCCGCTGGCCTCGGTCACCAAGCCGCTCACCGCCTACGCGGCCCTCGTCGCGTACGAGGAGGGCGCGGTGGAGCTGAACGAGCCCGCGGGGCCGCCCGGTTCCACGGTCCGCCACCTCCTCGCGCACACCTCCGGTCTCGCCTTCGACGAGCACCGCACGACGGCCGCGCCGGGTGAGCGCCGGCTGTACTCCAACGCCGGGTTCGAGCAGCTGGGCGACCACATCGCGAAGGCGACGGACATCCCGTTCGCGGAGTACCTGCGGCAGGCGGTCCTGGAGCCGCTGGGGATGACGGCGACGACCCTCGACGGCTCCCCCGCCAAGGACGGCGTCTCCACGGTCGAGGATCTGCTGCGGTTCGCGGCCGAGTTGCAGGCACCCGCGCTGCTGGATCCGCGGACGGTGGCGGCGGCCATGTCCGTGCAGTTCCCGGGGACGAAGGGCGTGCTGCCCGGGTACGGGCACCACAACCCCAACGACTGGGGACTGGGCTTCGAGATCCGTGACGCCAAGTCCCCGCACTGGACCGGGAGTTCGTCGTCGCCGCGGACGTTCGGCCACTTCGGGCAGTCCGGCACGTTCCTGTGGGTGGACCCCGACGCGGGGGCGGCCGCGGTCGCGCTGGCGGACCGGGCGTTCGGCCCGTGGGCGGTCGAGGCCTGGCCGCCGTTCACGGACGCGGTGCTGGCGGAGATCCGCTAGCCGGCCGGCTCCTCCCGGCTGGCCGACCCCCGGCCGGCCGACTCCTGACCGGCCGGCTCCCGGCCCGCCGACTCCCGACCGGCCGACTCCCGACCGGCCGGCTCCTGACCGGCCGGCTCCTGACCGGCCGGCTCCTGACCGGCCGGCTCCTGACCGGCCGGCTCCTGACCCGTCAGTTCCCACAGCAGCAGCTCCGCCGCCGTCGTCCCCACCGCCTCCAGGTCCTTCGCGTCCGTGACGCGGGCCGCGTCCCCGGGCGCCAGTTCCTCGTCGCCCAGGCGGACCTCGCCGCGGACGACGTGGACGTAGACGAGCGGGGCGTCCGGCACCGCCGTGCGCTCCCCCGCGCCCAGCCGCCGGACGTGCAGCATCGCGCCCGCCCGCGGGACGGCGTAGGGGGTGGAGTCGGCGATGCCGCGGACGATCTCGTAGGCCGGGTCGCCGCCGGGTTCCGCCGGGGCCAGCCACATCTGGACGAAGGTCAGGGGCGCGCCGCCGCCGTTGCGCTCCACGTGCCGTACGCCGCCCGCCGAGCTGAGCCGCTGCACGTCGCCGGGGCGCACACGGGTCTCGTGACCGGCCGAGTCGCGGTGGGTCAGCTCGCCCTCGACGACCCAGGTGACGATCTCCGTGTGGCTGTGGGGGTGCTCGTCGAACCCGGCGCCCGGGTAGAGGCGCTCCTCGTTGCACGCGAGCAGCGGGCCGAAGCGGAGGTTGCCGGGGTCGTAGTGGGGGCCGAAGGAGAACGCGTGCCACGACTCGATGCCGGCGGCCGGGTCCCCGCCTCGGTAGCGCTCACCTGCGCGCCGTACGTCCATCACGGGGTCCACCGTAGACCCGCCGCGCCCTCGCGCGCGGGGCCCCGGCGCGGCGGGCCGCCCCTCGGACCGGGCGAAGGCCGGGGCACGGGCGGGGCGCGGGCGGGGCGGAGACGACCCACCGGCACGAACACGTGCGGCGATAAGGCAGTCTTGTCCATGTGCCCGAACCAGAAACGAGTCGCCCCCAGCCCGCGGTCGCCGTCCACTCCCACCCCGCCACGCTGAAGCGGCTGGAGAAGTCCTCCGGAAGTCTCGCCGCCCAGGCCATCGCGCGGATGGACGAGACACTGCCCTGGTACCGGGCGATGCCCCCGGAGAACCGTTCCTGGATCGGACTGGTCGCCCAGGCGGGCATCGCCGCCTTCACCGAGTGGTTCCGGCGCCCCGACGCCCCCCAGGCGATCTCCACCGACGTGTTCGGCACGGCGCCGCGCGAGCTGACCCGGGCGATCACGCTGCGGCAGACCGTCGAGATGGTGCGGACCACGATCGAGGTCATGGAGTCCGCGATCGACGAGGTCGCGGCCCCCGGCGACGAGAACGTGCTGCGCGAGGCGCTCCTCGTGTACGCACGGGAGATCGCCTTCGCCACCGCCCAGGTGTACGCGCAGGCCGCCGAGGCACGCGGCGCCTGGGACGCGCGGCTGGAGTCGCTCGTGGTGAACGCCGTGCTGAGCGGCGAGGCGGACGAGGGGGCCGTGAGCCGGGCCGCCGCGCTCGGCTGGAACGCGCCGGAACATGTGTGCGTCGTCCTGGGCACCGCCCCGGACGGCGACTCGGAGCTGACCGTGGAGGCCATCCGGCGGGCCTCGCGGCATTCCAAGCTCCAGGTGCTGACCGGAGTGCTCGGCACCCGGCTGGTGGTGATCGCCGGCGGCAGCGACAACCCGCTCGCCGTCGCGAAGTCGCTGATCGGGCCGTTCGCCGCGGGACCCGTCGTGGCCGGACCCGTCGTCCCCGACCTGCTGGCCGCGACCCGGTCCGCACAGGCCGCCGCGGCCGGTCTGAAGGCCTGTTCCGCCTGGCAGGACGCTCCGCGGCCGGTGCTGGCGGACGATCTGCTGCCGGAGCGCGCCATCGCCGGTGATCCCGGTGCGCGCGAGCAGTTGGTGGAGGAGATCTACAGACCGCTGGAGGAGGCCGGGTCCGCGCTCCTGGAGACGCTCTCGGTCTATCTCGAACAGGCGTCCAGTCTCGAAGGGGCCGCCCGGATGCTCTTCGTCCACCCGAACACCGTGCGCTACCGGCTCCGACGTGTGACTGACGTCACCGGCTGGTCGCCGTCGGATGTACGCTCCGCGTTCACGCTCCGGATCGCGCTGATCCTGGGGCGTCTGGCCGACGGAGATCCTCAGACCTAGCCTTTTGTCGGGGGTCCACAAAACCCCCTGCCGTTCTTCGTCCCTGTCCCCACGGGCGGCTTCGGCCGTCCCCAAGAGAGAGTGTGAGAGTGCTCGTACTCGTCGCTCCCGGCCAGGGCGCCCAGACGCCCGGCTTCCTGACCCCCTGGCTCGAACTGCCCGGCGCCGCCGCCCGCGTCGCCGCGTGGTCCGACGCCATCGGCCTGGACCTCGCCCACTACGGCACACAGGCCGACGCGGACGAGATCCGTGACACCGCGGTGGCCCAGCCGCTGCTGGTCGCCGCCGGCATCCTGTCCGCCACGGCGCTCGGCGACGCGTCGCCGGCCGCGGTCGCGGGCCACAGCGTCGGCGAGTTCACCGCCGCCGCGCTGGCCGGCGTCCTCGACGACACCGTCGCGCTGGGCCTCGTGCGCAAGCGCGGCCTGGCCATGGCCGACGCCGCCGCGGTCACCGAGACCGGCATGTCCGCGCTGCTCGGCGGGGACCCCGAGGTCTCCGTCGCGCACCTGGAGAAGCTGGGGCTCACCGCGGCCAACATCAACGGCGCGGGCCAGATCGTCGCCGCGGGCACGCTGGAGCAGCTCGCCGCGCTGGCCGAGGACAAGCCCGAGGGCGTCCGCAAGGTCGTCCCGCTGAAGGTGGCCGGCGCCTTCCACACCCGGCACATGGCGCCCGCCGTCGAGACCCTGGCCAAGGCGGCCGCGGAGCTCACCCCGGCCGACCCCACGGTCCGCTACGTCTCCAACAAGGACGGGCAGGCCGTGGCGACCGGGGCCGAGATCCTGGACCGGCTGGTCGGCCAGGTCGCCAACCCGGTCCGCTGGGACCTGTGCATGGAGACCTTCAAGGAGCTGGGCGTGACCGCGCTCGTCGAGGTCTCCCCCGGCGGCACCCTGGTCGGCCTCGCCAAGCGCGCCCTGCCCGGCGTGAAGACGCTGGCGCTGAAGACCCCCGACGACCTCGACGCCGCTCGCGAGCTCATCGCCGAGCACGGCGTCGCCTGAGGAGCCCTGATGGCGAAGATCAAGCCCAGCAAGGGCTCCCCGTACGCGCGCATCCTCGGCGTCGGCGGCTACCGGCCCGTCCGGGTCGTGCCCAACGAGGTCATCCTGGAGACGATCGACTCGTCCGACGAGTGGATCCGCTCCCGCTCCGGCATCGAGACCCGGCACTGGGCGAACGACGAGGAGACCGTCGCCGCCATGTCGATCGAGGCGTCCGGCAAGGCGATCGCCGACGCCGGGATCTCCGCCGCGCAGATCGGCGCGGTGGTCGTGTCGACCGTCTCGCACTTCAAGCAGACTCCGGCCGTGGCCACCGAGATCGCCGACAAGCTCGGCACGGACAAGGCGGCCGCGTTCGACATCTCGGCCGGCTGCGCGGGCTTCGGCTACGGCCTGACCCTCGCCAAGGGCATGGTGGTCGAGGGTTCGGCCGAGTACGTGCTCGTCATCGGCGTCGAGCGGCTGTCCGACCTGACCGACCTGGAGGACCGTGCCACGGCCTTCCTGTTCGGCGACGGCGCGGGCGCGGTCGTCGTCGGCCCCTCGGAGGAGCCGGCGATCGGCCCGACGGTCTGGGGCTCCGAGGGCGACAAGTCGGAGACCATCAAGCAGACCGTGCCGTGGACGGAGTACGACAGCTCCACGGGCAAGTTCCCCGCGATCACGCAGGAGGGCCAGGCGGTCTTCCGCTGGGCCGTGTTCGAGATGGCGAAGGTCGCCAAGGAGGCGCTGGACGCCGCCGGCGTCAGCGCCGACGAACTCGACGTCTTCATCCCGCACCAGGCCAACGAGCGCATCATCGACTCGATGGTGAAGACCCTCAAGCTGCCGCAGTCCGTCACGGTCGCCCGTGACGTGCGCACCACCGGCAACACCTCGGCCGCCTCGATCCCGCTCGCGATGGAGCGGCTTCTGGCGACCGGCCAGGCGAAGAGCGGCGACACCGCGCTCGTCATCGGATTCGGGGCGGGTCTCGTGTACGCCGCCACTGTCGTTACCCTCCCCTAGGCACTCCGTGCCGGATCAATCGGTCCGGTGCGGGAAACACCCACTGCCACACCTGTGGATATCTACGAAGGAGCGCCAACATGGCCGCCACTCAGGAAGAGATCGTCGCCGGTCTCGCCGACATCGTGAACGAGATCGCCGGCATCCCGGTTGAGGACGTCCAGCTGGACAAGTCCTTCACCGACGACCTGGACGTCGACTCGCTGTCCATGGTCGAGGTCGTCGTCGCCGCCGAAGAGCGCTTCGACGTCAAGATCCCGGACGAGGACGTCAAGAACCTAAAGACGGTCGGCGACGCGACCGACTACATCCTCAAGAACCAGGGCTGACCCACCCCGGTCCCCTGGACCGGACTGCCCCGCCACCCGGCGGTGGCGCCGCTGAATCCTCGTAACGTTGGAGAAAGAATCCGTGATCCCGACCAATCGCACCGTGGTCGTCACCGGTATCGGCGCAACCACACCGCTGGGTGGCGACGCAGCCTCTACCTGGGAGGGTCTCGTCGCCGGCAAGTCCGGTGTCAGGGCCCTGGAGGAGGGGTGGGCGGCCGACCAGGCCGTCCGCATCGCGGCCCGTGTCGCCGTGGAGCCTCTTGAGGTCATCCCGCGGCCGCAGGCCCGCAAGCTGGACCGTTCCGCGCAGTTCGCGCTGATCGCGGCCCAGGAGGCCTGGAAGGACGCCGGCTTCTCCGGCAAGGCCGGCGAGGAGGGCAGCGAGGGCGACGTCGAGGCCGACCGCCTGGGCGCCGTCATCGCCTCCGGCATCGGCGGCGTCACCACCCTCCTCGACCAGTACGACGTCCTCAAGGACAAGGGCGTGCGCCGGGTCTCCCCGCACACCGTCCCCATGCTGATGCCCAACAGCCCCTCCGCCAACGTCGGCCTGCTGGTCGGCGCCCGCGCGGGCGTGCACACGCCGGTCTCGGCGTGCGCGTCGGGCGCGGAGGCCATCGGCTACGCCATCGAGATGATCCGCACCGGCCGCGCCGACGTCGTCGTCGCCGGCGGCACCGAGGCGGCGATCCACCCGCTGCCCATCGCCGCGTTCGGCAACATGATGGCGATGTCCAAGAACAACGAGAACCCGCAGGGCGCCTCGCGTCCCTACGACACGGCCCGCGACGGCTTCGTCATGGGCGAGGGCGCCGGCGTCATCGTCCTGGAGTCCGCCGAGCACGCGGCCGCGCGCGGGGCCCGCGTGTACGCCGAGGCCGTCGGCCAGGGCATCTCGGCCGACGCCCACGACATCGTGCAGCCGGAGCCGGAGGGCCGCGGCATCTCGCACGCCCTGCAGAACCTGCTGGACAACACCGACCTGGACCCGGCGGAGATCGTGCACGTCAACGCGCACGCCACCTCGACGCCGGCCGGCGACGTCGCGGAACTGAAGGCGCTGCGCAAGGTCTTCGGCGACGACGCCGATCACATGGCGGTCTCGGCGACGAAGTCGATGACCGGTCATCTGCTGGGCGGCGCGGGCGGCGTCGAGTCCGTCGCGACGATCCTCGCGCTGTACCACCGGGTCGCTCCGCCGACCATCAACGTCGAGAACATCGACCCCGAGGCCGAGGCGAACGCGGACGTCGTCCGCGGCGAGGCGCGCAAGCTGCCCGTCGAGGGCCGTATCGCCGCGCTGAACGACTCGTTCGGGTTCGGCGGGCACAACGTCGTCCTGGCGTTCCGCTCGGTCTGAGACGCGGCCGTACGCCGTCGCGTGAACGCCTGAAGGGCCCCGCCTCGTGGGAGGCGGGGCCCTTCGGGCTCTGCGCGGTCCGCGTGGTCGCGCCCGGCGCGGTCCTCAGACCACCTGGTGCAGCCAGCGCACCGGGGCGCCCTCGCCAGCGTGGCGGAAGGGCTCCAGTTCGTCGTCCCACGGCTTGCCGAGGAGCTTGCAGAGTTCGCCCTCCAGCTCCGTCTCGCCGCGCCCGCTGCGCAGCAGTGCGGCCCGCAGACGGTCCTCGGGGATGAGGATGTCTCCGTGGATTCCGGTGACGGCGTGGTAGATGCCGAGGTCGGGGGTGCAGCTGTAGCGCTCGCCCTCGGCGGTGGCGCACGGCTCGGCGGTGACCTCGAAGCGCAGCATCTGCCAGCCTCTCAGCGCCGACGCCAGCTTGGACGCGGTGCCGGCCTCGCCCTTCCAGGAGAACTCCGAGCGCCAGGTGCCGGGCGCGGCGGGCTGCCGGATCCAGTCGAGGTTGACGCGCGTGCCGAGCACCCCGGCGACGGCCCACTCGACGTGCGGGCACAGCGCGCGCGGCGCGGAGTGCACGTACAGAACTCCACGTGTCGTCACCGGGACCTCCGGGCAGAGCGGGACAGTCTTGCTGGCTGGCAACGGCGGCGGTGGCAGGCAGCCGCGTTGAGGGCGAGGCTACCGTGCGGCGGCGCAAGGAGTGTGACGTACCGTCTGTCCTGGTGCCCTGAAAGCTCCGCCTTTCACCCGGCAGGACGCCTGTACGGGTGGGAAGCGTTCCATCTTGCGGGTGTGATCCGCCCGGGAACTCCCGTGCGTTGTCCTAGGGGGGAGCGTTGTTCGAAGAGCGAGGGGAACACCAGCGGATGCGGAAGCGAAACCGGCACGCGCGGGCCGTGCTCGCGGGCACGACGGCGGCCGTCCTGGGCCTGGCGGGCTGTGACGCCCTGGGCGGCGGTGACGGTTCGGGGCCGTCGGGTGCGCGGGCCCGCCACGCGAAGCCCTCCGCGTCGCCGGCCCCGCTGTGGGACTCCAGCCCGTCGTCGGTGGCGGCGGTGGGCGACTCCATCACGCGCGGCTTCGACGCCTGTACGGTGCTCGCGGACTGTCCGCAGGTGTCCTGGGCGACCGGCGACAGCGCCGACGTGAAGAGTCTCGCGGTGCGGCTGCTGGGCCCCGCGAAGGCGGCCACGCACAGCTGGAACCACGCGGCGACCGGGGCGCGGATGGCCGACGTGCCGGCCCAGATGGCCCAGGCGGTGCTGCACAAGCCGCAGTTGGTGACGGTGATGGCGGGCGCGAACGACGCGTGCCGCGCGTCCACGGCGGCGATGACGCCGGTGTCCGACTTCCGCGCGCAGTTCACGGACGCGCTGCGCACGCTGCGCCGGGCGCTGCCGGGGACGCAGGTGTACGTGTCGAGCGTGCCGAACCTGAAACGGCTGTGGTCGCAGGGGCGGACGAACGCGCTGGGCAAGCAGATCTGGAAGCTGGGCATCTGCCCGTCCATGCTGGGCGACGCGGACGCGCTGGACGCGGCGGCGACCCTGCGGCGGGACACCGTGCAGAAGCGGGTGGAGGCCTACAACACGGTGCTGAAGGAGGTCTGCGCGAAGGACGCGCGGTGCCGCTTCGACGGCGGCGCGGTGTACGACTTCCGGTTCGGCACCGACCAGCTGAGCCACTGGGACTGGTTCCATCCCAGCAAGGACGGCCAGGCGCGCCTCGCTGAGCTGGCCTATCGGGGAGTCACCGGGAAGACCTCGTGACCTAAAGTTCCGCCCATGAGCGAACACTTCGGAGCACTTTCCGACGGCACTCCCGTGCACCGCTGGACCCTGGAGCGGGCGGGCACGCGGGTGCGTGTTCTGTCGTACGGCGGGATCGTGCAGTCCGTGGAGGTCCCGGACCGGGACGGGCACACGGCGGACGTGGTGCTCGGGTTCGCGGACCTGGAGGGCTATCTCTCCCATCCGGAGCCCTATCTCGGCGCGCTGGTCGGACGGTATGCCAACCGGATCGCGCACGCCCGCTTCCCGCTGGACGGGGTGACCTACGCGCTGGAGCCCAACGCCGCGCCCAACTCCCTGCACGGCGGGCCGGGCGGGTTCGACAAGCGGGTGTGGGACGTGGAGCCGGTCGAGCACGGGCTGCGGCTGAGCCGGGTCGCCGCGCACGGCGAGGAGGGCTTCCCGGGACGGCTGGAGGTCTCGGCCACGTACACGCTGGACGCGTCGGGGGCGCTGCGGTTCGCCTACCGGGCCGTCACCGACGCGCCCACCGTGGTGAACCTGACCCACCACGGCTACTTCAACCTCCGCGGGCCCGGCAGCGGCACGGCGGGCGACCACGAACTGCGGCTGGCCGCCTCCCGGTACACGCCGGTCGACGCGGACCAGATCCCGACGGGCGAACTCGCGCCGGTGGCCGGGGGCCGCTTCGACTTCCGCTCGGGCCGCAAGGTCGGCGCCGGCTACGACCACAACTTCGTGCTTGACAAGGGCGTCACCGACGCGCCGGCGGAGGTCGCCGAGCTGCACGACCCGGCGACCGGGCGGGTGCTGACCGTGTCCACGACCGAACCGGGGCTCCAGCTCTACACCGCCGACCACCTGGGCGAGCCGTTCGTGCCCGGCGCGGGCGTCGCGCTGGAGACCCAGCACTTCCCGGACTCCCCCAACAAGCCCCGATTCCCGAGCACCGTGCTGCGCCCCGGCGAGGTCTACCGGTCGGAGACGGTCTACGGCTTCTCGGTCCGCTAGCGGGCGACGGGCGGCGGCGACGGGCGACGGGCGACGGGCGACCGTACGGACACAGCGCGCCGCGGACGGGGAGGCGGTGGCGGCGGGAAGGCGGTCCGCGGTGGGTGGCGGCGCTCCGCGGCGCGAGGGGAGATGTTGCCCCGGCCCAGGGGTCAGGTCCCGGGCCGGGGCTGTTCGGGGGGCGGCGGCCGCGCCGGATCGGGCGGCCGTGCCCGCTCACACGGTAATCCTCGCGGTGATCCCGCGGTCGGCGTTCGAGCGGCCCGCCCGGGATTTCGTACGAACCTTTCACAAAGGACCACCGACGGTCCGCCTCGAAGGCCCCGCGACGCCTTCGCCGCCGCGCCGCGGGAGGCGGCCGCCCGCATCCCCGGTCCGCACCGCGCGGGGGTGCACGGCCGGGGGCAGGCTCCATGGCGTGAGCGGCACGCGGCACAGGATACTTCCGTCGTCCCACCCCACGCTTCCCCCACAGCGACGGAAGGACCCCGACTCCCGTGCACCGCATACGCGTTCGCGCCGGCATCCTCGGTCTGGCCCTGGCGGCCGGGCTCTCCTCCCCCGCCGCGGCGGCCCCGGCCGGGCCGGCCCCCGCCCCTCCCACCGTCGAGGAGCAGCGGCTGGCACAGGCCGTCCCGCAGGAGATCCTCGCCCGCTCCGGGTTCGGCACGGCGGCCCCGCGGTTCGCCCGGCTGCTGGCCGCCTCGCCGTCCTACGCCTCCGCCCGGCGGGTCGTCGCCCGGGAGGGCTCGGCCCTGTGGCGCCGGGCGGTGGACCGGGCGCAGGGGCGCGGGCCGGCCGGCGGCGACCTCAGCCGCGACGACGACCGGCCGCTGTACTGGGCGCGGCTCGACATGACGAGCCGGCTGCGCGCCTGGAAGCCCCCGTTCGCGGTGACGGAACGTCAGCGAGCGGCCCTCACGGATTCCTTGGAGCGCACGTCCCGCGGCCAGGGCGACATCCGGTTCCCCCGGCGCTCCGAGGGCCTCAGGCGGGTGCTGGTGACCGGCTTCGACCCGTTCACCCTGGACCGGGACGTCCGCATCTCCAACCCCTCGGGGGCGGCGGCGCTCGCCCTGGACGGCACGGTGATCCGGACGGCGGACGGGCCCGCGCGCGTCGAGGCCGCCGTGTTCCCGGTGCGGTGGCGGGACTTCGCGCGGGGCGCCGTGGAGCGCGCCCTGCGGCCGCAGCTGCCCCTCGTCGACCTGTTCGCGACCGTCAGCCAGGGCCGTGTCGGCCGCTTCGACGTGGAGCGCGCCAACGGGGCCTGGCGGGGCGGCTTCGCCGACAACGAGAACATCGGCCGGACGGGGACGATCCCGGTCGCCGACCCCGCCTCGCAGCCGCAGTGGACGACCACGACCCTCCCGTACGCGGCCGTCACGGCCGCCGACACCGGCCGGTTCCCGGTGTACGACCACCCGGAGGTCACCGAGATCCCGGCGGGCGGCGCCGGTCCCGTCGTGCGGCCCGACGGTCCCACGCCCGGTTCGGCGGCGCGGGCCGGGGGCGGCGGGGACTACCTGTCCAACGAGATCGCGTACCGGGCGACCCTGCTGCGCGACCGGCTGGGACTGCACGACAGCCTGCCGGGCGGCCATGTGCACACGCCCGTGCTGGAGTTCGCGGCCGGCAACGCCGACCCGGCGACCGGGACGGTGACCGACGCGGAGTTCGTGCGCAACCGGCTGGACATCGTCGCCCAGGTGCGGGCGATCCTGGCGGCGGCGCTGGGCGCCGCGGAGCGGGCGCGGGGCTGACGCCGGTCCGCCGGAGCCGGACCGCAGGTGTCACCCGGAGGTCGGGGCCTCCCTGCCACGGACGGCGGGGGCCTCCCTCACCAGGCGGTGTTCTCCCCGCCGGCCCCACGGGCCGTGCCGGCCGTACCCGCCGGGTCCGCCCCGCCGTTCGGGTCCGCCCCGCCGTCCGGGTCCGCCGTGCCGTCCGCGGCGTCCTCGGAGATCTCCTCGCCGAGCAGCTCACGGGCCAGCAGGGTGGCGCCCGCGACCGCGCCGGGCATCAGGAACACGGCGACGACGGGCACCAGGAAGGCCAGGCCCAGGGGGGTGCCGAAGCCCCAGACCAGCATCCGGCGGCCGCGCAGCAGGGCGAGCCGGGCCCGCAGGTCGACGTCACGGCGCTGGAGGGCGACGGCGACGAGTTCCTCGGTGAGGAAGAAGCCGGTGACGAAGAAGCCGATCACGGGGACGACCGTCTGGCCGACGACCGGGACGAACCCGAGGGCGAACAGCAGCACCGCCCAGACCAGTGCGCGTGCGAGGACGCGCAGGCTGTCGCGGGCGGAGACCCACAGCTCGCGCCAGAGCGGCAGCCCCGACTCCGGGGCGGCGCCGTCCGGCGAGACGTCCCGGTCGACCCGCTCGGAGAGGCTCTCGTAGAAGGGCTGGCCGATGAGCAGGGTGACCGCGGTGAACGTGAGGACGGCGAGCAGGAGGCCGAGGGCGAACAGCACGGCGGTGAGGAGGCCGCGGAACAGGCCGAGCCAGGGGTTCGGCCAGCCGTCGGCGAACGGCGTGGACCATCCCACGAAGTCCTCGCCCCACACCGCGAGCGCCACCAGCGCCGCCGCGTAGAGGACGAGCGTCAGCAGTCCGGGGACCAGTCCGAACCCGTACTGCCTGCCGTGCCGGGCCACCCACCGCTGGCCCTTCAGGAGGTACCTGAACCCCACCCCGAGATCGCGCATGGCCGAACTCTATCGGTCGTGCACATTTCAGGACGGCGCGGCCGCCGCCGGGGCCCCGTGGGCCATCCGGGGCATCGGTGACACCGATGCCCTCTTCCCGCAGTTGAGTCGATCGGGCACACCCTGCCGTACCGATCTCCGGAAGCAACGATCCAGGCAAGTCCAGGAGGTGGACGTGCGCACATCGAGCGCCGGCCCACGCCCGGCCCGTTCCGGCCGCCGTCCGCGCCGCCGCCGTCGTCCACCCGGGCACGACCGGTTCCACGGACCGCGGTCTCGTCCCCACGCCGTCGACCCGGCCCGGATCGCCCCGGCTCGGGTCGCACAGGCCCGGATCGCCCCGGCTCGGGTCGCACAGGCGTTGATCACCATGGCACAGGCAAGCAGCGGGCTGGTTGAGGAGAGCGGATGACTCGTTTGGCTCGGACGGCGCAGGAGATCCACGGCACGGTCGCCGGCGGATACGAGGCGGTACGGGAGGAGTTTGCCGCGTTCGTGGCGGAGGAACAGCCCGACTACGAGGGCCAGTTGTGCGCGTATGTGCACGGCCGGCGGGTCGTCGACCTGTGGGCGTCCGGCGACGGCGCCGGCCCCGACTCCCTCTACGGCGTGTACTCCTCGACCAAGGGCGCGGCGCATCTGGTGGTCGCGCTCCTCGTCCAGGACGGCACGCTGGAGCTGGACCGCAAGGTCACCTACTACTGGCCGGAGTTCGCCGCCGAGGGCAAGGGCGCGCTGACCCTGCGCGAGCTGCTGTCCCACCGGGCCGGCGTGGTCGGCACGGACGGCGGGTTCTCCCCGCGCGAGCTGGCCGACGACCGCCAGCTCGCCGAACGTCTCGCCGACCAGCGGCCGTTCTGGCGGCCGGGCAGCGCCTTCGGCTACCACGCGCTGGTCATCGGGGCGCTCAGCGGCGAGGTCGTCCGGCGGGCCACGGGCCGCACGCTCCAGGAGGTGCACGAGGAGCGGGTGCGGTCCCCCTACGGGCTGGACTTCTTCCTGGGGCTGCCGGCCCGGCACGAGCCGCGCTTTCGCAGCGCGCAGCGGATGGCGCCGACGGCCGGGCAGCGGGCGCTGCTGGACTCCGCGGCCGACGGGCCGCACACGCTGGCCGCCGTCGCCTTCAACCGTCACGCCGCCGAGCCGACCGATCTGGAGCTGCTGCCGAACGATCCGCTGGTGCGGGCCAGGGGGCCCGCCTCCGTGGGCGGGGTCGCGTCGGCGCGCGGGCTGGCCGGGCTGTACGCGGCGGCGATCAGCGAGACCGGCGGGAAGGCGCCGCTGCTGAAGGAGGACACGGCGGCGGAGTTCGGGCAGCTGCACTCCGTGGGCCATGACGTGGTGGCGCGTTCGCACAAGGCGTACGGGCTGGGCTTCCAGGCCACCGCGGACACCTGGCACCCGTTCCTGGGCGTGGGCGCGTTCGGGCACAGCGGGGCGGGCGGCTGCCAGGCCTTCGCCGACCCGCGCAGCGGACTCGCCTACGGCTACACGCGGCGGCGGTGCGCCTTCCCGGGCGGGGCGGCCCCGGAGAACGACCGGCTGGCGCGAGCCGTGCACCGGGCGGCGCTGGCCACGGGCTGAGCGACGGCCACGGGCTGAACGACGGCCACGGGCTGAACGACGGCGAAGGCCGCGCCCCCGCGCGGAACGTGCGCGGGGGGCGGCCTTCGGGCGGGCGGCCGGCAGGCGGACGGCCTGCGGGCGGACCGTCGGCGGTCAGAGCTTGACGATCATCTTTCCGGTGTTGTCGCCGCGCAGGACCCCGAGGAACGCCTCCAGGTTGTTCTCGATGCCCTCGACGACCGTCTCGCGGTACTTCAGCTCACCGGAGCGGACCCAGGCGCCGACCTCCTGGACGAACTGCGGCTGGAGGTCGTAGTGGTCGCCGACCAGCAGGCCCTCGATGCGGCCGCGGGTCTGGATGAGGCGGGCCAGGTTCTTCGGGCCGGGGGCGGGCTCGGTGTTGTTGTAGACCGAGATCATGCCGCAGATCGCGATGCGGCCCTTCTCGTTGAGGGAGCCGATGGCGGCCTCGAGGTGGTCCCCGCCGACGTTGTCGAAGTAGACGTCGATCCCGTCGGGGGCGGCGGCGCGCAGCTGCTCGGCGACGGGGCCGTTCTTGTAGTTGAAGGCCGCGTCGAAGCCGTACTCCTCGACGAGGAGCTTGACCTTGTCGTCGGAGCCCGCCGAGCCGATGACCCGGGAGGCGCCCTTGAGCTTGGCGATCTGGCCGACCTGGCTGCCGACGGCGCCGGCCGCGCCCGAGACGAAGACGGCGTCGCCCTCCTTGAAGACGGCCGTGCGCAGGAGGCCCGCGTAGGCGGTGAGGCCGGTCATGCCGAGGACGCCGAGGTAGGCGGAGAGCGGGGCGGCCTCGGGGTCCACCTTGACGGCCTGTCCGGCGTCGAAGGTGGCGTACTCGCGCCAGCCGCCGAAGTGCAGGACGTGGTCGCCCACCGAGACGCCCTCGGCCTCGGACGCGACGACCTCGCCGACCGCCCCGCCCTGCATGGCCTTGCCCAGCTCGAAGGGGGCGACGTAGGACTTGGCGCTGCTCATGCGGCCGCGCATGTACGGGTCCACGGAGACGTACGCGTTGCGCACCAGCACCTCACCCGGGCCGGGGCGGCGGATCTGCGCCTCGGCGAGTTCGAAGTCCTCGGGCTTCGGCCAGCCGACGGGGCGGCTGAGCAGACGCCATTCGCGGCTGGTGGTGGGGAGGGCCGAGTCGGTCATGGGGGGCTGCCTTTCCATGCTGCATGTGCTGCGTCAGGAGATAATGCTTCACTACCTGAAACAACCATGCTCCTGAATATTTCATGATGTCAAGTAAACGGGTACCCTGGATCCATGTCCGCCTCACATCCGTCCGCGCATACGGCCCCCCGGCCGGCCGGACCCACCGGTCCGGCCGCCCTTCCCGACGCTCTGACGCTGGAGGTCGTCGAGCTGATCGGCGAGGTCGTGGCCCGTTTCTACGAGGACTACGAGGACGCCGCCGCCGACCACTCGCTCACCGGCGCGCAGGCCAGGCTGCTGAGCCTGCTCTCGCTGGAGCCGCTGCCGATGCGCAAGCTGGCGCAGAAGCTGAAGTGCGAGCCGTCGAACGTGACCGGCATCGTCGACCGGCTGGAGTCGCGCGGCCTGGTCGAACGGCGCCCCGACCCGGCCGACCGCCGGGTGAAGCTGGCGGCGGCCACCGAGGAGGGCCGGCGGATCGCACGGGGGCTGCGCGAGTCGCTGCGGTTCGCCCGCGAGCCGCTGGCGGGGCTGACCGAGGAGGAGCGGCTGGTGCTGCGCGCGCTGCTGCACCGCATGCTCGCGGCCGGCGGCGACCGGCCGTAGACCTCAGCGCGGGGCGTGGCCCCGCGCCGCCCGCCGGACGCGGACCCGGCCGCCGGGGACGAGGACGACGCCGAGCACCGGGACACCGGCCGGGAGGGGCACGCTCACGCCCCTTTCCCGTTCCCTTCCCCGCCCTCGTTCCCGTCCTCCGCGGTGAAGTCGTACCGCAGCTCGTAGAGGTGGCCCGCCTTCACCATCACCGTCACCTCGACGGGACGGCCGTCGTCGCCGGTCACGACGCGCAGCGTGCGCAGCACCGGCATGCTGCTGGTGAGGCGCAGCAACCGGTACTGGTCCTGGGTGGGGACGCGCGCGGAGACGCGGTCGGTGCTGCGCCGGGGCGGGTGGCCCAGGGCGGTCAGCAGGGCGGGGGCCCCGCCCCGGATCCTGCGCCGCTCGGCCAGGGGCGTGCCCCGGGCGATGTCCGGCGGGTAGTAGGCCTCGACCAGTTCGGCGGGTTCGTCGTCGACGAGGAGGATCTGCCGGCGCAGCACGGCCGTGCCGTCCGGCGGCAGGCCGAGGGCGGCGCGGACGTCGGCGGGCGGGCGCGTGTCGGTGACGTCCAGCAGTTCGGTGCGGGCGTGCGTGCCGTGCTTGGCCGCCTCCGCGAGCCAGCGGTAGGGCTCCCCTGGGGCGTTCGGCGCCATCAGGGAGGCGGGTGCCACGGTGCGCTGGCGGTGTTCGCGGACGGTGACGGCGGCCCCCGCCCGGCCGACCACCAGGCGTTCGTCCTTGAGGAGCTGAAGGGCCTTCTGCACGGTCGCGCCGGACGCCTCGAAGCGTTCCTTGAGCTGGGCGGTGCTGGGCAGGTTGGCGCCGGGGGCGAGGTCACCGCTCATGATGTCGTCGCGCAGATCGGCCGCGATGCGCTCGTGCAGGGAGCGGCGGTCGACGGCGTCCGGGTCTGCCTTGGGCACGGTCATCCGATCCTGATCTGGTAGCGCAGCCTCTGCCGTAGGGCAGGCATCACCATACGGTCGACCTGGATCGGACGGTCGTCGCGGTCCAGGGTGAGCCGTACCAGCCGCAGGACCGGTTCGCCGGGGGCGGCGCCCAGGGTCTCGCGTTCCGCCTCGTCGGGCAGGCCGGCCGTGACGTCCTCCCGGACGAGGGCGCCGACGTGGCCGCGTTCGGCGAGCAGGGCGAGGGCGCCGCCGGGGATCTTGGCGGCGCCGGCGAGGCGGGTGCCGGCGGCTATCGCGAGCGGGTAGTAGGTGTCGGTCAGCTCGCTGGGCTCGTCGTCGAGCAGGATCAGCCGCCGGCGCACCACGACGGGTTCGCCGGCGGGGACGCCGAGCAGTTCCGCCACCTCGGCGGGCGCGGGCGTCTCGCCCGCGTGCAGGATGCGCTGGTTGCCGCGCCGCCCTCGCGCCGCGGCCTCGGCCGCCCAGGCGTCGCCCTGCCCGGCGAGCCGGGGCGTCAGATACGGCAACGACGAGCTGACCCAATCGCTCCCACCCACGACGTCCTCCTGTACGGCCGACCGCTCTTCCGACCCTGCCGTCCTACACGGTAGGCGACCCGCCGTGCGCGCCGACCGCCACCCCACAGCCACCCTCAGCCACCCCGCACCACCTTGTCGCCTTTCGCGAACAACAGTAAGGTGCTGCCGCAGGACGCCCCTGAACCACGGAGGTGGCCCCCGTGCCCTCGTCACGGCAACGTCGTTTCCCCCGCTCGCGCGCCTCGGTACGGGACGCCCGCGCCTTCGTCCGCCAGGCCCTCACGGACTGGGACCGCCTCGACCGGCTGGACGACGTCACGCTGTGCGTGTCGGAGCTCGCCACCAACGCCCTGCTGCACGGAGTGCCGCCGGGCAGGCAGTACTGCGTGACGCTCACGCTCGACGGTTCGCTGCTGCGTCTGGCCGTGCGCGACACCGGCGACCACCCCGCTCCGGCCGCGCCCCCGGCCGAGGACGCGTGCTCGGGCCGGGGGCTGCACCTCGCCCGGGAGGTGTCGGACGACCTGGGGGTCACCGGGCATCCCGTGGGCAAGACGGTGTGGGTGGTGTTCAAGACGGACGCCGGCTGCTGACGCGGTGTGCGGCTCAGGTCTTCTTGCGGGTCGTCATGAAGCGCTGGACCAGGATGAACGCGCACAGCAGCACACCGGTGGCGATCTTCGTCCACCAGGAGCTGAGCGTGCCCTCGAACTGGATGATGCTCTTGATCAGGCCGAGGACGAGGACGCCGAACAGGGTGCCCAGGACATAGCCGGAGCCGCCCGTCAGCAGGGTGCCGCCGATGACGACCGCGGCGATCGCGTCCAGTTCCATGCCGGTGGCGTGCAGCGGGTCGCCGGACTGGATGTAGAGCGTGAAGAGGAGCCCGGCGAGCGCCGAGCAGAACCCGCTCACCGTGTACACGGCGATCTTGGTGCCGCCCTGCGGGAGGCCCATCAGCATGGCCGAGTTCTCGTTGCCGCCGATGGCGTAGACCCGGCGTCCGAAGCGCGTGTAGTGCAGGACGTAGAACGCCACGGCGAGGACGACGAGGGAGACGATCGCGCCGATCGACAGGAACCCCGCCCCCAGCGAGGCCTGCGCCTGCGCCAGGCTGCTGACCGTGGAGTCGCCGATGGAGATCGACTCCTTGGAGATGACCAGGCACAGACCGCGGAAGAGGAAGAGGCCCGCGAGGGTCACGATGAACGGCTGGATCTCGAAGTTGTGGATCACGTAGCCCATGAGGAAGCCGCCGAAGGCGCCCACGGCCAGCGCCATGGGGACCACGACGAGCAGGGGCAGGCCCTGGCGCTCCACCAGCCAGGCCGTGAACATCGTCGTGAAGCCGATCATCGAGCCGACGGAGAGGTCGATGCCGCCCGACAGGATGACGAAGGTGACGCCGACCGCGGCGACCAGCAGATAGCCGTTGTCGATGAACAGGTTCAGGAAGACCTGCGGTTCGCCGAACCCGTAGTACTGGTACCGGGCCAGGCCGCCGCCGTACATCAGCAGGAAGAGCAGGGCCGTCACGGCGACGGGCAGCCGCCGGTCGCCGAGCAGCCGGGCGGCCCGGGACGGGGGCGTGGCGGTACGGCTGTCGGAGGCCGTGGGGCTCTGGGTGGTCGCGCTCATCACGACACCTCCATCTTGGGAGCGGCCTCGGTCGCCGCGGCGGGGTCGGCGGCGGGCGCGGCCGGCTTGGCGCCGCCCTTCGCCGCGAACCGGGCGGCGAACTTCGCGCCGAAGACCTTGGCGCGGAACTTCGGGGACTGCAACAGGCAGACGACGATGACGACGGCGGCCTTGAAGACCAGGTTGGTCTGGGTGGGCACGCCGATGGTGTAGATCGTGGTGGTCAGGGTCTGGATGACGAGGGCGCCCACCACCGTGCCGCCGATGGAGAACCGGCCGCCCAGCAGCGAGGTGCCGCCGATCACCACGGCGAGGATCGCGTCCAGCTCGATCCACAGGCCGGCGTTGTTGCCGTCGGCGGCCGAGGTGTTGGAGCTGATCATCAGTCCGGCGATGCCCGCGCACAGCGCGCAGAACATGTAGACCATGATCTTGATGCGCCGGGACCTGATGCCGACCAGTCGGCTGGCCTCGGCGTTGCCGCCGACCGCCTCGACCAGCAGGCCGAGGGCCGTGCGCCGGGTCAGCGCCACGGTGACGGCGACCACGGCGGCCACCACGAAGATGGAGAACGGCAGGGTCAGCCAGTAGCCGCCGCCGATCAGCTTGTACGGCTCGCTGTTGATGGTGATGATCTGGCCGTCGGTGATCAGCTGGGCGACGCCGCGCCCGGCGACCATGATGATCAGGGTCGCGATGATCGGCTGGATGCCCATCCGGGCCACCAGGAAGCCGTTCCACAGTCCGCAGACGACCGCGGCCACGAGGCCGAGGCCCATCGCGAGCAGCACCCCGGACAGCGCGCCCTGGTCGTGCTGGTCGCTGATGTAGGAGCAGGCCAGCGCGCCGGTGATGGCGACGACCGCGCCCACGGAGAGGTCGATGCCGCCGGTCGCGATGACCAGGGTCATGCCGACCGCCACCAGGATGAGGGGCGAGCCGAACAGCACGATCGAGACGAGGCTGCCGTAGAGGTGGCCGTCGGCCATCCGGACCGAGAAGAAGTCGGGGGTGAAGGGGACGTTGACGAGCAGCAGGAGCACGAGCACCGCCACCGGCCAGAACAGGTGGTGGCGGGTCAGCGCCCGCCACCGGGAAGAGGTGGTCGTGGACGTGGTCACTGGTGCTCTCCGCTCGCGATGGTCTCCAGGATCCGGCTCGTGGTGATCTCGGGCCCGTTGGCGATCTGCGCCACCAGCCGGCGGTCGCGCAGCACTCCGATGGTGTGGCTGAGCCGGAGCACCTCCTCCAGCTCGGCCGCGATGTACAGCACGGACATGCCCTCCTCGGAGAGGGAGACGACGAGCTTCTGGATCTCCGCCTTGGCGCCGATGTCGATGCCGCGGGTCGGCTCGTCGAGGATCAGCAGCTTCGGCTGGGTGATCAGCCAGCGGGCCAGCAGCACCTTCTGCTGGTTGCCGCCGCTGAGCTGGCCCACCCGCGCCTCGGGGTTGGCCGGGCGGATGTCGAGCGCCTTGATGTACTTGGCGACGAGTTCGTCGCGCTGGGCGGCCGGGATGGGCCGGGTCCAGCCGCGCGAGGCCTGGAGGGCCAGGATGATGTTCTCGCGCACCGTCAGGTCGGGCACCAGGCCCTCGCTCTTGCGGTTCTCGGAGCAGAACGCGACCCCCGCGCCGATGGCGTCGTTGGGGGCGCTCATCGAGACCTGCCGGCCGCCGATCGTGACCTTGCCGGTGTCCGGCTGGTCGGCGCCGAAGAGCAGCCGGGCGAGTTCGGTGCGGCCCGATCCGAGCAGGCCGGCGAGCCCGATCACCTCGCCCGTCCTGATCTCCAGGTCGAACGGCTCGATGCCGCCGGTCCTGCCGAGGCCCTCGGCGTGCACGAGGGTGTCGCCGGCGTCGGAGCGCAGCTGGTGTTCGTGGAGTTCGTCGAGCTGGCCCATGGCCTTGCCGAGCATGAGCTGGACGAGGCCGACCTGGTCGAGGTCGGCGACCATGTGCTCGCCGACCAGGGTGCCGTTGCGCAGCACGGTCATCCGGTCGCAGACCTCGTAGATCTGGTCGAGGAAGTGCGAGACGAACAGGATCGCGACGCCTTCGTCCTTCAGCCGCCGCATCAGGGCGAAGAGCTGGAGCACCTCGTCGCGGTCGAGGCTGGAGGTCGGCTCGTCGAGGACGAGCACCTTGGTGCCCGGCCCGTCGCCGTCCGCGTCGCCGGTGTTCAACGACCGTACGATGGCGACCAGTTGCTGGACGGCCAGCGGGTACGAGGACAGGGGGGCGCTGACGTCGATGTCCAGCCCGAGCCGGTCCACCAGCTCGGCGGCCTCGCGGCGCAGCCGCTTCCACTGGATGCGGCCCATGCGGGTCGGTTCACGGCCGATGAAGATGTTCTCCGCCACCGACAGGTTCGGGCAGAGGTTGACCTCCTGGTAGACCGTGCTGATGCCGGCCTGCTGGGCCTGTAGCGGGCTGGCGATCCGCACGGACTCGCCGTCCAGGGTGATCGTGCCGCCGTCCAGGGAGTAGACGCCGGTGAGCACCTTGATGAGCGTGGACTTGCCCGCTCCGTTCTCGCCCATCAGGGCGTGGATCTCGCCGGGGAAGAGCCGGAAGTCGACGCCCGACAGAGCCCGTACCCCCGGAAACTCCTTGACTATGCCCGCCATTTCCAGGACGGGCCGCGGCTCTGCCATGGCAGCGCTCCTCATGAGATTGGTTCAGGCCCGCAGGGAGCCCCGGCCGACCGATGGCGCTCGGTCGGCCGCGGGCTCCCCGCCGGCGGGTGCGTCGGTCAGTACTTGCGGCTCGGGAGCGCGGCCTTGGCCTGGTCCTGCATGAAGTCGCCCTCCTTGGTCTTGATCCAGCGCTCGACCTTCTCGCCGTTCTTGACCTTCTTCACGGTGTCCATCAGCTGGGGGCCGAGGAGGGGGTTGCACTCGACGATGGCGTTGATCTTGCCCTCGGACATGGCCACGAAGCCGTCCTTCACGCCGTCGATCGAGACGATCAGGATGTCCTTGCCGGGCTTCTTGCCCGCCGCCTCGATGGACTGGATGGCGCCGATGGCCATGTCGTCGTTGTGCGCGAACAGGACGTTGACGTCCGGGTTGGACTGGAGGAAGGCCGCCATGACCTGCTTGCCGCCGGCGCGGGTGAAGTCACCGGTCTGGCTGACGACGATCTTCCAGTCGTCCTTGTGGTCGGCGTCCATGACCTCCTTGAAGCCCTTGGCGCGCTCGATCGCCGGGGCGGCGCCGGTGGTGCCCTCCAGCTGGGCGATCTTCACCGGGCCCTTGTGGCCGGCCTTCTCCAGCACCTTCTCCAGGATCTTGCCGGCGCGGCGGCCCTCGTCCGTGAAGTCGGAGCCGACCAGCGTGACGTACAGGGACTCGTCGGACGTCTCCACCGAGCGGTCGGTCAGGACGACCGGGATCTTCGCGGCCTTGGCCTCCTTGAGGATCGCGTCCCAGCCGGTGACGACGACCGGCGAGAAGGCGATGACGTCGACCTTCTGCGCGATGTAGCTGCGGATCGCGGAGATCTGGTTCTCCTGCTTCTGCTGCGCGTCGGAGAACTTGAGGTTGTAGCCCGCCTCCTTGGCCGCGTCCTTCACCGAGGTGGTGTTGGCGCTGCGCCAGCCGCTCTCCGAGCCGACCTGGGAGAAGCCGAGGCTGATCGTCTTGCTGCCGCCCGAGGAGGAGGAGGAGTCGGAGGCGTCGTCGTCCTTCTTGGCGCAGGCCGTCAGACCGCCCGCCGCCGCCACGCCGACCGCCACGGTGAGGAAGTTCCTTCTGCTGAGCATGTTCTTCTCCTTTGAAGAGCCGGCCCGGTGACGGACCTGCTGGTACTTGACGAGACCGGCTGTACTGCGTCCAGCCTGTCGATCATTGTTCGAGATTTCGGTCAGACGGCCGGAGCGGTCAGACCGGGGGGTTCGTCAGTGGGGCGTGCCGTCCGGCTGGGCGGCACTGGGGAAGGTGCTGGCGCGGACGACGAGCTGGGGTTCGATCGCCACCCGGGGGGCGGTGGCGGGCGGCCGGCCCTCGATCAGGTCCAGCAGGAGCGCGATGCCCTGCCTGCCCACCGCCGAGAAGTCCTGCCGGACGGTGGTCAGCGGCGGGGCGAAGAACTCGGCCTCGGGGATGTCGTCGAAGCCGACCACCGCCACGTCCTGGGGAGTGCGCACCCCCGCCTCGCGCAGGGCCCGCAACACCCCCAGCGCCATCTGGTCGTTGGCGACGAAGACCGCGGTCAGCCCGCGGCCCACCCAGCCGGCCAGTTCCTGGCCCGCACGGTAGCCCGACAGCGGACTCCAGTCGCCGCGCAGCATCATGGGCGGCTCGACGCCCGCGGACTCGAGGGTGTCGCGCCAGCCGGCGGCCCGGTCGGCCGCCTCCTGCCACGCCTCGGGCCCGGCGAGATGCCAGACCGTGCGATGGCCGGAGGCCAGAAGATGCCCGGTGGCCAGCCGCGCCCCGAGATGCTGGTCCACGCAGACCCCGGCGATGTCCGCACCGGGCCCGCCACCCACGACCACCACGGGGAACGGGTGGCGCAGTTCGGAGAGGGCGTCCACCGCCGAGCGCTGCGGGGCGATGGCGACCACGCCCTCGACGCCGCCGTCCGCGAGGTGGTCCAGGGCCTCGGCCAGACTCTCCATGGTCAGTCTGCGCAGACTGACCGTCGAGACGAGGTAGCCCTCCGCCCGCGCCGCCTCCTCCAGCGCGAACAGCGTGCTGGCCGGCCCGTACAGGGTCGTGTCGGAGGCGACCACGCCCAGCGTCCGGGTCCGCCGGGTCGCCAGCGCCCGTGCGGAGAAGTTGCGGCGATAGCCCATCTCCTCGATCGCACGCAGCACCCGGGCCCGGGTCGCCTCCCGCACGTTGGGGTGGTCCCCCAGCACGCGGGACACGGTCTGGTGGGACACGCCGGCCCGGCGCGCCACGTCGGCCATGGTGGGCGGCCGAAGCCTGGTGTGTGCCACGGGCGCCCCTCCTTCTCGGCTCTCGTTCGTCGACATGGCCTGCGCTGCGGGCGGACGGTTCCGCGCCGCCGACGTCACTGCGGGATCCCGGTGAGCCCAACGGCACTGGCGGAAGAGGCGAGTCGGCGTGATGTCGGCACGATGCTCTCTCCTCCCCCGTCGGCGGTGGGCCGTGACTGGTGAATGCGGAGGTCATTGTGAGCGCTAACAATTCACGGCGGTCAAGAGGGTTGCCGCCATACGTCGTCACGGTTCCATAACGCGATGGAGCACTCGCAGGCATAATCCCAGGCCAGCGCCAGGAGAGAGGTCTATACCGGCGGCCGCGCCCAGCGCCCCGGCGACGGCCCGCCCGCCCGCCGGAGCGCGGGTTGCGGGCACGGCCGGGGCGAGGTCCGAGCGCCGGGACGGCGATCACATCGCCCTGGACGAACCGTCCACACGGCCCGGCATCCGCGCGTCGACGCCCGCCGCGCCACCGGATCCGGACACGCGGGCACCCGCGATCCGGCCAACGGGACGGCGGACACACCGGACTGGACGAACCGTCCACGCGGGGACGCCGGACGATCGCCCTCTCACGCGGAGGAGCCCCGGCCGCCACGACGGCACAGAGGCCTACGGACCCACGGGTCCACGGCCTCATGGACCCACGGACCCATGGCCTTGGGAGCACCACGGCCCACGGACCCACGGGCTCATGACCCTAGGAGCACCACCACAGGAAGCGGGTGCAGGTCTGCGACGGGGAGGGGTGCGGGGAGGCGTCCGTCGCCGTCGGCCGGGGGGTCGGGGTGGAGCCGTGGCCTCCCCCGTCCGACGGGTCCGCCGCACCGGAGGGCGCCGACCCGGAGGAACCGGGGACCTGGCCCGACTGGGCCTGCTTGTCCGGGCCCGGACCGGCCGTCCCGTCCGTCGCGGAGGGCGACGCGGACGCCGACGGCGAGGCGGAGGCGTCGGGAGAGGGCGAGGGACTGGCGGAGCCGGGGTCCGTCCGGTCGTCCAGCGGCTGCGCGGACACGCTGGGCTCGGGCGTCGAACCGTCCAGCTCGGTGGACTCGCCCCCGGCCGCCGCCGGGTCGGCCGGCGACGAGAACCCCGGTGCGTCGATGCCGAGTTCGGCGAGACTGAGGCCGCCCGCCGCCAGGGCGAAGCCGACGCCGATCAGCACCACGCGCTTACGGCGGCGACGGTGCGCGGAGGCCTTGCGGTCACGTCGGCTCGCGTCCGGCGCGGCCGAGGCCCCGCCGGGCCCCCGTCGCCCGTCGTGCCCCTGGTCGCGACGGCGGGCGGCCCGGCCCCGCGGCTCGTCGCCCTCGCGTACGCCGGCGTCCCCGCCGATGCCCCCGCCGTCGTCGAGACCTTCGCCGCCGTCGCCGCCGTCGCCGCCGTCGCCGCCGTCGTGGCCGTGATGTCCGGCGGGGCTGTCGCGGGTGTCGTGTCCGACCGCCGGCTCGCCGGGACCGTACGCGTCCGGTTCCGGCGCGTACGGTTCGGGCGCGTACGGTTCGGGCGCGTACGGTTCGGGCGCGTACGGCTGCGGGTCGTAGGGCTGCCGGCCGTACGACTGCGGCTCCGGCTCCGGCTCCGGCTCGTACGCGCTCGGCTGATACGCGCGTAGCTGCTCGGCGGGTGCGCCGCATCCCGGGCAGGCGAGGGCGCCGTTGAGGTGCCGTCGGCACGGGTGGCAGTAGTCCATGACGCGGAGAGACTAAGTTCCCGGACGATCACCTTTCCCGCCGCGTCTGTGAAAGTTGTGTGGGAAACCGGCCATACGGCGCGTCAGATCGAGTGACCTGCCCCACATGGCGTCGCCTCAAGAGTCGAAAGGGTCGGCGAAACTGTCGAAACCGTTACCTGGTCGACCCATTGACACCCCGCTCGCCCCGTCCTTACTGTCTGGTCAGCATTTCGAACGTGTGACGAAATCTCGAACATCCGAAGGGTAACTTCCGTGCGCATCACCGGAATCAGCACGCACGTCGTCGGGACGCCGTGGCGGAACCTGACCTACGTCCTGGTGCACACCGACGAAGGCATCACGGGCGTCGGCGAGACCCGCATGCTGGGACACACCGACGCGCTGCTCGGGTACCTGAAGGAGGCCGAGACCAATCACATTCTCGGGTCCGACCCGTTCGCTGTCGAGGACCTCGCCCGCCGGATGAAGTACGGCGACTACGGGCGCGCCGGCGAGATCGTGATGTCGGGCATCGCCGTCGTCGAGATGGCCTGCTGGGACATCAAGGGCAAGGCGCTCGGCGTGCCGGTCTGGCAGCTGCTCGGCGGCAAGGTCACCGACAAGGTCAAGGCCTACGCCAACGGGTGGTACACCACCGAGCGGACCCCGGAGGCCTACCACAAGGCCGCCAAGGGCGTCATGGAGCGCGGCTACAAGGCCCTCAAGATCGACCCCTTCGGCACCGGTCACTTCGAGCTGGACCACCAGCAGTCCCTGTACGCCGTCTCCCTCATCGAGGCCGTGCGCGACGCCATCGGGCCGGACGCCGAGCTGATGCTGGAGATGCACGGCCGCTTCTCCCCCGCCACCGCCGTGCGGCTGGCCAACGAGCTGGCGCCCTTCAAGCCCGCGTGGCTGGAGGAGCCGTGCCCGCCGGAGAACCTGAAGGCGCTGGAGAAGGTCGCCGCCAAGGTCGACATCCCGGTCGCCACCGGTGAGCGCATCCACGACCGCATCGAGTTCCGCGAGCTCTTCGAGAGCCAGGCCGTGGACATCATCCAGCCGGACGTCGGCCACATCGGCGGCATCTGGGAGACGCGCAAGCTGGCCGCGACCGCCGAGACCCACTACATGCTCGTGGCCCCGCACAACGTCGGCGGCCCGGTCCTGACCGCCGCCTCGCTTCAGGTCGGCTTCACCGCCCCGAACTTCAAGATCCTCGAGCACTTCAACGACTTCGCGGACGCGGACATCAAGAAGGTCGTCAAGGGCGCGCCCGAGGTGATCGACGGCTACTTCCACCTCTCCGACAAGCCCGGCCTCGGCGTCGAGCTGGACGTGGACGCGGCCGCCGAGTTCCCGCAGCAGCAGGCCCGTTTCGACCTGTGGGCCGAGGGCTGGGAGCAGCGCAAGCCGAAGGGCGGCAAGTGAGCAGCGCTGTCGTCGTCGACGGCCCGGGCGAGCACCGGCTCGTCCCGCACGAGCCGCGTCGGCCGGAGGCCGGCGAGGCGCTGGTGCGCGTCCACGCCACCGGCATCTGCGGCAGCGATCGCGAGGTGTACCAGGGCAACCGGCCCGAGGGGTACGTCCGTTACCCGCTGACCCCCGGCCACGAGTGGTCCGGGACGGTCGAGGCGGTCGGCGCGGGGGTTCCCGCGTCGATCGTCGGCCGCAAGGTGGTGGGCGAGGGCTTCCGCAACTGCCAGGTGTGCGACCGCTGCCACGCGGGCGAGACGACGCTGTGCACGGAAGGGTACGAGGAGACCGGCTTCACCCAGCCGGGCGCGATGGCCGCCACCCTCACCCTCCCGGCCCGGCTGCTGCACATGCTCCCGGACGACGCGGACCTCACGGCCGCCGCCCTGCTGGAGCCCGCCGCCTGCATCGCGGCCGCCGCCATCAAGGCGCACGCCCTGCCGGGCGAGAAGGCGGCCGTCGTCGGCACCGGGACGCTGGGCATGTTCGCCGTGCAGTTCCTGAAGGCCGGCTCGCCCGCCGAGCTGCTGGTGGTGGGCACGCGCCGGGACCGGGAGGACCTCGCCGTGCAGTTCGGCGCCACCGGCTTCCGCACCACGGAGCAGGAGCTCCCGGACGACTTCGACGTCGTCATCGAGACCGCCGGGTCCGCGTCCGCCGCGCGGACCGCCGCCTCGCTGCTCAGGCGCGGCGGCCGGCTGGTCCTGACCGGCATCCCGGCGCCGGGCGCCGCCGGTCTCGACCCGACGGACCTGGTCGTGCGGCAGCTGGACGTGCGCACCGTGTTCGGCGCGTCGCCGGACGCCTGGTCGTACACCGTCCGGGTGTTCGCGGCGGGACTGCTGGATCCGCTGCCGCTGGTCACGCACGAGCTCGCGCTGGCCGACTTCTCCGAGGCCATCGAGCTGGTGGGATCCGGCGACCCGAAGGTGGGCAAGGTGCTGCTCAGGCCGTAGGCCCCGACGAGCCGTACGCCGGCACGGGGACACCTGACGGTCCCCGGGCCGGCGTACACCCAAGCCCCGCACGACCTGAGCCGCGAACCTTGACCGAAATATCGAATACGAAGGACGGCATGTGACCACGGACGCTTCCACCACGGCAGCCCGCCGACCCGGTGAGCGGGCGCTCACCGCTCTCGGCCTGGGCGCGCCCGCACTCGACCCCGCCGACGCCTCGCCCCATGAGTTCCCGGGCGGCGGCCGCTGGCGCACCGAGGTCCCTTCGTGCGAGGGCCCCGAAGCGCTGGCGGTCATCCTCAAGGAGGCCTCGCGCCTCGACGTGCCGATCCACCGGATCAGCCAGGGCAGCGGCGTGTGGATGCTGACCGACGCCGAGATCATCGAGATGGTCGACGCCACCGCTGAGCGCGACATCGAGCTGTGCCTGTTCACCGGCCCGCGCGGCACCTGGGACATCGGCGGCTCGACCCGCACCGACTCCCGGGGCGGCGGACTGCGCGCCCGCGGCCACGACGCCGTCGCCGGATGCGTCGAGGACGCGGTGCGGGCGACGGAGCTGGGCGTGAAGTGCCTGCTCGTCGCCGACGAGGGCGTGCTGTGGACGCTGCACCGGGCCCGGAGCGCCGGGCTCATCCCGGCCGACACCACGCTGAAGGTGTCCGCGCTCATCGGCCCCGTGAACCCGGCCGCGTACGCGGTCTACGAGCGGCTCGGCGCGGACTCGGTCAACGTGCCCAGCGACCTGACGCTCGATCACCTCACGGAGATCCGGCGGGTGTCGGCCGCTCCGATGGACATGTACATCGAGGCCCCCGACGATCTCGGCGGCTACATCCGCATGTACGAGGTCGCCGAGCTGATCCGGCGCGGCGCGCCGCTGTACCTGAAGTTCGGCCTGTCCAAGGCGCCCGGGATCTATCCCTACGGCCACCACATGCGCGATCTCGCGCTGTCCACCGCACGCGAGCGGGTGCGCCGCGGACGGCTCGCCCTGGACCTGCTCGAGCGCCACGGAGCCGACGGAGACATGGCCCCGCTCGGCTCGCGACTGCCCGGCGAGCTGAACAGGTTCGAACCGTCGTCATAACGTTCCGGAAACCTCGCTTCACAGAAGCCGACACAGGCGCGCAGAATCCCACACATCGCTTCTCGGTCTTTCCGGCGCTCGCTCCGGAAGCGTCCTTCTCAGCGCGAGACCGATCACTGCACACACATCAAGGATGATGATCATGCGTAACCGCAGAGCCGCCCTCGCCGCCATAGCCGGAGCCGCGTCCCTCGCCCTGACCCTGACCGCCTGCGGGCAGTCCGGGGAGGGCGGCAGCAAGGAGGACAAGGGCGACGCCAAGGGCGGGACCATCGGCATCGCGATGCCGACCAAGTCCTCCGAGCGCTGGATCACCGACGGCGCGAACGTCGAGAAGGACCTCAAGGCCAAGGGCTACAAGACCAAGCTGGTCTTCGGCGAGGACGACCCCGAGCAGCAGGTCTCGCAGATCGAGAACCTGATCACCCAGGGCGTCAAGGCGCTGATCGTCGCCGCCATCGACAACAAGTCGCTGAACAGCGTGCTCCAGCAGGCCGCCGACGCCAAGATCCCGGTCATCTCCTACGACCGCCTGATCCTCGGCACGAAGAACGTCGACTACTACGCGTCCTTCGACAACGAGAAGGTCGGCAAGCTCCAGGCCGGCTACATCGTCGACAAGCTGGGCCTGGCGTCCGGCAAGGGCCCGTTCAACATCGAGCTGTTCGCCGGCTCCAACGACGACAACAACACCAAGTACTTCTTCAACGGCGCGATGAGCGTGCTCCAGCCGTACATCGACAGCAAGAAGCTCGTCGTCAAGTCCGGCCAGACGAAGATGAACCAGGTCACCACCCTGCGCTGGGACGGCGCCACCGCCCAGAAGCGCATGGAGGACATCCTCACCTCGTCGTACAAGAGCGGCCGGGTCGACGCCGTCCTGTCGCCCTACGACGGCATCTCCATCGGCATCATCGCCGCGCTGAAGTCCGACGGCTACGGCTCCGCCGCCAAGCCCCTGCCGGTCATCAGCGGTCAGGACGCCGAACTGGCCTCCGTGAAGTCGATCATCGCCGGCCAGCAGTCGATGACCGTCTACAAGGACCTGCGCAAGCTCGCCCAGGTCGCCACGGACATGGTCGACGCCACCCTGAACGGCAAGAAGCCCGAGATCAACGACACCAAGTCGTACG
Organism: Streptomyces sp. NBC_00704; assembly: GCF_036226605.1. Classification (NCBI taxonomy): domain Bacteria; kingdom Bacillati; phylum Actinomycetota; class Actinomycetes; order Kitasatosporales; family Streptomycetaceae; genus Streptomyces; species Streptomyces sp. NBC_00704. Next base: position 2,454,003 of record NZ_CP109000.1, read on the forward strand.
ACAACGGCACCAAGGTCGTCCCCGCCTACCTGCTCCAGCCGGTGAGCGTCGACAAGTCGAACTACGAGAAGGAACTCGTCCAGGGCGGCTACTACACGGCGGACCAGCTCAAGTAAGCGTCGAACCTTACGGATTGGAAGGCACGACCATGGCGGGACCCGTCCTGGAAATGCGCTCGATCGTCAAGACCTTTCCCGGCGTCAAAGCGCTGTCGGACGTCACACTGACTGTCCGTCAGGGCGAGGTCCATGCCATCTGCGGTGAGAACGGCGCCGGGAAGTCCACCTTGATGAAGGTGCTCTCCGGCGTCCATCCCCACGGCAGCTACGAGGGCGACATCCTCTTCGAGGGAGAGGTCGTCCAGTTCAAGGACATCCGGGCGAGCGAGCAGCACGGCATCGTCATCATCCACCAGGAGCTGGCGCTGTCGCCGTACCTCTCGCTGGCGGAGAACATCTTCCTCGGCAACGAACACGCCAAGAGCGGGTTCATCGACTGGCGGGAGACCCTGCGGCACGCCACGGAGCTGCTGCGCCGGGTCGGTCTCGACGACCACCCGGAGACCCGCGTCGCCGACATCGGCGTGGGCAAGCAGCAGCTCGTGGAGATCGCCAAGGCGCTGTCGAAGAAGGTCAAGCTGCTCATCCTCGACGAGCCGACGGCGGCCCTGAACGACGAGGACAGCGGCAAACTCCTGGATCTCATCCTGGAGTTGCAGAAGCAGGGCATCACCTCGATCATCATCTCCCACAAGCTCAACGAGATCCGCAAGGTCGCGGACTCGGTGACGATCATCCGCGACGGGCACTCCATCGAGACGCTCGACGTGAAGTCGGAGGAGACGACCGAGGACCGGATCATCAGCGGCATGGTCGGCCGCGACCTCGACCACCGCTTCCCCGAGCGCACCCCGCACGAGCCGGAGAAGGGCGCGGCTCCGGCCCTGGAGATCCGCGACTGGACCGTGCACCACCCGATCGACCAGCAGCGCAAGGTGGTCGACGACGTGTCGATCCAGGTGCGCCGCGGGGAGATCGTCGGCATCGCGGGACTCATGGGCGCGGGCCGCACCGAGCTGGCCATGAGCGTCTTCGGGCGCAGCTACGGCCGGCACGCGGGCGGCACGGTCCTCAAGGACGGCGAGGAGATCCGCACCAAAACGGTCGCCGAGGCGATCGGGCACGGGATCGCCTACGTCACCGAGGACCGCAAGCACTACGGCCTCAACCTCATCGACACCATCAACCGCAACATCTCGCTGACGGCCCTGAACAAGGTCGCCAAGCGGGGCGTGGTCGACGAGCACGAGGAGCGGCAGGTCTCCGAGGGCTACCGCAAGTCCATGAACATCAAGGCCCCGACCGTCTTCGAGCCGGTGGGCAAGCTGTCCGGCGGCAACCAGCAGAAGGTCGTCCTCAGCAAGTGGATCTTCGCGGGTCCCGACGTGCTGATCCTGGACGAGCCCACGCGCGGCATCGACGTCGGCGCCAAGTTCGAGATCTACACGGTCATCGACCAGCTGGCCGCCCAGGGCAAGGCGGTCGTCTTCATCTCCTCCGAGCTGCCCGAACTGCTCGGCATGTGCGACCGCATCTACACGATGGCCGCCGGACGGCTCACGGGCGAGTTCCCGCGGGCCGAGGCCACGCAGGAAGTGCTGATGCGTCAGATGACGAAGGACAAAGAGGTATCGCGATGAGCACGGACGTGACGGACAAGAGCCCGGCGGCCGCGCCGCCCGGGAAGAGCGGGGGCTCCGCCTCCGGCGGCGGGCTGCTGCAACTGGTGCTGGACGGCCTGCGCCGCAACATGCGCCAGTACGGCATGCTGATCGCCCTCGGCCTGCTCGTGATCCTGTTCCAGGTGTGGACCGGCGGTGACCTGCTGCTTCCCCGCAACGTCTCCAACCTGGTCCTGCAGAACAGCTACATCCTGATCCTCGCGATCGGCATGATGCTGGTGATCATCGCGGGCCACATCGACCTGTCGGTCGGTTCGGTGACGGCCTTCGTGGGCGCCTTCGCCGCCGTCCTCACGGTGCAGCACGACGTGGCGTGGCCCGTCGCGCTGGTGCTGTGCCTGGTGGTGGGCGCGGTGGCCGGCGCGGTGCAGGGCTTCCTGATCGCCTATCTCGGCATACCCTCCTTCATCGTCACCCTCGCGGGCATGCTGCTCTTCCGCGGTCTGACGGAGATCCTGCTGGCGGGCCAGACCCTCGGCCCGTTCCCCGAGGGTCTGCAGAAGATGGGCAACGGCTTCCTGCCCGCGGTCGGCCCGAACACCAACTACCACAACATCACGCTGCTGCTGGGCTTCGCCCTGCTCGCCTTCGTGGTCCTCCAGGAGGTCCGCGACCGCAAGCGCCAGCAGGAGTTCTCGCTCGACGTGGTGCCGATCAACCTCTTCCTGCTCAAGCTCGTCGCCATCGCCGCCGCGATCCTCACGGTCACGATGCTGCTCGCCAGCTACAAGGGCGCGCCGATCATCCTGATCATCCTCGGGGTGCTGGTCGTGGGCTACGGCTACATCATGCGCAACGCCGTCTTCGGCCGGCACATCTACGCCATCGGCGGCAACCTGCCGGCGGCCAAGCTGTCCGGCGTCAAGGACAAGAAGGTCACCTTCTTCGTCTTCCTGAACATGGGCGTGCTCGCGGCCCTGGCCGGTCTGGTGGTCGCCTCCCGGCTGAACGCGGCCTCGCCGAAGGCCGGTCTGAGCTTCGAACTGGAGGCGATCGCCTCGTCGTTCATCGGCGGCGCGTCCATGAGCGGCGGCGTCGGCACCGTGCTCGGCGCGATCATCGGCGGTCTCGTCCTCGGTGTGCTGAACAACGGCATGAACCTCCTGAGCGTCGGCTCCGACTGGCAGCAGGTCATCAAGGGCCTCGCCCTGCTGATCGCGGTCGGGTTCGACGTCTGGAACAAGCGCAAGTCCGGTTCCTGAACCGGTAGCGGGCCCCGCCGGAAGGCGGGGCCCGCTCTGTTTTCAGGACCAGACCTGAATCTGGACCTGGACCTGGACCGGGACCGGCACCGGCACCGGCACCGGCGGGACGAGCGACGAGCGGGACGGCAGTGGAAGGCGGGAAGACGGTGGAGACGGTGAGAACGGTGAAGACGCACTTCGGCAGGCTGGCCGACGGCGCCGAGGTCTCCAGCTGGTCGCTGGAGAACGGCGGAACCCGGCTGACGGTGCTCGACTACGGCGGGATCGTGCAGTCCCTGGAGGTCCCCGACCGGCACGGCCGGTACGCGAACGTCTCCCTCGGATTCGGCTCCGTCGAGGACTACGTCGCCGGCAGCCCGTACTTCGGGGCGCTGATCGGCCGGTTCGGCAACCGCATCGCCGAGGGCAGCTTCACCCTGGACGGCGAGACCCACCGGCTGCCCCTCAACGACGGGGCGCACAGCCTGCACGGCGGGACCGAGGGCTTCGACCGGCGCGTCTGGGACGTCGAGCCGTTCACCGAGGGCCCGGACGTCGGCCTGCGCCTGACGCTGACCAGCCCGGACGGCGACATGGGCTACCCGGGCACGCTGCGGGCGCACGTGACGTACACCCTCACCGCCGACGGGGACTGGCGCATCGACTACGAGGCCACCACCGACCGGGCCACCGTCGTCAACCTGACCAGTCACGTCTACTGGAACCTCGCCGGCGAGGGCAGCGGCCCGGTGCACGACCACGAGCTGGAGATCGCCGCCTCCCGCTATCTGCCCGTGGACGCGGGGCTGATCCCCACCGGCGAGCCCGCCGACGTCGCCGGCACCCCCTTCGACTTCCGCACGGCCAAGCCGGTCGGCCGGGACCTGCGGGCCGCCCACGAGCAGCTGCTGCCCAGCAAGGGCGTCGACCACAACTACGTCCTCGACAAGGGCCGCACGGCCCGGCCCGAGCCGGTCGCCGTGCTGCGCGACCCCGCCTCCGGCCGCACGCTGACGATCGCGACCACCGAGCCGGGCCTGCAGTTCTACTCGGGCAACTTCCTCGACGGCAGTCTCGTCGGCTCCGGCGGGCGCACCTACCGCCAGGGCGACGCGCTCTGCCTGGAGACCCAGCACTTCCCTGACTCGCCGAACCGGCCGGGGTTCCCGAGCACCGTGCTGCGGCCGGGCAAGGTGTACCGGACGACGACGGTCCACTCGTTCGGCGTCTGACCCACCGCCCCCGCCGGCCCCGGCATCCCTGCGGCCGACGGGGGTTCTTCACAGTTAAACCACAATTTCTCACCGATTCCCCAGCGGTTGAACAGCCTCCCCGACACCTCCGTATGTAAGAGCGGCCCGCGCTCCCCCGCGCGGGCCACCCAGTGACGACGGGCCCGGTCGTCCCCGCCGGGCCCGCCCCATACGGAGGTTCCATGGCCGACAACGTCTCCTCGTTGTTCCGCAACGCGGCGCACAGCCCGTCGATGGCGGCGCTGACACGCGAGGGCGGCGAGGGAGTCGGCCCGGTGGACTTCTGCATCCCGTGCAACCCGTACTTCCCCACCCCGGCCATGATGGACACCATGGCCGCCCGGCTGCGCGACATCATCACGTACTACCCGAGCAGCGCCGACACCATCACCGCCGAACTGTGCAACCTGCTCCAACTCCCGCCGCAGGCAGTCGCCATGGGCAACGGCTCCACCGAGCTGATCACCTGGATCGACCACCTGCTGGTGCGCGAGTCCCTCGCCGTGCCGGTGCCCACCTTCGGCCGCTGGACCGACCAGCCCATGGAGACCGGCAAGCGGGTCGACATGTTCCCGCTCCAGGAGTCCAGCGGCTTCGCCCTGGACCTCGCCCAGTACGCCGAGTTCATCCGCACCCGGGGCACGCGGGTCGCCGTCATCTGCAACCCGAACAACCCCGACGGCGGCTTCCTGCACAAGCACGCGCTCGTGCAGTTCATGGACGCGATGGCCGACCTGGACCTGATCGTCGTCGACGAGTCGTTCCTGGAGTTCGCGGACGCCGAGCAGGAACCCAGCGTCGTGCAGGAGGCGATGATCCGGCCCAACGTCATCGTGCTGCGCAGCCTCGGCAAGAACTTCGGCCTGCACGGCATCCGCTTCGGCTACATGGTCGCCAACCCGTCGCTGGCCGGCCGGGTCCGCTCGATGCTGCCGAAGTGGAACCTCAACGCCTTCGCCGAGTACGTGGTGTTCATGCTGAGGGAGCACGGACCCGAGTACGCGCAGAGCCTGCTCCAGGTGCGCCGGGACCGTCTCGACATGGCGAGCCAGCTCTCCGCGCTGCCGGGTCTGACCGTCTACCCCTCCCAGGGGAACTTCCTCTTCGTGCGCCTTCCCGTCGGCGCCGAGGGCACCGTGGTCCGCGACCGGCTGCTCGCCGAGCACCGCATCCTGGTCCGCGAGTGCGGCAACAAGATCGGTTCGTCGAGCCGCTTCCTGAGACTCGTGGTGCGCCCCCAGGTCGACGTGCGTCGCCTGGTGTCCGGCCTGGAGCAGGTGCTCTACGGGACCAGGAGGGGAGCCGCCGTGCCCGAGCTGAACGCCGCAGCAGGCTACAGCTCGGGCACGGCGGCCGTGGACCGGCTGGTCACCAACGGCGCGGGGACCCATGGCCTGGCCGCCCAGGCCATGGCCGCGGAGCCACGGCCGGTCGCGGCCCCCCAGCCCGCGGCCGTCGCCGCGGCGATGCCCGCCCCCGCGATGCCGCAGTCGGCGCCGTCCGACGGCGCCGGGATGCCGATGCCCGCGGCGGCGCAGATCTTCCCCCAGTCCGCGCCCGCCCCGACCCCCACCCCTCCCCCGGCGCCCGCCCCCACACCGCTCCCGACACCGCTCCCCACCCCGTTCCCCACGCCCGCCCCCGCCCCCGCTCCGGCCCCGCCGATGGCACCGGCCCCGCCGATGGCACCGGCGGCGGCCATGGCTCCGGCGGCGATGTCCCCGGCGGCCATGTCGCCCGCGGCCATGTCGCCGGCCATGGCACCCCCGATGTCCCCCGCCATGGCTCCGCCCATGGCCCCCGCGCCGGTCCCGCCGATGGGACCGACCCCGCCCGGCGTCCCGGCCCGCGGCGGACTCACCGCCGCCCAGGTCCGCGGCACCAACGGCCTCACCCCGGCGCCCGCCACCGGCTGGCCCAACGCCCAGAGCTGGCCCAACGCGGCGGGCATGGGCCAGGCAGGCTAGAACCGGGACGGCAGGGCGGCAGGGCGGCAAGCAGGGTGCCGGGCTCCATGCGCCGTGCGGGCGCGAGTCCAGTGAACCGGTCTGCTGAGCCAACCACTTGATGGCTCGTCAGCGCGCCGGGGCCGCCCGCTCCTGAAGGAGTGGGCGGCCCCGGCCCGGCCGGCGTGCGCCTGCTCGGCCCGCTCGCGTCCTACTTGCCCGGGCACTCCTTCCAGGCCATGTGGTAGACGGTGCTGATGTCGCCGTCCGTCGAGTCCATCGTCATGAAGCTGACCTTGGACGCGGACGACGAGCCCGCGTTGACGCGCAGTTCGGTGTTGATGTTGAAGTTGCGCTGGACCCCGCAGGGCGCGTAGACGAGGTTCGCCCAGTCCGTGGTGTCCGTCGCCTGCCAGTTGTCGTTGAGCGCGCCGTTGAAGGTGTGGTTCTTGAACACCGTCTGCGACGAGCCCTGGAAGTAGTAGGAGGCCCGCTGCACGCCGTTGGACCCGGCCTGGAGCGAGGCGAAGCCGCGGTAGTCCGCGCTGGCGATGGCGTAGGTGAAGCCCGAGGGGACGTGCACGATCAGGCTCAGCTGGCAGTTCTTGCGGAATGCGGTCGGGTCGGAGTTGCCGCCGACCTGCGCGAGGTACTCGCTGTAGGTCACGGTGAAGGCGGTGTTGTCCTCGGAGACGGCGACCGCCGCCGTGCCCGGGCGGCAGCCCGAGCCGTTCACCGTGGCCACGTTGATGACGATCTTGTCCGGGGGCGGGTCGACGAACCCCGAGGACGGGTTGTGCGCGGGCATCGCCGCGGTGACGAGAGCGGCGACAGCGCCGCCCAGGAGCAGCCCACTAGCCATGGTCTCTCCCCTTCATTGGGATCGGTGGGGGGTGGATGCGGCCGGCTCCGCGCAGCAACCATGTGAAGAATCAATGAAGTTGCTGTGAAGAACCGGGGCGATCGCATCGTAGGGAGACCGCTGGGGCGCGCCCAGGTGGAACTCCGGCCATTCACCCCGGCCGGTTCACACCCCGTGGGTCCGCGCCCGTCGGCGCACCCGGCCCGCCGTCACGGGTTCTCCCAGGCCGCGGGCTCCTCCGCCAGCTCCTTCACCGGGACCGGCAGCGCGTCCGCCGCGATGTCCGCGATCGTGACGCCCTCCAGGATGCGGCGCACGTTGGCCCGCAGCGCGATCCACAGCGGCAGCAGGGGTTGCGCCGAGCCCGTGTACGTCAGGCCCGTCGGGCGTTCGCCGCGCACCGAGACGATCGGGCCGTCCACCGCCCGGATGACATCCGCGACCGTGATCGCCGCGGGGTCGCGGGCCAGCCGGTAGCCGCCCCCGCCGCCGCGCCGGCTGTCGACGATCCCGCCGCGCCGCAGATCGCCCAGGATGCCCTCCAGGAACTTGTGCGGGATGTCCTGCTCGGCGGCGATCGACTCCGCCTTCACGGGGTCGCCGCCGTCCTGCCGCACGGCGAGTTCCAGCACCGCCCGCACCGCGTAGTCCGCCCTCGCCGAGATCCTCATGCCCCCATTGTGCGGTCGGCCGGCGAGCGGCCCCGCCACGGCAGGGCGGCCTGCGGCCGGTGACCGGCGAGCGGCGGTCGCCGGCCTTCGTGAAGCTCGTCTAGGCCAGCCGGATCACGTTCCAGGACAGGGGCTCCAGCGTCGCCGTCAGCGTGCCGTCCGCCAGCGTCGTGCCCTCGGCCGCGTGCGGGGCGACCCGCTCGGGGTCGGCGAGGGTGTTGCGGGCGTCCGGGTCGGCGTCCGCGAGCACGCTGTGCTCCACCACCGAGGTCAGGCCGAGGCCGTTGAGTCGGACCTCCAGCGGAAGCGCCTCGGTGCGGCCGCGGTTGACGGCGAAGACGGTGACCGACCCGTCCTCGGCGCGGACCGCGGTCGCGTGCAGCAGGTCGGCGTCGCCGTACTTGCGGGTCCGGTAGGTCGGCGAGTCCACCCGGACGTCGAGGACCCGGCCGCGTCCGTGGCGGGCGGCCTGGGCGAACGGGAAGAACGTCGTCTGCCGCCAGGCCGGGCCGCCGGGCTCGGTCATGATCGGCGCGATGACGTTGACGAGCTGGGCCAGGCAGGCCACGGCGACCCGGTCGGCGTGCCGCAGCAGCGCGATGATCAGGGAGCCGAAGACGACGGCGTCGGTGACGCTGTAGGAGTCCTCCAGCAGCCGCGGGGCCTGCGGCCAGTCGGCGCGGTCGATGCCCTTGGCGTGCTCCTCCCACTCGGGCAGGTACCAGACGTTCCACTCGTCGAAGGAGAGGCTGATCCGCTTCTTCGACTTCAGCCGCGCGCCGACGTGGTCGGCGGTCGCCACCACGTTCTCGATGAAGGACTCCATGTCGACGGCGGAGGCGAGGAAGGAGTCGACGTCGCCGTCCTCGGGCCAGTAGTAGGCGTGCAGCGAGATGTGGTCGACGAGGTCGTACGTCTCCTGGAGGACCGTCGCCTCCCACTCGGCGAACGTCGGCATGGACTGGCTGGAGGAACCGCAGACGACGAGTTCCACACCGGGGTCGAGCTGACGCATGGCCCGCGCGGTCTCGGCGGCGAGCCGGCCGTACTCCTGCGCCGTCTTGTGGCCGGTCTGCCAGGGGCCGTCCATCTCGTTGCCCAGGCACCACAGCCGGATGCCGAAGGGGTCCTCGTCGCCGTGGCTCACGCGGAGGTCGGACAGGGCGGTGCCCCCGGCGTGGTTGGCGTACTCCTGGAGCGCGAGGGCCTCGGCGACGCCGCGCGTGCCGAGGTTGACGGCCATCATGGGCTCGGCCTGCGGGCCCAGCTTCCTGAGGAAGCCGATGAACTCGGAGAGGCCGAAGCGGTTCGTCTCCGTGGAGTGCCAGGCCAGGTCGAGGCGGTGGGGCCGCTCGGCCACGGGACCGACCGAGTCCTCCCACCGGTAGCCGGACACGAAGTTGCCGCCCGGGTAGCGCACGGCCGTGACGCCGAGTTCCCGGACGAGGTCCAGGACGTCCGTGCGCAGGCCGTCGGCGTCGGCCGCCGGGTGGCCGGGCTCGAAGACCCCCGTGTAGACGCAGCGGCCGAGGTGTTCGACGAAGGAGCCGAAGAGACGGGGGTTCACCTCGCCCGTGGTGAAGGAGGGGTCGAGGGTGAAACGAGCGGTGCTCATCGTGGCCTTTCGGTCTTGGTCGCCGCGCTCCCGCCGCGGTCCGTGCTCCTGCCGGCCCGTGAGCGGGGTTCGGTATCCCGGATCATGCTCGCGTCTTCGAACGGGACCGTAAAATCCGGCGCCCGCGTCCGTCAATGGTTTCGGCGCGATCCATGACAGCGCTTTCCCGCACCGCGCCCGACCGTCTTTTCCGTGACGTGAGCACAACCGGCCGCGTAGGCTCGAACGGGCTGCCGCCGGGCGGTTCGGAAGGGGGAGCGGATGGACAGCGCGGGCGCGCGCGGAAGGGCGGCACGGATCGTCTCCGCGCTGCGGCGCACGCGGACCGGCCCGGCCATGCGCGAGCTGACCGGCGATCTCTCCGCCGCGCTGCGGGCGCGTCCCCGCCGGCCCTGCGGGGTGCGGGAGGTGTGCCGGGCGCTGTGCGAGGAGATGTCCGCACGGCGCGGCGGCCGGCCCGTCGAGGTGCGGTTCGAGCGGTTCCCCGACGAGATCGAGGTCACCGGCCTGTGGGTCGAGTTCCAGGAGTTCGACCTGGTGATCGTGGAGGAACGGGCCGAGGCTGTCCAGCAGTTGGTCATCCTCGGCCATGAGCTGTGGCACCTGCACGCCGGGCACCGCCACCACCATCACGGCATCGGCACGGTGGCCGCGGGCGTGCTCGCCGACCGCTCCGGCTGGGACTCCATCGCGCTGACCGTCGCCGCCCGCAACGGCTCCCGCGCGGACGACGAGGCCGAGGCCGACGACTTCGGCCACCGACTCGCGGCCCGCTTCCGACGCTATCTGCCCGACGCCGCCGGCTCCGGGCCCCTGGGCCCGGGACCGTCCGCCGCCGGACCGGGCGCGGAGACGTCCGCCGTCCAGCGCACCCTCGGCTACCGGGGACGCCGGGGCGCCGCGCGGTGAACCACGGGCTCTACATCTCCTTCTGGCTGCCCACCGCCGTCCTCGGCGCGGCCCTCGCCATCAAGCTGCCCAGCATCCTCAAACTCTGGCGGGACCCGCTGCTGCGCGCCGTCGGCGGTCTGCTGGTGTTCGCCTGCGCCGTGTTCGTCTTCGCCGCCCCGAAGACGATCGCCTGGACCAACCGGGTCACCGGCGTGCCCAACATCGCCGCGCCCTGGGTGTACTCCCTGCTCACCGCGCTGTCCGCGTCCTGGCTGCTGCTGATCATCGCCTGGCGCAACGGCCGCACCGAGCGGTCGGCCCAGACCCGGCGCGCCACGCGCTGGGTGGTGTCCGTCTACGCGGGGGTGGTGGTCGCCCTGTGGGTGCTCTTCGCGCTGGCCGACGTGCCCGTGGAACGGATCCGGGACCTCGACACGTACTACGCCAACACGCCGTACATGCGCGAGGAGATCCTGCTCTACCTGCTCGCGCACACGGTGGCCTGCTCGGTGACCGCCCGCCTGGTGTGGAACTGGAGCCGCACCGAGGGCCTCGACGCGTGGCTGCGCTGGGGGCTGCGCTTCCTGGGGGCCGGCTATGTGACCAACCTGGTGTTCAGCGCGGCCAAGCTGTCGGCCGTCGCGGCCCGTTGGACCGGGCACGACCTGGACTGGCTGAACACCGGCATCGCGCCCTCGGCGGCCTGCATCGCCGCCACGCTGGTCGCGATCGGCTTCATCGTGCCGCACGCCGGCCAGTACCTCCAGGAGCGCTGGCGGGTCCGCCGCAGACACCGGAGCCTGAAGCCGCTGTCCCGGCTCGTGCGGACCGTCACCGGCGCACGCGAGCCGTTCGACCTGCGCGCCACCCCCGAACTGCGGCTGATCCGCCGCGAGACGTTCATCCGCGACGCGCTGCTGCAACTGGCCCGTCATCTGGACGACGACCTGCGCGCCCGGTCCTACGACGCCGCCGTCGCCCTCGGCTTCGAACGCGGCCGCGCGCAGGCCCTCGCGGCGGGCGTCGCGCTGCTGGACGCCGTGGAGGCGAGGGAGCGGTCCCGGCGCGAGCCGGGGGCTCCGCAGCCGGGCACGTCCCAGCCGGGAACCTCGGGGCCGGGGATGCCCGCGGCCCCGAACTCGCCGCGCACCGAAGCCCGGACGGCGTCCGTGAACCCGCCGCGCACCGAAGCGCGCACAGCGTCCGCCGCCGTCTCCCCCGCTGCCGTCTCCCCCGCCGGCGTCTCCCCGGCTGCCGTCTCGGAGGCCGCCGTCTCCCCGGCCGCCGGTTCCCCCACGGCTTCCGCGGCGCCGTCCTCCTCCGGTCCGGACACCACCTACCTCCTGCGGGAGATCCAGGCCGTGTCCCGTGTCCTTCGCCACCCCCTCGACCTCCAGGCGGTCCGCGCCCACGTGGCCGCCCCGGCAGAGAGCATGTCCACGCATGAGTGAGCCGTCCAACCCCGCCAGAACCGCCGTAGTGCTGGGGGGATCCCACGCGGGCATGCTCGCCGCGCGCGCCCTGAGCGGCTTCGCCGACCGGGTCGTCGTGATCGAGCGGGACGTCCTGCCCGACGGACCCGCCCCCCGCAGGGGACTGCCGCAGGCCCGCCACGCCCACATGCTGTGGTCGGGCGGGGTGCGGGCGGTGGAGGAGCTGCTGCCGGGGGTCACCGACGCCCTGCTGGACGCCGGCGCGCGCCGGTCGCCGGTCACGACGGACATGGTCGTCCTGGGCCCACGAGGCTGGTTCCGCCGCTGGCCCGAGTCCCACCACGTGATCCTTGCCGGACGCGATCTGCTCGACGCGACCGTCCGCGACCTCGTCCTCGCCGACGAGCGCGTCGAGGTGCTCACGGGGACCGAGGCGACGGGCCTGGTCGGCGACGCGGGAGCCGTCACGGGAGTGCGGGTGCGCACGGCGGGCGGAACAGAGGACCGGGAGGACCGCGACGACCCGCAGGGCCGGGAGCGGATCGTTTCCGCAGCTCTGGTCGTCGACGCGACCGGGCGGGGTTCGCGGGCGGCGGGATGGCTCCAGGACCTCGGCCTGCCCGCCGTGGAGCGGCGCGAGGTGGACTCCGGGCTGGCCTACGCGAGCCGGCTCTACCTGGCCCCCGAGCGGGCCCGGTCCGGGTATCCGATCGTCAACGTGCAGCCGGACCCACGGGACGGCCGTCCGGGCCGGGCGGGGTTCCTGCTGCCCATCGAGGACGGCCGCTGGATCGTGACCCTCAACGGCACCCGCGGCGGCGAACCGAGCGCCGACAACGAGGACTTCGAGCGCTTCGCCCGCGAGGAGCTGCGCCACCCGGTCATCGGCGAGCTGCTGGAGCGGGCCGAGCCGCTCTCCGACGTGTCCTTCACCCGGGCCACCGTCAACCGCCGCAGCCACTACGAGCGGATGGCGGCCTGGCCGGAGAACTTCGCCGTCCTCGGGGACGCGCTGGCCGCCTACAACCCGCTTTACGGCCACGGCCTCGCGGTCGCCGCCCAGAGCGCGGTCGCACTGCGGGACGCCGTCCGGCGGCACGGCTGGGGCTCGGCGGGACTGTCCCGTCGCGTCCAGCGGGCGGTGGCCCGCCCGGCGGGCGCCGCCTGGGACCTCGCGGTCGGCCAGGACGTGTTCTACCCGGGCGCGACGGAGAACGGCCCCACGCTCCGCGACCGGGTGCTGGCCGCGTACGTGGGGCGCCTGATGCTCACGGCCACCGGCAGCGGCCGGATCGCCCGGCGGGTGACCGACGTGACGTCGCTGGAGCGGGGCCCGCAGGTCCTGCTGACCCCGACGGTCCTGCTGGCCGCCACCGCCGGCCCCCTCAAACGCCCCCTGCCCGGCCCGCCCCTGACCCCCTCGGAACGCGAACGAGCGGGCCTGCGCTAGCAGTTGGACACGAGGACCCGCGACGCCGGTGACCGAGCGCGCGGACACCGGCAGTCGCCCGAGCGGACACGCGCCACGCGCCACCACCGGAGGGGCAGAGCCTCGGCCCATCGGGCGAGCGGGCCACCGCATCGACCGTCGGCCGGGCAGACCCGCGTCAGCGGCTGGACACCGGACCCACCTCGACCGTCGGACGCGCGGGATCTCGTCAGCCGCCGGACGGGCAGGGCCGCGTCAGCGGCTGGACAACCGGACCCGCCTCGGACGTCGGACGGGCGAGGCCGCCGCGACCGTCGGACGGGCGCGACCACCGCGTCAGCCACCGGACGCGCAGGGCCGCCTCAGCCGTCGAACGAGCGGGGCCGCCTCGGCCGTCGGACGAGCGGACCCGCGTCGGCCGCCCGACGGACCGTCTGGCTCCGGCCCACGGCCGGGGCGGCCCACCTCGACCGTCGGACGGGCGCGACCACCGCGTCAGCCACCGGACGCGCAGGGCCGCGCCAGCCGTCGGACGGGCGGACCCGCCTCGGACGTCGGACGGGCGAGGCTGCCGCGACCGTCGGACGAGCGGACCCGCGTCGGCCGCCCGACGGACCGTCTGGCTCCGGCCCGCGGCCGGGGCGGCCCACCTCGACCGTCGGACGGGCGCGACCACCGCGTCAGCCACCGGACGGGCAGGGCCGCGCCAGCGGTCGGAGGAGCGGACTCGCCTCGGCCGTCGGACGAGCGGGCGCGCCTCGGGCGTCGGGCGGGCGGGTCGGCGTCGGGCGTCGGTCAGCCGGTGAAGGCGGGTTGGGGGAGGCCCTTGCCCGCGTTCGGGATCACCAGGAGCGAGCCGGCGACCGGGTGCGGGGCGGTCAGGCCGACGCGGGCCGTGGTGACGTACAGGTCCGTCAGATCGGCGCCGCCGAAGGCGCACGCGGTGACCCTCGGGGTGGGCAGGGCGATCACCCGGTCCAGTTCACCCTCCGGGGTGTAGCGGCGCACCGCTCCCCCGTCCCACAGGGCCACCCACACGCAGCCGTCCGCGTCCACGGTGAGGCCGTCGGGGAAGCCCGCGCCGTCCTCGACGGAGACGAGGGGGCGACGGCCGCTCACCCTCCCGTCCGCCGAGCAGTCGAAGACGTCGACGCGGCGCGTCGGCGAGTCGATGTAGTACATCAGCGTGCCGTCCGGGCTCCAGCCGGTGCCGTTGCTCACCGCCACGTCGTCGAGGACCAGCTCGGCCGAGCCGTCGCCGGTGAGCCGGGACAGCGTGCCGCCGCCGGGCGCCTCGTCGTAGCGCATCGTGCCGGCCCAGAGGGAGCCGTCGGGCGCGACCGCGGCGTCGTTGGCGCGACGGCCGGGCACCGGCTCGTGCCGCAGCCAGCGGAAGGCGCCGTCGGGATCGAGCAGGCCCACCCCGTCCCGGAGGTTGAGGACGAGCCCGCCGCCCGCCCGGGGCTTGGCCGCGCCCACGTGCTGATCCGTCACCCGGACCGTGCGACCGCCGGTGACGGGGTCGTAGGAGTGCAGACGGGAGCCGAGGATGTCGATCCAGAGCAGCCGGCCGGTGGCCGGGTCCCAGGTCGGGCCCTCGCCGAGAGTCGCCTCGGCCCGCACGGCCACCTCGTACGACGTCGTCATGCCACGCTCCGGTATCCCAGCAGTTCGGACAGTTGGGCCGCGCCCTTCGCGGCGAGCTGCTCCAGCTCCACGCGGCGCTCGTCCGTCCAGCGGATCATGGGCACGGAGATGGAGAGCGCGGCCACCACCTGTCCCGTGCGGTCGCGCACCGGCGCCGCCACACAGCTGACGTCCGGGTTGGACTCGCGGCTCTCGACCGCGACGCCCCGATCCCGGATCTCGGTCAGCGCCTCGCGCAGCGCACCGGGCTCGGTGATGCTGTTCGGGGTCATCCGCACGAGGTCGGCGTCGTCGGGGATGCGTGCGCTCAGTTCCGCGTCGGGCAGCGAGGCCAGCAGCATCTTGCCGACGGAGGTGCAGTGGGCCGGGAGCCGCCGGCCCGCGGCCGACACCATCCGGACCGCGTGCGTGGAGTCCACCTTGGCGATGTAGATGACGTCGGTGCCCTCCAGGATCGCCACGTGGACCGTCTCGTCACACGTTTCGGCGACGGTGCGGGCGACCTGCTGACCCTCGGCGGCGAGGTCGAGCTGCTCGGCGTAGCGGCTGCCGAGCTGGTACGGACGCACTCCGAGGCGGTACCGTCCGGGTTGTCCGGGGACGGGCACGATGTACGACCGCGCGGAGAGCGTGGTCACCAGCTCGTGCACGGTGGTGCGCGGAAGCTGGAGCTTGCGCACGATGTCGGGGGCGGAGAGCGAACCGTCCCCGTCGAGGAAGAGCTCGAGAATGTCGAGAGCTCGGGTCACGGCAGGTACGAGGCGTCCCACGACCGGCCCCCTCCCTTCGTCTGAATCGGTGCCTGTGTTCGAGATATCAACAGGCGATCGGCATGACGAACACAGGCTGTCATACGCTGTTGCGCCGGGCAATGGCCGGGAAACGCACGGTGGCCCCGGACGGCACCCGCGGTGGGCCAGGATGGGACCCATGCCGACCCAGAAACGCCTCGCCGGCTCGTTCACGGCGCTCGATTTCCAGCTGGTCCTGCTGCGCCGCATGGCCGACCACAACCCGGATCTGGTGGAGGACGCCCGCCATGGCCTGGGCGTCTCCCTGACGCAGATGAGGGAGGCCAACAAGCGCTGGCAGGCGATGGTCCACTCCCCGCACACCAGAGGAACGCTCGCCCGCTACCGCTCCGTCCTCGGCGAACCCGAGGCCAGAGCCGCCCGCCGGGTCGGCGACCTCGACTGCGAGGCCTGGCTGTGGCCGGTCTCGCTCTGGCCCGACCTGCGCTTCGAGGTGCTGCTCGCCCCGACCGGCGCCGTCTGGAACGAGTGGCTGGTGCGCGCCCCGGGGGCCCTGCCGCCGTCCCTGAGCACCCTCGACGACCTCACGCCCTGGTCCTGCACGATCGACGAGGCCGCCCTCGCCTTCGCCCCGGCCCGCCCCCTGGAGGGCACGGCCCCCAACCGCTGGGGGCTGGCGTTCACCGCTGCGGACGGCCAGGGCGTGCGCCGGGAGGTGGTCGCCGAGTTCACCTGGGGACTGCTCCAGCGCACCGCCACGAGGGACTGAGGCCGGGACGGACGCCGGTGGACGCCGCCGGTGGCGCCCGGTGGCGCCCGGTGACGGCTGGTGGGCGGGACGCCTTCGGTCAGCGGGCCTCGGCCTCGGCCGCGGCCGCCAGGATCTCCGTGACGACCTTCGGGGTCGATTCCGGGTGCAGGAACAGGAAGAGGTTCGGCTCGACCAGTTCCAGCTCCATCACCCGCGGCCGCCCGTCGTCGCCGTCCACCAGGTCGACGCGGGCGTAGAGCAGCTCCGGCGCGTCGGGGACGGCGGCCAGGGCGCGCTCGGCGACGGCGAGTTCGGCCGCGGTCGGCGTCCAGGGCTCCAGCCCGGGATGGGCGACCTTCTCCGCGTCGAAGGCGGTGTCCGGGGCCAGCACGGCCCGCTTGCGGCTCGCGTGCAGGAGGCGGCCGCCGAAGAACTGCAGGGCGCGCTCGCCGCCGGTGTCGATGGCGCGCAGGTACGGCTGCACCATCGCCGTCAGCCCCTCGGCGTGCATCCGTGCGAGATGGTCCAGGGCCCGTTCGTGCCCCTCGGGGGTGTAGCGGGCGGCATACCGGGCGCCGGCGCCCGAGGCGGGCTTGATCACGTACTCGCCGGCGTCGGGCAGCTCGGCCGGCTCGCCGGGCGCGAGGTAGCGCGTCGGCACGGTCGGCACCCCGGCCGCCGCCAGCTCGCCGAGGTACCGCTTGTCGGTGTTCCAGCGCACCACGCCGACCGGGTTGGCCAGCCGCGTGACGGAGGCGACCTTGTGCGCCCACGCCGTGAACTCGTCCGCACGCCAGCTGTAGTCCCAGGTGGAGCGGATGACGACGAGGTCGTAGGAGGCCCAGTCCACGTCGGCGTCGTCCCAGAAGACGCCGTCCGCCTCCGCGCCGGCCTCGCGCAGCGCCTCCAGCAGCACCGGGAGATCGGCGTCCTTCCCGGCCTGCGGCCGCGGGTCGTAGGTGGCTAGCGCGACACGGGCCACGACGGGACTCCTTCTTCGTGCGACTGTCCGATCATCGGAAGGCTAACAAGGGCGGTGGCACAGTGATCCGGATCAATCCCGCGCTCGGCCCGATCGCCCGCGCGGCGGGGTAGGAAGGTTCCTGTCGTGCTCGTTCCGCCGTTCGCAAGGAGTGCCCGCGTGCCCCCTCTCTTCCCGGCCCTGACGGACGATCCGTCCGCCCGCCCCGCCCTGCGGTTCGGGGCGCGCTCCCTGACGTACGCCCAGCTCGCGGCCGCGGCCGGCGCCGTCGCCGGGCGGGTGCGGGGAGCGGAGAGGGTCGCGGTGTGGGCGACTCCGTCGCTGGAGACCGCCGTCGCCGTGGTGGGGGTGCTGCTGGCCGGGGTCGCCGCGGTGCCGCTGAATCCGAAGTCGGGCGACAAGGAGCTGGGGCACATCCTGACCGACAGCGCACCCGCCCTGGTGCTGGCGGCCCCGGACGCGGAACTGCCCGCCCCGCTGCGCGACCTGCGGCGCGTGGACGTCGAGGTCGAGGCGGAGGCCGACGGCGGCGACGACGGCAAGGGCGACGGCAACGGCGCTTCCGGTGCGGGCGTCGGTGTCGATGCCGGTGCCGGTGTGGGCGGGGGGCCGGGTGCGCGGGCCGGTGCGGCCGTCGGCGGGGAGGAGCCCGCCCTCGTCGTGTACACCTCCGGCACCACCGGACCGCCCAAGGGCGCGGTCATCCCGCGTCGGGCGATCGTCGCCACCCTGGACGCGCTCGCGGACGCCTGGCAGTGGACCGAGGACGACGTCCTCGTGCACGGGCTGCCGCTGTTCCACGTCCACGGGCTGGTCCTGGGCGTCCTCGGGCCGCTGCGCCGAGGCGGGTCCGTGCGGCATCTCGGGCGGTTCGACCCGCAGGGCGTGAGCCGGGAGCTGAGCGGCGGCGCGACCATGCTGTTCGGGGTGCCGACGATGTACCACCGCATCGCCGAGGCGCTGCCCGGCGACCCGGCGCTGGCCGAGGCGCTCGCCGGGGCCCGGCTGCTGGTGTCGGGGTCGGCGGCGCTGCCCGTGCACGACCACGAGCGGATCGCGGCGGCGACCGGACGGCGGGTCGTCGAGCGGTACGGCATGACGGAGACGCTGATGAACACCGCCGTGCGGGCCGACGGCGAGGCCCGGGCCGGGACCGTCGGACTGCCGCTGCCGGGTGTGGAGCTGCGGCTGGTGGAGGACGACGGGTCGGTCCTGGACGCCCTCGACGGGGAGAGCGTCGGGGAGATCCAGGTGCGCGGCGCGAACCTGTTCACCGAGTACCTCAACCGGCCGGACGCGACGGCCGCCGCCTTCACCACCGACGGCTGGTTCCGCACCGGCGACGTGGCCGTGCGCGACCCCGACGGGTACGTCCGCATCGTGGGCCGCAAGGCCACCGACCTGATCAAGAGCGGCGGGTACAAGATCGGGGCCGGGGAGATCGAGAACGCGCTGCTGGAGCATCCGGGGGTGCGGGAGGCCGCCGTCACCGGCGAACCGGACGCCGACCTCGGGGAGCGGATCGTCGCGTGGGTCGTGCCCGCCGACCCACAGTCGCCGCCTGCGGAAGGGGAGTTGGCCGACCACGTGGCCCGGCGGCTCGCGCCGCACAAGCGGCCCCGTACGGTGCGCTACCTCGACGCGCTGCCCCGCAACGACATGGGCAAGATCATGAAGCGGGCGCTGCCGGCATGACGACGGGACGTGTGAGCGCACGTGAGGTGATCGCCCTCGTCGCCGACGACTTCGTCCCGCTCCCGCACGAGGAGCGGCCGTCCGGCCCCGACGCCCCCCTGGGCTGGCCCGGCTACGACGCCGCCCGTGCGCGCGCGGCCGAACGCACCGGTGAGTCGGAGTCCGTCGTGTGCGGCGCGGCGACCGTGGCGGGCGTCCGGGCGGTCCTGATCGCCTTCGAGTTCGGCTTCCTGGGCGGCTCGCTGGGCGAGCGCACCGGCGACCGGCTGGTCGCGGCGTACACGTACGCCCGTGAACACCGCCTGCCCGTCGTGCCGTTGGTCGCCACCGGCGGCAGCCGCATGCAGGAGGGCATGCTCGCGCTCACCCAGCTCCAGCGGGTGGCACGGGAGTCGGCGCTCACCAGGGAGGCGGGCCTGCCGCAGGTGGCGGTCCTGCGCGATCCCACGACCGGCGGCGGCTGGGCCACCCTGGGCGCGGGCGCCGACGTGGTGCTGGCGCTGCCGGGCGCCCAGGTCGGCTTCGCCGGCTCACGGGTGCGCCCGCCGGACGCGGACCCGGCCGCCTACACGGCGGAGGCGCAGGTCGCCGCGGGCGCGGCGGACGCGGTGGTGCCCGCGGCGGAGCTGCGGGACGTACTGGGCCTGTGGCTGCGCCTCCTGACCGACTGCCGGACGCCGGCGGACGGCAGTCCACCGCTCGACGGCGGCCCGGCGGCCGACGCCGGTTCGACGGCCGACGCCGGTTCGGCAGCCGACGCCGGTTCGGCGGCCGACGGCGGCCCGGCAGCCGACGCCGGTTCGACAGCCGACGCCGGTTCGACAGCCGACGCCGGTTCGGCGGCCGACGGCGGCCCGGCAGCCGACGCCGGTTCGACGGCCGACGGGGACTCGCGAACCGACGAGGGCTCGAGAACCGAAAGCGGCCCGGTGGACGACAAGGGCCCGGCAACCGGCGGCAGTTCGGCGCCCCACGCCGGTTCGCCGCCCGACGCCAGTCCGCCACCCGACGCCAGTCCGTCACCCGACGCCGGCCCGTCACCCGACAACGCCCCGGCCGCCGGCGGCGATGTCGTGCCGGCCCCCGTGCCCGGCGCTCTCGGGGAGGTCGGGCTGCCTCTCACCGGGTGGGATGCCGTGCGGCGGGCACGCTCGGCGGGGCGGCCGCGGGCGGGGGCCTATCTGGACGCCTACTTCACGCGCCGGCTCGCGATCTCCGGCGACCGGTGCGGCGGCGTCGACCCCGACGGGATGCTGTGCGGCTTCGGCGTCCACGAGGGCCGTACCGTCGCGTACGCCGCTCAGACGGGTGCGGCGACCCGGCCCGCCGGATACCGGACGGCCGTGCGGCTGATCCGGCTGGCCGAGCGGCTCGGCATCCCCGTGCTCACGCTGGTGGACACGCCGGGCGCGGCCAACGACGCCGAGGCGGAGCGCCAGGGTGTGGGCGCGGCGATCGCGGAGCTGTTCGGGGTGGTCGCCGCCGCGCGCACGCCGGTCACGACGCTGGTGATCGGCGAGGGCGGTTCGGGCGGTGCGCTGGCCCTGGCGGCGCCGGGCCGGACCTGGGCCACGCCGGACAGCTACTTCTCGGTGATCGCGCCGGAGGCGGCGGCGGCGATCCTCAAGCGGCCGCCCGAGCAGACCGAGGCGACCGCCGACCAACTGCGAATTCGTCCGCAGGACTTGGTCGAGCTGGGGGTGATCCGGGCCACGAACGCGCGGGGAACGCGGGACAACGGTGAGCACCGTCCGTGACAATGGGTGCGCACAGTGCCGCAGGAGACGGGAAGGGGCGACGGGGGACATCGTGGACGGACTGGTGGAGTTCAAGACCGACGACGGGGCCGTGGTGGCCGTCGAGGCGGTCGCGCAGGCGCGGCCGGGTTCGCGGCTCGTGGCCCGCGACGGGACGGTCCAGGCGGCCCGCACCTTCGAGGGGGCCCTGGAGGGCGTGCGGGCGGCCGCCGAGTCCGCGCTGCGGGTGTTCCGGGAGGGGACGCTGCGGCCCGACGGCGTGGAGATCGAGTTCGGGGTGAAGCTGTCGGCGGAGACGGGCGCGATCATCGCCAAGGGCACGGCGGAGGGACACCTCGTCGTGAAGCTGACCTGGTCGCCGTCAGCGGATTCGTGAACAGCGCCGCGTGGCACGCCCGGATCGAGACCGGGGGCGAGGTGGCGGGGGCGGGTTTCCTCGTCACCCCGACCACGGTGCTGACCTGCGCCCACGTCGTGCACGGCGCGGCCGCCGGCGCCCTGGCGGTGACGTTCACCGAGCTGCCCGGGTTCCCCACGGTGGCGGCCAGGGTGGTCGCCGACGGCGGCTGGGGCGGCGCGGCGACCGACCTCGGCGATCTGGCCGTCCTGGAGCTGGCCCGCCCGGTGGCGGCCGCCCCGGCCGCGCTGGCCCCGGTGGACGCGGCCGACGGCCCCCGCGCGGACCGGCCCCGCAAGCTCGTCGTCTACGGCTTCCCGGTCGGTTTCGACGAGGGCACGCTCGCCGAGTACCGCATCACCGCACGGCAGTTGCTCAACGGCGAGTGGATCCAGCTGGAGGCCTGGCAGCCGGGCGGGCAGCCGCTCGCGCCCGGGTTCAGCGGCGCGGCGGTCGCCCTCGCCGACACCGGCGAGGTCGTCGGCATGGTCACGGCGGCCGCGGGCGACCGGGGTGTGCGCAACGGGCGGATGATGCCGACCGAGGTCATGGCCCGTCACTGGCCCGCGCTGGAGGGGCTGGTGCCCACCTGCGACCATCGCAGTGCCGACCGGGCCCGGCTGCGCGAGCTGGTGGAGCGGGCGGTCCGCGAGGGCCTGGACGACGATCCGGGCCGGCGGGTGCGGCTCTACGAGGCGGCCCGGGGCCCGCTGGACCCGGACGCCCCCGAGGAGGGCTTCGACTCCCTGCGCGCGGCGGCCCTATTCGTGCTGTGCGAGGTCGACGGCGACGACGCGGCCGCCACCGTCGCCCGCTTCACCGCTCATGTGGAGTCCCTGTTCGCCGCCCCCGTCGAGGCGGCCGCCGCGCCCGTGTGGTCGCCCATCCTCGTCGACCTGCGGCGCAGCGGCGCGGGCGACGGGCGCGTCCTGGTCGAGGTGAGCGCCTACAGCGACGGTCGCCGCCATCCGGTCGGCTGCGACACCGTGCCGCAGGCCGGGGTGCGCGCCTACGTGCAGGACCGGATCGAGGCGGCCTTCCGTCATCTGACGCCCGGCTGCGACGAGTTGATCGCGTTCGCGCTGCCCCGGGAGTGGATCGACCTGCCGGTGGACCGGTGGGCGAGCGCCCCCGACGACGAGACGCCGCTCGGCTGCGTGTATCCGCTCGTGGTCACCGACCAGGCCCGCCGCCGGGCGGGGATGCGCCATCAGCTGGCCCGGGCGTGGAAGCGGCTGGACTCCGCGCCGGGGGCGCGGGTGCACCGGGTCGAGTGCGGCGGGCCCGAGGAGCCCCGCCGGCTGCGGATGCGGCTGCGGCGGGACGACGCCTGCCTGGCCGGGTTCGGCTCCGGTCCGGCCGCCTCCCGCACCCGCTCCCACTTCGACACCACGGTCAGCGCGCCCGCCCCGGTGGTCGTCTGGTCCCGCGAGGGCTGCGGCGCCGGGCCCGACGAGGACTGCGCGGGCGGGGACGGCTGTGCGGGCAAGGCGTTCCTGGACGAGCTGGACGCCTGTGTGTCGCGGGTGCCGCCCGGCGAACTCCCCCGCCTCGTGCTGGCGTTGCGCGAGGAGGCCGACGCGGAGGACGGCCACTGGGCGCACGACATCCAGCTGCTGTGGGACGACCCGCGCGTCTTCGCCGACCCGCACGGCGACCCGCCCGCCCACACCCGCTCCCCCGTGGCCTGAGCCGCCGCACCGAGTCACGCCGAGTTTCGGAGAACCATGCCCCACTGGTCCGTCTACACCGGGAACAGCGCGCCGCACGACGGCATCGACCGGCTGCCCGAGCCGCCGCCCTGGCGCTCGTTCGACGGCGCGCCCCTCGTGCCGTCGCCGCGGGACGCCGACGACGAGGCGGCCGTCTCGCCCGACCGCGTCCACCGGGCCCGCGCGTACGTGGCCACCGCGGAGAGCGTCCAGCTCGTCAACGCCGCGCTCGTGCTGCGCCGTCCGCTGCTGGTCACCGGGCCGCCCGGCACGGGCAAGTCGTCGCTGGCGTACGCGGTCGCCCGTGAGCTGGGGCTCGGCCCGGTGCTGCGCTGGAACATCACCAGCCGGTCCACGCTGGCCGACGGCCTCTACCAGTACGACCCGCTGTCCCGGCTGTACGCGGCCCGGCAGGCGGCGTGGCGCGAGCACGGGGAGGACGCCGCCCGCGGCGGGGTCGAGGACCATCTGCGGCTCGGCCCCCTGGGCACCGCCCTGCTGCCCTACGCCCGGCCCCGCGCGCTGCTCGTCGACGAGATCGACAAGAGCGACCTGGACCTGCCGAACGACCTGCTGAACGTGCTGGAGGAGGGGCAGTTCGAGATCCCCGAGCTGATGCGCGCGGCGCGGCTCTCCCCGGCGGACGCCACCGCCGAGGTGCTGGCCGACGGCTCGGACGTGCCGGTCGCCGTGGCCCGCGGCCGGGTGCGCTGCCGGGCCTTCCCGTTCGTCGTCCTGACCAGCAACGGCGAGCGCGAGTTCCCGCCCGCGTTCCTGCGCCGCTGCGTCCGGCTGAAGCTGCGCCGCCCCGACCGCGAGCAGCTCACCCATATCGTCCGGGCCCATCTCGACACCCCGCCCGGCGAGGCGGAGCATCTCATCGACCGGTTCCTGGCCCGCGCCGCCGACGGCGAACTCGCCACCGACCAGTTGCTGAACGCCCTCTACCTCACGGGCGTCACCGGTCTGGACGTGGCGTCCCGCGACGCGCTGGCCGAGCAGTTGATGCCCTATCTGGGCGCCACGGCGGACGGCGATGGCTTCTGAGGCGGCGGGCGGTGACCGGTCCGCCCTCGAACGGCTGACGCGGCTGCTGACGGCGGCCTCGGACACCGCGCCCACCCCGCGCGAGCTCGCCGAACTGCTGTGGCTGGCACGCCGGTTACCCGCCCCGGACGGCGCGGACGACGCGGGCGGTCCGGAGGGTGCGGGCGGGCCGGACGCGGCGGACGCCCGCACCGGGCCGGCCGCGCGGGCGGCGGCGGACGCTGCCGGGCCGCCGGCGGGGGAGCCGTCCGCCGGATCCGCGCCGCCGGCCGGCGCCCCCGGCCCGCCGGATCCCGCGCCCGCCCCGGCCCCCCGCATCCCGCTGCGTCTGCCCTCCCCCGCCGCCGCCCCCCGGGCGCCCGGTGAGCCGGGCTCCGCCGGCGGCCGGACGCTGCTCGCCCCCGCGCCGCCGATGCTGCCGCGCCCGCTCGCGTTGCAGCGCGCCCTGCGCCCGCTGAAGCGGACGGTGCCCTCGGCGCGCGCCCGTCTCCTGGACGAGCGGGCCACGGCCGACCGCATCGCCCGCCTCGGCGCTCATCCGGACGTCTGGCTGCCCGTCCTGTGCCCGGCGCGCGACCGCTGGCTGCGCCTGAGCCTCGTCCACGACACGGGCCCGACGATGCCGGTCTGGCGGCCCCTGGTGCGTGAACTGCACGCCGTGCTGGCCCAGTCGGGCGTCTTCCGCACGGTCGGCCTGCACCCGGCGACGCCCGACGGGCGGGCCCGGCAGGTGCCCGACGCGGCCGACGGGCGGACGGTCACCCTGGTCGTCAGCGACTGCATGGGCCCGCAGTGGCGGCCCGGCCCGGCGGGCGAGCGCTGGCACGCCGTCCTGCGGCACTGGGCCGCCCGGATGCCGCTGGCCGTCGTCCAGCCGCTGCCCGAGCGGTTGTGGCCCACGACGGCCCTGCCGGCCGAGCCCGGACTGCTGGCCTCCGCCGGCCCGGCGGCCCCGCTCGGCGCCCTGCGGTTCACCCCGTACGACCCCGAGGCCGCACCGCCGCCCGCCCCGGCCCTCCCCCTGCCCGTCCTGGAACCGGGCGCACCCTGGCTGGCCAACTGGGCGGCGCTGGTGGCCGCGCCCGGCGGCGCCCGCGTCCCCGGCGCGGCGGCCTGGCTGACGGCGGCCCCCGCGCCGTCCGCCGGGCAGGAGGCCCCCGATCCGGCCACGCTGCCCGCCCAGGACCTGGTCCTGCGGTTTCGCGCCACCGCCTCCCCGGAGGCGTTCCGGCTGGCCGGTCATCTGGCCCTCGCCGTGCCCTCCGTCCCGGTCATGCGGCTCGTGCAGCGCGCCGTGACCCGCGACCCGCGCCCGCAGCACCTGGCCGAGGTGATCCTCAGCGGCATGCTCACCACCGCCCCCGGCCCGCCGGGCTCGTACGACTTCCGGCCCGGCGTGCGGGAGTTGCTCCTGCGCACCCTGCCGCGCACGACCCGCGGCCGCTCCCGCGAACTCCTGGACCGCGTCGGCGGACTGATCGACGAACGGGCCGGCCTGACCACCGGCGAGTTCCGCGCCGAACCCGCCGGTCCCGGCGCCACCGCCCGCCCCGACTCCGGCGCCCCGGCCCCGGCCTTCGCGACGGTGGCCGAGGAGACGGTGCGCCGACTGGGCGGCGACGCCGCCCCGGACGCCGGATCCCACGACCCGCACGGCACGGCGACCGCGCCGACCGCCCGCGCCGAGCCCGCCGGTCCCGGCGCCACCGCCCGCCCCGACTCCGGTGCCCCGGCCCCGGCCTTCGCGACGGTGGCCGAGGAGACGGTGCGCCGACTGGGCGGCGACGCCGCCCCGGACGCCGGATCCCACGACCCGCACGGCACGGCGACCGCGCCGACCGCCCGGCCGGTGCTGCGTTTCGAGACCGACAGCGACCTCGCCGCCCGCCCCGAGGCCCGCATCACCCTCGAACTGGCCGTCCACGACGTCCTCGCCCGCGGGGCCCTGACGCCCCAGCAGTACGACGTCGGCGTCCTCCCGAGCGGCTACCTCGTGGAGATCCGGCCCGGCGCCTACCTGCTGCCGGTCCTCGCCGCCGCCCTGCGCCGGCTCCCCGGCCCGCTCGCCGGACTGCCCGAACCGCCCCGGCTGCGCGTCACGTTCCAGCACGGCCCGCCCGCCCCCGCCCTCGCGCCCCCGCCCGCGCTCGCGGAGAGCGCCGCCCCCGTCCTGCTCACCGTGCCGCCCGCCCTCTACGAGGACTTCGCGCTCAGCTCCGCCGCGGCCGGCCCGCACCGCTTCCGCCCCCTGTACGGCGACGCCCCGGACGGCCCCCCGCTCGCCTGGTGCTGCCCGCTGCCCGCGCCGCGCGACGCCGACGAGGAGCGGGACCTGGTGCGCGGGCCGCTGCTCACCCCGGACCTGCGCCGGCTCGGCATCCCCGCGCCGGGCCGCACCGCGATCGTCCACGCCCGCGCCGACGGCCCGCTCGCCCAGCTCAACGCCGCCGATCCGTACGAGGGCCGCCCGCCGCGTCCGGCGACCTACTACGAGGTCGACCTCGTCGCGCAGCACGCCGTCCACCGGATCGCCCTGCCCAGCTCCGGGAAGGGCGGGTTCACCGCCGTCGTCGACCTGACCTGGCGGGTGACCGACCCCGTGGCGTTCGTGCGGGCCGAGACCGCCGGAGTGGCCGAGCGGCTGCTCGCGCACGTGCGGGAGGCGGGGGGCCGCGTCACCCGTCACCACTCGGTGCGCCGGGCCGCGGGCGCGCAGCGCGCGCTCGACACGCAGCTCGGCGGCTGGCCGGTGCCGGGGCTGACGGTGACCTGCGCGGTCACGCTCACGCCGGACTACGCCCCGCCGCCCGAGACGCCCCACGCCGGCTCCGCCCGGCCGCTGGAGGAACTCCTCGCCGACGCCGAGACGGTGCTGTTCGGCTTCGACGGCCCGTTGACCCGCCTGTTCACGGCGGCGGCCGCCCGCGACGCCGCGCTCGACCTGCTCTCCCTCGTGGCCGAGCACCGCGATCCCGAGGACGCCTTCGCGGGCCGTCCGCCGGGCGATCCGGGCGCGGCCGGCCGGGAGCTGTTCGTGCACCCGCTGGACGTGCTGCGGGCCTTCGCCCGCGACCCGCTGGGCCCGCTCCTGCGGGACCGGCTGGCCGAACTGGAGCTGGCGGCGGTGCCGGACGCGCCCACGACGCACCACTCGGTCGTCCTCGTCCGCACCCTGCACGCCGCCGGCCGCCGGGTCGGGGTCGCCACGGACGTCTGCGAAGCCGCCGTCCGCCGCCATCTGGAGTTCCACCGGCTCGCGCTGCCCGCCGGGGTGCACGGCCGCGCCGACGACCTCGGCCTGCTGACGCCGAACCCGCAGGGCCTGCTGCGCGCCCTGCGCCCGCTCGGGACGCCCGCCGCGGGCGCCGTCCTCATCGGCTCCACGCTCGCCGAACTGACCGCCGCGCGGGCCGCGGGACTGCGCTTCGTCGGCCTCGCGCGCAACCCCACCGCGGCCCGCAGCCTCGCGCGAGCGGGCGGCGACGTCACGGTCCCCTCCCTCACCCCGGTGCTGGAGGCGGCCCGCGCCCTGTGACGCGAGCGCCGGCGGCCGCGGCCGCGGCCCGGCCGGTGCGAGCCGCCCCGAGTGCCGTACCGCCCGGACACGAACTGCCTTAGGCTGACGCGGATTTGAAGGTTCAGTGGAGATCTGGAGATGGAATCGCGTATGCCTCGCACACCGTCAAGACGCACCGTTCTGCGCGGACTCACGGTCACCGGAGCGACGGTGGTCGGCTTCGACACCGCCGCCCGGAGCTGGGCCGCGTCCGCCGCGGACTCCGGCGCCGCCCTGGCCAGGGTCCCCCACCTGGACGGAACGCTCGTCACGGACCACGCCTCGCTCAGCGCCGCCGCCGACGACTACGGGCACATCGTGCACCGACGCCCCTCGGCCGTCCTGCGCCCGGGCTCGGTCCACGACGTCGTCGCCATGATCCGGTTCTGCAACGACCAGCGCCTGCCGGTCGCGCCCCGCGGCCAGGGCCACGCCCCCTTCGGCCAGGCACAGGCGCCGGGCGGCCTGGTCGTCGAGACCACGCCGCTGGCCGCCGTCGGCCCCGTGAACAGGGCCGCCAGGACGGTCACCGTCGGCGCCGGCGCCAAGTGGAGCGCGGTCGCCCGCGCCACGCTCGCCGAGGGCCTCACCCCGCCCGTCTTCACCGACTACCTGGAACTCTCCGTGGGCGGCACCTTGTCCGTCGGCGGGCTGGGCGGTCAGGCACACCGGGTCGGCGCGCAGGTCGACAACGTCGCCGAACTGCGGGTCGTCACCGGAGCGGGCGAGCTGGTGCGCTGCTCGCCCACCCGGCGCGCCGACCTGTTCCACGCCGTCCTGGCCGGACTCGGCCAGTGCGCCGTCATCGTCGAGGCCACCCTGCGCCTGGTGCCCGCGCCGCGGACCGTGCGCCGCTACCAGCTCACCTACGGCGACCTGGAGACCTTCCTCGACGACCAGCGCGTCCTCGTCCGCGAGGGCCGCTTCGACTACGTCGAGGGCCAGGTCCACGCGGACGCGGCCGGCGCGTTCGGCGTGTACGTCATGGAGGCGGTGGCCTACGGCCCGCCGGCCGGCCCCGCGCCCGACGACACGGCCCTGCTGCGCGGCCTGCGCCACGACCCGGCGTCCGCGCAGATCGCCGACCAGCCGTACTACGACTTCCTCGACCGGCTGGCCCCGGTGATCGCGGCCATGAAGGAGGCCGGGATCTGGTCGTTCGCCCACCCCTGGCTCAACCTCATGCTGCCCGGCCGGTCCGCGGCGGCGCTCGGCGCGAAGGTCCTGGGCGGACTCACCCCGGCCGAGGCGGGCCCCGGCGCGGTCGTCCTGTTCTACCCGCTGCTGCGCGAGCGCCTCACCGCCCCGCTGCTGCGCACCTCCGACGACGACGTCTCGTACCTCTTCGACGTCCTGAGCGCCGCCCCCGCGGACGACACCGCCGCCGTCGACCGCCTGCTGGCCTTCAACCGCTCCGCCTACGAGGCCACGGCCGCGGCCGGCGGCACCCACTACCCCGTCGGCAGCATCCCCCTGACACCGGCCGACTGGCGTGCGCACTTCGGCCCGGCCTGGGCGGCGCTGGCGGCGGCGAAGTGCACCTACGACCCGCGCGGGATCCTGGTCCCGGGCCAGGGCGTCTTCGGCTGACGGAGCGACAGGACGGGTGCCGGGCGGGAAGATCCACCCGTTCGGCCGCACCCCGCCCGGCCCACCAGAAAAGGCGGGCCTCCCCGCGCCCCCGCACGATGCGTAGAAGGCCGACCGCCCGGCGGCCGCCACGGTCTGTGCTCTCGGGAGGACCCGCCATGACCGCCAGTCTGGAGCAGCTGCGCCGCTGCCACTTCGCCGTCGACCTGGGAGCGGCGCGGACGCGGGTGTACGTGAAGGGGGCCGGGCTCGTCGTCGACCAGCCGTCGGCCGCCGCCGTGAACACCCGCACCGGCGCGCTGATCGCGGTCGGCGAGTTCGCCGAGAAGATGACCGGGCGCACCCCGCACTACATCCGCGTGGTGCGCCCGGTCTCGGGCGGCACGGTCGTCGACATCGAGATGGCGCAGCGCATGCTGCGCCACCTCATCGGCGACAGGATCCGCCGCCAGCTGCGCCGCAAGCCGTTCCTGCGTGCCGCCGCGTGCACGCCGCACGACGCCGATCCGCTCGCCCAGCGCGCCGCGATCGAGACGCTGGTGGGGCTCGGTGCGCGGCGCGTGGAGCTCGTCGACACGCTCATCGCCGCCGCCGTCGGCTGCGGGCTGCCCGTCGAACGCCCCGAAGCCACGATGATCATGGTGTGCGGGGCCGCCGCGACCCAGGTCGCCGTCCTGTCCCTCGGCTCGATCGTGACCGCCGAACGGATCCCGGTGGGCGGTGAGGCGGTGGACCATGCGATCGTCCAGCACCTGCGCCACGAACACGAGTTGATGCTGCCGAGCCAGTCGGTGCGCCCGCTTCAGCTCGCCCTGTCCGGCAACGGCCTCACCCCACAGGGGCCCGCGTCCACCGAGATCCACGGGCGGGACGTCGCCACCGGCCTGGCCCGCTCCGTGCAGGTCGACACCGCGGCGGTCCGCGACGCCATCGAGACGCCGCTGACGGCGGTGCTGGACGGCATCGGCCGGGTGCTGCGCGAGTGCCCGCCCGACCTGGTGGCCGACCTCGCCGACCGCGGCATCATGATGGTCGGCGGTTCGGCGCTGCTGCCCGGCTTCGACCAGATGCTGCGCCAGGCGACCGGCATGCCGGTGCACATCGCCGAGCGACCCGACATCTGCGCCGCCCAGGGCCTGGGCGCGATGCTGGAGGGCAAGATCGAGCCGCTGACCCTGGACCCCCTGGGCGCCTGACGCGACGACCGACGCCGAGACCGGCCCGGCCGCACCCCGGCCCATCCGGCGGCCCCGCGCCATCCGGGGCGGCCCGGCGCCATCCGGCCGGCCCCGCCGCACCCCGTCACGACCGGGGCGGCCCCACCGCACCCCGCACCATCCGAGCCCGCCCCACCGCACTCCGCCACGACCGGGGCGGCCCCACCGCACACCCCGCCCCCATCCGGGCCCGCCCCGCCGCACCCGCCACATCCGAGCTTGCCGCCCTGCACCCCGTCATGACCGGAGCGGCCCCATCGCACCCCGCACCATCCGGGCCCACCCCGCCGCACCCGCCACATCCGAGCCCGCCGCGCTGCACCCGCCACCCCGACCGGGGCGGGCCCGCCGCACTCCGGCCCATCCGGGCCCGCCCCGCCGCACCCCGCCACGACTGGGGCGGGTCCGCCGCACTCCGACCCATCCGGGCCCAACCCGGCCGCACCCCGCCACATCCGAGCCCGCCCCGCCGCACTCCGCCACCCCGACCGGGGCGGGTCCGGCGCACTCCCAGCGCACCCCGCCACGACCAGGGCGGGTCCGCCGCACTCCCACCGCACCCCGCTCCGACCGGGGCGGGTCCGCCGCACTCCCACCGCACCCCGCTCCGACCGGGGCGGGTCCAGCGCACTCCCCCGCCGCACCCCGTCACGACCGGGGCGGCCCCATCGCACCCCGCCCCATCTGGGCCCAACCCCGCCGCACCCCCGGAGCGACCCACTCCCGGCCGCCCCGGCCGCCCCGCCGCCCCCGCCCGGCATCAGCGAAAGCGCGCGCCAACTCGCCCGCGCCCGCCCGGACTCGGCCACCGCCCCCGGAACACGCGGCCCGGCACACCGCGGCCTCCCGATCACCGCCGTCTCACGGCTTTACCCACGTAACACGCTCGACACCTTGACGATCACCCGGCCGGGTGCCACGATTCCGGCGCCGCCATGTTTACGTAAACATCAGCCACCGCGAGGCTTCGATGTTTACGCAAACATCAGAGCCGAAAGGGCAAGTCGATGCGCACGTCCCCCACCAGAGCCTCCCTGTCCCCCCGCATTCGTGCCGCGCTCGTCGCGGTCGCCGTCGCCGCGGTCAGCGGCACCACCCTCGCCGCCACCCCGGCCTCCGCCGCCGCGCCGGCCACCGACACGACGCAGTTCAAGGGCGTCAACTGGGCCGACCCGCGGGACAACTTCGCCGACGACTACCTCCAGCTGTCCGGCCTGAAGACCACCGACGGCTACTCGCGGACCTACGCCAAGGCGACCCGGATCATCGCCGCGTTCCGCGCGAACCTCGGCGCCAACACCGTGCGGCTGCCGATCAACCCGTACACGGTCAACGGCGCCTACTGGAAGTCGTACCGCGCGGTCATCGACGCCGCCTCCGACCAGGGCTTCAAGGTCATCGTGTCCTACTGGGAGGGCACGGGCGCGCAGAAGGACGGCTTCATCGACGACGAGGCCGCGTACTGGCCGATGTGGAACACCGTCGTCAAGGCGTACAAGAACGACAAGCGCGTCTACTTCGAGCCGATGAACGAGCCGCACGGCTACACGGACGCCCAGTGGGCCGACATCGCCGCGAAGTGGCTGTCGACGTACGCGAAGGTGCCCCGCAACCGCGTGTTCGTCAGCGGCGCCGGCTACAACGACCACGTCACCTCGGTCTGCGCCGACCCGCGCCTGAAGGGCACCTACCTCTCCCTGCACCACTACGGGTTCTGGAAGGACTACGCGACCTACGACCAGTGGGTGGCCGACCTGAAGGTGCGCATCGGCGACTGCGCGAACCGCACCGTCGCGGACGAGTTCGGCGCCCCGATGACGACCGGCCTGAACTACGACGTGAAGACGCCGGACGACAACTTCGTCAACTACGTCCAGGCCGTCACCGACACCTTCCGCGAGCTGAAGATGGGCTCCGTGTACTGGCCGGGTCTGCGCACCGACGACACGTACTCCCTCCAGAAGCTCGTCGGCCCCGCCGAGCGCCCCTGGCTGGCCACCACCAACCAGTCCGGCGCCGACCGCCTCGCCTGGGCCTGGGGCCGCGGCAAGCCCGTCAAGAACTGACCCCACCTCCCTCCCGCACCCCTGCTCCCCCGGCTCCCCCCACTCCCCGTCCCCCCAGCCCACCCCCCACCTGCGGGCCCGCCGGCCCTGAATCCGGCGGGCCCGCGCCTCGGCGGGCCCGGGACTCCTGAGGGAACAGCCCCCGGTGCGGCCGGCCCCGACACCCCGTTGATCGCCGCACGGTTCGCCGCATAGGTTCCGGCTCATGACGAATGCGACGAACGTACGGATCGGTGTCATGTACGACCGCGACTGGGCCCCCGAGGGACTCCCCGGGTTCGCCCGGCGGGCCGAGGCGCTCGGCGTCGACGACCTGTGGGTGGTCGAGGACCTCGGATGGAACGGCGGGGTGTCCGCCGCGGCCGTGGCGCTGGGAGCCACGGAACGTCTCACGGTCGGCATCGGCATCGCCCCGGCCCCCCTGCGCAGCCCGGCCCTCCTCGCGATGGAACTCGCCACCCTGGCACGGGTGTTCCCCGGCCGTCTGGTGGCCGGGATCGGGCACGGGGTGCGGGAGTGGATGGAGGCGGCCGGCGTCGCCCCCCGGTCGCCGCTGGCCCTGCTGGAGGAGACGATCACCTCCGTGCGCGCGCTGCTGCGCGGCGAGCGGGTCGCACTGGACGGGCGCGAAGTACGCCTGGACGGCGTGCGGTTGGTGCACCCGCCGGAGCAGGCGCCGCCGGTGGTCGCGGGCGTCGTCCGGCCCCGGTCGCTCGAACTCTCCGGCCGGGTCGCGGACGGCACGCTGATCGCCGAGGGCCACGGTCCGGGCGATCTGGAGAACGCCCGCGCCCTGACCGTCAAGGGCGGCGCCGGCCCCGGCCACAGCCTCACCGTGCTGTCCTTCGCCTGCGTGGGCGACGACCCGGACGAGGTCGCCCGCCTCCTGCACCCGCACACCGAGGGCCACGGCGCATGGCTCGGCCGTCCCCAGGACGAGGTGTTCACCGTGTCCGGCACCCCGGCCCGGGCCGCCGACGCCGTGCGCGCCCTGCACGACGCCGGCGCCGGGACGGTCGTCCTGCGCGTCGTCGGACCCGGACCGCTGGACCAGCTCGCGGCGCTGCTGACCCGGATCAGGGGCTGATCGCGCGGCGCGGAACCCCTGGACCGCGCCCGGACGTTCCCCTGCGGGCCGTCGAGGGCAGGAACGGCCCGTGCACGTCGGTGCACGTCGGTGCACGTCCTACGGGGAAGAGCGGGTGAGGCATGGCGCGCGTACTGGTCGTCGGCGGGGGGATCGCCGGCACGGCGGCGGCCCTGGCGCTGAGGAAGGCGGGGCAGGAGGTCGCCGTGTACGAGGCGCATCCGGATTCGGCCGAGGACATCGGCGCGTTCCTCACCCTGGCGAGCAACGGGCTGCGGGCGCTGGCGCAGATCGACGCCGTCGAGGCGGTGACCTCGGTCGGGTTCCCGCTCACCTCGATGCGCGTCGTGGACGCGACCGGCGCCGAGGCGGCCCACGTCCCGCTCGGCGAGGCCGCCGACCCGC
The DNA here is from genome assembly GCF_036226605.1 of Streptomyces sp. NBC_00704. NCBI lineage: Bacteria > Bacillati > Actinomycetota > Actinomycetes > Kitasatosporales > Streptomycetaceae > Streptomyces > Streptomyces sp. NBC_00704. Next base: position 2,487,689 of record NZ_CP109000.1, read on the forward strand.
TGCTGCGCTACCGGTGCCTGCGCCGCGGCGAACTGAACGCGGCCCTCCAGGCGGAGGCCGCCCGCCGCGGCATTGCGGTCGTCCACGGCGCCCGCCTGACCGCCGTCGAGCACCTGGCGGACACCGGGGACGGCGGCGGGGCGGACGACGGGACGGGCGACGGGTTCGGCTCCCCCGCCGGATCCCACACCGCCGCCGGGCCCGGCGCCCCCGGCTGCGTCGTCGCGCGTTTCGCCGACGGGAGTTCCGCCGTCGGCGACCTGGTGCTGGGAGCCGACGGGCTGAACTCCACCGTCCGCCGGCTGACCGCTCCCGACGCGCGGCCGCGTTACGCGGGTCAGCGCGTCTTCTACGGGTACACCACCGACGCGCCGGCGACCGGCGTCGACGAGTCGGCGTGCGTCACGATGACCCGCGGCAGCGCGGCCGCCTTCGGCCATATGACGTCCCCCGAGGGGGAGACCTTCTGGTTCGCCCGCGTCAGCGCCGACGAGCCCCTCACCGCCGACGAGATCGCGCACGCCGGCCCCGGCCACTGGCGTGACCTGCTCGTCGCGTCGCTGCGCGCGGACCGCACGGCCGCCGCCGGGATCGTCGCGGCCACCGAGGCCCCCGTCCTGGTCACCGACGCGACCGAGATGCCCAACGGCACCCCCTGGCGCTCCGGCCGCACCCTGCTGATCGGCGACGCGGCGCACGCGGCCTCCCCGGCGACCGGCCAGGGCGCGTCGATGGCCCTGGAGGACGCGGTGATCCTCGCGAAGTGCCTGCGCGACCTCCCCGGCCTCGCGCCCGCGCTCGCCCGCTACGAGGCGCTGCGCCGCCCCCGCGTGGAACACAACACCACCGTCAGCGGCAACATCTCCCGTGGCGTGCACACCCCCGGACCCCGGCCGTCCGGCGGCCCGCCGCCGGCCCGGCCGGGCGACGCCGAGCTGACCGCCCGGCTGGAGTGGGGCACGCCCGTCGGCCAGGACGACGGCTCCGGCTGAGGGAGCGCCGAGTGTCAGCCCGTCGTCGTCCGGCCCGGCTCGTCGGGCGTCCAGGTCGTGTCCTCGGGGGCGTCCGGGCGCGTCGCGTCGAGGTGGGCGCGCAGGGCGGCGAGGGCGGGGTGCGGGTTGTCGCGGCGCCAGACCAGTGAGTGCGGGTACACGGGCGTCGGGTCGTGCACGACGATCCGCCGCAGGTCGTAGTGGGCGGGCCAGACGAGCCGGTCGTGCTCACCGACGAAGGTCGCCAGCGCCGGGGAACCGGCGATCGACTCCAGGAGGGCGTCCGAGCCGAAGTTGGGACCGGTCGCGTCGATGACCAGCCCGAATTCGGCGGCGAGCCGGTCGTAGTAGGCGGTCCACTCGGTTCCGGCGGCGTTGCCGGGCATCCAGATCCGCCGCCCGGCGAGTGCGGCGAGGGTGACCGCCCCGGCCCCGGCGAGTTCGTGGGCCGGACCGGTGAGGAGGCGGAGGGGGTCGTCGAGGACGCGCGCGGTCGCGATGTCGTCGGGGAGCCGTCGCGGGAACGGGGCCACGGCCCGGAAGGACGCGTCGATCGTGCCGTCCCGGACGGCGGCGACGGCGGTGTCGGCGTCGAAGAGCGTGACGACGTCCAGTTCCGTCTCCGGATGCGCGTGGTGGAAGCCGCGCAGCAGGGCCGCCGGCGCGATCCGCCGGTTGATCACGTCGACGCGCAGGGCGCGGCGGCCGGGCCGCACCGAGTCGGCCGCCCGCTCCTCGGCCCGCAGGAGGTCGCGGGCGTGGGGCAGGAACGCCTGCCCGTCGACGGTGAGCCGGGCTCCGCGCGCCGTGCGGGTGAACAGCCGCACGGCGAGGTCCTTCTCCAGCGCGGCGACGCGCTTGGAGACCGCCTGCTGGGTGATCGCCAGCTCGGCGGCCGCCTCCTGGAAGCGGCCCGCGTCCGCGACGGCGACGAAGGTGCGTACGGCTTCGAGATCCACGCCGACGCACCCTAATTCACAACCGGTGGTTGTGCCCCGGGGGCGCCGCGGTTGTTTGACCTGCCGTCCCTCCGCTCGCTTAGCTCTCCCCCACGGGCCGGACCGGGCGCGGGCCGGCCGGTGCGGGCCGGGGCCGGGCGGTTCGGGCGGGACGCGGAGGGGGTGCGCCGACATGGTGGGCGGAAGGCCGTTGGGCCGGCGGTTCGGGTGGCTGTGGGCCGCGTACGCGGTCAGCGCGTTCGGCACCCGGCTCGCGTTCGACGCGTTCGGCCTGATCGCGATCCTGGTGCTGCACGCCTCGCCGGCCGAGGTGTCGGCGCTCGCCGCCACGGGGCTCGCGGTGGGGGCCGTGGTGGCGGTGCCGCTCGGGCCGTGGGTGGAGTTCCGCCGCAAGCGGCCGGTGATGATCGCGATGGACCTGACCCGGTGCGCGGCGCTGCTGAGCGTCCCCGCCGCCTACGCGGCCGGTCTGCTGACCTTCGCCCAGCTGCTGGCGGTGTCCGTGGTCGTGGGGGCGGCGGACATCGCCTTCAACGCGGCGAGCGGCGCGTTCCTGAAGGCGCTCGTGCGGCCGGAGGACCTGGTCGTCGCGAACAGCCGGTTCGAGTCGACCAGTTGGACCGCCACACTGCTCGGACCACCGGCCGGGACGGCCGCGATGGGGCTGTTCGGCCCGGTGACGACCGTCCTCGCCGACGCGGTCAGTTATCTGCTGTCGGCCGCGGGCATCCGCGCCGCCGGCGGTGACGAGCCGCGGCCGCCGCGCCCCGAGGGATCCGGCGGGTCCGGCGGGTCCGGCGGGTCCGGCGGGTCCGGCGCGCGGATCCGGCCGCGCGAGCTGCTCGAAGGGTGGCGGTTCGTGCTGGCCCACCCCGCCCTGCGCCCGCTGTTCTTCAACACGGTGCTGGTCAGCGGTCTGATCATGGCGACCTCGCCGCTGCTGGCCGTCCTCATGCTCGGCGATCTCGGGTTCGCCCCCTGGCAGTACGGTCTGGCCTTCGGCCTGCCGTGCCTCGGCGGCATCCTCGGCTCGCGGCTGGCCCGCCCGCTCGTGTCCCGCTTCGGGCGGCACCGGGTCGTGCGCACCGCGGGGACGCTGCGGGCCTGCTGGTCGGTGTGGCTCGCCTTCATCGGGCCGGGCGCGGCCGGGCTCGTCCTGGTCGTCGTCGTCGAGTTCGGGCTGATCGCCTGCACGGGCGTGTTCACCCCGGTGTTCGCCGCCTACCGGCTCGACCGGACGCCGTCGGAACGCGTCGCCCGCACCCTGTCGGCGTGGTCGGTCACCAGCAAGGCGACGATCGCGGCCCTGACCGGGCTGTGGGGCCTGCTCGCCGCCGCCGTCGGCCCCCGCGCGGCGATCGCCGTCGCCGGCGTCCTCATGCTGGCCACCCCCGTCCTGCTGCCCCGGCACGAGCCCGCCCCGCGACAGGACGCCGAGCGGACGCCGGCCCCCAGCCGGACCTGACCCGCCGGACCCCGGCCGGACGCGCGAGCCCGACACGCGAGCCGGACACGCGAGCCGGACGGCCGCGTCCACCACCCCCGCGCGGGCGCCGCTCCCAAGCCCGCCCCCTCCCCGGCCCATGCCCTCCTCCCGCGCCCGACGCCCCGTCCTCCGCCGCTCCCCCACGCACGGCGCCCGGCGGCCGGAACGGATCCCGTCCCGTCAACCCCCGGCAATCTGCGGCCCGTTGCCCTACCTTGGGCCCATGGCGCTGCATCACCACAGTGACCGTCCGTGGCGCGTGAGGGTGGACGACGCGGCAGGCGACCCCTGCGGCGCGGGCGTGCTGCTCGACGACCGGCACGTGCTGACCTGCGCCCACGTGGTCCGCTACGCCGGGGCCGCGCCCGGCTCCGGCGCCGTGCCGGGGGTGCGGGTCAGCAGCGTGGCGTGCCGCCCGGAGTGGACCCGCACCGCGCGGGTGGCCCCGGGCACGTGGGTGCACGACCACGACACCCAGCGCGGCGACGTGGCGCTGCTCGAACTCGACGAGCCGGCCGGCTGCGGCACCCGGACCACGCTGTGGAAGGCCCCCCTCTCCGGCGGAACGGTCCAGGTGTACGGCTTCCCGCAGGACGAGCCGTTCGGCATGGGGGCGGACGCCCGGCTGGCGGGATCCGGTCACCGGCAGGGCGAGTGGGGCCTGCTGAAGCGGATGCGCGAGGGCGACCCGTGGATCGAGCGCGGGTACTCGGGCGCCGGCGCGATGGCGGTGGGCGGCGAGTTCGACGGGCGCGTCATCGGCATCGTGGTGGCCGACTACGTCCACGGCGACGCGAAGGCGGCCTGGATGCTGCCGACGGAGACGATCCTCACGTACCTGCCGCGGATCGAGGAGTTCACCGGCGGCGACCGCAACGACGAACTGGGGCCCTCACGCGGCGAGTTGCCCGGCGACGTGCTGGGCGACCCGCTGCGGCTCGCGCTGACGCAGGAGCTGACCCGGCTGCTGGACAGCGGCTGGTGCGGGACCGTCGTCGTCGGCACGGGCGGCACGACCGCGGTGGGCGACTCCTGGCTCGTCCGGCTGGTGCGCACGGCCGATCCGGCGGCGCGGGCCACCGTCAGCGACGCCGAGCTGACCGGCGCGCCGGGGGACACCGTGCTCGGACTCGGCACCATCGACGCGGCCTACGACGCGCGCGGCCGCTCGGCCGCCGACCTCGCCGGCTATCTCACGCGCCGGTTCGGGCTCCCCGGCGGGGACCCCCGCGAGGTGGCGCGGCAACTGCTGCGCCGCAGGCCGCCCGCCTGCCTGGTGGTGGCCGGCGTCGACCGGGCCCAGGACCCGGAGGCGCTCGTCGGGGAGCTGCTGGGGCAGCTGGCCCGCCGGGCCCGGTCGCGCGGCGTGCGCCTGGTCCTCGGCTTCGAGGGCGTCACACCGGCCGGCCTGGCCCACGACGTGTCGCTCGACCCGGAACCGCTGCGCGGGGACGCCACCCGCACCGTGACCGCCGCGGCGGTCCACACGGTCGTCGGACAGCTCGCCGCGGAGGAGGACGCGGCCGCCGCGCTGCACCAGGAGCGCGGGGTGCGGTTCTTCGCCGCGCCCCGGCTGCCGCCCCGCGCCGCGCCCCGGCTGCGGGTCCGGCTGGCCGTGGCCCGGGCGACGGAGCCCAACCCCGAACTCGCCGTGATCCACGAGCGGGCCGAGGCCGCCCGCGCGGTCCTGGCCCGGTTCGACCGCGACCTGCGCCGGCTGCTCTCGGCGCACGAGGACCTCACCGCCCGCCTGGAGCTGCACCGGGTGCGGGCCGCGCGCTACTTCGGCGACGAGGACCGGCGCCTCGCCGACCGGCACGCCCCGGCGTTCCGCGCGCTGAAGGTGGAACCGATCGACCTCGGCACGGCCCGCACCCTCGTCGGACGCTACATCGACGAGGTCGCCCGACGACTGGACGAACGACGACCGGACGCCGGCGGACGGCGGGACGCCGGCAGACAGCCTGACGGCGGACGGTCGGACGACGCACGGCCGGACGCCGGCAGACAGCCTGACGGCAGGCCGCCGGACGACGACAGCCGGACGGACGGCAGGCCGACGGATAACGACAGATACCTGGACACCGGCAGACAGCCGGACTACGGACGGCCGGACGGCACACGCCCAGCCGTCGGCAAACAGCCCGACGACGCACAGCCGAACGACGACAGCCGCCCAGCCCTCGGCAGACAGCCGGGCAACGCACGGCCGGACGGCGGACAGCCGGGCGGTGACCGACAGCCGGACGTCGGCGGACAGCCGGGCGGTGACCGACAGCCGAACCTCGGCGGACAGCCGGGCGGTGACCGACAGCCGAACCTCGGCGGACACGCGGGCGGCGACCGACAGCCGGACGGCAGACGACCGGAGGGCGACCGACAGCCGAACCTCGGCGGACAGCCGGGCGGCGACCGACAGCCGGACGTCGGCGGACAGCCGGGGGGTGACCGCCGGACGGCGGTGGACGGCCAGGGGGAAGGTGACTGGCGGGGATGAGCGCTCCCGTGTGCAACCGCCCCGACTGCGGGCGCGGCCGGATCGACGACCAGGGGTTCTGCCCGGTCTGCGACCGGCCGCCGCTGCCGCGGGACGACACGGCGCCGCCGCGACCGGGCCGCCCCGAGCCGGATCCGCCGGCGCGGGCCGCGGCGGGCGTCGGTGTGGCGCACGTGCGGCCGGATCCCTGGTACGGCCTCGGCCTGGCCGGCTCCGACCAGCCCCCGGAGGTGCCGCCGAGCCCGTCGGGTCCCGTCGCCGAGGAGCACCGGTTCTGCGCCCACTCCCCCTGCGGGCTGCCGGTCGGCCGCGGACAGGGCGGTGAGCCGGGCCGGGTCGAGGGTTTCTGCGCGGCGTGCGGCACGCACTACGACTTCGCCCAGCCCAACGGCCTGGTCATCGCCGGACGGTACGAGGTCGAACGCGTCCTCGGCTCCGGGGCGTACGGCGCGGCCTATCTGGCCCACGACCGCAATCTCGCCACCCGGGTCGTCCTCAAGGCGCTGCACAGGTCGGTGGCCAAGACCGCCCGGCACGAGCGGGACGTGCTGGTCGGGCTCCGGCACGACAGCATCGTCCGCATCCTGGGCTACGAGCCGGAGGGGCCGCACCTCGTCCTGGAGTACGTGCCGGGCGAACCGCTCTCGGCCCGTGACGGCGACCGGCTGGAGACCCTCCTCGCGCACGGCGTGCGCGTCCTCCAGGCGCTCGACTACCTGCACGCGCGGGGTCTGCTGCACTGCGACGTCAAGCCGCTGAACATCATCCGGTTCCGGGAGGAGGGCCCGGCGGGCGCGCTCGACCGGGTGCGGCTCATCGACTTCGGCTCGGTGCGCAGCCACACGAAGGACACCGGCAGGGTCGTGGCGTACACGGAGGCCTACGCGCCGCCGAAGACCGACCCGGAGCATCTGCGCCCCACTCCCGGCTTCGACCTGTTCGGGCTGGGCATGACGCTGCGCGAGGTGTGCCGTTCGCGCTGGACGGACCGCTCCGTGCCGGGCGTCGACTCGCTGCACCTGCTGCTGGACCGGGCCACGGACCCGGAACGGCCGTGGTGGCGGTTCGTGTCGGCCCGGCAGTTCGCCGAGCAGCTCAGCGGTGTCATCCGGCAGGTCGTGGCGGCTCCGCCGACGGGCCGTCAGGTGGCGCGCCCGTCGGCGCTGTTCGGGTCGATGGCCGGTTCGCTGCACGGCGGGCTGGGCGCGGCGCGGCCCCTCGCCCACTGGGTGGCGGCGCGGCCGGACGGGCGGGGGCTGCTGGGCATGCCCGCGCCGTTCTCCTCGCCGGATCCGGGCGACATCGCCGCCGCGCTGCCGGCTCCCCTGTCCGATCCCGACCAGCCGGCGGTCACGGCCACGGCCGGGGGCACGCTGGCGGAGATCCGGCTCGCCCTGCGCGGCCAGGACGCGAGGGCGGCGGCGGCGCATCTGCGGGCGGCGGCCCTGCCCGACTGGCACTGGCTGTCCGACTGGTACTGCGCTCTCATCGCGCTGGCCGACGGCTGTCCGCGGCGGGCCGCCGTGGTGCTCGGGCAGGTGCGCAGGGCCCTTCCCGGCGAGCTGCTCCCGCTCCTCGGTCTCGGTCTGTGCGCCGAGCTGCGCGGGGACCGGACGCTGGCGCGGTCGCACTACGGGATGGTGTTCGGCACCACTCCCGCGCTCGGTGCGGCCGGCTTCGGTCTGGCCCGCGTCCTGCTGCTGGCCGGGGAGCGGGCGGGGGCGGTGGCGGTCGCCGAGCAGCTGGCCGGGGAGTTCCGCTACGAGCGCGAGGCGCGCGTGGCGGCCGTCCGGCTGCGCGTCATGGTCGTCCCGGAACGCGGTCATCCGGCGCCGACCGAGGAGGACGTGGCGCGGGCGCGGGCGGCCCTGCCGGGCCTCGGCGTGGACGAGGCGGCGGCGGCCGCGCTGCGGGCCGAGATCCAGTACGCGGAGTTCCTGCGCACCCGGGACCGGCTGAAGCTGTCCGACGCGGTCCGCGCGCTGGGCCCGCACGCGCCGACGGAGCGCGAGTACGTGGCGCTGGTGGACCTGGCCAACGGGCTGCGTCCGGCGCTGACTTGGGGGCGGCGCGGAAAGCGTGCGGAACGGGCCGTTCCCGTGTCGGAGCGGCGTCCGGCGGGCTAAGCTCCCTTGCACGTTCCGTCGTGAACGCGTGCACGCACCGTAGGGGACGCAGTCGGCGAGGCGATCGGATGGTGCCGGTGGGGGACAGGCCGCCGTTGGGGCTCGGTTTCGCCCTGGAAGTGGACGCGCCCACGGATCTGCCCTACGACGAGCGGCGCGCGGACGCCCTGATCACCGTGACCGCGGACTCCGCCGCCGGACCGTCCGTGCGGGCGCCGAGCGCCGAGATCCTCATCATGGACCGCTCGCTGTCGATGACGGGCCACAAGCTGGACGAGGCGAAGCGCGCGATGTGGGCGGCCATCGACACGCTGCGGGACGGAACGCTGCTGGCCGTGGTCGCGGGCAACCACGAGGCCGAGGTGGTCTTCCCGGCGGCGGGCGGTCTGGCCCGGGTCGATGCCCGCAGCCGGGAGGACGCCAAGCTCCGGGTGGCCGGCCAGCTCCCGGAGGGCGGCACGGCGATCGGCCGGTGGCTGGAGCGGGCCCGCGGCCTGTTCGCCACGGTGGAGTCCCCGGCCACGGTGCGCCACGCGGTGCTGTACACCGACGGCAAGGACGAGCACGAGACGCCCGAGCAGCTCGGCGAGGTCCTCGCGTCCTGCACCGACCACTTCGTGTGCGACGCCCGCGGCCTGGGCGACGACTGGCGCTACACCGAACTCCTGCGTGTCACGCAGGCCCTGCACGGCTCCGCGGAGGCCGTCGTCACCATCTCCGACCTGACCGGGGACTTCACCCGGCTGATGCGCGAGGCGCAGCGCGTCGTCGTGCCCCGGGTGTATCTGGGTTTGCGCCTCAACAGCCGTTTCCAGCTCGCCTTCGTGCGGCAGACCCGTCCCGTCGAAGCGGAGTTGACGGCGCGTCAGCAGCGGGGGGAGGAGACGCACGTGCCGCTCGGCGCGTGGGCCCCGCAGACCCGTCAGTACCAGATATCGCTGCGCGTCGACCCCCACAGCCTGACCGTGGACGAGACCCTGCGCGCCGCCCGCATCACCCTGCACGCCGAGTACCCCGACGGGACGCGCCGCCCGTGCGCCGAGAGCGCCGCCCTGGTGGTGCGCCGCCGCTCGACGCCCGGCTTCGGCATCGCCCGCTCCCCCGACCTGACCCGCGTCGAGAACGAACGCGAACTCGGCATGGCCATGCGCGCCTGCGCGGACGCCCATCTGCGCGGGGACCTCGAACGCGCCGACCGTGAACTGCGTCTCGCGCTCGATCTCGCGCGGTCCCTCGGGGACACCGCGCGTCTGCGGTCGCTGCGCGCGGTCGCCGCCGACGGCCCCGACGGGCGGCCGCGGATGCGGCGGGACGTCGCCCGCGGCCGGATCCTCGGGCTCGGCCTGGACTCGACGAAGACCGTGAGACGGCCGGCCGAGCGGCACGACCGGCCGCCCCAGGACGCGCCGTCGCCCCGCGCGTGCCCCCGGTGCCTCTCGACGTCCACGTCGCCGAGGGCCAGGTTCTGCGAGGAGTGCGGGCACCGGCTCGGCGACCCGGACGCGGCCGGCGAGCCGAGGGACGCCCTGTGACGGGGAGACGGCCGCGCCCGTCCCATCCGGTCGTGGTGCTGCGCCGGCTCAGGGCGGCCGTGCTGGGCGTGCTGGCCGTGACGACGCTGCTGTGCCTGGTGGTGGAGGACCGCGCCGGGGACCAGATAGCCGCCTCCGAACGCACCCGCGGGGCCATGGACGACATCTCGCGTGCGCACGAGCAGGCCGTACGGGCGAGGACGGCGCTGGACGCCGTCGCCCGGGTCAGGGACCCCGTGTCGATCGCGCTGACCGGCACCGGCGCGGACTTCGCCAACGCCGCCGCCCGCATCAGCTCCCATCTCACGTCGGCGACGGAGGGCAACGGGGCGGGGAAGCGGGGACTGAGCCACATCCAGTTCGTGCAGGGCCAGTTGGCGACGACCGTGAAGATGGCCAACGCGGCGGTTCTCGACGGGGCCCCGGCCGTCGGCAAGGTCGGCGAGGCGCTGCGCGCCGGGCCGGAGCGCGCGGGGAACCGTCCCGTCCGGTTCACCGGCGGCCTCGAACAGTCCCTCCTGGACCTCCGGCAGGTGGAGAGCGACGCCCGCGAGGTCCAGCGGGACTCGGACTGGCGCGACCGCCGTCTGCTCTGGCCGCTGTTCATGACGCCCCTGGCGGTCCTGCTGCTTCTCGTCTGGGCCACCGGACGCGTCGTCGCCCGGCGCTTCCGGCGGTATCCCAGCCCGGCGCTCGCCCTGGCCCTGTCCGCCACCGCGACGGTCGACGTCCTGATGTGCGTGCTGCGCCCGCTCGACGCGGCGATCGCCCTGCCCGTGCTGGCCGCCGCCGGAGCGCTGGCCCACCTGGCCTACCGCCCGCGCCTCGCCGAATACCGGTTCCCGCGCCCATGAGACGACTGACGGCCCCCCTCGTGCGCTGCGCCCTGGCCCTCGGCCTGCTCGCGGCGGCGGTCGCGTGCGGCGGTCCTGGCAGGAGCAAGGTGACGATCATGGTCCCCTGGTCCGGCAAGGAGTTCCAGGCGTTCTACGCGGTCGTCGAGGCCTTCGAGAGGAGCCATCCCGGCATCGAGGTCGAACCCGAGGTCACCCGCGCCCTGAACGAGCAGCTCGACGCGGCCGTGGCCGCCGACGCGGAACCCGACCTGGCGGTGCTGCCCAGTGTGGGGGCGATCGCCAAGTACCAGAAGGAGGGGGCGCTGCGAAAGCTCGACGTCGACACGGGCGACTACGTGCAGCCGTTCCGAGGGCTCGGCACGACCGGCGGGAACGGCGTGACCGGCGAGGGCGGCGACGTGTACGCCGTCCCCCTGAAGGCCGACGTCAAGAGCCTCGTCTGGTACGACGTCGACGCCACGCCCGACCCGCCGGGGAGCTGGGCGGATCTGCCCGCCCGCCACGACACGTGGTGCCTGGGACTGGAGTCCGGTCCGACCTCCGGCTGGCCGGGCGCCGACTGGATAGCGGACCTCCTGCTCGCCCGCAACGGCCCCGACGCCTACACGGCCTGGGCGTCGGGGGACGCACCCTGGGACCGGGGCCCCGTGCACCGCGCGTGGACCGCGTGGGGGGACCTCATGGGCGACGCCCTCGAAGGCGCCGCCAAGACCGGCTTCAGGGACGCCGCCGGGAAGATGCCGGCGTGCTCCATGGGCCACGGCACCCTCGCCGCGATGGACTTCGACGCGGACCGGGTGAAGAGGGGCGGATACCGGTACGTGCCTCCGCCCGGCAGGACACTGCAGGTCTCGGCGGACTTCGTCGGGAAGTTCACCGGCAACGACGGCGCCGACGAGTTCATCGCCTACCTGGCGAGCACCGAGGCCCAGCGGCTGTGGGTGAACCAGCCCGGCTTCGCGCTCTCCGCCGACAGGCGGGTCACGGTGGCGGACTACACCGACCGCGTCCAGGGCGGGATCGCCGCGATGCTCCACACCCCCGCGAACACCCTCTGCTTCAGCGCCGCCGACGCGATGGACCCCGACGTCTCGGCCGCCTTCTACCGAGCGGTCCTGGACTACGCGAACGGCACGGCGGAAGGTCCGCTCCTGAAGGCGCTCGACAAGGTCCAGACCGCGCTCGGCCCCGCCCGCCCGAAGTCCGCGCCGCCCCTGTGCGGCACCCCCTGAACCTCGCCCCGACCCGTTCCGGACACCTCCAGGAGTCGCCATGCCCGACGCCGTGCAGTTCACCCTCGACGACGGCAGCGTCGTCCTCGTGTCCCCGGCGGCCCGCACCGGCACCGGCGCCGTGGGCCTCGGCACCCGCCTGGAGAGCGCGGCGACCGGCCTGCGGGAGGCCCTCGCGCCGATCACCTCCGCCGCCTCCGAGGTGATCGGCCAGTTCCGCGACGCCACCCGGCGGCCCGACGAGGTGGAGGTCACCTTCGGCGTCGTCCTGGACGCCAAGCTCGGCGCGGTCCTGACGAGCGCGAGCGTCGGCGCCCACCTCGACGTCACCCTGCGCTGGAGCGGCACGGAACCGACGCCGCCGAGCTGAACCCGGGCGGACCGACGGCCGGTTCGGCCCGGCCCGGCCACAGGCCGCCCGCCGCCGCGCACCGTTCGCCCGGAGGGCTGCGGGCCCGACGAGCGGGCCTCGTCGCCGCCCGTGTACTCGCGTCTAGACGTCGTCGCCCGGCGCCGGGGCGGCCCCGGTGTCGGCGTCGGTGAGTTCCGCCAGCTCGCCCGTCGTGTCGAGCCGGTAGAGCAGCACCAGCGCCGGTCCCACCAGCACGACCGCGACGGCCGTGACGATCATCAGCCAGCGCATGGTGGTGGCGGCCCCGGCCGCCTCGGCCACCGTCAGCGTGGTCGGCAGTGCGTAGGGCCGCTGCGCGAGGCCCCAGGCGCCGACGGTCAGGGCGACGCCCGCCACCGACGTGTACCGGGACCAGCCGAACGAGCGGCGCCACACCAGCACGACCGTGACCGCACCGCAGACCGCCGCGGCGACGATCAGCAGCAGGCCCGGTCCCCCGGTCAGTCCGTCCCGGACGTGGCGGGCGTCGTCGCGGGTCACGGGCAGGGCGACGAGCGCGAGGACGACGACGGCGGCGAAGGCGAGGACGGCCCGCAGCCGGAAGTAGTCGACGAGGTCGGGCGCGCCGAACCGCCGGGCATCGGAGCAGAGGAAGACCGCGCCGAGGAAGGCGGTGGCGGCGATCGCCAGCAGCCCCGTGAGGACGGACGTCGGGTTGGCCCAGGCGTCCGCGGAGGCGGGCGTGCCGACGCGGACCCGGCCGGAGGCGACGCCGCCGAGCACCGCCCCGAGGAAGAACGGCGTCACCAGGGAGGAGACGGCGAACATCGCCCCGTAGACCCGTCGCCGGGCCAGCCGGTGGGCGGGCTTGCGCAGGGCGAACCCGGCGCCGCGCAGCACCAGGCCGACGGCGGCCAGCGCGAGCGGCAGCCACATCGCGGAGAACACGGCCTGGAACAGCGTCGGGAAGCCCGTCCACATGACGACCAGGACGAAGATCAACCAGACGTTGTTGGCCTCCCAGACGGGCGCCATGGCCCGGTCGATCAGCCGCCGGGGCGCTCTGCCGCGCTCGGCGCCGCCGGCCATGAGGTCCCAGAACCCCGCGCCGTAGTCGGTGCCGCCGGCGCAGGCGTACGCGGCGATCGCGGCGACCATGGCCCAGGCGACGAGACCGGCCGTCACGACGCGCCCCCGGAGGCCCGGCCGGACCCGTCCCCGGACCCGCCGCCGGACGCGGCCCCGGCGGCGGGGGGACCGGGTTCGCTTCTCGGCCCGTAGGGCGTGTCGGCCTCCGGCGGCAGGCCGGCGCCGCCCGGCGAGCCCAGGTCGGCGATGCGCCAGCGGGTGCGCATCTTCAGGATGACGGCGAGGAAGGAGCCGAAGACGGCCGCGTACACGACCACGACGATGCCGAGCATCGCCCACAGCGATCCGGCGTGGGTCCCGGTCACCGCCTCCGAGACCCGCATCTGCCGGTAGACGATCCAGGGCTGGCGGCCGACCTCCGTGGTGATCCACCCGCACTCGACGGTGACCAGACAGGCGGCCCCGGCGAGCGCGGCGCAGCGGTGGAACCAGCGACCGGCGGGAACGTCCCGGCGCCGCCACCACGACCAGGCGTACCAGAGCGCGAGGAGGATCAGCAGGCTGCCGACGGTCACCATGACGTCGAACGCCCAGTGGGCGATGGTGGCCTGCACGGGGGTGGGGCGGTCGGCGGCGGGCACCGAGGTCAGCCCCGTCACCTTCGTGCCCGGCGAGAACCCGGCGAGGATCGAGTCCAGTTGCGGGATCCGGATGCCGCCGGAGACCGTGCCGTCGCTTTTCAGCCGCCCGAACATGTACTCGGGCACATGGGTGCCCGTCTTCCAGACGATCTCGGTCGCGGCGAACTTGACCGGCTGCTTGTGGAAGACCGCGCGGGCGGCGGAGTCGCCGAGCACGAACTGGACCGGCGTCAGGACCGCGGCGACCGTGAACGGCACGGTGAAGCCGAGCCGGTGGTAGCGGTCGCGGCGCCCGCGCAGCCAGCCCGTCGCGTACACGCCCGCGACGACGTATCCGGCGGTGAGGAGCATCGCGACGACGAAGTGCCAGTACTCGGGGCCGAACATCGGCGTGAAGATCGCCTGCCGCACGTCGACGTCGACGGGCGCGCCCTGTTCGTCCAGCCGGAAGCCCTGCGGGGTGTTCATCCACGAGTTGGCCGCGATGATGCCGAACGCCCCCAGCAGGGCGGCCAGGGGCAGCGGCACGGCGAGCCAGAAGTGGGTCCAGGGCCTGAGGCGGCGCCAGCCGTAGAGGTAGATCGCGATCAGGACGGCCTCCAGGAAGAACGCCCACGCCTCGATGCCGAACCCGAGGCCGAAGACGTCCCCCCAGCGGCCCATCATGCCGGGCCACAGCAGACCGAACTCGAAGGACAGCACGGTGCCGGTGACGACGCCGATGGCGAACTGCACGGCCATCACCGCCGACCAGCGCCGGGCGAGGGTGAGGGCGACGGGGTCGTCGCGGCGCAGCGCCCGGTGGTGCATGAGCAGCGTGATGAACGGCAGGGCGACGCCGAACGGGACGAGCAGGATGTGCGAGGCCAGGGTGAAGGCCATCAGCTCCCGCGCCGGCAGGAGCCGGTCCGGGGTGCCGTCCGCCAGCAGAGCGACGGTGCTGAGCATGTGCGCCTCGATGGTCTGCCCCGCGCGGCGGCGGGGCGGAGGAGGGACGGGGCGGGGGCGCCGGCCGGCGGACGGGACACGGCCCCGGAGCGGCGGATCAGCCCCCGGTGGCGAATCCCGGGAAGAGCGTCATGCCGCCGTCGACGTACAGGGTGGTGCCGACGACGTAGTCGAGCAGGTCCGACGCGAGGGCGACGACGGCGTCGGCGACGTCGTCCGGGTTCCCCACCCTGCCGTAGGGGATGAGGCGCAGCAGGTCGGCCTCGGCCTCGGGGGTGGACCAGGCGTCGCGGTTGATCGGGGTGCGGATGGCTCCCGGGGCGACCGCGTTGACCCTGATCCGGTGGGGGGCCAGCTCCTGGGCGAGGGTCTGCATCAGCATGCCCACCCCGCCCTTGGAGGACGCGTAGTTCACGTGCCCCGCCCACGGGACGATCTGGTGGACCGAGCTCATGCAGACGATCTTCCCGGCGGACCGGGAGACCTCCTCCACCACTCCGCGCCGCAGGAACTCCTTGGCGGCCTCCCGCGCGCACAGGAACTGGCCGGTGAGGTTGACGTCGATGACCTTCTGCCACTCGGCGAGCGTCATCTCCGTGAGGGCCGCGTCCCGTTGCAGGCCCGCGTTGGCCACCATGACGTCGATCGTGCCGAACTCCTCGACCATCCGGGCGACCATGGCGCTCACCTGGTCCTCGTCGGACACGTCGGCCTCGTGGGCGTAGGCGCGGACGCCGAAGCCCTCGATCCGCCGCACGACGTCCTCGGCCTCGCCCGCCCCGGCGACGTAGTTCACGACGACGTCCGCGCCGGCCCGGCCCAGGGCGACCGCGGTCGCCAGCCCGATGCCGGAGTTCGCGCCCGTCACCAGCGCCTTCTGCCCCTTGAGGAGCTGCGCGGACCGCACCCCACGGCTGTCATCGGCGTTTCCTGCCACCACGAACTCTCCTTCTGCCCTGCGGACGGCGGCCCCCGGCGACCGGACGACGCGCGGAGAACGGCTGGACGTCGGCCGGCCCGCCGCGACGGGCCCGAGAGCCGTCGCATACCCGGCTCCCGACGAAAGCACCCTGCCCCGCGAGGGGCCGGACCGGCGCGCAACGCGTCCGCACTTCGTCCGGGCACGTCACACGGCCGGGCTAGGCCCTCCTGGTCCGGTCGGCCGTGTGGATCGGCCGGAGGCGCTGAAGAAGTGAACAAAAAGGGCATATCTCACGTATTCACCTACGGGTCCGCCCCGGACCGGCCCGCGGACCGGCCCAGCGGCCCCAGCGGAGTCGGGAAGAAGCCCAGAAGTAGTCCAGAAGAAGCCGAGCCCGGAAGAAGCCCGGAAGAACCCCAGCGGAAAGAGGAACGCCATGCACCGCGCCGCCACCCTCGCCGTGGCCGCGACCGCCGTCGCGGCCTTCGCCGCCGGATGCGGAAGCTCCGGCGGCTCCGGCTCCTCGTCCTCCCCCACCAGCCCACCGCCGGCCGGCAGCTCGGCGCCCGCCGCCGGCGGATCCGGCACGCTCCAGACGCGCGACACCTCGCTCGGCAAGATCCTCGTCGACGGATCGGGCCGGACCCTGTACCTGTTCGAGGCCGACACGGGATCCACCTCGCACTGCTACGGCGGCTGCGCGCAGGCCTGGCCGCCCGACACCACCACGGGCCGGCCCGACGCCCACGGCCTGGACGCCTCCCTGGTCGCCACGACTCCCCGCGACGACCACACCACCCAGGTCACCTACGCCGGGCACCCCCTCTACCGCTTCGCCGAGGACACCCGGCCAGGCGACACGGCGGGCCAGGGCAGCACGGCCTTCGGCGGCGCCTGGTACGTCCTGGGGGCCGACGGCTCCCCGATCACCGGCACCGGCCCCTCCACCGGCGGGCCGGGCGGCGGCAACGGGTACTGACACCACACGGACGGCGGCCCGGACGACCGCCGGGTCCGACGACCGCCGGGTCCGACGACTGCCGGGTCCGACGGCCATCTCCCACGACCGCGCGGTCCGGCGATCGTCAGGCCTGACGGCCGTCGGACCGCGCGCCTCCCGGAGATCCCGGCGGAGGCGGATTCCGTCGCTCAGATGACGCGGTACGGTCCCCAGCCGGTGCCGGCCTGGCGGCGGGTGCCGAAGACGGTCGTGCCGGGCTTGCCGGTGCCGGGGTAGACCCACAGCGTGCCGTCGGACGCCTGGCGGGAGAGCACGTCGGTGAGACCGTCGCCGTTGAAGTCCCCGGGGCGGATGACGTCCTGGCTCTTCCAGCCGGTGCCGACCTGGTAGCGGGTGCCGAGGGTGCTCATGCCGGGCCTGCCGGTGCCCGGGTAGACCCACAGCGTGCCGTCGGACGCCTGCCGGGTGAGCACGTCGGTGCGGCCGTCGTTGTCGAGGTCCCCGGTGGTGACGACGTCCTGACTCTTCCAGCCGGTGCCGACCTGGTAGCGGGTGCCGAGGGTGCTCATGCCGGGCCTGCCGGTGCCCGGGTAGACCCACAGCGTGCCGTCGGACGCCTGCCGGGTGAGCACGTCGGTGAGACCGTCATTGTTGAGGTCGCCGGTGCGGATGACGTCCTGGCTCTTCCACCCCGTGCCGACCTGGTAGCGGGTGGCGAAGGTCTCCATGCCGGTCTTCCCGCTGTTGGGATACACCCACAGCGTTCCGTCGGACGCCTGCCGGGACAGGAGGTCGCCGAGGCCGTCGTTGTTCAGATCCCCGATGGTGACGGCGTCCTGGCTCTGCCAGCCGGTGCCGGCCTGGAAGCGGGGGCCGAACGTGCTGCCGGTCGCCTTTCCGGTGCCGGGGTAGATCCACAGGATGCCGTCGTCCTTGACGGCCGCGATGTCGGCGTTGCCGTCCCCGGTGACGTCGTCCGGGTTGCGGGAGAGGGCGTGTCCGACCCAGTCGCCGAGGTCGTCGACCCGGGTGTCGACGGCGGCGGTGCGCGTCTCGGCCGGGTCGATGCCGAGGCATCCGCCCTGCCAGGAGCGGGAGTTGACGGCGACGAGTTCCGTGACGCCGTCGACGGTGCGCAGGGCGGGGCCGCCGGCGTCGCCCTGGCAGACGGTGGCGTCCGCGGAGCCGTCGAGGTCGACGGTCGTGGCCGCGGTGGCGGCGACGGTGAAGGCGCCGGTGTGGAGCTTGTCGGGCACCCATTCCGTCCTGGTGCGTCCGAATCCGGCGCTCTCCAGCCGCTCGCCCGCGGCGGCGGGCGTGGTGGCCAGCCGGACGGGCGTGACGGCCGGGTCGGTGACCTTGGCGGCGAGCTTGACGAGCACCAGGTCGCGGTCGGCGTGCGGAACGAGCCGGACGGCCGAGAGGACGGCGCCGCCGGTCTCGGTCAGGTCGGTGCGGCCGACGGTGACGGTGGTGGGGACGAGGGGTCTGCCCGCGGGGGGCTTGCCGTCGGCGGCGAAGCAGGTGGCCGCCGTCAGGACCCACTGCGGGTCGACGAGCGTGCCCGTGCAGGCGCTCTGCTCACCGACGTTGATCTTCGCGACGTAGTTCAGCCGGGCCGGAGCCTCGGGTCCGGCGAGCGCGTGGGCGGGGGCGGAGGTCAGCACGAACGGGGCCGCGACGAGGCCGGCGGCCAGCACGGAGAGACGGGGGCGTCCGGAGAGGTTCATGAACGTGGGGGCTCCTGGTCACGAGGGCCGCGCGGCCGGCCGGCGCCGGTCCGTGCGGCGGGCATGTCGGGTCGGCGTGCGGTTACTTGGAGGACCGGATCTCGACGAGCACGTGCTCGCGCCCCTCCGGGTCCGCGGTCTCGCCCACCGCCGTCCAGGTGTTCTTGGCGACGTCGAACGACTTCTCCTCGGTGCCCACGGTCATGTCGACGGCGGTCGTGTAGTCGTTGCCCTTGATCGCGTAGACCGCGGGGACCTCCAGGGTCAGCCACCCGGAGTTGCCGGCCACCTTGAAGCAGATCCGGTCGGTCCTGTTGCGGGCCATGAGCTCCAGCAGGCCGGTCCCGCCCGCGCAGTCGGCCAGGGTGATGTGCCCGTCGCCGCGCTTGAGGACGATCTTCTTCTCGGCCAGGATCTTGTCCGCCTGCGGGTAGTCGAAGTTCTCCACCGCGTAGCCGGGAGCCCCGTCCACGACCAGCTCGGTGGGGCTCTTGTGCTCCGGCGAGCCGCCGGGGACGCCCGCGGCCACCGCGATCCCCGCCACGGCGCAGACCACGGCCACGCCCAGTGCGCGCCGCGCGAGCCGCCCCCGCCGCGGCTCGACGGGCGTCCTGCTGAATTTCCTCATCGCATCCCCAAGTTCGTCGCTGACGGCCGGACGTTCGCCACCGGACTCGAATTCGGTTGCGCAGGAAGGCGATATCGACATCGCTCCGCGGGGAATGCCCCAACTCCCTTGTAGAACAGTCCCCTTACCTCTCGAAGTCGAGAGGCCCCCCGCCTCGGTAACCGTCGTCCGCGTCGCCATACCAACATGAAGCGACTCCGAGGTCGAGTGAATAAAACCAGGCGTTCCGCGACATTCCGCATGAGGCTTCAGTGACCTCCGTCACATGCGGCGAAGGTTGCCCGGAAGAATGTGGAGGACGTGTGGATAGTCCCTGATGTGTGGTCAGGAACCTTTCCTTCAAAGGCTGTTGAAGCATCGACTTCCACAACTGGCTTTTTTTCACAGCGCAGTTGATATGGTCCGGCATTACCATTGGCGCCGCCCACAGGCCACTTCGCACTCCATGGCACTCCATCCCACGGGTACGTCGGAAATGCCCTCGCACTGAGGTCCGGCACGCCTGTCGACAGCCCACGAGGACGACTCTCCTATGCAGACAGTTTTCTGGAGCCGGCGCCGCGTGCTCGGTGCGCTCGCCGCCACCGCCGCCGCAGCCTCCACGCCTTCGCTGCTCGTCGCCCCGGTCGCCGCCGCGGCGGAGGGCACGCCGCCGGACCCGGTCCCGCTGCCGGACACCGACCGGGCGAGAGCCGTCAAGGCCTGGATATCCGGCGGTTCCGGCGTCAAGGCCGCGGCCGCCCAGGCCCTGGCGGGCACCGACGGCGAGATCCGGACGTTCCTGGCCGAGACGCTGCCGGCCCAGACCGTGCAGGACAACCGCGTCGCCGTCGTCAGCAGCCTGGACCGGGCGGGCAAGGGCCTGCGCCGTGCCGCGGTCGCCGCCCTCGACAACGGCGACGCCGCCATCGCCGACTTCCTGAAGGACGGCTTCAGACCGGCCGTCCTCGAGGACCTCCAGGTGGCCACCACCATCGTGTCGGGCACCGGCGACAAGGCGGTCCAGCGGGCCGCCACCGCCGCCCTGAACACCGGCACCGAGTCGACCCTGATCCAGTTCCTCACCGACACCCAGTACGACGCCCGCCTCGAGGACGCCCGGGTCCAGGTCACCGCCATGCTGACGCAGGCCGGCCCGGAGGTGCGCAAGTACGCCGACCGCGCCCTCAGCGGCACCGCCTCCGACATCGAGTGGTTCATCGAGACCGGGCAGCACATCGCCCGGGCCCGGGACCAGGAGTCGGCCACGATCGAGGAACTCGTCGCCGTCGTCGTACGGGAGGGCAAGCGCGCCGAGCGCGAGACGAACCTGGCCGTCGAGGCCTCCGCACGCGCCCAGACCGCCGCGGGGAAGGCGAAGGAGGCGGCCGAGAAGGCCGCCGCCGAGGCCTCCGCCGCCAAGGACGACGTGCAGAAGTCCGGGGCCGCGGCCCGCAAGGCGGCATCCGCCGCCAAGGGCGCGGCCGACGCCGCCCGCAACGCCATCAACGCCTCCAACGCCGCCGTACAGGCGTCCCGTCGCGCCTCCTGGGCCGCCACCGGCGCCGCCCAGGCCGCCGCGAACGCCGGCAGCGCCGCGGCCCGCGCCTACAACGCCGCGATCGGCGCCTCCAAGGACGCCGGCAAGGCCGAGGCCGCCAAGAACGCGGCGGTCGCCGCCCGCAACGCCGCCGCCAAGGCGCGCACCGCCGCCAAGGCGGCCGACCAGGCGGCCGTCGCCGGTACCAAGGCCGCCGCCGCCGGTTCCGCCGCCGCCGGAGCCGCCCGCAACGCGGCCGCCGCCGCCAACGCCGCAGCCCAGGCAGGCGCCGCCGCGGGGGCCGCGCAGTCGGAGGCCGCGGAGGCCAAGCGCCAGGCCGCGATCGCCTCCAGCGCCGCGAACCGGGCCACCAACGCCGCCTCCACCGCACAGGCCCTCGCCAACACCGCGGCCGCGGCCGCCCGCACCGCCCGCGACGCCGCCAACTCCGCGGCCGACCACGCGGACAAGGCGGCGGACGCAGCCGAGGAAGCCGTCAAGTACGCCGGCAAGGCCGTCGACTACGCCAACCGCTCCACCGCCTCCGCGGCCGCCGCCGTACTGGCCGCCAACACGGCCACCAAGGCCGTCTCGGACGCCCTGGTGGTGGAACAGAACGCGCGCAACGCCGAGGCGGAGACCCTCGAACAGGACAAACTCCAGGCCATCGAGGAGGTCAGGCAGCTCGCGGACATCGAGGCGAAGGAACTGGCCGCCTACCAGAACAAGATCGCCCAGGCCCAGCAGACCGATCAGGCGACCAAGGACCTGATAGCCAGCGCCGAACAGGCGCTGACGGCAGGGGACATGCCGGCCGCGGCGGTCCTCGGGCGCAAGGCGGCCGTCGCCCTGCTCGACTCCAGGGGCGCCTGGACCCGGCAGGCGGCCCAGTTCGCCCTCTCCGGCTCGGACGACGACGTGTACGCCTGGATCGACCTCGACCGGGTGCTGGCCCAGGGGCAGGACGACCGGGAGACCACGCTCCACGTGGCCACGATCGCCGGCCCCAAGATCGCCGAAGCGGCCCTGGACGCCCTGGAGAGCCCCTCGTCCAAGGCGGTCGGCGACTTCCTCACCAGCGGCATGAAGAAGGCCTCCGACGAGGACAACCGGGTGGCGATCGGCCGCATCCTGGGCTCGAACCCCGGCAAGGCCGTCAAAGCCGCCGCGAACAAGGCCCTCGACCTCAACACCACCGAGGCGCTCCAGAAGTTCTTCGACCACGACTACCCCGAGGCGATACGGGAGGACGACGCCGTCCTCACCCTCACGCTGATGAACACCGGGGGCGCCTTCACCAAGGCGTACGCCGAGGTGGCCATGGAGGGGCCCACCTGGATGCGCCGCAACTTCGTCTCCCTGGTGCAGTACCGCACGGCCCAGCTCGACCACGACACCGCCACCCATGTCGCCGCGATCCGCGGCGCCATCGCGGCCGCCGCGAAGATCGCCGAGAAGGCGCAGGAGAACGCCGCCCTCGCGTCGAAGGCCGCCGCCGACGCCCGCAACGCCGCCGCCGAGGCCAAGCAGTGGGCGGCCAAGGCGCTCGACTCCGCGGCCAAGGCCGACGACTACGCCGACGAGGCCCGCCGCAACGCGGACGCCGCCGACAAGTCCGCCGCCGACGCCAAGGCGTCCGCGAACCGGGCGAGCACGGCCGCGGCGACCGCCCGCGGCGCCGCCCGCTCGGCGAACTACTCGGCGAACAAGGCCATGGACTCCGCCCGCGCCGCCCTCCGGTCGTCGTACAGCGCCCAGGCCTCGGCCGCCGCCGCCCGCGCCTCCTCGATCGCGGCCGGCAAGGACGCGGCGACCGCGGCCGCCGCGGCCACCGAGGCCCGGCAGATCGCCGCGGCCAAGCGCCAGGCCGAGGTCAAGGCGGCGGCCGAGGCGGCCGCCGAGAAGGCCCGCCTCGAGCGGGAGGCCCGGATCAACCCGGCCGACAAGGACACCAACGACCAGATCAACCCCAACGGCACCGGCGGGGACTCCGACGAGTGGTGGAACGACGCCGGCTGGTACGCCGACGCGTTCAACGCGATCAGCGTCGGCGCCGGATTCCTCGCCGCCGGCTGCGCCCTGGCCGCCTTCGTGTTCCCCCCGGCGGCCGCGGCGGCCGGCTTCTTCTCCGCGGTCTCGATGGGCGCCGGCGCCCTCGGCACCCTCTTCACCGGCATCGAACACGGCTTCACCAGCAGCCAGTTCATCGAATCCGCCTTGGGCACCGGCCTGAGCCTGGTCACCTTCGGCCAGTCCAAGTGGATCGGCGCAGCGGACAAGGCCGTCGGCGGCAAGCTCATCAAGCCCGTCGTCGGCAAGATCGCCGACGTCGGCGAGGACGTCGTCTCCGGGGCCACCAAGGTCCTGTCGTCCATCTTCTGACCCGCGTCGCGGCCCGGACCCGTCGTCCGGAGCGGCCCCGCGCAAGCGGGCGCCGCCCCGGACGGCCGCGGCCCGGACCCCGGCGGCGCGGGCACGACGCCGGCGAACCCGCGGGCCTGACCGGTCCACACCCGGCCGGTCCGCCCCGCACGACCGCCCGGCCGGTCCGCCCCGCACGACCGCCCGGCCCGCGGGGGCCGGACACCGCCTCACACCCGCAAGCGTCCGCAACACCCGCACGTCCCACCCGCACGTCCGGCCCACGCGCGTCCCGCCCACCCGCACGCCTGGCACGCGCACGCGCGTCCCGCCCACGCCCGCCCGCACACGCCCGTCCCGCAGACACACGCCAGCCGCCGACATGCCGGTCCCCGATCCCCCGACCCCCCGTTCCCCCGGGCGTCCCTCAGTGATCCGCCGTACGGGGGCCGCCGAAGGCGCACCCCCACTCCCCCGCCCCCACCACCACCCCGAACCACCGAGCCGTCGGCGCAGCGAGCCGGCGGCGCACCACGCCACGAGGAGAGGTAGGACGAGCATGCCTGCGATACGACCCGGACGGCCCGCCCGAAGACGAGCCCGGTCGACCGGGCTGGCCCTGGTGACCATGGCCGCGCTGGGGCTCACCACGACCGGCATGAGCGCGGCGCAGCCGCAGACCGCCGCGCAGCAGCCGCAGCGCGCGGCCGCGGCCGCGGCGGACCTGCCGGCCGGCGCGCCCCTCACCCGGACCACCGCGCTCCGGACGGACGGGGAGCACTGCGAGCCCACCCGGGCCGGGTCGAAGGAACGCCGGGCGGGGGCCGCACAGGCGTGTGTGAGCACCAGCCCCGCCGTCGCGGCGCCCCGGCGAAGCCGCTCCTCGGTCGCGGCGGCGGCCGACACCTGCGGCATCACCAGCCCCGGCTCCTACACCTACGACCGCTTCGAGTACTGCGTGACGGGGGTGAACGTCCTCTACGTCCTGCGCGACGGCAACGGCAAGGAGATCGGGCGCGGCACCGTGCAGGTCTCGACGAGCGCGACCCTTCCCGCGAAGGGCACCGCCTGGCAGGAGCAGATCACCGCGCGGATGACGAGCGCGAGCGGCGACGTCACCGCCCTCAACGCCAAGTTCCGCGCCTCCTGCACGAGCGGCTGCACGACGACGAAGACCGCGCCCTGGTACGGCGGCGACCTGGTCCCGGGCCAGTCCGTCAGCGGCTCCGTCGCCTACTCCTCGTCCCCCGCCGCCGGCACCGCCGTGCAGTTCACCACCTCGTACAAGATGTACGTGACGTCGCCGGGCGCCACGGCCGTCGACCCGAACGCCTCGTGGGACAACCCCCGCAAGCTCCGCTGCGACGACGACGTCCGCGACACCACCGGCGCCGGCACCCCGTCGCCGGGCTGCGTCGTCCCCTCCGTCACCCCCGTCGTGCTGATGCGCGCGCAGGGTTCTCAGCCGGGCGGCGCGGTGGCCGCCTACGAGTGGGCCCAGCAGCGCTTCGACGACGGCTGGGGCCAGAAGAAGCTGCTGACCAGGCAGAAGAGCGGAGTCGCCGACCGTACGGGCCGCACCTGCGGAAGCTTCGACCCCAACACGGACCTCGTCGAGAACGACACCTGCGGTGAGTTCCCCTTCGCCGAGGCCAAGGAGGGCGGCATCGACGGCGCCCGGTGCGCCGAGTTGATCCCCAACGCCAGCAGCGGCGGCTGGGACACCTACGTCCTCGGCGACAGCCGGGACCTGGACCCGGCCACGCCCTGCGTGCGCGCCCATGTCCCGCCCGCCGACAAGCAGTTCGCCGACGCGCAGCTCACGGAGGGCTTCACGGCCCAGCGCGTCGTCGACGGCGAGCAGTTCAAGGTGGCGTTCACGACGCCGGACGCCGTCCCCCAGGCCCGGTGCCTGGCGAACCCGCCCACCGCCACCGGCGCGCGCCCCTCCGGCAACGGCTGGCTCAGGAACACCACCGAACCGGTCCCGCACGTCAACAAGACCATCACCCCGATGGGCCCGCCCGGCACCCGGCCGTCGACGGCGCAGGCCTGCCTGGGCAAGACGCTCGGCGAGGGCAAGCCGGCCAAGGGAGACATCACCGGCTGGCAGGACGCCCAGAAGTTCGAGGGCAACGTCCCCAAGACCGAGCAGGCCCGGTGTCACCTGATCGCGAACATCCTCGGCGGCCCGGGCCAGATCAGGGACGGCGGGCAGAACAACCTCGTCCCCTGCTGGCAGGCGGGCATGAACACCGGCACGCCCAGCATGCGGACCTACGAGGCCATGGCGCAGAACAAGGTGAAGGAGCAGGGCTTCGGGCCGAACGACGCGATCTTCTACCAGGTGACGCCCGTCTTCAGGGACGCCACCAGCACCATCCCGACCGGCGTCACGATGACCGCTACCATCGAACGCGCGAACGGGACGACCGAGGAGCTGTTCCCCAACGTGTACGTCCCCAACACCAAGGCGGACACCGGGCTGCTCAACCTCGGAAACTGATCACCACCACCGGTTAGCGCCTTCGGGAGCCAGTATGAGTTTCACGACCCCGCCGCGGCCGTTCGACGTCACCGCGCTCTTCCCCCGACTGGCCCCGCTGGCACGCACGGCGACCCGGCTGCATCCGCGGCCCGGGTCGCCCACGCCGCACGACAGCTCCGTCGGCGGGCCGCTGCTCTGGCCCGCCGGCGAGCCGTGGCCGCACTGCGCGGGACCGCACACGTGGGACGGGGTGACCCCGCCCCTGGCGCCGGAGGACGAGCGGCAGTTGCGCCGCAACCGTGCGGCGGCGGAGAGCCGGCGGCGGCGCGGCCCGCAGGAGCCCTGGGCCACGCCCGGGGAACTGGAGGCCGAGAAGCGCCTGTCGGCCGGCCGGCCGTGGCCCGAGGGCCCGGTCGCCATGCTGCCGGTCGCCCAGCTGTATGTGCGCGACGTCCCTCTCCCGCGCCCTGCGGGCGGGTCGGGAGCCGATCTGCTCCAGGTCCTGTGGTGTCCCTTCGACCACCCGGAGCACCCGGCCACGGCCCTGTTCTGGCGGACCGCCGCGTCCGTGACCGACGTCCTCGGCGCACCGCCCGAGCCACCCGCTATGCGGTTCGGCGACTACCTCCCGGAGCCGTGCCTGCTCGCGCCGGAGCAGGTCACCGAGTACCCCAACCCCATGGAGCTGGACAAGGAACTGCGGGAGGAACTGAACGACTGGAGCAAGTGGCAGGCGGCCGGCCCGGCCCTGGACGCCTCCTACGAGGTCGCCCCGGACGAGCTGTACCTGGACCAGCTCTCCGTCTCCCCCGGCTGGAAGGCCGGCGGCTGGACCAGCTGGGGCCTCACCGACCCGGTCCCCCGCACCTGCTCCGAGTGCGGCGCCGACGCCGTCCCGCTGCTGACGATCGCCAGCACCGAATGGGACGGCGGCACCGAGAGCTGGATCCCCGAGGAGGAGCGGGCGAACCCGACACCGACCCTGCCCGGCCAGCCCCCGGCCAACTTCACCATGCTGGTGATCGCCGGCGGCTACCGGCTCCAGCTCCACGCCTGCCCGAACTCCCCGGACCACCCGCACATCGAACTGATCCAGTGAGAGCCGCCCTCCGGTCCCGTCCGGGCCTCGGCAACGACGCGGAACGCCACACGCCTGACGCCTGACGCCTGACGCCCGACGCCCGACGCCCGACGCCCGACGCCCGACGCCCGACGCCCGACGCCCGACGCCTCAACGGTCGATCGTGGTCGCCTGTTGATGGATCTGCAGCGGGACGAACAGCGGCACCGGGTCCGTCGTGCCGGTCATGGACGAGGTGAGATTGGCCCGGATCACCGCCGCACGGGGGTGATCCGGGCCGTAGGAAGCCTCGGCGGCCGCGACCGCCCGTCCGAAGTGGGCGGCCATGACGGAGGCGGCGGCGCCCGACGACTCCAGCCAGGCCAGCCAGCCGAGGTTGTTCTCGATCACGGCGATGCGATGGTGGCTGCTGCCGTAGACGCGTTCGGAGTCCGCCAGCGCCTGTGCGGCCTGTGCCCGTGCCGAAGGGAAGTCGCCGCCGCGGCCGAGCAGCAGGGCCCAGGTGCTCCGCACGGCGGCCACCCGCGGATGGGACTGCCCGTACAGCCTGACTGCCGCCGCCAGCGCCGTTTCCACGAGTTCGCCCGCTCTGTCCAGCTCGCCGGTGCGCTCCAGCGTCGCCGCCGCGTTCGCGGCGATCACCACCATGCGGGGATGGCCCGCTTCGTGCAGGATGCGGCCCGCGCTCAGCGCTTCGTCATGTCGCATCCGTGCGCCGGCCAGGTCACCGTCGTCGTGGCAGAGGGAGCCCAGCCCCGTGCTGATCATGGCGATGCGCAGGTCGTCGCGGAGTGCCAGTCCTTCACAGATGGCTCGGGCGTGCTCGTACTGCTGCCTGGCCCGTGGATACTCCCCGAGAGCGTGGAGCGCGGTTCCGAGGTTGAGCCGCACCGCGACCGTACGGTCGTGATCGCGTCCGTAGACGCCTTCGAGCGTGGTCAGCGCGACGGACAACTGCTCTCGCGCCTCCGCCACCCGGCCCGCCAGGTGCAGGGCTCCGGCCAGGTTGTTGCGACGCAGTGCGACCCGGCTGTCCCGGACGCCGAACACCCCGACGCTGAGTGCCAGCGCATGCTCGTACGCGCTGCGGGCCTCGTGGATGTTGCCCAGGTCCTGCTGGATCCGCCCGAGGATGCCCTCGGCTCTGGCCCGGTCGCCGACCGGGGCGTCGAACCCGGCCATCAGGTCAAGGGCCTCCTGGATCCGTTCTCTCGCCGGCCCCAGGAGGCCTTCCTCCTGCAACAGCCGGCCCATGTCGATCAGCACCGTCGCCAGCAACGGCGCCGCCGCTGCCGGCCCGCTGCGCGCCGATGCCTCGATCTCCTCATAGGCGGCGCGCGCCCCCGTCACCTGGCCGAGTTCCTGGAGCAGTCGCCCGTAGCCCATCCGGAGGCGGATCCGGAACGGGTCCGCCCGCGGCAGGCTCCGCCCGGTCTCCCAGGCCGTCTCGAACAGGTCGCGCGACGCCGCCAGCCTGGCCTGGGCGTGGAGGAAGACGGCGGCCCGCTCCAGCAGGACCGCGAGGTCGCCGCGCGGGGCGTCGTATTCGGCGGCGCGGTCGCGGACCGCCAGGACATGGGGAAGCAGGGCTTCGCACATCGCGGCGTTCTCCAGCTCACCGCTTTCCGCCGGGAAGACCTGGAGCAGCCAGGCGACGGCGTCCTGGACCACGTGGGCGGGCGGCCGGCCGGACCCCGCCGCACGCTGCCGCACCACCCACTGGACGAGGCGGTGCAGCGAGATCTCCTCGCTCGACGTGGTGATCAGGGAGTAGCGCCGCAGATGCATCACCGCTGCCTGATAGCGCGCCTTCGACCCCACCACGGCGCCCAGGTGCGGGGGCAGCGCCAGGTGACTGGTGGCCAGCAGCCTGCGCGGGATCATGTCCGGCCCGAGGAAGGCGCAGAAGGTGAGCAGCCGGTACCCGTCCGGCGAGAGCTTCCTGATCCGTTCCAGGGACAGCATCCAGGTATCGACGACGCTGCGCGAGTAGCCCAGGGGAGGCTTCGCGGCGAGGGCGTCCGCGGCGCTCTCGCCGAGCAGCGCGAGGTAGTCCCCGACCGTGATGTCCGCGGCGTCGACGTAGGCCGCCGCCTGTTCCAGCGCGAGCGGCAGGCGGCCGAGTCGCGTCGCGAGTTCGCTGATCTCCCGCGTTCCTCCGACGGCTGTGCTGCGGATCCTCTTGGTGAGGAAGGCCTCCGCCTCCGACCCGGACAGGACGTCCAGGGCGATCGTGGCCGCCACGGCCTCCCAGTTGGGGTTGCGGGAGGTGATCAGGACATGGCCGCCGCTCGGCAGGGGGTAGACGTCATCGGGTTCCTCGGCGTTGTCGTACACGAGCAACCAGCGACCGCGCCTCTTCAGTTCCCTGAACAGGGCTTCGCGCAGGCCCGGCTGACTGGCGGTCATGCCGATCCCGAGCTCTTCGGCGAGCCGTGCGTAGCCGGACTGCATGATGGCCGGCTTCTCGGCCGACAGCCACCAGACGAGGTCGTACGAGGCTGCGTTGCGGTACGAGTACTCCGTGGCGATCTGCGTCTTGCCGATGCCGCCCAGACCGTGCAGCGCCGCCTGGACCACGGTCACCGAGTCGGACAGCTGCTTCCGCAGTCTCGCCAGGGCTCCCAGCCGACCGGTGAAGTGATGGTTCCGCGGCGGGACTTCGAAGATCGGGGGCAGTTCGGCCGGGAACCGGAGCAGCCCGGACGAGGTGTCCCTGGCGCCGTTCGCGGCGCCGTTCGTGGTGCCGTTCCTGGCGCCCGGATACACCACGGAAGCGGGCCGCGAACGTCCGGTGGACACTCCGCGCCGCAAAGCCGCCAGCGCCGTGACCTCGTCGAGTCCGACCAGGTCGACCATGACCAGCGGCCGCAGTATGGCGGGCAGATCGCAGTCCTCGACGCGCAGGCACAGGAGGCGCCCGTGGTCCTCCTCGTTCCGCAGGAAGGCCGCGGCCCATTCCTGCCTGGACAGGGGAGCGGTGAGGTAGGCGTGACCGACGACCGCCAGGACGCGTCGGCAGGTCTCCAGCGCCTGGTTCTTGCGCTCGATCAAATCCTCGCCCGGCTTGAAATCCCAATCCTGGACGACGACAGAATACGAGCTGCTTTCGAGTTTCGAGCCGATCCATTCGGCCCACTGCCTGTTGGCGGCGTGGTAGCTGATGAAGAAATCTGCTCGACAGTCCGAGTCCATGGCGGAAGCCCCCGCAAGCGCCTTTTCAGACCACCAGAACCATCTGTCTCATGGTCCAGACGACAGGTAGCTCCATCTTTCCCGACGCGGCCATGTCCAAACGCTGCTGAAGTCTGTCCAGCCATTCCGTTCCGAACTCCTCGACCAGAAAGGGATCACCTCTCCACACACGGAGATTCAGCGCGAACATACGGCCCACCTGACGGGACGTAGGGCGGACTTCGGCCACATGGTCCTCGCGCGAGACAGTGCCGGGCGGGTCCGGCATCGCGCCGAGCACCCGGCCGACGTCCAGCCGTTGACCGTTCTCCCGAAGCATCGCCTCGACCACCCGCTGATAGTCCCTGGCGACGGGATGCTCGCTCTCGACGCTGTCGACCTCGTCCAGAAGCAGTCTTCCGTTCGGAGCGAGCGCTCCCAGCCAGCGCCCCACCACCGACGCGGTGTCGCGCAGATGGGAGAGCAGCAGCCGCGCGTAGAGGAGATCCGGCCCCGCCACCGGGAAGGGGGTGGTCGTGACGTCGTGCCTGCGGAACGCCACCGGGAGGCCGTCACCCGCCTCGGCGCGGGCGAGGAACGTCACCGACCGGTCCAGCCCCACGACACGCTCCGCGCGCACTTCTTCGGCGATCAGCCTGGTCGAATGCCCTGGTCCGCAGCCCAGGTCGACCGCGAGCCCGACCGGCCCGGGAACGCAGCGGGAGAGGAACGATCTGCTGCTCTCGGCGAAGACCTCGGCGACCGTGGAAAGCCGTTGAGCAGCGATATCACTGTCCCCGAACTTGTAATCGGCGCCTGAGGGTTGCCTGCCTGCGGGAACCAAGTGGACCATGCTGAGACACCCTTGAGTCGACAAGGACCGGAACGACCGTCCGGCGCACTGCACCACCTGACGATACTTGCCCGGATGGACGACTGTCCCGAATTGCTTCGAAGGAGTGATGCCTTGACACCCGGAGCGGGCCGGACTCGATCAAGATTCTTCATCAGCTTCGCCGACCCGGACCGGGGCTGGGCCGAGTGGACGGCCTGGCAACTGGAGGCACACGGCTTTCCGGTGGAATTCCGGTCCCGGGACTGGGCCGCGGGCGACAATGCCGTACTGCGGCTCAACAAGGCACTGGAGCAGGGAATGGTCGTGGCGCTGTTCTCCCGGGCCTACTTCGACGAGTCGGACGGCAACAGCCGCGACTGGTCCGCCCTGCTGGCGGCGGACCGGCCCCTGATCCCCCTGCGCATCGACGACTCCACGCCCCCCACGCTGCTCCGCCCCCTGGTCGCTCCCTCCCTCTGCGGACTGGACCAGCGTGAGGCCGGGGCGCAACTGCTGCGCGCCGTCGACGGGACGCGGCGCCCCATCCCGGAACCTCCCTTCCCGGGAGTTCCGGGAGCATCGGCCCCGGCCTCGGCCCCGGTCCCGGTCTCGGCCCCGACGGCCCCTCGGGTGGTTCGGCCGGCGGCCGGGCCGCAGTGGCAGGACGCGTGCGCCGTCCTCGTCGGCGTCGACGCCTACGATCACCTCCGCCCCGTGCCGGCGATCGCCGGCAACGTCCACGACCTCGGCGCGCTGCTGCGGTCGGCGGAATTCGGCCTGCCGGAACAGCACTGCCGTCTGCTGCGCAACCCACGGGACCCCCGCCAGGTGCTGCGGGCACTGGAGTGGGCCGGGCAGATCACCGCCCGGAGCGGCGGCACCCTGCTCTTCTATTACAGCGGTCACGGCGCCCAGGACCCCGAAAGCGGACGCCTGCTGCTCTCGTGTGCGGATTCACTGCCGCACACCCCCTACACCTACCTTCATTTCGACCGCGTCCGCGAACAGATCACGCTCAGCCCCGCTGTACGGCGACTGGTCGTGCTCGACACCTGCTACAGCGGCGCGGCCCTGGACCTCCTGGACGACGCCCTGCCCGTGCCCAGCGTCGAAGGCAGTTTCGTGATGGCCTCGTCAGGGGCGACGGAACCGTCCCGCGAGGCGAGAGGCCGGCGGCACACCGCCTTCACGGGGACGCTGCTGGAGATCCTGGCGAACGGTCTCCCCGGCGGTCCTCCGCTGCTGGACGCCGAGGCCCTCTTCGAGGGCGCCAGGTCCGCCTGCGAGGACGCGGGGTGGCCGACGCCGCGCCGCCAGGTGCGGAACGCGGGGAGCAGGATCCCCGTCGTCGCCAACCGCTGGTCCGGCAACCGGCGCTGACCCTCCACCTGCACCGGAACAGGGACAGGGACAGGGACAGGCTCACGAACGCGAACGCGAACGCGAACGCAAACGCGAACAGGAACAGGAACAGGAGACCGTCCGTTGGCCGAGAACGCCGCGATCGAAACCAGCACCGGGAATCCCCTGACGACCCGCCGACTGTACCGCTGGTTGACTCACGACGAGTCCCTGAGGCCGGGGGTCCAGGTACGGCTGCGGAGCCGGACCGACTCGACGGAGCCGCTCGACGACCTGGGCGACACACTGGAGATCATCAGCGTCGTCGTGACGAGCGTCATGGCGCTGCCGCCCTTCATCGAGA
The DNA here is from genome assembly GCF_036226605.1 of Streptomyces sp. NBC_00704. Taxonomy (NCBI): domain Bacteria; kingdom Bacillati; phylum Actinomycetota; class Actinomycetes; order Kitasatosporales; family Streptomycetaceae; genus Streptomyces; species Streptomyces sp. NBC_00704. Next base: position 2,519,804 of record NZ_CP109000.1, read on the forward strand.
GCGTCCGCCGCTGGTTCAGGGACCAACCGCCGCCCGCACCCGCGCCCGTGGTGCTCCGGCACGGGAACATCGCGGTCGAGATACCGACCGACACCGATGCCGCCGTCATCTCCGCCCTGACCGCCGCGCTGGCGACCCAGCCGGTCCCCCCGCCCGATCCTGTCTCCGAATGAGCCGAACGTTTCCGCAGGCCAGGGAACCTGCGCAGGGTGGCGGGGTGGGACTGGAACCCACGGCCGACGGATCATGAGTCCCTCGGTCAGTCGGCCGACGTGGTCCGTGTCATCTCGGCCGCCTCGGTCATGGCGCGTTGGCTGAGATCGCCGAACAGCTGCATCGTGACGGCGGCCAGGACGTCGTCCACGCCAACAGTCCGCCCGTCCCCGCGGCGGCCGGACAGGGCGAAGAGGGGGTCCTTGAGCAGCGGGGCCGGGTCCGGCTCGCCCGGCACCACCGGACTGACCGTCCCGAACCGCCTGACCCCGCCCTCGCGGACGACCTTGGCCGCGTCACGCGCCAGGGTCGTCAGGAACACGCTCGCGATTCCGTCCAGGTCGCGGACCAGCGCCGGGACGGCCCTCACCCCCCGGCTCCCCAGCAGCCTTCTCACCCCGGCCTCGAACCGGTGGGCGCCGGCCACGCCACTCGGTGTACGCGCCCCGCGGCGCTCACGAAGAGACACGAGCGCACCGTCGGCGTTGCGCAGCTCGCCCATCAGGCCGTGAAAGGTCGGGCTGTGCAGGTACCACGCCGACCCCACCTCCACCTCGACGTTCCGGTCGATAGCCGAGATGAGGTCCTTGGGCATCAGCCTCGTCCGGGCCTGCTCGGCCGCCGCGCCTCTCGCGCCGTCGATGATCTCCGTCAGCACGGTCCGCGTCACCGACGCGGCGGCCCACGCGGCCGACCGGGAGACGTGCAACGAGGTCACGTCCCTGAACACCGCCTTGACGAGCTGAGGCTTGAACGGCAGGCCGGTCACGAGGGAAGCGGTCTGCGCACCGCTGCGCTCGGTGCGCAGGAGTCGTGTGGTCATCGGAGAATGTGCTTTCTGCTGTCGGAGGTCTGCTGTCGGAGGTGTCAGTGGCCCCTGCGGCACCGGGCGGCGAGGGGGAATGCCACCCGCTTCCTCTGCTTCCAAAGAGAGTTGACGACGTCTCAGGGCGTTCACTGCGGTGATGCTGCCACCTCGGTCTGACAGTGGCGCCTGCCCCCTGCGGTTGCGGGGCACCGCCGCCGCGGACGTGGGCGGTGTTCGATGGCGCGCCGCGCCTTCGAGAAGGGCGGCCTGACCTGCCCCACGCTCGGACCACACCACGACCGAGGACCTCTGTCGCCTTCCACCGACCACCCGTATACAAAAGATCTTGTATCTTGATACACTCCAGTTGATATACGCAGGAGGCGCCCATGAGTCGTACCGTGATCGACCTCGACGACGAGGCCTTGGAAGAAGCGGCCAAGGAACTCGGCACCACCACCAAGCGCGAGACCGTCAACACCGCGCTGCGGGAGGTCACGGCCCGTCACAGGCGTCTGCGCGCGCTCGACGAAGCCCGCCGGCTGGTGGCAGACGGCGCGCTGGACACGGACCTTCTCCTGGACAAGAGCACCTACCGGCCCACGAGCACAGCCGACGCCGCCTCCGACACCGGAGCGCAGGAGTGACCGTCGCCGATTACCTCATCGACACCTCCGCGCTCGCCCGCGTCCTGCTCCGCCAGAACACGGCCGACTGGGATGACAGGATCGGCGCCGGCCTCGTCGCGATCTGCGACATCACCGAACTCGAGGTCCTCTACTCAGCCCGTTCGGCCGCAGACCGTACGCGTGTGAAGGCGGCGCTCGACGCCCACTACGTCTGGTGCCCGATGCCGGACGGCGTCTACCGCCGCTCCCGCGTCGTCCAGGAACAGCTGACCGCCAAGGGTGAGCACCGCAGCGCGGGCCCCGTCGATCTCCTGGTGGCCGCCGCCGCCGAGGAAGCGGGGCTCACACTGCTCCACTGCGACCACGACTTCGACGCCATCGCCCGCACCACGGGGCAGCCGGTCCGCACGATCGACCTCAGGCGGTAGAGCCTCCGCAGCCGCACAGTCGGCGATGAGATCCCTGCCGCTCACGGACGCAGCCGGCCGGGGATCGCCCGGCCGGCTGTGGGTCCTGAGTCCTTCCTGACGGCGTGGCCTAGCAGATGCCGGTGAGCTTGGTGTCGCTGTACGGGGTGCTGTCGGAGGAAGTGGTGAGGATGTGACAGCCGGGCTGGACGTCGTCGACGCGCAGGAAACCGTTGTCGTAGGCGGCGGCGACGCTGCCGCCGTCCATGAAGACGCTGGTCGTGCCCTCCGTGCCGCCGGGCAGGTACACCGAGGAACTGGTGTTGGCCGGGACGTTCACGCTGATGTCGACGCGACCGCCGCCGGTGGTGTCGAAGGCCGCGCCGATGGTGCCGTGGCCGGTGGGGACCGTAACGTTCGCCCAGGTGACCGAGGTGGGCTGGGGCTTGATCTGGAAGGTCGCGAAGCCCGGTGCGGTGGCCCGGATGCCGAACATGTCCTGGGGGATGTTGAAGGCGGGGGCCGCCGCCCAGGGGTGTGAGTAGGTCGTGTTCGACTTCTGTGCGAGGGTCCAGGCCTCCATGGTGGCGCCCGCCCCCTGGTTGATCATGTTCATCCAGCTGTTGGTCCCGGTCGAGGTCAGCAGGGTGTACGCGAGATCGGGCCGGTTGCCCTCGTACATGGCCTGGATGAGGAAGCCGGCGCAGTAGACGCTGCACGCCATACCGCGGGTGCCCAGATAGGTGGCAACCTGCGCGGCCTGCGAGGAGCCGGCCAGGCCGAACGCGGTGGCGAAGGCGCTGGCCTGGACGGCGTAGTGGTCGATCACGGTGCCGTCGTTGTTCAGTCCGTCACGGTAGGCACCCTTGGACGAGTCCCACATCCTCGCGTTGACCGCGGACTTGATGGCGGCGGCCTTGGCCGTGTACGTGGCGGCGTCCGAGGTCTTGCCCAGTGCGGTGGCGATGTCGGCCATGTCCGCGTAGGAGCGGTAGGCGATGGCGTTGATGACGGTGTTGTAGGAGGTGAAGACGTACCCGTCGCGCTGCGAGGAGGGCCAGTCGACGATGTCGCAGTCGTTGCAACTGCTCGCGCCGTTGCTGCCGGTGGTCTTGTGGATCAGACCGGTCGAGGAGTCGTACCACTCGTCGGGGAGCTTGCCCTGGAGGGTGGTGTAGGCGGCGGACAGCGGCGCGGTGCTTCCGGTGGCCTCGTAGCTGTCGTGCAGGGCCAGGATCGTGTACATCGGCCACTCGGTGGGCCAGGTCCGGTTGGAGAGCAGGAGGCTCAACGAGTAGTCGCCGAGCGCCGCGTCGCCGCCGGTGTAGAGGTTGCCCAGGAGCTGGAGGTAGGAGTCGGCCTCGTAGTAGCCGCGCTCACGCTCCCAGGAGTCGACGTACAGGTTCTGGTTGCCGGTCTCGATGGTGTTGCGGGACAGCGCCCAGACCTTGTTGAGGGCGCTGTCGGAGGAGTTGAAGACGCCCGCCGACTCGTCGAACGGGTACAGGTACGCCTCCGCCGTGAAGTCGGCGGCGGTCAGGCCGGTGGGGGCGCCGATGACCTGGACGTACCGGAAGACGCGCGGGCCCCAGGTCTCCAGGTGCTGGCTGCCCGCCTTCAGGACCCACTTGTCCTGGTAGGTGTTGCCCGCCGAGGTCTGGTACTTGACGGTGTTGGTGCCGGAGGTGACCTGGCCGTAGCGGATGTCCACCACCTGTCCGGCGGTGCCGTTCAGGGTCAGGGCAAGGCCGCCGATCCAGGTGCGGCCGTAGTCGATGAAGTAGTTGCCGCTGGAGTACTCGGTGACCGAGGCGGGGGTCCGGGAGGTCTGCCTGACCTTGGCGGTCGGCGTGGGCTGCAGGTTGCTGAAGGAGCTCTTGGCGACCGCCGACGGCCAGGCGGCGGCGTTGAAGGCGGCCGTGGCGAAGCCGAACGGGTAGCGGCGGGCGTCGAAGTTCTCCTTGGGCGCCGTGTAGTAGCTGGTGCCGATGGAGCCGGCGCTCGGCAGGATCCGCGTGCCGTTCAGGGCCTTCCAGCCGGCTCCGGTGCCGTAGGTCTTGCTGGTGCCGTCGGTGTACCGGACCACCAGCTGGGCCAGAAATCGCTGGTCGCTGGTGGTGTAGGCGAGGGCGCCGATGGTGTTGGCGGCGCCCGCGTTCAGCAGGGAGGTCACGTCGTAGCCGTCGTAGCGGGTCTCGGAGCCGACCGGCCGGGTGGGGCCGACGCCGACGTAGCTGCCGTTGACCCACAGCTTGTAGACGAACTGGCGTGCCGGGGTGGTGGAGGCTCCGGTGGCGTACAGGTGGGCCCAGGCGACGGACTTGCCGGAGGCCAGGTTCGTGGTGCCGCGCAGGAACGTCCAGCTGGGCACGGTCAGCAGTCCGGTGCCGCAGTTCTTGGCCTTGTCGACGAACAGGGCGCCGCCGGTGACGGTGCCGCAGCCGAAGTCGGCGTTGGACGAGTCGCTGAAGTCATTGCCGTACAGGGAGCCGCCGTTGGGATCGGTGACGGTGATGTCGTCGAAGGTGGCCTGCTCGGCGCTGCCGGTGCGGAACCCGATGCCACCGGAGGAGTAGGTGGCGTCCGTGGTGGTGTCGACGAGGGTCCAGGCGGTGTCGGCGGCGGCCTTCAGATACGTGGTGAAGGTCGAACCGGACGCCACGACACGGAAGTCGTAGGTCGAGCCGGTGGTCAAGGCGAACGGCAGCGCCACAGCCGTCTTGAGGGCCGTGAACGTTCCGCTCTTCTGGACCTGCGGGGCGATCGTGTTCACGCCGCCGCCCTTGAACTGCCACAGATAGAAGTTGCTGGTGTCCTTCTCACGGAAGGTGACGCCGGCGATGCCCGCGTTGATGACGAAGCTGCCCTGGAAGGTGTAGTCCGTCCAGGCGGTGGGCAGCCCGGTGACGCAGTTCTTGGCCTTGTCTACGAACAGGGCGCCGCCGGTCACGGCGCCGCAGGCGAAGTCGGCGTTGTCGGCGTCGCTGAAGTCATTGCCGTACAGGGAGCCGCCGCCGGGATCGGTGACGGTGATGTCGTCGAAGGTGGCCTGCTCGGTCAGACCCGTGCGGAAGCCGATGCCGCCTGAATTGAAGGTGGCGTCGGTGGTGGTGTCGACGAGCGTCCAGGCGGTGTCGGCGGCGGCCTTCAGATACGTGGTGAAGGTCGAACCGGACGCCACGACACGGAAGTCGTAGGTCGAGCCGGTGGCCAAGGCGAACGGCAGCGCCACAGCCGTCTTGAGGGCCGTGAACGTTCCGCTCTTCTGGACCTGCGGGGCGATCGTGTTCACCCCGCCGCCCTTGAACTGCCACAGGTAGTAGTCGCTGGTGTCCTGCGCACGGAAGGTGACGCTGGCGTACTTGGCGTTGATGACGAAGCTGCCCTGGAAGGTGTAATCCGTCCAGGCGGTGGGCGCGCCGCTCCAGATGGGGGTCGCGGCCGACCAGGTGGTGCCGGGCCCCGTACCGAAGGCCGCGGTGGCCGACCAGGCGGAGGCGGCACCCGCGGAGTCCCAGGTACGGACCCGCCAGTAGTAGCCGGAGGAGGCGCTCAGAGTCGCGCCGGCATAGCTCACGTTGCCGTCGGTGGCGGAGGTGACCTGACCCGAGTCCCACATGTCCGGCGTCCCGGTCAGGGCAGAGGACGTGGTGGCGACCTGTATCTGGTATGCGGTCTGCCGGTCGCCGCCGACATGCCAGCCGAGGAGGGGCGCGGATCCGGGGGCGACGTCCGCGGGAGCGGCCAGTCCGCCGACGGTCAGGACCGTGGGCGCGGCGGTGACGGCCTGCGCCGAGGGCGTCAGTACGGTCACTCCGCCGACGAGAGCGAGCAACGTGGTGAGCAGGGCCATCAGCGAGAATCGCCGGCCTCTTGCTCTGCGGTGGGACGGTGCGACGTGCATGGGCGCGGTCCTTGATACGTTTCAATCGCGGAAGCCGGGCCTCCCCGGCAAAAGGGGATGTGAGGTGGCCGACATCCTGAAGCCGGACATCCGAGCCTGTCAACACTTCCGTAACGCGGCCTTCACACTCGGGGCTGGGACAGCAGGAGCAGCTTCTGGCCGAGGCGACGCACGAGCCGGACGCCACCGACGACATCGCGACTGATGGTGGAGCGGGTGGTTCTTCCGGTTCTTCCGGTTCTTCCGGTTCTTCCGCCGGGGCACAACGGCTGGTCGACCTGCTGAGTCGGCTGGTCAGCGGGCTGCTCGCCAGGCCCCGCAGGGAAACCGGCGCAGTGCACAGCGGGCCGAGCTGTGCCCCTGCGCCTCGTCACAGTCAGCGACCACGGGTCGGGCGTGCCGCCTGCGGACCGGGAGCGGGACTTCGCCCGGGGTGCTGGAACCGCCTCGGGGGCATCGTTTCCGATTCACGAGGCGAGCGTGCCCCGGAACTGCGCATGAACCTGGGTCACTGCTTGCCGATCGGTTGGATCAGCCGGGGACGTAGGTCTCATCGCCGAAGTCAGCGACGATCTTCGGCTTGCCGCCGAGCGCCTTGACGCACGCAGCGAGGGCGTCGACCTCGCCGCGCTCCAGTTGCCCCTTCTCGATGCGTGAGACGCGAGCCTGGGTGACGCCCATGGCTTCGGCAACCTGGACCTGTGGTGCGCTGCCGCGACTACGTGTTGGAGTACCGCGACGACGCACCATCGCGGTGGTCGAGGCCAAGCGGACCAGCGTCGATGTGGCCGCATGCCGCAGGTATCGAGCAGGCCAAGCGATACGCGACCCGGCTCGGACTCCCGGCGGCCTATGCGACCAACGGGCGGGAGATCCAGGAGATCGAGATCGGCGGCAACCGCCAGAAGGTTTCGTGCTTCCCGCAGCCGGAGGAGCTCCGGACCCGGTACTGCGAGAACGAGGGGATCGCGTCCGAGCTGGAGCGGGAGTTCATGCACTCGCCCTGTTCGACGACAGGCGCGGATTCCGCTGACGCTCGCGACCGGCAGTGGCAAGACCATGGTGGCCTTCCAGTTGGTGTCCAAGCTGCGTCGAAGCTGCCGGAAGGTGGGCGAGATGCCCCGCGTTCTCGTTCCCGGGGACCGAAACGTCCTCGTTGACCAGTCGAAGGACGACTACTTGGAGCCGGTGTTCCGGAATTTGTGCACAAGATCAGCGGCGGCCGAGCACAGCGAGCCGGCACATCCATTTCGCCCTGTACCAGTCACTCGACAGTGAGCGCGGCGACGAGGACGCACTGTTCACCCGGAACGACCGTCGTGACCAGCGGGTGGTTCCCCCGGAAACCGCTGACGGGGACTTCTTTGCCACTGCGCCACCGAGCGGTTTCCACGGGTTCGGCGTTAAGGTCGAGGCGGTGCAGGACATTTACATGGAAACCGGTGACCTGGCCAAGCCCCAGCAGCATCACGGCTGAGCCGCGCGCCGCCTGCGGCCTGAGCAAAAGGACACCGAGCCGGCGTGCTCTTCGCCGTGCTGCGCGACACAATTTCCTGAAACGGAAGCCCCTGGGGAGCCGGAGCCCCAGCCGGACGGGCGGCCAGGTAAACGCCGGGCGGGAAGGCGTTTCCAGCGCATCGACCAGGCGATACGAGGAGGCCTTCTATGCGTGGCTACCCATGGCAGCTGTGCGGCAGCGTGCCACACCGTGTCTGCTCCGGGCACTTGACCCAACCCTCCCCTGGTCCGGATGCGACTCGTGAGTCGATGCCCGATTACGCAGGAGCTGTTTGGCGTGCGTCAAAGCGGCAGACAACCGGCATCATTTGCGCCGATCTACAGAGAATCAGAACGGCGCGAAGTCCGACACCGCACACAGCGGCGTCAGCCCGCACTTACGAGTACCCGGACCATCCCGGTTCCGGACTCCAGATTGGTGAGCGCCTTACCCACGATCGAGCCGGTGGCACGTTCATGCTCGGTGACGCGACGGGCGTGGCCGGGCCTGGAGGACGTGGTGAGCCTGTCCCCGCAGCGGATCGGGCTGGCGGACGCGTCCGCCAGCGCCCACAGCTTGCCCATGAGGGCGACCGGGGCGCCTCCCTCGTGACGGTCCAGGACCAGTGCCGGGTGAACCCCGCACGCTCCTGAGACGATCCCGGCGACACGTGGATCGTAGTCCTGCTCGCACGGACGGATCCGACCCTCATCGTCAATGACCACCACGGTGCCAGGGCAGATCGACGGAGCACCCGCCGTAAGCTCCTCCGCGTAGTCGGCTCCAGGCAGGACGAGGTCACCGCGCACTTCGATGTTGCCCTCTACGAGGACACTTCCTGCAAAGTGCCCGGCAGTGCCCTGTTCCGCCCTCGCGAACAGGCCGGTTCCGTTCTTGGCCACCGCTATCACGCCGGTGCCCAGGTCGCAGGTGCCAAACACCCCGTGGCCGCCCGCAGACGAGCTGATGCCGACGACACCGGCGTGGTTGGGGTTCAGCGACTCCCCCCGTATTCCCTCGCCGTTGTCCGACCGGCCGTAGATCCCTGCGCCGGTCTTGCTGAGTCCGGCGACCCCCGTACCGTTGTCGGCTTGTCCCCAGACCCCCTGGCCCTGGGCTCCGCCGTGAACACCGGTGACTCCGGACTTGCCAACTTCGGACGCGTTACCCCGGACGCCGTCGTTGTGATCACTTACTCCCACCACGCCGATCGCATTGACGTCGGAGAACCCGTGCCCCCAGACGCCGTTGCCCGTGCCCCTACCGTAGAGCCCATTGCCGCTGTCCTCGTTCACGCCGGCGACGCCTGCCTGGCCGGCCGCATGGCTCAACCCGAGTACGCCGTTCCACTGCGTGCTGTCACCCTTGATACCGGGAGTTCCGGGATCGGATGTCATACCTTCGATTGCATTCATGATGCTCTCCTTGCAGGGGGTGCTGCACGGCGTAATCTCCTGCGCTCTGCACAGTCATAACCTGCGGTGAGGACATTCTTCGGAAGTAACGGTCGCAGACTCCTCAACTCGGGGTGATGAGGTTGCGAAGTACCTAAACGCGGCCGACGACGCTGCTGCCTTGACTGAGCGTCATCGCACCGGGCGTCACGTCGCTTTTCCCTGAGACAGGGCCGCGAACGCTCCTGCTCCGGAGAATGGGAAGCGCGTCTCCCCGCTCCCCTCCAGGTTGGGCCCGCATCAATGGAGTTGCAACCGCGTGACCATCCCGCCCGTCGCCTGACGCGGCTAAGTCACCAACCAGAGCGGCCCTCCTGACACAGCACCGAGTTGCATGCCTCGACGCGCAGTTGGACCCTGAAAGGGGGATTGCTCCGAAGGAGGCTACCGCTATGACCAGCATTCAGGGCAAAGGCGACCAACCAGAGGAACCCGGCGTCGTGGGTGAGGCGCAGATCGGTGACGGCGTGCGGGGAGTGAGCCACGCCGAGTACAAGGGCGGAGTCGTCGGCGTAAATGACAACGACACTCCGCGAGCCGGCCCCGGCGTGTACGGACAGAGCCCGGGAACTGGAGTCGTTGGGGAGTCGACGACGTGGCACGGAGTGTTCGGCCATACCACATCCACATCCGGCGGTCACGGAGTGAGCGGTGACGGAGACGTGGGTGTCTCCGGGGTCGGCCGCAAGTGGATCGGGGTGTACGGGGAAACCAACGCCGACCCGAACGTTGGGGCCTCAGGAATCTGGGGCGACGGCAAGGACTCCGGCGACGGCGTAAAGGGACATGCCAAGGCGCCGGGCAAGGCCGGGGTCGCGGGATTTCAATTGGGGAACGCTGGGCCCGGCATCTTCGGGCAGGGCGCTCCCGCAGGGCACTTCCAGGGTGACGTCGTCGTCACCGGGGACTTGGTGTTGCCCGGCGCGGATTACGCCGAGGAACTGACCGTGGCATCCGACGAGGTGACCCCGGGGACGGTCGTCGTCCTCGATGAGGCAGGTCAGATCCGACCGTGCACGAAGGAGTACGACGCGCGTGTCGCCGGTGTCGTCTCCGGTGGCCGCGGCGTGAAGTCCAGCCTGGTGCTGGACCGTCACGATAACGGTGCGCCCGTGGCCTTGATGGGAAAGGTGTGGGCATTGGCCGATGCCAGCACGCATCCGGTTCGTGCCGGGGACATGCTCACCACCTCCGGGCGGCTCGGGCACGCCCAGGTTGTAACCGACCCGTCGCGCGCCTTCGGAGCGATAATCGGTAAGGCTCTCACCGACCTTTCTTCAGGACGTGGACTCGTTCGCGTCCTGGTGACCGCGGGTTGAGGCGATCGCAATGTCGCGCATACGCATGGCAGTCGAGATTCGCAATGAGGCGGCCGTACCGCTCGTCTGGGCCCGGGACGAATTGACCTCGGGAGAGTGGACCGAACCGTGGTACCCCTCCCGCACCGGAACCATCGTCCCCGGGGCAACCGCAGAGTGGCGGGCCGAGGGGGACCTCTTCGTCGCACCGACGTCCGGTACGGAGGGCAGAGTCTGGTACAACCTCGACGGCGACCCAGGGCGACAGTTGTACGTACACTTCGACAGTCCGCTCATCGAGTCGCAGTACGGAAACACGTTCCACGTCTGGGCGCCGCCGGGTTTCGAAGCGGCATACAACGGCGGTCAGGGCCACGAGGCTCGGCTCGTCATCCGCGTTCGGGAGAGCGCACGTCGCCAGGTTCGTGGGTTCACCCCATCGGTCAACGGGTTCCAGTTCTCCAACCATTGGAGTCCCGGCCTTCCCGCGATGACCGTCGGCTTCCTGTGGAATCGGCTGCTCGACGAACTCGGCGGGGACGCCGCCGAGGCCCTGGGCATCGCCCGGGTTGATGACGGATGGCTGCCCCTCACTCAGGCCAGTGCGGGAATGTGCGGCGGAATGACGTTCGCCGCCATGGACTACTTCGCCGCCGGCAAACTCCCGCCCGACGCGATGACGGCGCCGGACTCCGAAGCCGACCCGGTCTTCCAGTTCATCCGAGACCGGCTCCTGGACAGCTTCGACATCACCGGTTCCGGGCACCGATGGCTCGGGTACTCCTCGCCGCACTACCCCAATGGAGATGAAGGATTCATCCAAGTTGCCGGACTGGCCCGCGGCCGCGCCTGGGTGACCTGCCGCGATGAGTGGCCGCGCATCCGTGACGACATCGACGCGGGGCACCTGTCACCGATCGGACTGATCCAGACCGATTCACTCGACATCGGCAAGAACCATCAGGTGCTGGCCTACGCGTACCAGCAGAACGGCCAAGTGGTCCAACTGTGGGTGTACGACAACAACTACCCCCGCCAGGACGACATGCACCTCCAGTTTGACATCACTGACACCTCGGGTGGGGTCGACGTCCAGCGCCTTGGCCCCTATAGGCCCACCGAGCCGCGGATCTTCTGTATCTTCCGCACCAACAACTACAATCCGCATACGCCGCCAGGCGGACGTCAGCTGTCGGTCCGTCAGGTGCTGGAGCGTGCCACCGGACGCAGGTCCGGCCGCCTGCCTGGGGACGTCGCCCTTTCCCGACCGGCCTCCCTGCGTCACTGGCTGAGCAGCGTCTGACCCGTCACTCGGGTCCCCAGCAAGTCATCGGTGGTGTCAGCGAGATCGAAAAGCGCGTCAAAGACGATGGCCCGGCGCTCAGTAGCAGCGGACGATGCGGTGGAAGGCGTGCTGCCAGGCGCGGATGCGCTCCACGTGCCATTACCGACTCGCCTGGTTAGGCGCCTTCTCCACCGGATCTTCAGCCTCCTCATTGCCGCGCTGCCGCTCGGACTGCGGCTGCGGCTGCGGCTGCGGCTGCGGCTGCGGCTGCGGCTGCGGCTGCGGCTGCGGCTGCGGCTGCGGACCGTGCACCCAGCGCCAGCCGACGGCACCCGCCTGTCATCACCTGACGCGACGACATAGCTCACCCTGGCCGTCGGCGTCACTGGGGGCATCTACGGGATGGGTGGCGGTTCCCTGCTCGGCCCGATCCTCGTCGGCCGAGGTGCGCCGGCGGCTACCTCTGCGCCTCCCTCCAACCGTTCCTACCCGAAACCGCGCTCCGGATCCTGCTGGGTACCCTCGCCTTGGGCGTCGGCGCACTCGAACCCACGGCCGACGGATTATGAGTCCTTCGAGGATCTTGGCGGCCCTTGCCGATCATTGCCGACTCACGCCGTTCTTGCAGGTCAGACGTGCTGATCCGTGTCAGTCCTGTGTAGTGCTTGTCGGTCTGTTCCTGTCCTTGTCGCCCCTCAATGGCCCCTGGGAGTCGACGAGTTGGACGCTTGCCACAACAGCAGCCGCGTCCGCCCTGCTCAACCGAGGGGCTGGACCCTTCGCGCATCGGAGTCCCCTACCGACGCGATGACGCTCCATCCCAGGCCACCGGGGTGGAGCACCATCCCTGACGTCACGAGGCGATCCCGCCCACCGGACTGCGCATCGACCTGGGCAGCGGCACGTCGATCGGGTCAGCCGAGTACGTAGCTCTCATCACCGAAGTCAGCGACGATCTTCAGCTTGCCGCCGAGCGCCTTGACGTAGGCAGCGAGGGTGTCGACCTCGCTGCGCTCCAACTGACCTTTCTCGATGCGTGAGACGCGGGCCTGGGTGACACCCATGGCTTCGGCAACCTGGACCTGCGTGGTGTGCTGCCGCTTCCGCAACTCGGCGAGGCGGTGCACACGGGAGGCCAGGACCATTGCCTGCGCCCCCTTCTGGATCTGATCCTTTTCGGCATCGGTGAAGGCGAAATCATCGGCCAGGTCTCCCCAGGAGACGGCCTGCGGGTCCTTGAGGTGATCAGTCATCGTGCCCCGTCCTCTCCATCGATTCGCTTGAGATGCTCCGCGTACGCCTGCTCCGCCTGGGGCACCGCGACGCGGTACCAGCCGGACCAGTTGCCCGCCTTGTCACCGCCGACCAGGATCACGGCCTGGCGATCCGGGTCGAATACGAACAGCAACCGCACTTCCGTGGCCCCTGCCGAGCCGGGGCGGAGCTCCTTGAGGTTGGACAACGCCGAGCCCCTGATCGTATCCACCAGAGGTCGGCCCAGTGCGGGACCTTCCTCCTGAAGGGCAGTGACAGCCTGGCTGACCTGAATCAGGGTGTCGCGGTCAGTACGGCGCAGGCTGTGAAGCCACGAAAGAGCCGGCTCGACCACGACGATCTTCCAAGCCATGCACGCATCCCCATCTGCAATTTATTACACTGGCAGCATACATCACTGACGTTATATTGAGGGAGCGGTTCTCGCGGAAAGAACCGTCCCGGACAGCGATGAAATGTGCGCCTCGCCGGGCGACAGTCAGCAGCGTCGCCCACCCACAGAGCGGGACCGGCCGACTCCTTCACTCTGACGCTCACCGCGACCGCGGCTCTCATCCTCAGAGCCCGAGAAGACGTTGCTATCGTGGGGTGGGGTAGCCCAGCTTCGAGAGGGATCCGCTGATGAAGCCATCCCACACCCGGGTCCTGGCCGAGGCTGCCTATGCAGCCGGAGCCCGTGACCGGCGCGAGGCCGCGACGACGGTGTTGAGGCTGCTCGAGCCGGTGACTCATCACGACGCCGGCGCCCTCATGATCTGGGACCCGAAGGACCATGCGCACCGCGCGCTCGCTGCGGTCACCTACGGCGACGAAACAATTGCCGCACTGGGTGACCGCTATGCGTCGAGCGCCGAGAACCGGCCGGTCCGGGAGCGGCACCTGCCGATGCGGATCGACGACATGCCGGGCGACTACCGGGTGTCCCCGATGTACCGACAGGTGCTCAGACCTGCCGGCTTCGAAGACGGCATGACCGCATGCCTCTTCTCGGACAGCGGGGTGTACACGGGCATGCTGCACTTCTCCGCGGCGGCGCGCGGCGCGTTCCGTGATGACGCGGCCGAACTCCTCAAAGCCCTGGCGCCCGCGCTGGCGCGGATGTGCGACGTGACCCGACGGCAGACCACCGGATGCGTCATACCCTCGGGAGCGAACGCCACCCTGATCGACCACACCGGCCGTGCCTGGGCCGTCGAGTCGTGTGCCCCGGCGCTCGCGCCCACGCAGCCCGACTTCACCGGCTTCCTGCGCCGCTTCATGGCCTCGCCGCAGGTCGCCGCCACCGGGCTGCAGGCGTCGAGCGAAGGATGGCTTACGCTGCAGGTCCTGAAGGTGGCCGATCCGCTGGGACGGCCGGAACCAGCCGTACTGGTGCAGGAGCTTCCGACCGCTGGCCTGCCCCATTCTCTCTCGCCGCGCGAGTACGACATCCTGAACGGGATGGCGGCGGGGTTCTCGAACCAGCAGCTGGCATCGCAGCGAGACGTCTCCCTGCGCACGGTGACCACGCACGTGGAGCGGATCCTGCACAAGATGGGGCAGCCGTCGCGGGCCGGCGCGGTGGCGTCGGCGCTGCGCGACGGGATTCTGCGCCTGGACCGCTGACCACCGCTGTCGGTAGGAATGCGTATTGAGGCGCAAGGTGGCCGAAAGCCATATTCGAGGTGAAGAGAAGCCCGCGCTGAAGGCGGCCCTCACCCGCCGAGCCGGCTGCTGCCGACCCCCGCGTCCTCCCCGCTGTTGCCGCCCACGGCACCGACAGCCGACCGGGGCTCGTTCATCCCTCAGGAGGCCCGGCCATGAACGTTCCAGAAGCTCCGCAAGCAGTGCCCGAAAGACCTGACGGCGCGTGTGACGACAGCGACCGGCTGCACGAGCTCGGTTACGAGCAGGAACTCGCCCGCACGCTCAGCCTGGCCGACGTCGTCATCTATGGCCTGATCTACATGGTGCCGCTCGCCCCCGTCGCGGTGTTCGGCATCGTCTACAACATGGCCGCCGGCGCGGTCGCCGCGGTGTACGTGGTGGCCGCGATCGCGATGCTGTTCAGCGCCATCAGCTACAAGGAGATGGCGGTCCGGTTCCCGGTCGCCGGCTCGGTCTACAGCTACGTACGGATGGGCAGCAACCGCTTCCTCGGGTTCGTCTCCGGGTGGGCCATCCTGCTCGACTACCTGCTGCTGCCCGCGCTGCTGTGCGTCTTCGCCGCCAGCGCGATGACCGGAGTGGTCTCCTGGGTGCCCGCCTGGATCTGGGTGGTGATCTTCGTCGCCGCGACCGCCCTGATCAACATCATGGGCATCAGTGTCACCGCGACGATGAACAAGATCTTCCTCTACATCCAGCTGGTCGTGCTGGCCGTGTTCCTGGTCTGGGCGGCCGTACTCATCCTCCAGGGCCGGGCGCATCTGTCGCTCAACCCGTTCGTCCCCGCCGACGGCGGCTCCTGGTCTCTGGTCCTCGGTGCGGTCCCCGTCGCCGCCCTGAGCTACATCGGCTTCGACGCCATCTCGACACTGAACGAGGAGGCCGAGGGCGGGGGCAGGACCGTCTCCAAGGCCACCATGATCGTCCTCTACCAGGTGACCGCGCTGTTCGTCGTACAGGTCTTCGTGGCGGGCATGCTGGTCCCGAGCGGGATGGAATTCGCCGACGGGGACCCGGTCAACAACGCCTTCTACAACGTGGTGGGCACGGCCATGGCGGGCTGGTTCAAAACGGTCGTCCTGTTGACCGCTGCCCTGATCGCGATCTTCGCCAACACCATCGCTTCCAACGCCACATCCGCCCGCCTGGTCTTCAGCATGGCCCGCGACGGGCAGCTGCCGAAGTTCCTGTCGCGGGTCAGCGAGAGGCACCAGGTGCCCCTCAACGCGATGATCTTCATCGCACTCCTGTCGGTGGGAGTCGGCATTCTCGGCGTGGAGCAGGCGGGACTGCTGACCACCCTGGTGACCTTCGGCGCGATCACTGCCTACGTCCTCCTCCACGTCAGCGTCTTCACCCACTTCGTCGTCCGAGGCGGCAGCCGCCGCTTCTTCGTCCACTGGGTCTCCCCGATCCTCGGCGCCGCACTCCTCCTGGTCGCGCTGTGGAACGCGGACTCCAACGCCAAGATCGTCGGCTCGTGCTGGCTCGTCATCGGCCTCGGCGTGGCGGCGTACTTCAAGCTCACCGGCCGTGCGCTCGGTGGCTCCGACGCCTGACCGCACTCGCGCATACCGCCGGGCAGCACAGGCATCGGCCCGAGACACCGTCACATCGAGGCGAATGCCTCAGTCGCTGCCCGGCGCTCGCGAGCTCCTTCAGCACAAGAAAGGCACACTCCCGTGAGCCCATCGTCCTTGTCCCGTCGCACCGCAACGGTGTTCCAACAGCAGGAGGTGAACTGATGCGCACCAGTGCAGGCCGCTCGGCCGAGCTAATCGAAACGTTCCGTCTGCGCAGCGAGGAACGCCTGCGCGAGGAGTGCACCGACGAGGTCGTCGCTGCCCATGACGCGGCTCCGCTGGGACCGCACGACGACCGCACTCAACGCGTGCTGCGGGCGCTGCGCAGCCTGCCCGTCTCGGGCAAGCACATCGTCTTCTCCGAAGGACCCGACGGCCCCTGGCGCGTGGCGCAGATCGTCCTGGGCATGCCCGGCAACCTGCTCCTGACCGAGCAGTCCTTCGAGGACTACGAAGTCGCCATGCGGTACATCTTCACCGCGCGTGTCGCGGAACTGCAGAACTAGAAAGAAACGAGGAGGGTCATGCCACTCCCCAGCGGCCGCACGACGACCCAGAACGTCTTCGGCTACACCGATCGCTTCTCCGCCCGTCCCGGCGAGCAACTGTCGTTCCACATCAGCTGTGAGGGCCCGTCGGCCTACGACGCCGCCCTGGTGCGCCTGCGACACGGTTACGACGGGCAGGCGGGGCCGGGTTTCCTGGAGACCGAAGTCTCCTCCACCATCGATGGGACGTACGCGGGGCACTACTACGCCTGCCAGCCCGGCTCCTACGTCGAAGTCCCTGACCCGAGGGGCCTGCTGGCGAACCCCGACGCGCTGGTCATCCGCGCCGCCGTCTTCCCGACGCTTCCGCGCGACAACCGTTCAGGGAGCCTGGGCGCCTATCGGGTCAGCCAGAGCTCCGTCGGTTTCACCGGCGAGCGCCAGGCGGTCATGGGCACCTGGGACGAGGCGACCATGACCGGCTGGGCCCTGCTGCTCGATGACGGCAAGCCGTCCGTCGTATGGAGTGAGGGCGGTCAGCGGCGGACCCTCACCCTGGAACAGGAGCTGACGGCCCACCAGTGGTACCGGCTGGAGGTCGAACTGCCACGGTCGGCGGGGCAGATCACTCTGCGGCAGACCCCGTTGGACCACTGCGCGGACCGGGTGGCACCGGCCGCCGCAGCCGCCGTATCCGAGCAGGCGAGCGCAGCCGCCTCGGGAGTCTGGACGGCTTCCTCGATGCCGTTCCGTATCGGCGCGCTGGCTCGCGGAGACGGTGACCGGCTGCTCGCGGCCACCGCGTTCAACGGGAAGATCGGTGGCGTCCGCGTCGAACGCGCCACCGACGACGCCCTCAAGGTGCGTGAGCCGGTGGCTGCCTGGCATTTCGGCCGTAGCCGGCGCCCCGACGGGCTGCTGCTGTGGGATGTGGTCGACGAGGGGCCGCACATGCTGCACGGCCGCTGTGTCAACACGCCCGTCCGGGGCGTCACCGGGCCCGAGTTCCAAGGTGTCGTGGAGGACTTCCGGCTTGCGCCCGACCAGTTCGACGCCATCCACTTCCACGACGACGACATCGCTGACGCCCAGTGGCCCGCGGCGTTCACCTTCGAGGTGCCCGAGGACCTGCCCAGCGGCGTCTACGCGGTGCGGCTGCGGGCCGAGGGCATCGAGCAGCACGTGCCCTTCCTCGTAGGGCCGGGCCGCCGCCGCAAGGACGTCGCCGTCCTGTTCCCCACGGCGACCTACTTGGCGTATGCCAACGACAGGATCGCATTCGAGGCGGACGGCATGGAGATGCTCCTCGGGCACACGCCCATCGTCCACAAGGAAGACCTGGTCCTGCAGGACCACCCCGAGTTCGGCCGTTCCCTCTACGAGATCCACAACGACGGGTCCGGCGTGGTGTTCGGCAGCGTCCGCCGTCCGCTGATCAGCCTGCAGCCGCGGTACCGCGCCTCGTTCATGAGCGAAGGCCCCTGGGGCCTGCCCGCCGACCTGTCCCTCGTGCACTGGCTGGAGACCGCGGAGTGCGAGTTCGACGCCCTCACAGACGAGGACCTCGACCGGGAAGGCCACGACCTGCTGCGCGACTACCGCGTCGTGATCACCGGAAGCCACCCCGAATACGTCACGCGGCGCGAGCTCGACGCCCTTGAGGAGTTCACCGCGAACGGCGGCCGGCTGATGTACCTGGGCGGCAACGGGTTCTTCGCGACCGTCTCCTACGACCCCGACGCCCCCCACCTGATGGAGCTGCGCCGGGCCGACGGCGGCACCCGCCCCCACCAGTCACCCTTCGCCGAACGCCGCCACACCACCTCGGGCGAGGCCAGCGGCCTGTGGCGCAACAAGGGCAAGGCCCCGCAGCGTCTGGTGGGAGTCGGCATGGCGGCCCAGGGCTTCGACCGCTGCACCTACTACGAGCGCCTCGCGGACAGCCGGGATCCGCGTGCGGCCTTCGTCTTCGAAGGCGTCGGCGAGAACGAGCTCCTGGGCGACTTCGGCATCATCGGCGGCGGCGCGGCCGGCGCCGAGATCGACTGCTGGAACCCGGCGCTCGGCTCGCCACCCGGAACCCTGGTCCTGGCCACTTCCGGGCCCTTCTCCGACAACTACCTGCTGGTGACCGAGGAGATCTTCGAGATGCTCCCGGGGATGGGCGGAACCGAGCAGCCGGCGGTCCGCTCGGACATGGTCTACTGCGCGCTGGAGGGCGGCGGCGGATTCTTCTCGGTCGGCTCCATCGCCTGGACCGGGTCGCTTTCCCACAACGGATACGACAACAACATCGCGAAGATCACAGGCAACATACTGCGGCGCTTCCTCGATGACCAGCCGCTGTAGGCCCCCCTGCCGTCGAAGGCGTCCCGCTCCGCTAGGCGGAGCGGGACGGGAACGCCCCGGTGGTGGACGTCCGCGGTGTCTGCCGCCGACAGACCGGGGCTGCCCGTGGCCGCGTATTGGCCGACGAGCCTCGCTGTGGATCGCAGCCGATGCCGCGCACCGGCTACCGGGACAACAAACGGGTTGTAGACACCGTCGGCCTGGACACGTCTGCGCCGTCCCGGCCCCTGTACGGCCCCTGGATCTTGGCATCGGCCCTCACGGCAGTCGCCCGGACGGCGAGCGACACCCTCGATCATCCACTCAGCCGCAGGTCAGAGGGGTTGGAGCTCCCCTGAGCGCCGCCCGACTCCAAACCCGCGAGCAGCGGATTCAGTCCATCCAGGCGAAGTTGACGCTCCGACAGGGCAAAATGAACGTTTCCGCAGGTCAGGAGCCTGCAAAGGTGGGGCGGGTGGGACTCGAACCCACGGCCGACGGATTATGAGTCCGCTGCTCTAACCGGCTGAGCTACCGCCCCATAGCGGCGTGTCGCGTACATGTGTG
Organism: Streptomyces sp. NBC_00704; assembly: GCF_036226605.1. Lineage (NCBI taxonomy): Bacteria > Bacillati > Actinomycetota > Actinomycetes > Kitasatosporales > Streptomycetaceae > Streptomyces > Streptomyces sp. NBC_00704. The sequence continues at coordinate 2,539,188 of NZ_CP109000.1, forward strand.
CGCGCCGTCTGCCGCAGCATAGCCGCTCATACGATCTCACGCTCCGGCTGGCCTGCCTTGCCGCGGCCGCGAGGACAGCGCCTCTGGCCTGCACGGTTCCGCCGGCGTGACACCACATGAAAAAGGACCCTCATGGGGTCCTCGTTCACGATGCTCCCCCGACTGGACTCGAACCAGTAACCTGCCGGTTAACAGCCGGCTGCTCTGCCAATTGAGCTACAGGGGACCGAGCTCCCCCGACTGGACTCGAACCAGTAACCTGCCGGTTAACAGCCGGCTGCTCTGCCAATTGAGCTACAGGGGAATGCCTCGTTGCATCGATCGCGGCTACCTGGGTATTCGCCAGGGGGCGCGCGCTCGCTGCGACACATACATTAGCGCAAGCAGGGGGGTGCTCCGCCAATCGGTTCCCTCCGGCGCCGTGCCAGGGACCTACACGAGGGAAGGGTGGCAGTCATGCGCTACAAGCTCACGTTCGTCGTCGGGCTGGCTCTGGGTTACGTGCTCGGCACGCGTGCCGGGCGCGAGCGCTACGAGAAGCTGAAGAAGTCCGCCCGGCAGGTCGCCCAGAACCCGGCCGTGCGCAACACCGCCGAGACCGCCGCCCAGCAGGGCAGGCAGTACGCGGGCAAGGCCTACCACGCGGTCAGCGACAAGGTCGGCGACCGGATGCCCGAGTCCGTGTCCAGCCGGGTCCGCTCGCTGAAGGACCGCAGCGCCCACAACGGCGGGGCCGACGACTGGGGCAGCAGCAACACCTGAGGCCCTGGCGGCGACGCCCGCGACGGCGACACCGGCAGTAGCGCCCGGCGGCGGATCCCGCAGCCGGGCCGGTGTCGTGCGTCCATGGCCGGCCTCGGCGTCCGCCCCCGGGCCGTCCACGCGACGCCCCGCCTCGCCCCGCCCCGCTCGTCCGTCCGCCGTCCCCGTCGCCGCGCAAACGCCGCGCCCTCGGCAGTCTCGGAGGGCGCGGCGAGCTGTGTCACCAGGCACGACAGGGGCGCGCCGGCCCCGCGCCCGGCGTCCCGCCCCGCCCGACGGGCGAACCCGGGCGAAGAGTGCGGCAGAATTTTCAGCATGGGGATAGTCGCCGGGTTGGACAGTTCGCCCGATTTCACTCGTATCGTCGTCTGCGACGCGGACACCGGAGCCGTGCTCCGGCAGGGATACGCGCCGCATCCGGTGGAGGGCGCCGAGGGCGGCGGGCGGCCCTCCGACGTCGATCCGCAGGCCTGGCTGCTGTCCCTGGGCGAGGCCGCGGGCGGCGGTCTGCTGGAGGGGGTGCAGGCCATCGGCGTGTCCTCGCAGCAGAACGCCGTCGTCCCCCTGGACTCGCAGGGCAACACCGTGCGGCCCGCGATGGTCGGCGGGGACAAACGGGCGCAGGTCGCGGCGGCGGACCTGGTGGACGCTCTCGGCGGGCGCGAGGCATGGGCGCAGGCCGTGGGATGCGTGCCGCAGGCCGCCCAGCCGGTGACCAAGCTGCGCTGGCTGGCGAAGAACGAGCCCGAGGCCGCAGCCCGGACCGCGGTGCTGCTCCAGGCCCACGACTGGCTGGTGTGGCAGTTGCTCGGACGGCCCGTGAGACGGACCACCGACCGGGGCGGGGCCTCCGGGACCGGCTACTGGTCGGCCGCCACCGGCGGTTACCGGCCCGAGCTGGTGGAGCTGGCGCTCGGTCACCAGGTGATGCTGCCGGAGGTGATCGGGCCCTCCGACGCCGCCGGCACCACGCCCGAGGGGCTGCTGATCTCCGCCGGGACGGGCGAGACGATGGCCGCGGCCCTGGGACTGGGCATCGGGCGGGGCGACGCCGTGGTGTCCCTCGGCGCGTCCGGCTCCGTGATGGCCGTGCACCCCGAGGCGCTGGTCGACCAGAGCGGGATGATCACCTCCCTGGCCGACGCGACGGGGATGCATCTGCCCGTCGTCACCACGCTGAACGCGGTGCGGACCCTGCGCGGGGCGGCGGAGCTGGTGGGAGCGCCCGATCTGGAGGCGCTGTCGGACCTGGCGATGAAGTCGACGCCCGGCTCGCACGGCCTCGTCATGCTGCCCTATCTGGAGGGCGAGCGGACGCCGAACCTGCCGCACACCGCCGGGACGCTGGCCGGGCTGCGGCGCGAGTCCATGAAGCCGGAGCACTTCGCGCGGGCCGCGTTCGAGGGGATGCTGTGCGGGCTCGCGGACGCGCTGGACGTGCTGCGCGGCCGGGGTGTGGACGTCCGGCGGATCTTCCTGCTCGGGGCCGCGGCGGAGCTGCCCGCGGTGCAGGCGGCGGCGCCCGCGCTGTTCGGGGCCCAGGTGGTCGTTCCGCAGCCCGCGGACTACGCGGCGATCGGGGCGGCCCGGCAGGCCGCGTGGGCGCTCGGCGCCTCGCAGGGCACGCTCGACCCCCGGACCCCGCCGGCCTGGCAGGGTGCGGCGGCGCAGGTGCTGGACCCGGGCGAGGAACTGGCCGTGGGGCAGGCGGTGCGGCAGCAGTTCGTCTCGGTGCGGGAGCAGACGCATCCGGGGGCGTTCCGCGCGTAGGGGCCACGCGTAGGGGTCGCCTACGGGCCGCGTGCCTCGGTGCGTGAGTGCGTGAAGGCGTGAAGGCGTGAGGGGGGCGAGCGCCCTGGCGGCGGGAGCACGTCGGCGCCGGAGCACGTGAGCGCCCCCGGCGCGGAAGCAGGTGCGCGCGTGCGCCTCCGGGGAGGGCGGGGCGCATCGGGGTGTGCGGAGCGCATCGGGGTGCAAGGGGAGCGTCGGGGTCACCAGGCGCGTCCGGGGTGTCGCCGTGCGCGGTCGGAAGGCCGTATGCACACTGCTGTCGGCTAAATCGGTTGAGGTAACGCGGGGGGAGTGTCCGACGATAGGGGCCAGGGGCAACCAATGCCTCTCCCCGCCGACTCCGAGAGACGTAGCGTGCTCATACGACTGCTGAGGACCTACCTCAGGCCCTACCGAAAACCCATCAGCCTGCTGGTGCTCCTGCAACTGCTGCAGACCTGCGCCACCCTGTACCTGCCCACGCTGAACGCGGACATCATCGACGACGGCGTCGTCAAGGGGGACACCGGCTACATCGTGTCCTTCGGCGGCGTGATGATCGCCGTCTCGCTCGCGCAGGTCGTGTGCAACATCGGCGCCGTCTACTACGGCGCGAGGACGGCCTCCGCGCTCGGCCGCGACATCCGGGGGGCGGTGTTCGACAGGGTGCAGTCCTTCTCCGCCCGCGAGGTCGGCCAGTTCGGCGCGCCCTCGCTGATCACCCGGACCACCAACGACGTCCAGCAGATCCAGATGCTGGCCCTGATGACGTTCACGCTGATGGTGTCGGCGCCCATCATGTGCGTGGGCGGGATCGTGCTGGCGCTCGGCCTCGACGTGCCGCTGTCCGGGGTGCTGGTCGCCGTGGTGCCGACCCTGGGCATCTGCGTGACGCTGATCGTGCGGCGGCTGCGTCCGCTGTTCCGGTCCATGCAGACGCGGCTGGACACCGTGAACCGGGTGCTGCGCGAGCAGATCACCGGCAACCGGGTGATCCGCGCCTTCGTCCGGGACGAGTACGAGCAGCAGCGGTTCCGCAAGGCCAACGCCGACCTCACCGACATGTCGCTGAGGACCGGCAACCTGCTGGCCCTGATGTTCCCGGTGGTCATGACGACGGTGAACCTGTCGTCGATCGCGGTCGTCTGGTTCGGGGCGCACCGCATCGACAGCGGCGGGATGCAGATCGGCGACCTGACGGCGTTCCTGGCCTACCTGATGCAGATCGTCATGTCCGTGATGATGGCCACCTTCATGTTCATGATGGTGCCGCGCGCGGAGGTGTGCGCGGAGCGCGTCCAGGAGGTGCTGGACACCTCGTCGTCGGTGGTGCCGCCGCTCGCGCCGGTCACCGAGCTGCGCCGGCACGGGCACCTGGAGATCCGGGGGGCCGGGTTCCGCTACCCGGGTGCCGAGGAGCCCGTCCTCAAGGGCATCGACCTCGTGGCCCGCCCCGGTGAGACGACGGCCGTGATCGGCTCCACCGGCAGCGGCAAGTCCACGCTGCTGGGGATGGTCCCGCGGCTGTTCGACGCCACCGAGGGCGAGGTCCTCGTCGACGGCGTCCCCGTGGCGGACGTCGAGCCCACGCTGCTGGCGAGGACCGTCGGACTCGTACCGCAGAAGCCGTACCTGTTCGCGGGCACGGTCGCGACGAACCTGCGCTACGGCAATCCGGACGCCACCGACGAGGAGCTGTGGCACGCGCTGGAGGTGGCGCAGGCCAGGGACTTCGTCAGCAAGCTGGAGAACGGGCTCGACTCCCCCATCGCGCAGGGCGGCACGAACGTCTCCGGGGGCCAGCGGCAGCGGCTCGCGATCGCCCGCACGCTCGTGCAGCGGCCGGAGATCTACCTGTTCGACGACTCCTTCTCCGCCCTCGACTACGCCACCGACGCGGCGCTGCGGGCGGCGCTGGGCCGGGAGACGGCCGAGGCGACCGTGGTGATCGTCGCCCAGCGGGTGGCGACCATCCGTGACGCCGACCGGATCGTCGTCCTCGACGAGGGCCGGGTCGTCGGCGTGGGCTCGCACCGCGAGCTGATGGCGGACAACGAGACCTACCGGGAGATCGTGCTCTCCCAGCTCACGGAAGCGGAGGCAGCCTGATGGCCGGGCCCATGGGGCGCATGATGGCCGGCGGCGGTCCCGAGAGCCGCACGCTGGACTTCAAGGTGTCCGGCAGGCGGCTGCTCGCCCGGTTCAAGCCGGAGCGGCTGACCCTCTACGCGATGCTGTCCTGCGTCGTCCTGAGCGTCGGCCTCAACGTGGTCGGGCCGAAGATCCTCGGCCGGGCCACCGACCTGGTGTTCGCGGGCATCGTCGGACGGCAGATGCCGGCCGGGGCGAGCAAGGAGCAGGTCCTCGACTCGATGCGCGAGCGCGGCGACGGCGGTGTCGCCGACATGCTCAGCGGCACCGACTTCACCCCCGGCCAGGGCATCGACTTCGACGCGGTCGGCCGGGTCCTGCTGTTCGCGCTCGGGGTGTTCCTGATCGCCGGCCTGCTGATGGCGGTGGCGACGCGCCTGGTCAACAAGGCCGTCAACCGGACGATGTTCCGGATGCGCGAGGACGTGCAGACGAAGCTGTCGCGGCTGCCGCTGTCGTACTTCGACAAGCGCCAGCGCGGCGAGGTCCTCTCCCGCGCGACGAACGACATCGACAACATCGGGCAGACGCTCCAGCAGTCGATGGGCCAGCTGATCAACTCGCTGCTGACCGTCATCGGCGTGCTGGCGATGATGTTCTGGGTGTCGTGGATCCTGGCGCTCGTCGCGCTGGTGACGGTGCCGCTGTCGGCGGTGGTCGCCACGCGCGTGGGCAAGCGGTCGCAGCCGCACTTCGTGCAGCAGTGGCGCACCACCGGCAAGCTCAACGCCCACATCGAGGAGATGTACACCGGCCACACGCTGGTGAAGGTGTTCGGCCGCCAGGACGAGTCGGCGGCGCAGTTCGCCGAGCAGAACGACGCGCTGTACGAGGCCGGGTTCAAGGCGCAGTTCAACAGCGGGGTCATGCAGCCGCTGATGATGTTCGTGTCGAACATCAACTACGTGCTGGTCGCGGTGGTCGGCGGGCTGCGCGTCGCGTCGGGCTCCCTGTCCATCGGCGACGTGCAGGCGTTCATCCAGTACTCGCGCCAGTTCTCCATGCCGCTGACGCAGCTCGCGTCGATGGCGAACCTGGTGCAGTCGGGCGTCGCCTCGGCCGAGCGGGTCTTCGAGCTCCTCGACGCCGACGAGCAGGAGGCCGACCCGGCGGCGGCGGAGCGGCCCGCGGAGCTGCGCGGGCGGGTGGCGCTGGAGGGCGTGTCCTTCCGCTACGACCCGCAGAAGCCGCTGATCGAGGACCTGTCGCTGACGGTGGAGCCCGGCCACACGGTCGCCATCGTCGGGCCGACGGGCGCCGGCAAGACGACGCTGGTGAACCTGCTCATGCGGTTCTACGACGTGTCGGGCGGGCGCATCACGCTCGACGGCGTGGACATCGCGCGGATGTCCCGCGACGAACTGCGCGCCGGGATCGGCATGGTGCTCCAGGACACCTGGCTGTTCGGCGGCACCATCGCGGAGAACATCGCCTACGGCGCGTCCCGGGACGTCACGCGGGGCGAGATCGAGGAGGCGGCGCGGGCCGCGCACGCGGACCGGTTCGTGCGCACGCTGCCCGACGGCTACGACACCGTCATCGACGACGAGGGCAGCGGGGTCAGCGCCGGTGAGAAGCAGCTGATCACCATCGCGCGGGCGTTCCTGTCCGATCCGGTGATCCTGGTGCTCGACGAGGCCACCAGCTCCGTCGACACCCGTACCGAGGTGCTGATCCAGAAGGCCATGGCCAAGCTGGCGCACGGGCGCACGTCGTTCGTCATCGCGCACCGGCTGTCGACCATCCGGGACGCCGACACGATCCTGGTGATGGAGAACGGCTCGATCGTCGAGCAGGGCGCGCACACCGAGCTGCTCGCGGCCGACGGCGCCTACGCGCGGCTGTACCAGGCGCAGTTCGCCCAGGCGGTGGCCGAGGTGGACTAGGCGCGCACGCCGGGAGGCCGGCGTAGGGGCGGGGCCGCTCGGGTCGGGGGACGGCGAGCGGCTCCGCGGGTCGCCCGGTTCAGTCCAGGTAGCCGCGGAGCTGGTCCGCGAAGGCGTGGTCCCTCAGCTTGTTCAGCGTCTTCGACTCGATCTGGCGGATCCGCTCGCGGGTCACGCCGAAGATGCGGCCGATCTCCTCCAGGGTGCGCGGGCGGCCGTCGGCCAGTCCGTAGCGCAGCTGGACGACCTTGCGCTCGCGTTCGCCGAGCGTGGAGAGCACGGCGTCGAGGTGCTCGCGCAGCAGCAGGAACGCAGCCGACTCGACGGGGCTGGCCGCGTCGCCGTCCTCGATGAGGTCGCCGAGGGCGACGTCGTCCTCCTCGCCCACCGGGGCGTGCAGGGAGACCGGTTCCTGGGCCAGGCGCAGCACCTCGCCGACGCGTTCGGGCGGGAGGTCCAGCTGGCCGGCGACCTCTTCGGCGGTGGGCTCGTAGCCGCGTTCCTGGAGCATGCGGCGCTGGACGCGGACGACCCGGTTGATCAGCTCGACGACGTGGACCGGGACGCGGATGGTGCGGGCCTGGTCGGCCAGCGCGCGGGACATGGCCTGGCGGATCCACCAGGTGGCGTAGGTGGAGAACTTGTAGCCGCGGGCGTAGTCGAACTTCTCGACGGCGCGGATGAGGCCGAGGTTGCCCTCCTGCACGAGGTCGAGCATGGTGAGCCCGCGGCCGACGTAGCGCTTGGCGACGGAGACGACGAGGCGGAGGTTCGCCTCGATGAGGCGGCGTTTGGCCATCCGGCCCATGACGACCAGCCGGTCGAGGTCCAGGGCCAGTTCGCTGTCGAGGTCGGACGCGCCGGTGAGCCTCTCCTCGGCGAACAGGCCCGCCTCCACCCGTCGGGCGAGGTCGACCTCCTCGGCCGCGGTGAGCAGCGGGATCCGGCCTATCTCGCGCAGGTACTGGCGGAACAGGTCCGAGGAGGGGCCGGCGCTGTCGGTGGTGCGGGTGCGCGGCGGGGTCCGCACGGGTTCCGGTTCCGGTTCCGGGCCCTCTTCGAGGGCTTCGGCGGGCGGGTCCGGGGGCTCGGCGTCGGGCTCGGCGTCGGCGCCGGGCTCCGGTTCCGTGTCGGGGTCCGTCTCCGCCGCGGGTCCGGGACCGGTCTCGGGGTGGTGCGCGGCGCGGTGCTGCGGCGGGACCGCGGCCAGGGCGTCGGCGTCGGCGTCCGGCTCCGCGGTGTCGCTCGGGCTGTCGGCGGTGCGGTCGGTCTGGGTCAGGGTCTGGGTCTGCACGGGGGCGACCTCCAGGATGATCGCTGCTGAGGTGAGCGGCGGCGCTACTCCGGGGGGCCGCTCCGAGGACTCAGGCACCGGGACCAGTGTGGGGTACGACACAACCTCGCCACGAGGGGCGTGCGGTGACTTTTTGCGTTCGTCCGGTGACCGTCGCGTCGTCGCGCCCGGAAACCCGAAGGCCCGCGCCCGGCGTGTCCTGCGACGATGCGCCGGTGTCCGCTTCCCTGGACGAAACGCATGTGACGGTGCGCCGCACCGGCCCCGACGAGCCGCGGGCGGCTGGGCCATTGGGCGGCGGCGGCCGGTCTCGGGCCGACGCACATCGTGCCGGCGCGGGGCCGGATGCGCGAACAGCCCCTGCTCACCCTCTCCGGTGGCCGGACGTTCGAAGGGCCCTCACAGGGCGGCGGCGCCGTGCTCCCGTAGCGTCTGGTCGTACTGCTGGAGCACCCACAGCTCGTTCTGCACGGCGGCCACCTGGGCGGGGTCGTCGCCGGCGCCCAGGCGGGTCAGCTGGGACTGGACGTCGCGGATGCGGCGCTCGACGGCGCGGCGGCGGACCGTGACCAGCTGGGCGCCGGCGTACATCTCGTCCACCGTCTTGCGCATGATCGCCTCGACGGCGAGTTCGGTGACCATCGCCCGTACCGCGTCGTCGGGCGCGGCCTCCCGGACCCGGACGAGGTACTCCGGGCCGTCCTTGACGCCCCACTCGGCGCCGCCCGCGTCCATGATGGCCTGGCGCACGGCGGCGTAGGGGGCGGCGGTGAACTCGTCGACGCCGTACGCGTCGAACGCCGGGGAGACCAGTTCGGGGCGTTGCAGGGCCAGTTTGAGCAGTTCGCGCTCGGTGGCGTAGACGGCGTTGCGGAGGTTGAGGGCGGGGCCGCCGGCGGCGGTCCGGGGGGCGGCGTCGTAGGGCTGGGGGCCGCGGCCGGCCGGCGCGGGGCCCTTGCCGCCGCGGTCGCGCGCCCAACGGGCCAGCTGGGCCACGCGTTTGACGACGAACTGGGTGTCCAGGATGCCGAGCATCCCGGCGAGCTGGACGGCGACCTCGTGCTGGGCTCCGCTGTTCTTGATGCGGGCGACGATCGGGGCGGCCTCGTCGAGCGCCGCGGCGCGGCCCGCAGGGGTGTCGAGGTCGTAGCGCACGACGATCTGGCGGAGCGCGAACTCGAAGAGGGGGGTGCGGGGTTCGACGAGGTCGGCGACGGCCTCGTCGCCCTTGGCGAGGCGCAGGTCGCAGGGGTCCATGTTGTCCGGCGCGATCGCGATGTACGTCTCGGCGGCGAACTTCTGGTCGTCCTCGAAGGCGCGCAGGGCCGCTTTCTGGCCGGCGGCGTCGCCGTCGAAGGTGAAGATGACGCGGGCGCTGCCGTTGTCCATCAGCAGCCGGCGGAGGATCTTGATGTGGTCGCCGCCGAAGGCCGTGCCGCAGGTCGCGATGGCGGTGGTGACGCCCGCGAGGTGGCAGGCCATGACGTCCGTATAGCCCTCGACGACGACCGCGCGCGACGACTTGGCGATGTCCTTCTTCGCCAGGTCGATGCCGTAGAGGACCTGGGACTTCCGGTAGATCGCGGTGTCGGGCGTGTTGAGGTACTTGGGCCCGTTGTCCGTCTCGTACAGCTTGCGCGCGCCGAAGCCGACGACCTCGCCGCCGATGTCGCGGATGGGCCACATCAGACGGCCCCGGAAGCGGTCGATCGGCCCCCGGCGGCCCTCCTGGGCGAGCCCCGACAGCAGGATCTCCTTGTCGGAGAAGCCCTTGCCGCGCAGGAAGCGGGTGAGGTGGTCCCAGCCCTGGGGGCTGTAGCCGACGCCGAAGTGGACGGCGGCGGCCTGGTCGAAACCGCGCTCGGCGAGGAAGATCCGGCCGGTCTCGGCCTCGGGGCTCAGCGCGAGCTGTTCGGCGTACCAGTCGGCGGCGACCTTGTGGGCCTCGACCAGGCGGATGCGTTCGCCGCGCTGGTGGGAGGGGTTGTAGCCGCCCTCCTCGTAGCGCAGGGTGATGCCGGCCTGGGCGGCGAGGCGCTCGACGGCCTCGGAGAAGGTGAGGTGGTCGACCTTCATCACGAACGTGATGGTGTCGCCGCCCTCCTGGCAGCCGAAGCAGTGGAAGAGGCCCTTGGCGGGGCTCACCTGGAAGGACGGCGACTTCTCGTCGTGGAAGGGGCACAGGCCCTTGAGGTTGCCGCCGCCCGCGTTGCGCAGCTGGAGGTACTCGGACACCACGGCGTCGATCGGGACCGCGTCCCGAACAGCCTTCACGTCCTCGTCGTTGATCCGTCCTGCCACGTGGCGATTCTACGGGGGCGCGCCGACATCCCCGGCGGACGGCGGACGGCGGCCGGGGGCGCAGGCGGGAGCGGGGGTGGGGGCGGGGGTGGGGGCGGGCACGGCACGGGGTCGGGGGGCGGGCATCCGGGGCGGGCGCGGGACCCCGCCCCCGCCCCGGTCCTAGCCCGCGAGGGTCTCCAGCGGCACGTGGGGGTCGGCCAGGGCCTCGGTGTCCACGGCCGTCCCCGAGGCGATCAGTTTCTGGATCGGCTCTGTGACGTCCCACACGTTCACGTTCATTCCGGCGAGGACGCGTCCCTCCTTGACCCAGAACGCGATGAACTCGCGCTTTCCCGCGTCGCCCCGGATGACGACCTCGTCGTACGTGCCGGGCGGGGCCCAGCCGCTGTACTCCATGCCCAGGTCGTACTGGTCGGAGAAGAAGTAGGGCACGCGGTCGTAGGAGACGGTCCTGCCCAGCATCGCGCGGGCGGCCGCCGGTCCGCCGTTGAGGGCGTTGGCCCAGTGCTCCACCCGCAGCCGGGTGTCGAAGAGGCCGTGCGGGAACGACGCGACGTCGCCGGCCGCGTACACGTGCGGGTCGGAGGTGCGCAGCGAGGCGTCGACGGCCACGCCGCCGCCGTGGGCGCGGTCGGCGATCTCCAGTCCGGCCGCCTCCGCGAGCGCGGTGCGCGGGGCCGCGCCGATCGCCGCGAGGACGTCGTGGGCGGGGTGCTCCTCGCCGTCGTCGGTGCGGGCGGCCAGGACCATGCCGTCCTGGCCGACGATCTCCGTGAGGCGGGCGCCGAAGTGGAAGCGGACGCCGTGCTCGCGGTGCAGGTCGGCGAAGAGCGCGCCCAGCTCCGGTCCGAGCACGCCGTGCAGCGGGGTGGGCTCCGGTTCGACGACGGTGACCTCGGCGCCGTACTCGCGGGCCGCGGCCGCGACCTCCAGACCGATCCAGCCGCCGCCGGCGATCACCAGATGCCCGTTGTCGCGGCCGAGGGCGGCCAGGACGCCCTTGAGGCGCTCGGCGTGCGCGAGCCGGCGCAGATGGTGCACGCCCGCCAGGTCGGTGCCGGGGACGTCCAGCCGGCGCGGTTCGGCGCCGGTGGCGAGGAGCAGTCTGTCGTAGTGGGCGAGCGTGCCGTCGTCCCCGAAGCGGACCGTCCTGGCGACGCGGTCGATCGCGTCGACGGTCTGCCCGAGGTGCAGCTCGACGTCGTTTCGCGCGTACCAGGCGGGCTCGTGCACGAAGACGCTCTCGCGCGCGTCCTTGCCGAGCAGGTACCCCTTGGACAGCGGTGGCCGCTCGTAGGGGTGCTCGCGTTCGTCGCCGATCAGTATCACGCGGCCGGTGAAGCCCTCCGCCCGCAGCGTCTCGGCCGCCTTGGCGCCGGTCAGGCCTCCTCCGACGATGACGAATGTCTGATCCGCGTCGACCACGTGATGCCTCCTACCCGGGGATCCGGGGGGTGTCCCCCGGATGACACTGTGCTTGTCGCCTCATGCGAGCGTCCCGCACGGAGCGGGGCGGGGGAAGGGGGACGTGCCCGATCACGGCGCGCGGGCGCTCGTTCGGGCCCGTTCGGGCGTACCGCGCGCGCCCTCGGCCGCGGCCCCGGCCGCGTCCCGCCCGCGGTCCCGGCGACGCCCCCGGTCACGGTCCGGTGCGCCCGGTGAGGCGGGCGTGCAGCGAGCGCGCCGAGGCGTCGGTGAGGGACGCGATCTGGTCCACGACGACGCGCTTGCGGGCGCGGTCGTCGGGGGCCTGGTCGAACAGGGCGCGGAACTGGGGGTCGAGGCCGTCGGGGGCGCGCACGGTGAGGGCGTCGGCCAGCTCGCTGATGACGACGCGCTGGTCGGCGCGCAGCAGCGCCTGTTCGGCGCGCTGCATGACGTACAGGTCGGCGACCGCCTTGAGGACCGCGCACTCCAGCCGCGTCTCGTACGGGACGACGAGTTCCGCGTCGTAGCGGGTCAGGGGGCCCGTGCCGTGCCGCGCGCGGGTGGCGCCCTCGGCGGCGAGGCAGAAGCGGCCGATGAGCTGACTGGTGGCGTCCTTCAGGCGGGCCTGGGCGGCCGCCGTGCCGTCGTAGCCGTGCGGCCACCACGGCTGGTCCTGGAGCCGGTCGAGGGCGGCCGCGAGTTCGGCCGGATCGGTGCCGGCGGGCACGTAGCGGCCGACGGCGACCCGGAAGACCTCCTGCCGCTCGGGCTCGGCGCGCAGGCAGCCGGGATCGACGTGCCCCGCGTGCAGGCCGTCCTCCACGTCGTGCACCGAGTACGCGACGTCGTCCGCCCAGTCCATGACCTGCGCCTCGAAGCAGGTGCGGGCGCCGGGGGCCTCCTTGCGGACCCAGTCGAAGACGGGCCGGTCGTCCTCGTAGACGCCGAACTTCGGCGAGGCGGGGTCGGCGGGGTGCGCGCCGCGGGCCCAGGGGTACTTGGTCGCGGCGTCGAGGGCGGCCCGGGTGAGGTTGAGGCCCACCGACCCCTCGGGCGTGAAGCGCTTCGGCTCGATGCGGGTGAGGAGCCTGAGCGACTGCGCGTTGCCCTCGAAGCCGCCGCAGTCGCGCGCGAAGTCGTTGAGCGCCTGTTCGCCGTTGTGGCCGAACGGGGGGTGACCGAGGTCGTGGGAGAGACAGGCCGCCTCGACCAGATCGGGGTCGCAGCCCAGCGCCGCGCCGAGTTCCCGCCCGACCTGGGCGCACTCCAGGGAGTGGGTGAGGCGGGTGCGCGGGGTGGCGTCCCAGGCGTCCGTGCGGGTGCCGGGCGTCACCACCTGGGTCTTGCCGGCGAGTCTCCTGAGCGCCGAGGAGTGCAGGATGCGGGCGCGGTCGCGCTGGAAGGCGGTGCGGCCGGGCCGCTTGTCGGGCTCCGCCGCCCAGCGTTCCGTTGACGGCAAGTCGTAGGGCATGCCTCGACAGTAAGCGGCCGCGGTGACAATCGGGCGTCGCTCGGCCGCCGGGGGCGGTGCCGGTGGTACGCCGGCCGGATTCCGGGGGCGTACCGGTTCGGGCGGCGGGCGGCGTACTCGTCGGATGCCCTGTGCAGGGGGTGAGTCGTGTGCGGTGGCTGCGGTCGCTCGTCCGGGCGCGGTGGAGCCGCTGGACGGGGGCGACGTGGCGCCCCGTCAGGAGCCCGGGGCACAACAGGGCACAGGGCGCGGGGCACGGGGTGCGGGGGCGGCGCCGGCGGGGGTCGTCCGGTCCGGCGTCCTGTCAGGCCGCGCTGCTCTCGGCCCCGGCCGCGAGCGCCCGGTCGTAGCGGTGGAGCAGCAGGTCGGCCATCGCGGGGTGGGTGCCCAGGGGTGACGACGCGATCCAGGGCGCCTGCTGCGCGCACTCCGTCGCGAAGCGCCCCGGAGCGGTGAAGCAGGAGGCGACCGCCACCCTGTCGCGGCCCCTCGCCGCCAGGGCGCGCAGCGCCGTCGTGACCGTCGGGGCCGCCGTCGACGCGTAGGCGGGGACGACCGGGACGCCGAGCCGTCCGGCCAGGAGCCGGGCCGTGCGGCGGGTGTCGAGGGCCGAGTCGGGGTCGCGCGAGCCCGCGGCGGCGAGGACGACCGCGCTCGCGGCGCGCTCCGCCGGTGTCATGTCGGTGCGCCAGCCCGCCTCGACGAGCCGGGCGAGCAGGGCGTCGGCGAGTAGGGGGTGCGGGCCCAGCGGCGCGGCCACGCGCGTGCGTACCCGGACCGCGGCGGCCGCCTCGGGGATGTCCCGCTTGACGTGGTGGCCGCGGGCCAGGAGCAGGGGCGCCAGGACGGCGTCCGCGGTGCCGCGGGCGTCGAGGTCGGCGAGGGTGTCCGTCAGCAGCGGCTCGTTCAGCTCGATGTGGCCCAGGCGCACCGGCAGGCCGGGGCGGCGGGCGCGCACTTCGTCCAGCAGGGCGCGGACGGTGCTCAGCGCGCGCGGGTCGCGGCTGCCGTGGGCGACGACGACCAGCGTGGGCGGGCAGGCGTTCCGGCGGGCGTCGAGCTGCACGAGGCTTGACTGGCTCATGCCTCGATCCTGGCGGCACGAGGTTGCACCCCCGTTGCCTGACCGTCACGACTGTTTTCCGGCGGTTCACGGCGGCCCCGGCCCCGGTGTGAGACGGCGGCGCGCGAGGAGTGCGAGAGGCGGCCCACCGGGCACGGGTGCGAATCGAGGGCGCGCGGGTGCGCGGTGCGGCGCGGGGCGTGATGGGGGCGGGCGTGACGTGCGGCGCAGGATGTGACTGCGGCGCGGGGTGTGACATGCGGCGCAGGGTGTGACATGCGGCGCGCGGTGTGACGTGCGGCGCGCGGTGTGACGTGCGGCGCGGGCGCGAACCGGAGCATCGCCGGACGCGTCTTCCCGGACCGAAGGGCCGTTCGGCCTGCCGGAGCGCCACACCTGGGGGACACCGTATGAACATCCGTCGGCTGCGGTTGCCGCGCACGCGCGCGGGCCGGCGTCGCTCGGTGCAGGCCGTGATGGCCGGGTGCGTGCTGGCGCTGCTGCCGGCGACCTGGCTGTACGTGTCCACGGCCGGACGGCTGGGCACCACCGCGGACGCGCCGCGCACCGAGGTGGCCGTGGTCTTCGGCGCCGGGCTGTGGGACGGCGAGCCGTCGCCCTACCTCGCCCACCGGCTGGACGCGGCGGCGAAGCTGTACCGCGCGGGACGCATCGAGGTCGTTCTCGTCACCGGCGACAACAGCCGCGAGGACTACGACGAGCCCGACGCGATGCGCGTCTACCTCACCCGGCACGGCGTGCCCGACGAGCGGATCGTCAGCGACTACGCCGGGTTCGACACCTGGGACTCCTGTGTGCGTGCCAAGAAGATCTTCGGCGTGGACCGGGCCGTGCTGATCAGCCAGGGCTTCCACATCCGGCGCGCCGTCGCCCTGTGCGAGGCGGCGGGGGTGGCGTCGTACGGCGTCGGGGTCGAGGCGAAACACGACGTGACCTGGTACTACGGGGGCGCCCGCGAGATCCTCGCGGCCGGCAAGGCGGCGCTGGACGCGGTGTTCGAGCCGGACCCCCGCTTCCTCGGTCTGAAGGAGAAGGGCGTGGCCCGGGCCCTCGACTCCGCCGGGTGACCCCCGGCCCGGCGCAGGGGACAGAGACGGCGACGGCGACCACCTCACGAGGGCCGGGAGGCGGCGGGGAGGGCACCACCACACCGCCGTAACAGCAGACGGCACAGGGCGTAACACGGCCGACGCACGCTGAAGCGCATGCGGACCGCCTCGACGCCCACCCACTGCCCGTACTGCGCCCTGCAGTGCGGGATGGCCCTGTCGCCTCTGCCCACGGGGGGCGTCGAGGTGGTCGAGCGGCCCGACTTCCCGGTGAACCGCGGCGCGCTGTGCGGCAAGGGCCGCACAGCGCCCGCGGTGCTCTCCTCCGCGGTGCGCCTGACCTCGCCCCTGGTGCGCGACGCCGGCTCGCTGAGGCCGGCCTCCTGGGAGGAGGCCCTGGACCGGATCGCCTCGCGGCTGGGCCGGATCCGGGACGAGCACGGGGCCGACGCGCTCGGCGTGTTCGGCGGGGGCGGGCTCACCAACGAGAAGGCGTACACCCTCGGCAAGTTCGCGCGGGTCGTCCTCGGCACCTCGCAGATCGACTACAACGGCCGCTTCTGCATGTCGTCCGCCGCGGCGGCCGGCGTCAGGGCGTTCGGGCTGGACCGGGGCCTGCCCTTCCCGCTGGAGGACATCCCGAGGACGGGGTGCGTGATCCTCGTCGGCTCCAACCTCGCCGAGACCATGCCGCCCGCTCTGCGGTTCTTCGGCGAACTGCGCGACAACGGCGGCACGTTGATCGTGATCGACCCGCGCCGCACCAGGACCGCCGAACAGGCGGACCTGCATCTCGCGCCCCGGCCGGGCACCGATCTCGCGCTGGCGCTCGGCCTGCTGCACCTGATCGTCGCCGAGGGGCGGGTCGACGAGGAGTACGTGCGCGAGCGGACCGTGGGCTGGGAGGAGGCCCGCGCGGCCGCCATGGCCCACTGGCCGGAGTACGTGGAGCGGATCACGGGGGTGTCCGTTCCGCAACTGCGGGAGACGGTACGGATGTTCTGCGAGCCCGAGGCCGCGATGGTGCTCACCGCGCGCGGGCCCGAGCAGCAGTCCAAGGGCACCGACACGGTCGGCGCGTGGATCAACCTGTGCCTGGCGACGGGCCGGGCGGGGCGGCCGCTCAGCGGCTACGGCTGCCTGACCGGCCAGGGCAACGGACAGGGCGGACGCGAGCACGGCCAGAAGGCCGACCAGCTCCCCGGCTACCGCAGACTGGACGACCCGGCGGCGCGGGCGCACGTGGCCGGGGTGTGGGGCGTGGACCCCGACTCGCTGCCCGGCCCCGGGCGCAGCGCCTACGAGATGCTGGACGCGCTGGGCACGGACATCCGCGCGCTGCTGCTCATGGGGTCGAACCCGGTGGTGTCCGCGCCGCACGCCTCGCACGTCGAGGAACGCCTCGGCTCGCTGGACTTCCTCGCCGTCTGCGACGTCGTCCTGTCGGAGACGGCGGCCCTCGCGGACGTCGTCCTGCCGGTCACCCAGTGGGCGGAGGAGACGGGGACCACCACCAGCCTGGAGGGCAGGGTCCTGCTGCGCCGGCAGGCGGTCGACGCCCCGGACGGCGTGCGCAGCGACCTGGAGGTGCTGCACGAACTGGCGGCCCGGCTGGGCGTGGATAAGGGCTTCCCGGTCGAGCCCGAGGAGGTCTTCGAGGAACTGCGGCGGGCCAGCGCGGGCGGCGCCGCCGACTACTCCGGGATCAGCTACCGCCGGCTCGCCGAGGAGAACGGCGTGTTCTGGCCCTGCCCGGCCCGGGGCGGCGAGCCCGGCGACGACGAACCGCGCGACGACGAGCCCGCGCCCGGCACACCCCGGCTCTTCCTCGACCGGTTCGCCACACCGGACGGCCGCGCCCGCTTCGTCCCGGTCGTCCACCGCCCGAACGCCGAGGAGCCGGACGACGACTACCCCGTGCTGCTCACCACCGGCCGGGTCGTGGCGCAGTACCAGTCCGGCGCGCAGACCCGGCGCGTGGACGAGCTGAACGCCGCCGCCCCCGGCCCGTTCGTGGAGCTGCACCCCCGGCTGGCCGCGCGGCTCGGGGCAGCCGAGGGCGACCGGCTGGCGGTCGTCTCCCGGCGCGGGCGCGCCGTCGCCCCGGCGCGGATCACCGCGGGCATCCGCCCGGACACCGTCTTCATGCCGTTCCACTGGCCGGGCGAGGGCCGCGCCAACACCCTGACCAACCCCGCCCTGGACCCCACCTCCCGCATGCCGGAGTTCAAGTCCTGCGCGGTACGCGTCGAACTGGCCGACTAGACACGGCTGTTGGGGCTCGCTCACCACCTGGTACTACTTCGTCGCGCCGACCCCCTCGCCGACCCCCGTCGAGATGGCCGTCAACCTGCTGTACGCGGGGCCGCGCCTGCTGCTGCGCGGAGTGCTGTTCCTGCTCGACCGACTGATGCTCCAGGCGAGTCAGCGGGCCGAGTACCTGGCCGACCGCACGGCCGCGCACGCCGGGTCCACGGCGGCGGCCGTCGAACTCATGGACCGGCTTCTGGTGACGGACTCGGTCGGGCTTCTCCTGCGCCGTGAGGCCAACCGGGCGGCGATGGCCGGCGGAAGAGGCGTCCGCGAGGCCCAGGCGGGCGCGGACGGGATATGGGAGCGGCTCACCGCCTACATGGCGTCCGTTCCCGAGAGCGAGTACGAGCGGCAGCGCCGGGTCGGCGTCCTTCGCGGGCACAGCGTCGACTCGACCCATCCGCCCACCCACCTCAGGCGCACGTCCCTGACGGCCGGCCCGTCGGTGACGGCCGCGGTGGTGATGGACGCCGAACGGGAACGGCTCGTCGCCGCCGAACTGGCCGCCGCCCGCACCGCGGTGGCCCGCCGCATCGTCCGGGACGGCTTCGGCGGCTGACGCGGGCCGCCCGTCAGGGACAGCCACACGTCACGGACAGCCGCCCGTCAGGGGCAGACGCCCGTGAGGGGCAGACGGCCGTCACCCGGCGCTCGTGCGTCAGCCGCCCGTCGCCCAGCCCGGGATGGTGGGGAGGACCTGTTGCGCGATGCGCAGCAGTGCCGTGTCGTCCGGGCGCATGCGGTCCTGGCGCCAGATGGTCAGCTCGTAGGAGCCGCCGCGGTCCTTGGCGTCGGGGGCGATGACGAGGGCCCGGGCGATGCCGCCGGGGCCGGACTCGGACTTGCCGCCGCCGAGGTTGAAGCGGATGGCGATGGTCTGGGTCGAGTAGAGCACCGCGGGGTGGCCCGCGATCGTCTTCGGCTGCGCCTCGCTCAGCAGGTCCGCCATCCCGCCGATCGGCAGGCGGTCGTAGGACCGGGTCAACTGGACGGTGTAGGTGTCGAGTTGGACGGTCGCCTCGGGCGTCGGTATCTGCTTGCCGCCCGTGCCGACCGAGCCGTCGCTGCCGTAGGCCGTCTTCGCGTGCTCGCCCGGCGTGCCGAGGAGCGTCGGCAGGTTCGCCCGGTTCAGGGCGTCGCACAGCTGCGTCCCGGAGACGCGGTGCGCCGCCTTGGCGACCGCGTCGGCCTTCTTGTCCGCGTCGGAGGCCGAGCAGACCGCCGGTTCGTCCGCCGCCTTGGCGTCGTTCTTCTGGAGCACGAACAGCGCGCCCCCCAGCGCGCCGACCACCACCAGCGCCGCTATCGCCTGAGCCCACGGGTTCGGGCCCTTTTCGGGCGCGGCAACTTCTTCGCTCATGTCCCCCACTGTCCCCATTGCCCCGGTGCTCCCGGCATCCCGGGACCCCTGCTCGCGCCGGATGCGCGCGGAGGGAGCGTAACGGGTGCCCAGGCCGCGGGGAAGCGGGATTCCGCACCCCCGCCGGGCGGCGCCGGGAGCGGAGCCCGAGGGCCGGGCGGGAGCGGCCCGCCCCCGAGCGGGGACCGCCCCTTTCGGCGGGGTCCGGGCCCGCTCCGGCCTCCGGCTGCCGGGGACGCTCCCCCGGACGCCGGAGGCCGGCTCGGCTCGGCTCGCGTCAGCGGGTCAGTTCACGTTGACGGCACTCCAGGCCGCCGCCACCGTGTTGTACTCCGTGCTGCCCGCGCCGTAGAGGTCCTTGGCCGCGTTCAGGGTGGCCGCCCTGGCCCCGGCGTAGTTCGTCGAGGACGTCATGTAGACGGTCAGGGCCCGGTACCAGATCGCGCCGAGCTTGTCGCGGCCGATGCCGGTGACCGTGGAGCCGTTCGCCGTCGGGGAGTTGTAGGAGACGCCGTTGACGGTCTTGGCCCCGCTGCCCTCGGCGAGGAGGTAGGCGAAGTGGTTGGCGACGCCGGAGGAGTAGTGGACGTCGAGGTTGCCGACCGAACTGCTCCAGTTGTCCGCCGACTTGCCGTCCCTGCTCGGCTTGTCCATGTAGCGCAGGGCGTCCTTGCCGAAGCCGGAGCGGACGATCTCCTCGCCGATGAGGTAGTCACCGACGTCCTGGCTGTTGGCCGCGTGGAACTCGACCAGCGAGCCGAAGATGTCGGACGTCGCCTCGTTGAGGCCGCCCGACTCGCCCGAGTAGGTCAGCTTGGCGGTCTTCGAGGTCACGCCGTGGGACATCTCGTGTCCGGCCACGTCCAGGGCGACCAACGGGCCCATCTGGGTGCCGTCGCCGTCACCGTAGGTCATGCAGAAGCAACTGTCGTCCCAGAAGGCGTTGTTGTAGCTGTTGCCGTAGTGGACGCGGTTGTAGGAGCCCTTGCCGTCGTTGCCGATGCCGTTGCGGCCGTGCACGTTCTTGTAGTAGTCCCAGGTCGCGTCGGTGCCGTACTGGGCGTCGACGGCTGCGGTGGAGCGGTCGGCGGCCGCACCGGTGCCCCAGTGGTTGTCGGCGTCGGTGAACAGGGTCGCGGGGGCGCGGCTGAAGCAGATGCCGAAGATGCACAGGTCGGTCTTGTTGGCCGCGTCGCCGGTGTAGGTGTTGCCGCGTGTGGGGTCCTTGAGCTGGTACGTCGATCCCGAGGCGGTCGTCTCCAGCGGTACCGTGCCGCTGTACAGGGACTTGCCGTCGCCGGTGGCCGTCTCGATCGTGTCCCAGGCGTCGATCTGGGCGCCGGTGCGGGCGTCGGTGAGCACCGCGCGGGCGACCGGGTTGCCCAGCGAGTCCAGGCCGACGGCGTTCGTGCGCCAGGCCAGTCTCGGGGCGCCGTGCAGGGCGTCGACGACCAGTTCCGGCTTGGCCTTCACCTGCTTCAGCGATGTGCCCAGGTTGGCCGCGCGCAGGGCGTTGACGGCGACGTCGGCGGCCTTGGGCGCGGACACCTTCGGGGTGATGCTCGCCAGCGAGATCGCCGCCCTCGTCGCCCGGTCGGCGCTGCGGAACGCGCCGTCGCGGCCGAGGTGGACGACGAAGTCGCCGCCGAGGACCGGCAGTTGACGGTAGGTGCGGTCGTAGCGCACGTGCTGGGCGCCGTCCTTGTCGACGATCACGTCCCGCACGGACGTGCCCTGCACGGCGCTGAGGTCCAGCGTCGCCGCGTGGTCGGCGAGGGCCGTCGCCGCGTTGTCGAGCGCGGTCGCCCTGGTCGGTCTGTCGGTCGCGTCGGCGGCCGGGGAGAGTACGGCGGCCAGGAGCGTGGCCGTGGTGGCGGCGATGCCGGCGGTGGCGAGACGGGAACCTCGGACGTGCAGCCGTATCCGACTCATCAGTGTCTCGGTCTCCTCGGGAAGGCGCCGTGGGGGGCGCGTGTGGGGCCGGCCCGTGACCGGGCCGGTGGAGGTGGCGCTGATGTCGTCCTGGCATTTAAGAGGGCATGACATGTCATGTCCATAGCGCATGCGCAACGGACCGGTGAGGAGCCCGTGAGGGGAGAGAATCGTTTCCGTGATCGCCCCCGAACTCCCCTTCTTCGTCTACGGCACGCTCCGCCCCGGCGAGGCCAACCACGACCTCCTCCTGCGCGGCCGCACCCTCCGCGAGGAACCGGCCCGGCTCACGGGCGCGCTGCTGTACGACGGACCCGGCTACCCCTACGCGGTCGAGGCGCCGGGCGCGGCGGGCGCGGCGGTCTCCGGCGAACTCGTGACGGCCCGCCCCGAGGAGTACGCCCGGCTGCTCGCCGACCTGGACCGGCTGGAGGAGTACAGGCCGGGCGACCCGCGCAACCTCTACGAACGCGTCGCGCGCGAGGTGGTCCGCGTGGACGGCTCCGCGCCCGCGCGCGCCTGGGTGTACGTCGCCGCACCCGCCGTCGCCGCCGCCCTGCGGGCCCGCGGCAAGCCCATCGAGGGCGGGGACTGGCTGACCCGGCGGTGAGCGCGGGCGGGGACCGGCCGACCCGACGGTGAGCGCGGGCGGGCGGCCGGCAGTCGCCTCACCCGTTCACCCGCCCCGCGGAAACTTTTCCGCGCTCGGCCGTCGCCATGCCTCTGACCTGCCGAAACAGCGGCGCGGGAGGTCCGGGCTCCGATGGATCTGACACCCATTCATCCCATTCCTGACACACCCTCAGCAAGCGCGCTCGCCGCGCGGCGACTTACCTCGGAAGGGCAGGGATTCCCGAACAGCTCGGAGGAGCACCGATGCGACGCCGTACCGTCCGGCACACCCCCCGCCGTACCGCCCGTCGTCCGCTCCCCCGCACCGCCCGCCGCTCCGCCCGCCCGGCCGGCGTCCGCACCGCCCGCGTACTGGCCGGCGCCGCGCTCGCCGTCGTCGCGGCGGCCGGCTTCGCCGCGCCCGCACAGGCCTCCGGCGTCCGCGCCGCCTCCCCCGGCGGGCAGCTGGAGGTCTACCCCGCCACCGCCGTGCCCGGCGGACAGGTCTCGGTGAACACCGCGGCCTGCGGGGACGGCGGTTCGGCGGCGGGCGACGCCGGGGCGGTGGGCGCCGGCCGCTTCACGCTCGCGCCCGCCACCCACGAGGGCGAGGCCGTCGGACGGTTCCTGGTGCCGCCGAGCGCGCAGCCGGGCACCTACGAGCTCGTCGCGCAGTGCGCCGGGGACGGACGGCGGATCACCGGGGACCTGGTGGTCGTGCTGGCCTCGGACCGGCAGCCGGTCGCCCCGCGCGGAAGTGTCAAGACGGGGGTCGGCGGCGCTCTGGGCCCCGACCCCGTTCAGACCGCGGCCGGAGTGGCGGCTCTCGCCGTCGCCGCCGCGGGCGGTACCTGGCTCCTGCATCGCCGGGCGAGAGGCGACGGGATCTGACGGACACCCTCCGCCGTCCGTCAGCCGGTACCGCATGTCCCCTCCCCCTCCGGGCCCGACGCCCCTCGCGGCCCGGAGGGGGCACGGGCCCCGTCCGACCCGGCCACCGGACTTCGAGAGCGGAGGCCGCGCAGCCCCGGGCCGGGAGCCATGCGGACGTGGAGATCCACGCAGACCTCGAGACCACGGAGACGGGAGCGGCATGCGCACGGTCGGCAACACCGCCATAACGGCCGTCACCGCGGTCTCCCTGTGCTGCGGCGCATGGCTGCTGCACAGCGGCGCCGAGACGCACGCCCCGCCGCAGCCCTCCGCGGCCCAGGCCCGCTCCGACGGCCCGCGGTCGTCCGGCCGGTCCGCGCCGGCGCTGCCGCCCTCCGCGCCCGACCGCGTCCGCGTCCCCGCCATCCACGTGGACGCCCCCCTGACGGGCCTCGCCCTCACCGCCTCCGGCAGCCTCGACGTCCCGCCCGCCGAGAAGGAGAACCTCGCCGGCTGGTACGAGGCCGGCACCACCCCCGGCGAGACGGGCACCGCGATCATCGCCGGCCACGTCGACAACGCCGACGGCCCCGCCGTCTTCTACGACCTGGGCGCCCTGCGCAAGGGCAGCACCGTGGAGGTGGACCGGCGCGACGGAACGACCGCGGTGTTCACCGTGGACGCCGTCGAGGTCTACCGGACCCGCGACTTCCCCGACGCCAAGGTGTACGGGGCCGCGGACCGGCCCGAGTTGCGGGTGATCACCTGCGGCGGGGGCTACGCGAAGGCGACCGGCTACCAGGGCAACGTGGTCGTGTTCGCCCACCTCACCGGCAGCCGCTGAGGACCGCGCCGAGCCGCCGGAACCCTCACACCTGCGCCGGGGCCCTGCTGAGGGCAGCGTTCCTCACGGGAAACAACGGTGATGCGGCCGGGTAACCTCCGCACCGCACGCTCCTGGACATGACCTCGAATTCGCGTGTGGTGGTGCTCGGCGCCGGCCTCGCGGGCGTACGCCTCGCCCGCCGGCTCGGCGAACTGGGCGTGCCCGCGCTGCTCGTCGGCGACGAGGAGCACCGGCCCTACAACCGGGTCCTGCTCGCCGAGGTGCTGGCCGGCCGCTACTCCCCCGACGTCATCGCGCTGCCCGCGCCCGCCGGAGCGGTCCGCGCCAAGGTCACCGGCATCGACCGCGACCGGCGGGTCCTCGCCTGCGCGGACGGCTCGGAGATCGCCTACGGCACGCTCGTCCTCGCGACCGGCTCCAACCCGGTCCTGCCGCCCCTGCGCGGCCTGTTCACCCCCGACCACGTCCTGCCGGAGGGCGTCCACGCCTTCCGCACCATGGACGACTGCCTCGGACTGTCGAAGGCGGTGCGGCCGGGCGTACGGGCCGTCGTCATCGGCGGCGGGCTCCTCGGCGTCTCCGCGGCCCGCGCGCTCGCGGTCCGCGGCGCCCAGGTCGTCCTCGCCCAGCAGGCCGAACGCCTCATGGAACGCCAGCTCGACCCCGGCGCCTCCCGGCTGGTGCGGCGGCATCTCACGGACCTCGGCGTCGAGGTGCACACCGAGTGCCGGGTGCGCGACGTGCGCTGCCTCGGCGGCGCCGTCCGGTCGGTCGAGATGGCCGACGGCTACGCCCTCGACGCCGACCTGGTGGTGCTGACCTGCGGGGTCTCCCCGCGCGCCGGACTCGCCAGGGACGCCGGGATCGCCGTCCACAAGGGCGTCCTCGTCGACGACGAACTGCGCACGTCCGACCCGCACGTCCGGGCGGTCGGCGACTGCGCGCAGCACGACGGGACCGTGTACGGTCTCGCCGCCCCCGCGCTGGAACAGGCCGACGTGCTCGCCGCGTCCCTGGCCGGCGACCCGGACGCCCGCTACACCGGCACCCGCGCCCTCACCCGGCTCACCCTGACCGGGGACGGCGCCCCGGGCCCCGCCGGGAACAGCGCCTTCGACCTCGCCGCGTTCGGCGAGACCGAGCCCCGCCCCGGCGACGACGTCGTGCAGCTCGCCGACGCCACCCGCGGCACCTACCGCAAGGTCGTCGTCCGCGACGACCGCCTGGTCGGCGGGGTCCTCGTCGGCGAACTCGGCACCGTCGGCGCGCTGGCGCGCGCCTGGGAGGGAGCAGAGCCGCTCCCCTCCGACGGCGGCCCCCTGCTCCACCTGCTCACCAACGACGGAGGCACCTGATGACCGCCACTGAGGGGGCCACCCCCACGATCGTGCTCGTCGGCCACGGCATGGTCGGCCAGCGCTTCCTCGAAGCGATCGCCGAGCGCGGCCTGACCGCCACCCACCGCGTGGTCGTGCTGTGCGAGGAACCACGGCCGGCATACGACCGCGTGGCGCTGACCTCGTACTTCTCGGGCAGGACGGCCGAAGATCTGTCGATGACCGACATGGCGTTCATCGAGACGCACGGCATCGAGCTGTACGTCGGCGACCCGGCCGAGACCGTCGACCGCGAGGCGCGCAAGGTCGTCGCCCGCTCCGGGCGGGTCTTCGCGTACGACACGCTCGTCCTCGCCACCGGCTCGTTCCCCTTCGTCCCGCCCGTCCCGAACAAGGACGCCGAGGGCTGCTTCGTCTACCGCACCATCGACGACCTGCTGGCCATCGAGAAGTACGCCGAGACCGCGACGACCGGCGCCGTGGTAGGCGGCGGACTGCTCGGCCTGGAGGCCGCGGGCGCCCTCAAGGGCCTCGGACTCACCTCCCACATCGTGGAGTTCGCGCCCCGCCTCATGCCCGTCCAGGTCGACGCGGGCGGCGGCGCGGCCCTGCTGCGCACCATCGAGGACATGGGCCTCACCGTCCACACGGGCGTGGGCACCCAGGAGATCGTGGTCGACGACTCCGGCGCGGTCACCGGCATGCGGCTCTCCGACGGCTCCGAACTCGCCACCGACCTCGTCGTGTTCAGCGCCGGCGTCCGCCCCCGCGACCAGCTCGCCCGCGACTGCGGCCTGACCGTGGGCGAACGCGGCGGCATCACCGTCGACGAGCAGTGCCGCACCGTCACCGACCCGCACGTCTTCGCCATCGGCGAGTGCGCCCTGGCCGCCGACGGCCGCGTCTACGGCCTCGTCGCCCCCGGCTACGAGCAGGCCGAGACGGCCGCCGCGGCCATCGCCGACGACGAGTCGGAGCAGCTGTCCTTCACCGGCGCCGACCTCTCCACCAAGCTCAAGCTGCTCGGCGTGGACGTCGCCTCCTTCGGCGACGCGCACGGCACCGCCGAGGAGTGCCTGGACGTCGTCTACTCCGACTCCCGCGCCGGCCTGTACAAGAAGCTGGTCATCGGCCGCGACGGCACCCTGCTCGGCGGCATCCTGGTCGGCGACGCCGACGCCTACGGCACACTGCGCGCCTTCACCGGATCCGTGCCGCCCGTCGCCCCCGAATCGCTCGTCCTGCCGGCCGGCGCGGGAGACTCCGTGCAGCTCGGCCCGTCCGCGCTGCCCGACGAGGCGATCGTCTGCTCCTGCCACAACGTGTCCAAGGGCACGATCCGCGGCGCCGTCACCGAGCACTCCTGCACGACCGTGCCCGAGGTGAAGAAGTGCACCAAGGCCGGTACCGGCTGCGGCAGTTGCGTCAAGGTCCTCGGCCAGCTGGTGACCGCCGAGCTGGAGGCGAGCGGCGTCCAGGTCGACAAGGGCCTGTGCGGCTGCTTCTCGCAGACCCGCGAGGAGCTGTACGAGATCGTCCTCGCCCTGCGCATCAACACCTACCAGGACCTGCTGGACCGCTACGGCCGCGACGGCGCCCGCGGCGGCGACGGCTGCGACGTCTGCAAGCCCGCGATCGGCTCGATCATCGCGTCCCTCGCCCCGAGCATCGGCGCGAGCGGCTACGTCCTGGACGGCGAGCAGGCCGCGTTGCAGGAGACCAACGACCACTTCCTCGCCAACCTCCAGAGGAACGGCTCCTACTCGGTCGTCCCGCGCATCCCCGGCGGCGAGATCACCCCCGAGGGACTGATCGTGATCGGCGAGATCGCCCGCGACTTCGGTCTCTACACGAAGATCACCGGCGGCCAGCGCATCGACATGTTCGGCGCACGCGTCGAGCAACTCCCCTTGATCTGGACCCGCTTGGTGGACGCCGGCTTCGAGTCCGGCCACGCCTACGGCAAGTCGCTGCGCACGGTGAAGTCCTGCGTCGGCCAGACCTGGTGCCGCTACGGCGTCCAGGACTCCGTCCGCATGGCCATCGACCTGGAGCTGCGCTACCGCGGCCTGCGCTCCCCGCACAAGCTCAAGTCCGCCGTCTCCGGCTGCGCCCGCGAGTGCGCCGAGGCCCAGTCGAAGGACTTCGGCGTCATCGCCACCTCCAACGGCTGGAACCTCTACGTCGGCGGCAACGGCGGCGCCACCCCGCGCCACGCCGACCTCCTCGCCCAGGACCTGTCCGACGCCGAACTCGTCCGCCTCATCGACCGGTTCCTCATGTTCTACATCCGCACCGCCGACCGGCTGGAGCGCACCTCGACCTGGCTGGAGCGCATCCCCGGCGGCCTCGACCACGTGCGGGACGTCGTGGTGGAGGACTCCCTCGGCATCTGCGAGGAGCTGGAGTCCCTGATGACCGCGCACGTCGCGCACTACGCCGACGAATGGGCGACCACCATCAACGACCCCGAGAAGCTGGCCCGGTTCGTGTCCTTCGTCAACGCCCCGGACACCCCCGACCCCGTCGTCGGCTTCGTCCCCGAACGCGAGCAGATCAAGCCCGACCTGCCGCTGCTGACCATCGGCCACCGTCCCCTGGAAGGGAGCGCCCAGCGATGACCCTGGCACCCGAGACCACCGACCTGAAGGTCCAGCTCCGGCTGGAGGAGGGCGGACCGGACTGGTTCACGGTCTGCGACCTGAGCCGGCTCGTCCCCGGCCGCGGCGTGGCCGCCCTGCTGCCCGACGGCCGCCAGGTCGCCCTCTTCCGCGACCGCTCCGGCACCCTGTACGCCGTCGACAACCGCGACCCGTTCACCGGCGCGGCGGTCCTCTCCCGAGGCCTGACCGGCGCCCACCAGGGCCGCCCGTTCGTCGCCTCGCCGCTCCTCAAGCAGCGGTTCGACCTGGTGAGCGGGGAGTGCCTGGACGACGACACGGTGCGCGTCGCCGTCTACGAGGTGCGCACCGCGGCCCGCACCCCCGCCCTCAGCGCGTGAGGGCGTCGTAGGACACGCCGGTCAGCCGCTCGGAGGCGGTCCACAGCCGCCGCCCGGCCCGGTCGTCGAGGGTCCAGGGCGCCCGCCACGACGGTGCGGGCGCCCCGCGCCACATCGCTACCGACGGCCCGGTGAACGAGTCCGGGCGGACACCGGGCGCGGTCGCCGCGTAGAGCGTGGGCAGCGCCCCGGCCTCGGCGGGCTGGGCGACGACCCGGTTGACGAGCGTCATCAGCCGCTCGGCGCCCCGACGCCCCTCCGCGAGCGGCCCGGCCGTCTGGAGGTTCGTCGCCGCGTACCCCGGGTGCGCGGCGGCCGCGACGACCCCCGCCCCGGCCGCCTCGAGCCTGCGCGCCAGTTCGTGCGTGAAGAGCAGGTTGGCCGTCTTGGAGCGGCCGTAGGCCACCCAACGCCGGTATCCCCGCTTGGAGTTGAGATCGCCCGGATCGATGTTGCCGAGCAGGTGGGCCATGCTGGAGACGGTCACCACACGCGCCCCCGCCGGGCCCTTCGCGGCTTCGAGCAGCGCCGGCAGCAGCAGTCCGGTGAGGGCGAAGTGCCCGAGGTGGTTCACCCCGAACTGCGTCTCGAACCCGTCGGCGGTGGAACCGTACGGCATGGCCATCACCCCGGCGTTGTTGACGAGGAGGTCGAGCCGCTCGCACGGCAGCGCGCTCGCGAACTCCCGCACCGAGGAGAGATCCCCGAGGTCCAGCCGCCCGAACTCCACCTCCGCGCCGGGCACGTCCTCCCGCAACCGCGCCACGGCCTCCGACCCCCGGGCCTCACTGCGACAGGCAAGCACGACCCGCGCCCCCCTACGGGCCAACTCCCGCGAAGTGACGTACCCGAGCCCGCTGTTGGCCCCGGTGACGACGGCGACACGCCCGCCCAGCCCAGGAATGTCCCGCACACTCCACCCAGCCATGGCCGTACCCCCTCCGCAGTCTGCGGTGCAGCCTACGACCCCCTCCCCCACACCGAAGGGCGGCACCCCGCCCCCCGGGATGCCGCCCCTGCCCCGCCCCGCCGGACCCGCTCAGTCCCGACGGATCAACTCGGGATCGATCCGCCGCCCGACCAACGGCAGAGACCCCAGAGCAGCCACGACGACCACCCCAAAAGCACTCCCCAACAACAGGGGCACACCATCCCCGTCCCAAAAGACCGCTCCGCCTCCGGTTACGAGGTAGCTGGACTCGGCCATCTTCCCTGTCACCACGGCGAGTACAAGGCCCATGGCCAACGGCAACACCACTTGGGCGACTTGCACGGTCCGCAGCGTCCGCGACCTGGCCCCCAGCAAGGAGAGGGCCGTGACCTGCGGACGCCGTTCCACCGCACGGTCGGTCGCAGCAACGAGGTAGGCGGCCAAGCCGATGATCAGCCCGAGGATCATGCCCACGACGAGGAGGGTCTTGATGACGGTGATCTGCTGGAGCGCTGTGGCGTCCAGACTGTCCGTCTCGACCTCGATCGTGGGATCGACTCCCGCGATGCCTTCCAGCACGGCGCGCACGGCATCGGGAGCCGAGCTGCCGACAAGGGCGAGAGTGGCCCTTCCCTCCGGGCGGAACCCGGCCGGGAAGACGGAGGGCGGAAGCAGCACCGTTCCACTGCGGGGAATCTGCGCCGGCGTGTCGTCGCGATACTGGATGGTGGCAGCCGGCACCCGGACATCGACGAACCGGCTCTTTCCTTCCGGATTCCGCAGACGAAATGGGTAGCTCTTCCCCGGTTCGCTGAATTCGTCATAGGTGAAACCCGAGATCATCAGCCGCGCGGGACGTCCATCCACGCAGTTCTTCACCGTCGACGCCATCCGGCGCAACTGCTCGCAGGTCGCGATCACTGCGTTGATGCTCTTCGGCACCTCTTCACGCTCCGGATCGGTCCACGAATCTGCGAGAACGGCATGCCCTTGGACTCCGGGAACCTTCGTGACGGCTTCTTCCGTCTCGCGAGTCATGCCATCGAGGGCCATCGAGTACAGCTGAACGGGCGCGGTGTTCTTCGACACCTGGTCCAACTCGATGAGCACGCCCTGCGTGAGCGAGGCAGCGTAGACCAGCAGAACCAGCCCGGTCGCGACGCGAAGAGCCCCACCGGGTTCGACCTCGTTGCGGCGCATTGCCAGGCCCAAGGACAGCGAACTCGCGGCTCGCGCAACCCTGCGGGCCAGTAGGCGCGAGAGGATCGGCAGGGAAAGCACCAGGCCTGCGCCCACCAGCACGACAGCGAGCGGCATCAGAATCGCCGAGAACGAGGTGTCCGTGGGAACGTGCCCGGTCGCCCCAGCGACGCAGTACCCGAAGACGATGCCCACCCCTGGGAGAAGGGGCAGCAGACCCCAGAGGCGGGGCGGCTTCTCCACCGCGCTGCGCCGCACCGCCAGAGGGTTGGCGGCCGCCTTCCTTGCGCTGGCCCTGCCCACGAACCAAGCGAGCGCCGGACAACCGACCAGGCAGATGAGGAAGGTCCTGAAGGAGAGCGAACCGTCTTCCGGGTACCACTTGAATCCCGGCAACCCTGTCCGTGAAACCAGCTGGTTGACGACCCAGTAGCCACCGAGTCCAAGAACCGCGCCCAGTAAGGCGGCAGCAACTGTCTCAGCAGCGTTGACCCGCTGTACGCCTTTGCGACTCAAACCGAGCAGGCGCAGTGCGGCCAGTCGCCTCATCCGCGAAGCGGCGGACAGCCGAGCGCAAACGGAGAGAAACACGGCCAAGGGAAGCAAGACGACACCTGCGAGCGTGAAGCGGAGGATGTCGAGGGTTGACGGTTCCACTGTGGGGAAGCGGGTTTCCTTTTTTCCAAACTCTGACAGATGGCCACCTCCCTTGAGCACTTCTCGACTGGCACCCACGTACGCATACAGCTCATCGGGATGAGCTAGCCCCTCGGGGCCGATCACACCTGCCTCGTGGCCCGGGAGGAGATGGGCCAGGCCTGAATCCGCACGGAGGAGGTCGTGCAGCCTGGGGGAAACAATCATTTCGCCAGCGCCAGGAAGCGCACGCAGGCCCGGCGGTGCGGAAATCGGCGTGACTCCTGTCGCCACGAAGATTCGAGTGAGAGGTTCCAGCCCATATGGATCCACCCTTGTCAGGGCCAGACCGCTCCCAGACTGTGACGCACAGATACCCAACCCATTTGAACAGTCCGGTTCACGAGCCGCTTTACGAGCGTCTTGCGCGGCCAAAATGCCGGGAATCGCAAGGATCACCGCGAGGCAACACACTCCGATGGCACTGCCCGTTGCCATGAGGAGAAATCGTGCACGATTTCCTCGACCGCTGCCGAGCAGGAGCCTTAGCCCCAGGAGGAGTTCGTTCACGATGCTTCACGCACCTGTTCCGTGAGCTCACCATCGCGCATGACATATCGATTGTCAGCACGGGCTGCAACCTGAGAATCGTGAGTCACGAGCACGACGGCCGTTCCTTGTGAGCGCGCCAAGCCGAGGAACTCATCCAGTACCGCTGAAGCATTGGCACTGTCTAGGGATCCAGTTGGCTCATCGGCAAACACGACGGCAGGTTTGTGCACCAACGCCCGCGCAACAGCAACGCGTTGACACTGACCGCCTGAAACCTGCGAGGGGCGCCGTTGTCGGAATTTTGCGAGGCCAAGCCTGTCCAGCACCTCGCCGGCGGCGGTGAAGGCTTGAGCTTTCCGCTGCCCAGCCAGTCGCAGCGGCAACGCCGCATTCTCCTCGATGGTCAGTTCAGGCAACAACTCCCCATACTGAAATACGAAGCCAAACCGCTCTCGACGGAGCGCACTGAGTTCCTCATCGTCGAGACCACCGAGAGACCGGCCCTCAAACGAAACCTCACCGCGAGCAACGGGAAGAACACCCGCGAGGCAGTACAACAGGGACGACTTCCCGGAACCACTTTGTCCGGTGATCGCCACAACTTCACCCCGACCGAGGGAGATCTCGGCGTTACGGACGGCCATTGTCTGACCGTACAAGAGATCCACCCCCCTGGCTGACAGAACCTCTGACGTATTGATTTCGTTCCCCAATCCTGGAGCCCGAGCCCAGTGCTACCTGGGCTCGGGATGTCAGACGGTCCTTAGCCGCGATCCCAGTTGTAGTTGAGCAACTTCGATTGCAGACAGTTGTCCGGCCGCAAGGTGCCACGGTCACGACATGCCCGCAACCGAGCCTCACCGGTATACCGCTGGGCGCCATTCCAGTTGGAGTGGTGCAGCTTTACGACACTCCGCTGCTTTCCGTAGTAGCGCAGCCAGTCGTGCCCCTGAGCCTTCACTTCGACATAGACGTTGTGCCGGTCGGTGCCGATCGTGTCCCGCAGCCACCCCGACCACTCAAATGCGCCGTGATTGACTGTTGGCCTGTTGAACACGTACTTCCCTCCGGTGAACGCCACCCCCGTAGTCTCAAGCTGCGGAATGGCGCCCTCCACCGGCGAGGCAAACGCCGCCACCGCCCCGCTGAACACCAGACCGAGCGCCGCCAGGCTGAGCACTGCCCTCTTCACACGCACCTCCGTAACCGATGGCGACGTCGTAATCGCCATGAGTAACGGACTGTAGCGGCGCGAAAGTTGACAGAAACGATCTAGCAGCCCATATCCACCACATCAGGTGATCGACTTCCGGCCAGTCACCCACCGGCCAACCCCAGCCCCCACAACGAGAAGACGGCACCCCCCGCACAGGGGTGCCGTCTTTTCGTGGGCCGGGGCCGTTGCCGATCGGTGAGGGTCGGGGACCGGTAACGGCTCCGGGGTTCAGGTGTCGCCGGAGGCGGGGGCGGGGCTCAGCGGTGGTCGCTGCCTGTCGACTGGGTCGCCGCCCGGCCCGCCTCCAGGCGGGCGACCGGGATGCGGAACGGGGAGCAGGAGACGTAGTCCAGGCCCACCTCGTGGAAGAAGTGCACGGACTCCGGGTCGCCGCCGTGTTCGCCGCAGACGCCGAGCTTCAGGTCGGGGCGGGTGGCGCGGCCGGCCTCCGCCGCGGACTTGACGAGGGAGCCGACGCCGTCCCGGTCGATGGTCTCGAAGGGGCTGACGCCGAAGATGCCCTTCTCCAGGTAGGCCGTGAAGAAGGAGGCTTCCACGTCGTCGCGGCTGAAGCCCCAGACCGTCTGGGTGAGGTCGTTCGTGCCGAAGGAGAAGAACTCCGCCGCCTCGGCGATCTGGCCGGCGGTGAGGGCCGCCCGCGGGAGTTCGATCATCGTGCCGATCGCCAGCTTCAGCTCGACGCCGGTGGCCGCCTCGACCTCGGCGATGACCTGGTCGGCCTCCTCGCGGACGATCTCCAGCTCCTGCACGGTGCCGACGAGCGGGATCATGATCTCGGCGCGCGGGTCGCCCTTGGCGTTGCGGCGCTCCGCCGCGGCCTCGGCGATGGCGCGGACCTGCATCGTGAACAGGCCGGGGATGACGAGGCCGAGGCGCACGCCGCGCAGGCCGAGCATGGGGTTCTGCTCGTGCAGGCGGTGCACGGCCTGGAGCAGGCGCAGGTCGTTCTCGTGGGACTCCTGGCGGGACTCGGCCAGCGCCACGCGCACCGACAGCTCGGTGATGTCGGGCAGGAACTCGTGGAGCGGGGGGTCGAGGAGACGGACCGTCACCGGGAGGCCGTCCATGGCCTCGAAGAGTTCGACGAAGTCCTTCTTCTGGAGCGGGAGCAGTTGCTTGAGCGACTCCTCGCGCTCCTCCTGCGTGTCCGCGAGGATCAGGCGCTCGACCTGTTCGCGGCGGTCGCCGAGGAACATGTGCTCGGTGCGGCACAGGCCGATGCCCTGGGCGCCGAAGCGGCGGGCGCGCAGCGCGTCCTCGGCGTTGTCGGCGTTGGCGCGGACGCGCAGGCGGCGCTTGCGGTCGGCGAAGGCCATGATGCGGTGGACGGCCTCGACGAGTTCGTCGGCGTCGTCGGCGCCCGCGTGCATGCGGCCCTCGAAGTACTCGACGACCGGGGAGGGCACGACGGGTACCTCGCCCAGGTAGACCTTGCCGGAGGAGCCGTCGATGGAGATGACGTCGCCCTCCTCCACCACGTGGCCGCCGGGGACCGTCATGCGGCGCCGCTTGGTGTCGACCTCGAGTTCCTCCGCGCCGCAGACGCAGGTCTTGCCCATGCCGCGGGCGACGACGGCCGCGTGGGAGGTCTTGCCGCCGCGGCTGGTGAGGATGCCCTCGGCGGCGATCATGCCGTCGAGGTCGTCGGGGTTGGTCTCGCGGCGGACGAGGATGACCTTCTCGCCCGAGCGGGACCACTTGACGGCGGTGTAGGAGTCGAAGACGGCCTTGCCGACGGCCGCGCCGGGCGAGGCGGCGATGCCCCGGCCGACCTTCTCGACCTTCGCGTCCTCGTCGAAGCGCGGGAACATCAGCTGGGCGAGCTGGGCTCCGGTGACGCGCTGGAGGGCTTCGGTCTCGTCGATGAGGCCCTGGTCGACGAGCTGGGTGGCGATGCGGAAGGCCGCGCCCGCGGTGCGCTTGCCGACGCGGGTCTGGAGCATCCACAGCTGGCCGCGCTCGATGGTGAACTCGATGTCGCAGAGGTCCTTGTAGTGGTTCTCCAGCGTCTCCATGATCTGCATCAGCTGGTCGTAGGACTTCTTGTCGATCTGCTCCAGCTCCGCGAGCGGGACCGTGTTGCGGATGCCCGCCACGACGTCCTCGCCCTGGGCGTTCTGCAGGTAGTCGCCGTAGACGCCCTGGTGGCCGGAGGCGGGGTCGCGGGTGAAGGCGACGCCGGTGCCCGAGTCGGGGCCGAGGTTGCCGAAGACCATCGAGCAGACGTTGACGGCGGTGCCGAGGTCGCCGGGGATGCGCTCCTGGCGGCGGTAGAGCTTCGCGCGGTCGCCGTTCCAGGATTCGAAGACGGCCTTGATGGCGAGGTCCATCTGCTCGCGCGGGTCCTGCGGGAAGTCGCGGCCGGCCTCGGACTTGACGATCTTCTTGAAGCGGGTGACCAGCTTCTTGAGGTCGGCCGCCTCCAGCTCGGTGTCGACCGTGACCTTCTTCGCGGCCTTGGCGGACTCCAGCGCGTCCTCGAACAGCTCGCCGTCGACGCCGAGGACCGTCTTGCCGAACATCTGGATGAGGCGGCGGTAGGAGTCCCACGCGAAGCGGGCGTCGCCGGCCTGTTCGGCCAGGCCCTGGACCGACTTGTCGGAGAGGCCGATGTTCAGGACGGTGTCCATCATGCCCGGCATGGAGAACTTCGCGCCCGAGCGGACGGACACGAGGAGGGGGTTGTCCGGCTGGCCGAGCTTCTTGCCCATGCGCTCTTCCAGGGCGTCGAGGTGCGCACTCACCTCGTCACGCAGTGCCGCCGGCTCCTCGCCGCTGTCGAGGTAGACCTTGCAGGCCTCGGTGGTGATGGTGAAGCCGGGAGGGACCGGCAGGCCGAGGTTGGTCATCTCGGCGAGGTTCGCGCCCTTGCCGCCGAGGAGGTCCTTGAGGTCCTTGTTGCCCTCGGTGAAGTCGTAGACGAACTTCACGCCCTCAACGCTCGTGGCCGGTTCGGCTGCACGGAGATCTTTGTTATCCGACACGGGTCTCGACTCCTCGAGGACGCGGTGGCTGCCCTGACGGCCAGGAACATACCCAGATCGAAGGCTCCTGGGTACGTCCACTTGCGCGTCATGCGCACGTAACCCACCGTCCGCCAGCGGATCGAAAGTCAAGGCTTGGCAAGCGTGGGGCCGCCGATGTTTTCACTTGTTGAACGCAAGGACGCTCTCAGGACGCCGCCTGTGCTCGTATGAGCGTGACGTGGCACGGTTGATTTCGATCGATGAACGATCAAGCCGTGGCACTGAGTGCCACCCTTTGGAGAAGTGCAGTCGTCCTTGATTCGCTCATCTGAGCACTGCGCCCCTCAGGGGTGGCGAGAATCACGCTCCCACACACGGTCCGAGTTCACCATGCGGACGCACTCGCGGACGCGCCCGCGCGACGGAAACCCGCCTGTCACACGCGTGCGCACGGGCGTCCTCCACCCGAGCGTCCCTCACACCCCGAGCGCCAGCAACCGCTCCTCGGCCCGCTCCGGCGCGTACAGGTGCTCCACGACCAGCGCACCCGCCCCCACCAGCCCCGCCCGCTCCCCCAGCCGAGAGGTCACGACGTCGAGACGGGCGGTGGAGCGGGGCAGCGCGCGCTGGTAGAGCAGTTCGCGCACGCCGGTGAGGAAGGCGGTTCCGGCCAGATCCCCGGCGATCATCAGGACGCCGGGGTTGAGCAGCGTGACGACCGTCGCCAGGACGTCGCCGACGCTGCGCCCCGCCTCGCGGGCCAGCGCGGCCGCCCCGGGGTGGCCGGCGGCGAGCAGGTCGCGCACGTCCGAGCCGGAGGAGGCCGGGACGCCCGACTCCGCCAGTCTGCGCGCCACGGCCCCGCCGCTGGCGACGGCCGCCAGGCAGCCGCGCGAGCCGCAGCGGCACGGCGCGTCCGCGCCCACCCTGATGTGCCCGATGTCGCCGGCGCCGCCGTCCACGCCCCGGAAGAGCGAGCCGTCGACCACCACTCCCGCACCGATGCCCGTGGACACCTTGACCAGCACGAACGCGGAGCAGTCGGGGTAGCCGGCGCGCTGTTCGCCGTACGCCATCAGGTTGGCGTCGTTGTCCACCAGGACGGGGATCTCCGCCGGGCGCGCCCCCGCCCCGGCCCCCGTACCCGTTCCGGTTCCCGTACCCGTACCCGTGTCGGTGCGTTCTCTGAAGGCCCGCGCGAGGCGTCCTCGTATGTCGTAGCCGTCCCAGCCGGGCATGATCGGCGGCTGGACGACCCGGCCCGTCTCGCTGTCCACCGGTCCGGGGACGGCGAGTCCGATGCCGCAGACCTCGTCCGGCCGGCGGCCCGCCTTGGCCAGCAGTTCGGCGAACCAACCGCCCAGTTCACCCAGGACGGCGTCCGGGCCGTCCTCCACG
The DNA here is from genome assembly GCF_036226605.1 of Streptomyces sp. NBC_00704. Taxonomy (NCBI): domain Bacteria; kingdom Bacillati; phylum Actinomycetota; class Actinomycetes; order Kitasatosporales; family Streptomycetaceae; genus Streptomyces; species Streptomyces sp. NBC_00704. The sequence continues at coordinate 2,575,582 of NZ_CP109000.1, forward strand.
ACCAGCGTGCCGCCGTGCTCGGCCAGGATCTCGCCGGTCAGGGTCAGCACGGCCGCGCGCGCGTGGCGTGTGTCCAGGTCCGCCGCGAGGACGACGGCGTGGGCGTCGTCGAACTCCAGGGTGATCGAGGGACGTCCGCCCAGCGGCGAGTCGACCGGTCCGCCCGCGCCCTCGCGCAGCCAGCCCGCCCGGAAGAGACGGTCCAGGCGTTGGCCCACGGTCGCCCGGGAGAGGCCCGTGGCCTGCTGGAGGGCGCCGCGTGTCGTCGCGCGGCCCTTGCGCACCAGTTCGAGCAGATCACCGGCGCCGGCAGCCTGACCTCGCCCGGTCATGCGCACCCCCTTGTGTTTCCCAACCCTGCATTACATAGTGGGTTTTGCGTGTTAAATAGACGTAACTCTACGGTAGTCGCCGCCCGCCCAGGCGGCCCCGTCGTTTTCGGGGAGCCCCGAGTGGACCGGACCGCCCAGCTCAGCGGCCGTACGGCAGACGTCGCCGTCGCCGAGGCCGCCGCACGCGCCCCGCACGCCCCGCATGCCCCGCATGCCGAGACGCTGCGCCGCCGGGCGGTCGCCGTGCTGGACGCCAACTGGACGGGGACGTCCACGGTCCCCTCGCGCGAGCTGTATCCGCACCAGTGGTCGTGGGACTCGGCGTTCATCGCCGTCGGCCTGCGGCACGTCGCGCCGCACCGGGCGCAGACGGAGCTGGAGACGCTGCTGGCCGCCCAGTGGGGCGACGGGCGGGTGCCGCACATCGTGTTCAACCCCTCCGTGCCGCTCGACGCGTACTTCCCGAGCCCCGACTTCTGGCGCTCCTCGACCGCGGGGCGCACCGCGGGCGCCCCGCGCACCGTACAGACCTCCGGCATCGTGCAGCCACCGGTGCACGCGCTCGCGGCCTGGCTCGTGCACCGCGCCGACCCGGTGCTGTCCCGCGCGCGTGGCTTCCTGGCCCGCGTGTATCCGCGGCTGGCCGCCTGGCACCGCTATCTGCTGCACCGGCGGGACCTGGGCGGCGGCGGGCTGGTGTCCGTCGTCCACCCGTGGGAGCAGGGCATGGACAACGCCCCCAGCTGGGACGTCCCCCTCGCCCGGATCGCCCCCGCCCCGGCCCGTTCCTTCCGCCGCGCCGACCTCGACCACGGGTCGGCCGAGGACCGGCCGACGGACCTGGACTACGGGCGGTACGTGCGGCTGGCGACGCGGTACCGGGACGGCGGATACGCCGACGGGCGCGGGGAGTTCGCCGTCGAGGACCCCTCGTTCAACGCGCTGCTCATCGCCTCCGAGCACGCGCTCGCGCACATCGCGCACGAGCTGGGCGCGTCGGGCGCGGCCCGTCACGCCCGTGCGGAACGGCTCACCGCCGCGCTCGTGGAGCGCCTGTGGGACCCGGCCGGGGGCATGTTCTTCTGCCGGGACGTGCGCGGCGGGGGCCTGGTGCCCGAGCGGGGGGTGTCCGGTCTGGTGCCGCTGCTGCTGCCCGGCCTGCCGGGCGCGACGGTGGACGCCCTCGTGCGGACGCTGCGCGGCCCGCACTTCGGCCTGGGCGGCGTGACCCGGCTGGCGCCCAGCTACGACCTGCTCGGCGAGGCCTTCGACCCGCACCGCTACTGGCGCGGCCCGGCCTGGTTCAACACGAGCTGGCTGCTCCAGCGCGGTCTGCGGCTGCACGGCCGCCGGGCCGAGGCGGGGGCGCTGCGCCGGGCCGTCCTGGACCTCGCGGGCCGCTCGGACTTCGCGGAGTACGTCGATCCGTACACCGGAGCGGCGTGCGGGGCGACCGGGTTCGGCTGGACGGCGGCGCTCACGCTCGACCTCGTCCATCAGGGCGTGTCAGGCAGCGGTACCGAGGGAGGGGACCTGGGATGACGGACCGGCATCATCTGCTCGTGTTCGGCGGGACGTTCGCCGCCGTGGGCGACAACGGGGACATCAGCGGCGTGCGGGGGCCGGGGCCGGCCTCCGGGTCGCCCGAGGGGCTGTTCGTGCGCGACGCCCGCCACCTCAGCCGCTGGCAGCTGACCGTCGACGGCGCGGTCCCGGAGGCGCTCTCGCCGGTCGAGGACGGGGACACCACGTGCTGCGTGCTCGTCCCGCGCGGCGGCCGCGACGAGCCGCCGTCCTGCACGCTCTTCCGTGAACAGGCGGTCGGCGACAGCTCGTTCGTGGAGTCGCTGCGGATCGTGTGCAACCGGCCGGTGCCGACCACGGTGCGCCTCGCGCTCACCGCCGACGCCGACTTCACCGACCAGTTCGAACTGCGCTCCGACCACCGCACCTACGCCAAGACCGGGGTCGTCCGCCGCCGCGAGATCCTCGACGACGGCGTGGAGTTCGCCTACCGGCGCGGCGAGTGGACGTCCCGTACGACGGTGACGGCCGAGCCCGCGCCGGACGCCGTCGAGGAGACCGGCACCGGCGCCCGCCGTCTGGTGTGGCGGCTGGAGCTGGAGCCGCACGGGTCGGCCGAGCTGACCCTGCGGGTGACGGCCCGGCCGCACGGCGAGCGGCGGACGCTGCGGGTGCCCCGCTCCCCGGCCTCGGTCGTCGGGCGGCTGCGGGAGCGGGAGGCCGAGTTCGCGGAGGGGGTCGCGTTGCCCGCCGGGTGGCCGGAGCTGACGGCCGCCTGTGCGCGCGGTCTGTCGGACCTGGCCGCGTTGCAGGTCCCGGCGACCGGCCCGGACGGCGAGGATCTGCGCGTGCCGGCGGCGGGCGCTCCCTGGTTCCTGACCCTGCTGGGGCGCGACGCGCTCCTCGCCTCGCTGTTCGCGCTGCCCTACCGTCCCCGTCCGGCCGCCGCGACGCTCCTCGCGCTGGCCGCGGCCCAGGCCACCGGGGCGGACCCGAGGACGGTGGCCCAGCCCGGCAAGATCGTGCACGAGGTGCGGCACGGCGAACTCGCGCACTTCGGGCAGGTCCCGTACGGCCGCTACTACGGTTCGGTGGACGCGACGCCGCTGTTCCTCGTCGTCCTCGGCGCGTACGTCGAGCAGACCGGCGACGCGGCGCTGGCCCGCCGTCTCGAGCCGCACGCGAGGGCCGCCGTCGGCTGGATGCTGGACCACGGCGGGCTCGCCTCGCGCGGCTACCTGGTCTACCGGGCCGACCGGGGCGGCCTGGCCAACCAGAACTGGAAGGACTCCCCCGGCGCCGTCTGCTCCGCGGACGGCGTCCGCCCGACCGGGGCCGTGATGGCGGCGGGCGCCCAGGGGTACGCGTACGACGCGTTGCGCCGCACGGCGTGGACGGCGCGCACGGTGTGGGAGGACGAGAAGTACGCGGCGCTGCTCGAACAGGCCGCCGCCGACCTGCGCGACCGCTTCCAGCGGGACTTCTGGATGCCTGACCGCGCCTTCCCGGCGCTCGCGCTGGACGGCGAGGGCCGGCAGGTCGACGCGCTCGCCTCGGACGCCGGTCATCTGCTGTGGTCCGGGCTGCTGGACAAGGAGTACGGGGAGACCGTCGGCCGGCGTCTGCTGGAGGCGGACTTCTTCTCCGGGTGGGGCGTGCGCACGCTGGCGGCCGGGCAGCCCGCGTACCATCCGCTCTCCCGTCACCGGGGTTCGGTGTGGCCGCACGACAACGCGCTGATCGCGCTGGGCCTCGCGCGCTACGGGCTGCACGACGAGGCCCGCACGGTGGCCCGCGCGCTCGTCGACGCGGCGGCCGCGACCGGCCACCGTCTCCCCGAGGTCCTCGCGGGCTACGGCCGCGACACCCACGCACGGCCGGTGCCGTACCCGCACGCTTGCGTACGGGAATCGCGCTCGGCGGCGGCTCCGTTGGCGCTGCTCACGGCGGTCGGGGGCGCGTGACCGCTGCGTCCGCCCGGCCGGCGGGGCGGTTTGGCGTGACGTTTGCGCGGTGTTTGCCGAGCACTGGCCCGGGGGGCTGAACGCGGGCCGGGAGCAGGCCGTACGAAACTGTGGCGGATCCGGCCCGCATCGGATCCGCCGAACCGCCGGGCTTCGTACGGAAGGACCCTCGGGTGCCAGTCACCACGCGCTCATCCCAGCAGGCTGAATCGAAGGACCCCGAGGACGACACCGCGAACCCCGCGGACCCCGCGCGGACGCCGGCCACGGCGGACGGCGCGGACACGACGGCGACCACCGGCACCGAGGGAACCACGGGGACCGAGACCGAGGGAACCACCGGGACCACCGAATCCGCCGGGACCGCCGGGACCACTGGGACCACCGAACCCGCCGGGACCGCCGGGACCGCCGGGACCACCGAACCCGCTGGAACCGCTGGAACCACCGGGACCACCGAACCCGCCGGGACCGCCGGGACCACTGGGACCACCGAACCCGCCGGGACCGCCGGGACCGCCGGGACCACCGAACCCGCTGGAACCGCTGGAACCACCGGGACCACCGAACCCGCTGAGGCCGCTGGAGCCGCCGGGACCACCGAACCCGCCGGACCCGCTGAGGCCGCCGCGACCCCCATACCCCAGGCCGACGGCGAGGCGTCCGCAGCCGACCCCGAGGCCGAGGCGGAAACCCCCGAAGCCCCCGGAACCCCCGGAACCCCTGAAACCCCCGAAGCCGCTCCCGGGCCCGCCCCGGAGTCGGAGAGTGGTCCCTCGCCCCAGGGCCTGCGGGCTCGTGGCGCTTATCTGCGGGCCTGGCGGGGGAGGCATCCGCGGGCCGCGCGGGTGGTGTGGTGGACGGCGACGGTGCTGTCACTGGTCCTCGTGCTCGGGGCGCTGCTGCTGCCGAACCGGCTCAGCGGGCTGGAGGTCAACCGGTTCACGCGGCTGCCCGTCGAGGCGATCCTGGGCGCGTCCCTGCTGCTGGCGCTGCCCCGGCGGCCGCGGATCGTCGCCGCGGCGCTGGGCGGGATGCTCCTCGGCGCGCTGACCGTGATCGACCTGCTCGACATGGGGTTCGTGGAGTATCTGGGACGGGACTTCAACCTCGTCCTGGACTGGGGGCTGCTGGACGACGCGCAGTCCTTCGTCGCGGACTCGTTCGGGCGGGCGACGGCCGTCGGGGCCGCGATCGGCCTCGTCGTGCTGATCGTCGTCCTGTTCGCGGTGATGGCCCTGGCGACGGTCCGGGTGAGCAACCTGCTGGTGCTGGACAGCCGGAAGGCGAGCCACGTCACGCTGCTCGCGGCGACCGTGTGGGTGACGTGCTCGGTGGTGGGCCTCCAGAACGCCGGGGTGCCCGTCGCGTCCTACCGGGCCGGGGACGCCCTGCTCAACAAGGGCCGGCAGGTGCGCCAGACGCTCGCGGACGAGGCCGCGTTCGGCAAGGAGGCCCGTTACGACACGTTCGGGGCCACGCCGCCCGCCCAGCTGGTGCCGGACCTGCGGGGCAAGGACATGATCTTCACGTTCATCGAGAGCTACGGCCGCAGCGCCGTGGAGGACCCGATCATGGCGCCGGGCGTCGACGCGACCCTCGCCGCCCGGACGCAGGCCCTGGCGAAGGCGGGCTTCCACGCCAGGAGCGGCTGGCTGACGTCGGCGACCTACGGCGGCAGCAGCTGGCTCGGCCACTCCACCACCCTGTCGGGCCTGTGGGTGGACAACCAGCAGCGGTACAGCACGGTGATGGCCAGCGACCACCTGTCCCTGACCAAGGCGTTCCGCAAGACCGGCGCGTGGGACACCGTCGGCGTCATGCCGGGCGTGCAGAAGGCCTGGCCGGAGTCGGGGTTCTACGGCCTCGACAAGGTCTACAACGCCTTCCAGATGGGCTACCAGGGGCCGAAGTTCAGCTGGTCGACGATGCCCGACCAGTACGCCCTCGAGGCGTTCCAGCGGCTGGAGCACGGCCGCACGGGACGCGACAAGCCGCTGATGTCGGAGATCATCCTCACCTCCAGCCACCAGCCGTGGGCGCCGATCCCGAAGATGGTCGGCTGGGACGACCTCGGCGACGGCTCGGTCTTCAAGGGCGTCGAGGCGGCGGGCAGGAAGGCGTCCGACGTCGTCGCCGACGGCACCGCGTCCAAGGAGGAGTACGGCAAGTCCATCGCGTACTCGGTGACCGCGCTCACCGAGTGGCTGGAGCGCTACGGCACCGACGACACGGTCCTGGTCTTCCTGGGCGACCACCAGCCCATCGCCCGGGTCAGCGGCGACAACGCGAGCCGGGACGTGCCGGTCTCGATCGTCGCCAAGGACCCGAAGGTGCTCGACAGGATCTCCTCGTGGAAGTGGACCGACGGTCTGAAGCCCGCGCACGACGCGCCGGTGTGGAAGATGAGTTCGTTCCGCGACAGGTTCCTCACCGCGTACGGCTCGACCCCGCACCCGTCGAAGGGCTGACGCCCCGCGCCCGCACAACCCCCCGCCCGCGAGCGCCGGCGGGGGGCCGTCGGGTGTGCCGGCGGGCGTGCCGCTCAGCCGCCGGAGGTGTCCTGTTCGGCTTCCTCGTCGACGCCCGCGCAGTCGTAGGGGTCCTTCAGCCAGCCGTCGGGCAGGACGACCCGGTTGTTGCCGGAGGTGCGGCCGCGGGGGCCGTCGGCTCCGGCGGGCCAGGGCTGGTCGAGGTCCAGCTCGTCGAGGCCGGCGCGGAGTTCGGCGAGCGATGAGGTGATCGCGAGGCGCTTGCGCATCTCGCTGCCGACGGCGAAGCCCTTGAGGTACCAGGCCACGTGCTTGCGGAAGTCGACGACGCCCTTGGACTCGTCGCCGATCCACTCGCCGAGCAGGGTGGCGTGGCGGACCATGACGTCGGCGACCTCGCGCAGGGACGGCTGTGCGACGTCGTCGGGGCGGCCCTCGAAGGCGGCGACGAGATCGGCGAACAGCCACGGCCGGCCGAGGCAGCCGCGGCCGACGACGACGCCGTCGCAGCCGGTCTCGCGCACCATCCGCAGCGCGTCCCGGGCCGACCAGATGTCGCCGTTGCCGAGGACCGGGATCTCCGGGACGTGTTCCTTGAGGCGGGCGATGGCCTCCCAGTCGGCCGTGCCGCCGTAGTGCTGGGCGGCGGTGCGGCCGTGCAGGGCGATGGACGTCACGCCCTCCTCGACGGCGATGCGGCCGGCGTCGAGGTAGGTGAGGTGGTCGTCGTCGATGCCCTTGCGCATCTTCATCGTCACCGGGAGGTCGCCGGCGCCGCTCACCGCCTCGCGCAGGATGGCGCGCAGCAGGTTGCGCTTGTAGGGCAGGGCGGAGCCGCCGCCCTTGCGCGTCACCTTGGGGACCGGGCAGCCGAAGTTGAGGTCGATGTGGTCGGCGAGGCCCTCCTCCGCGATCATGCGGACGGCCTTGCCGACGGTGGCCGGGTCGACGCCGTACAGCTGGATCGAGCGGGGGGTCTCGCTCGCGTCGAAGCGGATCAGCTGCATGGTCTTGTCGTTGCGCTCGACCAGCGCCCGCGTCGTGATCATCTCGCTGACGAACAGGCCCTTGCCGCCGCTGGCTCCGTCCTTCGCTTCGCCTCCGCCGAAGGCCCCGCCTCCGGCGAAGTGCCTGCACAGGGTGCGGAAGGGCGCGTTCGTGATCCCGGCCATCGGGGCCAGGACGACGGGCGGCCGGACGGTGTGGGGACCGATCTGCAAGGGGGGCACGGGCGTGGGCATTGCTCCATTGTCACGTATGCGCGGGGGTACCCGGCCGCCTGCCCGTCACTCCCCGGCGGATCATGCATCACTCATTAGTTAGACGCACTATTGATGTCGGCGTACGATGAAACCCATGCCCGAGCTCAGCCCCCGCCGACGCCTTCTCGTCCTCGCGATCTGCTGCATGAGCCTGCTGATCGTGAGCCTGGACGTCACGGTCCTCAATGTCGCGCTGCCGTCGATGCAGAGCGACCTGCACGCGTCGACCTCCGGCCTCCAGTGGACGATCGACGCCTACACGCTGGTCCTGGCCTCGCTGCTGATGCTCGCGGGCTCGACCGCCGACCGGATCGGCCGCAAGAAGGTCTTCCTGTCCGGCCTGGTCGTGTTCGCGGCCGGTTCCCTGCTCTGTTCCCTCGCCCCGAGCCTGAACCTGCTGATCGCGGCCCGCATGATCCAGGCCGTGGGCGGCTCGATGCTGAACCCGGTCGCCATGTCGATCATCACCAACACCTTCACCGACCCGCGTGAGCGGGCCCGGGCGATCGGGGTGTGGGGCGCGGTGGTGGGCATATCGATGGCCGCCGGCCCGCTGCTGGGCGGACTGCTCGTGGAGTCCGTGGGCTGGCGCTCGATCTTCTGGCTCAACCTGCCCGTCGGCCTGGTGGCCCTGCTGGCGACCCTGCGCTTCGTCCCCGAGTCCCGCGCGCCGAAGGCGCGGCGCCCCGACCCGGTCGGCCAGCTGCTCGTCATCGCGCTGTTCGGCTCGCTGACCTACGCCATCATCGAGGCGCCGGAGGCGGGCGCGGCGATCAGCGTTCCCTTCGCCGCCGTCGCGCTCGCGGCCCTGCTGGGCCTGCTGTGGTACGAGCCGCGCCGCGACGAACCCCTCATCGACCTGCGGTTCTTCCGCTCGGTGCCGTTCAGCGGCGCGACGGTGGTGGCGATCAGCGCGTTCGCCGCGCTGGGCGGCTTCCTCTTCCTGTCGACCCTGTACCTGCAGAACGTGCGCGGCCTGGACGCCCTGCACGCCGGGCTGTGGATGCTGCCGATGGCCGTGCCGACGTTCCTGTGCGCGCCGGTGTCCGGACGGCTCGTGGGCAGCCGGGGCCCGCGGCTGCCGCTGCTGATCGCCGGACTCGCCATCACCACGAGCGGGGTGCTGTTCGCCGCGTTCGACGCCGAGTCGTCCGACGCGACGCTGTTCCTCGGGTACGCGCTGTTCGGGGTGGGCTTCGGATTCGTGAACGCGCCGATCACCAACACGGCCGTGTCGGGCATGCCGCGCAGCCAGGCGGGGGTGGCGGCGGCGGTCGCCTCCACGAGCCGGCAGCTGGGCCAGACGCTGGGCGTCGCGGTGATCGGCGCGGTCCTGGCGGCGGGCGTGAACGCGTCGTCGTACCGCGAGACCTTCGCCTCCGCGGCCGTGCCCGGCTGGTGGATCCTGACCGGCTGCGGCGCGGTCGTCCTCGTCCTCGGCGCGCTGACGACGGGCCCGTGGGCCCGGCGGACGGCGGAGCGGACCGCACAGCGCCTGGAGGCGCCGGACGTGCGCGAGGCCGCGGGCGTCAGCGCCTGACCCGGAGGGGTCGCAGTCAGCCGGCGGAGGGCCGGGCGGCGGTGGCGGTGGCGGTGGCGCTCAGGGCGTGCGCGTACAGCTTCTCCAGGCGCTCGCGGCTCTCCGCGTCCTCCGGTGCGTAGGTCACCATGCGCGCCCCGTGCTCCGGGCTCAGCCACAGGTCGGTGTGGGTGAGCGTGAGGAGGCCGACGTGCGGGTTGCGGAACTCCTTGACCTTGCTGCGGCCCACCACGACCTCGTAGCGCTCCCAGTTCTCACGGAACTCCGGTGACTCGGTCTGGAGCCGCTTGACCAGCATCTTCCAGGCGGGCTCGGTGAGGTGCCCGGCCATGGAGGCGCGGAGCTTGGCCGCCATCAGGCGCATCGACGCGTCGAGGTGGACGACCGACTCGCGCCACTGCGGATGGGTGTGGATGAGCACCATGCAGTTGCGGTCCTCGGGCGGGATCGCGTCGAGGTCGCACAGCAGGTGGGCGTAGGTGCGGTTGTAGGCCAGGATGTCGTAGCGGCTGTTCTGGACGCACGCGGGCAGCGGGTCGAGCTGGTCCAGCAGCTCGCGTACGGCGTCGGTGACGCCGGTGCAGGACGAGGCGGGGGTCGGGTCGGTCGCGCCGGCCAGCTGGAAGAGGTGGGCCCGCTCGCTGGGGTCGAGCAGCAGGGTGCGGGCCAGGGCGTCCAGGACCTGCACCGAGACGTGGATGTCCCGTGACTGTTCGAGCCAGGTGTACCAGGTGACGCCGACCGCGGAGAGATGGGCGACCTCCTCGCGGCGCAGCCCCGGCGTGCGGCGGCGCGCTCCGCGCGGGAGCCCCACCTGCTCGGGCGTGATGCGCTCGCGGCGGCTGCGCAGGAAGGCGGCCAGTTCATGCCGCCTGATCTCGGAGCCGCCAGGCGTCCCGGTCGTCCCGGCCGCCGAGGTCGTCCCGGCCGCCGCGGTCGTCGCCTTCGTGGCGCTCGTCGCGCTCGTCGCGGCGGGCGGCGTCTGCCGGACCATCGTCGTCATGCCTCCAGCCTGCCGCCTCGCGGATCCTGTTGCCAGGTACTCCTTCTACCAGGATAAGGAGACTCTGGTACCCGTCTGACGGGCGGCGCAGGCTCGGTGGCGTGACCCAGACACCCACGACCACCACCACGACCACCACCACGGCGACGGCCGCAACCACAGCTGCCCCGGGCTCGGTCCCGCCGGGCGCCGGGACCGCGGAGCCGTCCCACTCCCTCGGCCCGCTGGGCCTGTTCACGGTGCTGCTCGGCGCGGCACTGCCCCTCATCGACTTCTTCATCGTCAACGTCGCCCTGCCCACCATGGGCCGCGATCTCGCCGCGAGCGAGACCGTCCTCGAACTCGTCGTGGCCGGCTACGGGCTCGCCTACGCCGTGCTCCTCGTCCTCGGCGGCCGACTCGGCGACCTGTTCGGCCGGCGGCGGCTCTTCCTGGGCGGGATGGCGGCCTTCGGCCTGACCTCGCTGGCCTGCGGACTCGCACCCGACGCCTGGACGCTGGTGGCGGCCCGCGTCGCGCAGGGCGCGTCGGCCGCCGCGATGGTCCCGCAGGTGCTGGCCACCATCCAGTCCGCCACCGCGGGCACGCGCCGCGCCAAGGCGATGAGCCTGTACGGAGCGACCGCCGGACTGTCCATGGTGGCGGGCCAGATCCTGGGCGGCGTGCTCGTCGCCGCCGACATCGCCGGCAGCGGCTGGCGGTCCGTCTTCCTGGTCAACGTCCCGTTCGTGATCGTCGGCCTGCTGCTGGCCGTGCGCACCGTCCCGGAGACCCGCTCGCAGCGTCCGGAGCCGGTGGACGGACCCGGCACCGTGCTCCTGGCCGCCGCGCTGCTGGCCCTGCTCGCGCCGCTGACCGAGGGCCGGGCCGCGGGCTGGCCGCTGTGGACATGGCTGTCGCTGGCCGCGTTCCCGCTGCTCACGGGCGCGTTCTACGCGGTGGAGCGGCGGGCCGACCGACAGGGCCGTACGCCGCTGGTGCCGCCGAGCCTGTTCGCGCTCACCACGCTGCGGCGCGGGCTGACGATCATGGGCCCGCTCGCGGTCGGCTTCAGCGGGTTCATGTTCGTCATCGCCGTGGCCCTGCAGAGCGGGGCGGGACTGGGTCCGGTGCAGGCCGGTCTCGCCCTCGCGCCGATGGCCCTGACGTTCTTCCTCGCCTCGCTCGCCGGGCCCCGGCTGGTGACCCGCTTCGGGGCGCGCGTGGTGACCTCCGGCGCGGTCCTCCAGGGCGTGGGCGTCGTGCTCATCCTGCTGGCGGTGCGCGCCGACTGGCCGGACGTCGGCTTCGTCGAGCTGCTGCCGGGCACGGCGGTCGCCGGTGCGGGTCAGGCGCTCCAGCTGCCCGTCGTCATGCGGATCGTGATGTCCGAGGTGCCGCCGGCCCGCGCGGGCGTCGGCAGCGGTGTCATGGTGACCACCCAGCAGGCCTCGCTGGCCCTGGGCGTGGCCACGCTCGGCACCCTGTTCCTCTCCCTGGTCCCGGGTTCGGGCATGCGGGACGCCCTCGTCGTCACGCTGGTCGTGCAGCTGGCCGGGGTGGTCCTGACGGGCCTGCTCAGCCTCCGGCTGCCCCGCAAGGTGGGGTGAGCGCGGGGGGCGCGACGAGAGGGCGGCGGCCGCGTGCCACGTGCCGCCTACCGGTTGCCGCGATCACCGGTTACCGCGATGACTTTCCGGCGTCCGGGCGGTCGTACCGGTGAGCGGTGTCCGTGAACCGAGAAGCAGCAGTCCCACCGGAAGGCCGGCCATGAGCGCACTGAGTGAGACCCTCCAGCGATACGTCGACGACGGCACCGTGCCCGGAGCGGTGGGCCTGGTGGCCCGCGGCGACGAGGTGGAGGCGGTGAGCGTCGGCTCGCGGGACGCCGACGGCACGGCCCCGATGACCCGCGACTCCCTGTTCCGGATCGCCTCGATCACCAAGCCGGTCACGGCGGCCGCGCTGCTGACGCTGGTCGAGGAGGGCACGGTCGGCCTCGACGCGCCGGTCGCCGAGTGGCTGCCCGAGCTGGCGGAGCCGATGGCGGTCCGCACGCCGTCCGGACCCGTCGACGACCTGGTCCCGGCGGCGCGCCCGATCACCGTCGAGGACCTGCTCAGCTCGCGCCCCGGCTGGGGCTTTCCGCCGGACTTCTCCCTCCCCGCCGTGCAGGCTCTCTTCGAGGTGCAGAAGGACGGCCGCGCCCCGCAGGCGTATCCCGAGCCTGACGTCTGGCTGGCCGACCTGGCCCGCGTCCCTCTGCTGCACCAGCCGGGCGAGGCCTGGCTGTACGGCACGGCGTCCGATCTGCAGGGCGTGCTGATCGCGCGGGCCTCGGGCCGCACCCTCCCCGCGTTCCTGGCGGAGCGGATCCTCGAGCCGCTGGGCATGCGGGACACGGCGTTCGAGGTCCCGAAGGAGAAGCGGGACCGTTTCACCACCGCCTACCGCCCCGACGGCGCGGGCGGGCTGGAGCTCGCGGACGCCCCCGACGGCGAGTGGAGCGGCGTGCCGAGGTTCCCGTCGGGCGGCGGCGGCCTGGTGTCCACGGCCGACGACTGGCTGGCGTTCGCCCGCATGCTGCTGCACGGGGGCGAGGCCGGCGGTCACCGCGTCCTGTCGCCCGCGTCGGTGAGCCGGATGACCGCGAACCACCTGACGCCGGCCCAGCGCGAGAACGGCGCGCTGTTCCTGGAGGGCCAGGGCTGGGGCTACGGCGGCAGCGTCGACGTCGAACCGCTCGACCCGTGGAACGTTCCCGGCCGCTACGGCTGGGTCGGCGGCACGGGCACGACGGCGCACGTCGTCCCGCGGACGGGCACGGTCACGATCCTCCTCACCCAGACGGCGATGACGAACCCGACGCCGCCCCCGCTGATGCGGGACTTCTGGCGGTGCACGGCGGGATAGCGGGGGCAGGCCGGGGTAAGTGGAGTAATCCGGGAGGAAAGCGGTCATACACGGCCTTACGCTCCGAATATGCGATCTTCACGTGCCCGGCTCGGCATCATGGCCTCGCTCCTCGGCCTGGTGGCGGTCCTCGGGGCGGTGTGGCTGGTCCGCTCGGCCACGACGGACAGCGGAGACACGGCAGCGAGCGACGCGACGAGCGGCTCGGCCGACGTCCGGTCGAACGGCTCGGCCGACGCGGACGGCGGCGGAGACGTGACGGCCGACGGCGGAAGATCCCGCGCCGGGGAGGCGTCGAACGGCGGTAGCCAGTCGCCGGGCGGGAGCGGAAAACACAGGGACGGGCCGAAGGTCCCCAACGGCGTGAACATCAACGGTTCCGGGAACGACGGTTGCGCGATCGTCCTGAACATGGAGGAGACCCCCGCGACCGTCACAAGCGTCTCCTTCAAGGTGACCGAAGGACCCGGGAAGCAGAAGCCGAAGCTCCGGTCGGACAATGGCGCACGCTGCCACAGGAAGCTGTACCAGCAGGCCAACCCCTGCGATGGCTTCCACTTGAAGGCCCTCGAGGGGGGTTGCGTCGCGGGGGTGGCCGCCTTGTCGAACGTCGAAGGCGGCCACTACGAGGTGCGAGGGACGCTCACGGCCACCTTCCTGTGCGACAACGTCGACAAGAACCCGTGCAGACGAGTTCAGGACTGGCACGGACCGAAGCCCACGCCACAGCACCCAGTACTCGTCACGGGTGAGTCCGGCTCCCTCGAAACGTCGATCGAGGTCCCGCGCTCCCAGAGCAGTTCGCCCGACGACTCCTCCTCCAAGAGCCCCTCCCCGCCCGGCGGGGTCTCGCCGCCGCCCGTCTCTCCTTCCCCCCGGCCCGAGCCCGACAGCCCGTCCGCCTCGGAGGAGGGATGACGGGCGGGCCGTCGCCGGAACGCGAGCCCCCCGCGCCCCCCGCGCCCCCCGCGCCTCCCGCGCCTCCCGCCGACGACGGGTCGGCCGTCCCCGCGCGGTTGCGGCGGCTCGCCGAGGCACTCGGGCCCGCGACCCTCGCGACCGCGCTGCTGCTGTACTTCGGCTACATCGCCACCCGCGCGCGCTACGCCTACTTCGGCGTCCCCGTGGAGATGACCGGCCGCTCCAACCAGGATCTGATGCTGGACGGCATGGAGGTCGTCTTCGTGCCGGCGGCGATGATCTTCCTGGGGGTCATGCTGCTCGTCGCGATCCACGCCCTCACCCTGTGGGTCCTCTCCCGCGACGCCACCGCCGGGGACGAGACCTCGGCGGCCGCCTTCCTCGCGTACGGCTTCGTCCTCGTCGGCGTCCTGCTGATCGGCAGGGCGCTGATCGGCATCTTCGTCCAGGGCTCGGACGTCAGCGTGGTGTTCGGCACCACCCCGCTGTCACTGGCCTTCGGGCCGGCGGCGGTGGCGTACGGCGTCTGGATCTACGGCCGTCAGCGAGGACGCCCCCTGCTCTCCTCGCGCCTGGCCCGCAACGGCGTCATGTGCGCGGTCGCTCTGGGCGTCTTCGGGCTGTTCTGGGGGTCGACGCAGCTGGCGTGGGCCTACGGGAAGGGGCGGGGCGAGGGCGACGTGGAGGGGCTCGGCAAGCGTCCCGAGGTCGTCGTCGACACCAAGGAGCCGCTCGACGCCCTGCCCACCGGCGTGCGCGAGAGCCGCCTCGGAGGCGACGGGCGGGGCGGCCGGACGTACCTCTACCGCTACCGGGGCTTCCGGCTGCTCATGGCGTCGGGCGGGCGGCTGTTCCTGGTCACGCCGCAGTGGCGGGCAGGCCGGGACCAGACCGTCGTGCTGCCCTACGGAGACGACATCCGGGTGCAGCTCGTCGCTCAGCAGGACGCGGACTGAGCGCGCAGCCCCCGCAGCAGCAGGTCCACGACCGCCGTGAAGTCGTCGTCGACGTCCGGCCGCTCCCAGACCTCGAAGTAGCCGGGGTCGTGGAAGCGGCCGGTGGCGTGGAAGACGGCACGGGCGGACGCCGCCGGGTCGGCCGTCGTGAAGGCCCCGGACGCCACGCCCGCCTCGATGATGGAGGTCAGCTGGCCGGTGAGGTCGGCGAGGTGGTCGCCGACCGCCGTGCCGCTCTCCGCGGTCAGCACCATGTACGTGGCGAACAGTTCGGGGTCGTCGCCCGCCTTGCGCCGCTTGGCCTCGAAGAGCGCCGCGAGCCAGGCCCGCAGCCGGGCCTCCGGGGGGCGGCCCTCGTCGGCGGTGATGCCGGACAGGGTCCGCGAGGTGAAGTCCAGCCAGCGCTTGGTGACCGCCTCTCGCAGCGCCGCCTTGGTGCGGAAGTGACGGTAGACGCTGCCGTGGCTGACGCCGAGCGCGCGGGCCACGTCGACCACCGTCGCCTTGGCCGGGCCGTGCCGCCGCAGGACCTCCTCGGTCGCCTCGAGGATGCGTTCGGCGGTCAGGGTCTCGGAGGTCTGCGGTGCCATGGGGAGACGGTACCCGGCGGGCCGGTCAGCGCTCGCTGTCGAGGTGCTCCATGGCCGCGGCCGGGTAGCGCTCGCCGGCCGCCGCGTCGGCGGGCACGGCCGCCTCGATCGCCGCGAGGTCGTCGGCGTCGAGGACGACGTCCAGCGCGCCCAGCGACTCCGCGAGCCGCTCGCGGGTACGGGCGCCGACCAGCGGGACGATGTCCTCGCCCCGGCCCAGCACCCAGGCGATCGCGAGCTGCGCCACGGTGACGCCCTTGTCCTCGGCGATCTTCCGCAGCGCGTCCACGAGGGTCAGGTTGTGCCGGAGGTTGTCGCCCTGGAAGCGGGGCGAGTGGGCCCGGAAGTCGTTCGCGGCGAGTTCGCGGTCGGCGGTGAAGTGCCCGGAGATCAGGCCGCGCGAGAGGACCCCGTACGCGGTGATCGAGATGCCCAGCTCGCGGGTGGTCGGCAGGATGGACCGCTCGATACCGCGGCTGATCAGGCCGTACTCGATCTGGAGGTCGGAGATCGGCGCGGTGGCGGCGGCCCTGCGGATCGTCTGCGCTCCGACCTCGCTGAGGCCGATGTGCCGGACGTATCCCTGCTCGACCAGTTCGGCGATCGCGCCGACCGTCTCCTCGATCGGGACGTCCGGGTCGACGCGGGCGATCCGGTAGACGTCGATGTGGTCGACGCCGAGGCGCTGGAGCGAGTAGGAGACGAAGTTCCGCACGGCGGCGGGCCGGCCGTCGTACCCGGCCCAGGAGCCGTCGGGCCCGCGCAGCGCGCCGAACTTCACGCTGGTCAGCGCCTGTTCGCGCCGCGCGGGCGGTGCGGTGCGCAGGGCCTCGCCGATCAGCAGCTCGTTGTGGCCCATGCCGTAGAAGTCGCCGGTGTCGAGCAGGGTGACGCCGGCCTCCAGCGCCGCGTGGATGGTCGCGATGGCCTCATCGCGGTCCGCTTCTCCGTAGAGGGCGCTCATGCCCATGCAGCCGAGGCCGAGGGCGGAGACCTGGGGTCCGGTGCGGCCGAGGGTACGCGTGGTGGTCGTCATGCCCTCCAGCTTGGCATGACGAATGACAGATTTCAATATCTGTCAGCTGTCACCCTTCACCGCACCGACGAAGGCCGCCCAGACGGAGGCCGGAAAGAGGAGCGGCGCGAGATCGGGAGCCTTGCTGTCCCGCACGGGAACGAGGGAGGGGACGCCGTCGGCGACCTCGAGGCATGCGCCGCCTTCGGAATTGCTGTAGCTGCTCTTGCGCCAGGCAGCGCCGAGAAGGTCTTCGGAGACCTCCAAGCATTGCCCGCCGTCCGAGTTGCTGTAGCAGCTCTTGCGCCACGTCAGTCTGCTCAGGTCGATGGCTCGCATGGCACTTCCTCCAACATCCGCAAGATGAACGTCCGCGACTCGGCAGGGCTCATCGCCAGGTCACGAATCACATCGTATCGGCGCTGCAATCCCTCAACCTTGCTTACGTCTTCGACCAGTTCACCCCGGACCACGTTCTCGGTGTGCGCCACCGTTCGGCCGTCCAACAGTCGCAGAAAGGTCACGGGAGTATCCATCAGGCCGTGCAGTCCAGCGCCGTAGGGGAGCACATAGACAGTGATGTTCGGCTGCTTCGAGGCAGCCAGCACGTACTCCAGCTGCCCGCGCCACTCCGGAAGGCTGCGCAGCGAATTCCGCAGCACCGCCTCGGACAGAATGACGCGAAAGGGCGGAGCTTCGCCCCCCTCCAGCACCTTGCGCCGCCCCACCCGCGCCTCTACCTGCTGCTCCAGTTCTTCGCCCTTCAGTCCGCCCTCTGCGAGCAACTCACGAGCATATTCAGGCGTTTGAAGCAGTCCGTGAAGGGTGGCACCCCCGTAGTGCCACAAACTGATCGCCTCCGCCTCAAGCAGCATGTACCGCCGATACTGCTCCTTGAACTGCGAAGGGTCGGCGACCGCCAGTTCCCACAGCGTGAGCAGCATGGAGCCGGTGCCGTAGTGCTGGTCGAGGGCTTCCACGACCTCCGGGCTTCCCAGGCTCTGGCCGCCCTCCATCTTGCCGAAGGTGGACGCGGTCCAGCCCAGCACCTCCTCCAGTTGCCGCAGGCTGTCCCCCTTGGCCGCCCGCAGCAGGCGCAGCTCCTCCGCGAACCGCCGCCTGGGTTCCTGGCTCCGCCCTGTGACCACCCGCCTCGCCGGCATCCCGTCCCGCCCTTTCCGCATTTGTGGAATTTGCGCCGCCGAACGACCACGAACCCCTCGTCGACGGCGTGTCCGTCCTGCCCGGAAGGCATCCTGACGTCAACCCCCCACCACCCAGAGTATCCCAACCTTCACATTCAGTAAGGAAGTTGGGTAAAAGGAGCGGACGACATGGAGCACGAACCCGGCACTGTCCTCTACGACCCGGCCACGGACAGGGTCGGCGAGTACCAGGACCGCTCCGGCCCCTACGCGATGCTGCGGCCGGTCGGCGGCGGCCGGGAGTGGCAGGCCGATCCAGCCGGGCTGCGGCCGGCGACGGAGCGGGAGCGGCTGCGCGCCGGGGTGCGGGCGGCGAACGCGCGGGCGCGCACCGACGGGCCGTTCATGCTGGGCCTGCGCCGTCCGCCCCGGCCGGTCGAGGACTGTCCGGAGTGCGACGGGCTCGCGTCGCGTCGGGCGAAGGCGCGCGCGGCGCACGACTACAGCGCGGAGACCGACGCCGACGTCCTGCTCAGGGCCCATCTGCGGGAGCGGCATCCCGAGGCATAGCGCGAGGCCGGCCCCGACGGAAGTCCGTCGGGGCCGGCCTCGGTCTGTCGCCGGACGCGGTGGGCGGTTACGCGCCGACGAGGCGGGCGGCCAGGTAGCCCTCGATCTGGTCGAGGGAGACGCGCTCCTGCTTCATCGAGTCGCGCTCGCGGACGGTGACCGCGTTGTCGTCGAGGGTGTCGAAGTCGACCGTGACGCAGAACGGCGTGCCGATCTCGTCCTGGCGGCGATAGCGGCGGCCGATCGCGCCGGCGTCGTCGAACTCGATGTTCCAGTTCTGGCGCAGCGCGGCGGCGAGGCCCTTGGCCTTCGGCGACAGCTCGGGGTTGCGGGAGAGCGGCAGGACCGCGACCTTCACCGGGGCGAGGCGGTGGTCGAGGCGCAGCACCGTGCGCTTCTCCAGCTTGCCCTTGGCGTTGGGGGCCTCGTCCTCGATGTAGGCGTCGAGGAGGAACGCCAGCATCGCGCGGCCGACACCGGCCGCGGGCTCGATGACGTACGGCGTCCAGCGCTCGCCGGCCTCCTGGTCGAAGTAGGAGAGGTCCTGGCCGGAGGCCTTGGCGTGGGCGGAGAGGTCGTAGTCGGTGCGGTTGGCGACGCCCTCCAGCTCACCCCACTCGTTGCCGCCGAACTGGAAGCGGTACTCGATGTCGGCGGTGCGCTTGGAGTAGTGGGAGAGCTTCTCCTTGGGGTGGTCGTACCACCGCATGTTCTCCTCGCGCATGCCCAGGCCGGTGTACCAGTTCCAGCGCTGCTCCATCCAGTACTCCTGCCACTTCTCGTCCTCGCCCGGCTTGACGAAGAACTCCATCTCCATCTGCTCGAACTCGCGGGTGCGGAAGATGAAGTTGCCGGGCGTGATCTCGTTGCGGAAGGACTTGCCCATCTGGGCGATGCCGAACGGGGGCTTGCGGCGCGAAGTGGTCTGCACCTGGGCGAAGTTGGTGAAGATGCCCTGGGCGGTCTCGGGGCGCAGGTAGGCGATGGAGCCGGTGTCCTGCGTGGGGCCGAGGTGGGTGGAGAGCAGGCCCGAGAACTGCTTGGGCTCGGTGAACTGGCCCTTGTTGCCGCAGTTGGGGCAGTTCACGTCCGCCAGGCCGTTGGCCGGCGGGCGGTTGTGCTTGGCCTCGTACGCCTCTTCCAGGTGGTCCGCGCGGAACCGCTTGTGGCAGGAGGTGCACTCGGTCAGCGGGTCGGAGAAGGTGGCGACGTGACCGGAGGCCACCCAGACCTCGGGGGCCAGGATGACGGACGAGTCGATGCCGACCACGTCCTCGCGCGACGTCACCATGTAGCGCCACCACTGGCGCTTCAGGTTCTCCTTGAGCTCGACACCGAGCGGTCCGTAGTCCCAGGCGGCCTTCTGGCCGCCGTAGATCTCACTGCACGGGAATACGAAGCCACGGCGCTTGCTCAGGCTGACGATGGTGTCGATCTTGTCGGCGGCCACGGTGCTCTCTTCATAACGACGACGGGCGACGAAGCGAGGTGCTTCCAGCGAAGACTTCAGGGTACCGGCGGGGACTCCCCCTCGACCAAATCGGGCCCCCGCTCACCGGGGCCATACCGCAGCCCTTCGGGCTTACCGGGCCGTTACCCCTTCCCTGGCGCTCCCTCGGCGGCCCCTTGCCACCCCCTGGCCGCTCCCCTGCCGCCCCTTACCGCCCCCTTGCCGCTCCCTTGTCGGCCAGCTTGTTGACAACGGTTTCCATATTTGTTGAAAATGAGTGTCATGAACGTACGGCGACTCATATCCGGCACGGCCGTCGCGGCGGCCACCGCCCTCGGTCTCGGCTCCCTCTCCGCCTGCTCCTCCGACAGCGCGGCCGCGGCCGGCACGGACAAGTTCGACGTCGTCGCGTCGTTCTACCCGATGGCCTTCCTCGCCGAGCGCATAGGCGGCGACCACGTCCACGTCACCAGCCTCACCGAGCCCGGCCAGGAACCGCACGACCTGGAGATCAGCGCCAAGCAGACCGCCGCGCTCCAGGAGTCCGACGCGGTCCTCTACCTCAAGAACCTCCAGCCCTCCGTCGACGACGCCGTGGCCCAGTCCGGGCCCAGGACCAGGATCGACGCCGCTTCCCTCACCACGCTGGAGAAGCACGGCAACGAGGTCGGCGGCCACGCGGCCGAGCACGACGACCACGAGAACGAGGAGCTGTCCGGCCTCGACCCGCACATCTGGCTCGACCCCGTGCGGTACTCCCAGGTCGCCGAGGGCGTCGGCAAGGCCTTCGAGAAGGCCGACCCCGGCCACGCGGCCGACTACAAGGCCAACACCGCGGCCCTGGTCAAGCAACTCGGCGACCTGAACACCGAGTTCGAGAAGGGCCTCGCGAACACGCGGACCAAGGTCTTCGTCACCACCCACGCCGCCTTCGGCTACCTCGCCGAGCGCTACGGCCTGACCGAGGAGGCCATCAACGGCCTCGACCCCGAGTCGGAGCCCAGCGCCGCCCGCGTCAGGGAGCTTGAGAAGATGACCAGGGCCGACGGCGTCACCACCGTGTTCTACGAGACGCTCGTCAGCGACAAGACCGCGAAGACCATCGCCGGCGACGCCGGACTGAAGACGGACGTCCTCGACCCGATCGAGGGCATCACGGACAAGTCCCGCGGCAAGGACTACTTCTCGGTCCAGCGGGCGAACCTCAAGGCTCTGCAGACGGCCCTGGGAACCAAATGACCACCACGGAGGGCGTCATGGACGCGAAGGCCGAGCCCGTCATCTCCCTGCGCGGGGTCCGCGCCGAGCTGGGCTCGCGCCCCGTCCTGCGGGGAGTCGACCTCACCGTGCGGCGCGGCGAGGTCGTCGCCCTGCTCGGCGCGAACGGCTCCGGCAAGTCGACCGCCGTGCGCAGCGTCATCGGGCAGGTGGCGATCGGCGCGGGCGAGATCGAGCTGTTCGGCGTCCCGCACCGCCGGTTCCGGCACTGGGCGCGGATCGGATACGTCCCGCAGCGCACCACGGCCGCGGGCGGCGTCCCCGCCACGGTCACCGAGGTCGTCTCCTCGGGCCGGCTGTCGCGCACCCGCTTCGGCGTCTTCCGCAAGGCCGACCGCGCGGCCGTCCGGCACGCCCTGGAACTGGTCGGCATGGCCGACCGGGCCGGGGACGGCGTCGACTCCCTCTCCGGCGGCCAGCACCAGCGCGTGCTGATCGCCCGCGCGCTCGCCGCCGAACCCGAACTGCTGATCATGGACGAGCCGATGGCCGGCGTCGACCTGGCCAGCCAGGAGGTCCTGGCGCACACCCTGCGCGAACAGGTCGCGGCGGGCACGACCGTCCTGCTGGTCCTGCACGAACTGGGCCCCCTGGAGCCCCTCATCGACCGGGCCGTCGTCCTGCGCGACGGCTGCGTGCTGCACGACGGGCCGCCCCCGCGCGCCGTCGGACAGCATGCCCTCCCCGGCCACGACCATGTGCACCCGCACGCACCCGCGGGGGCCGAACCGATCCGCACGGGACTGCTGAGCTGATGGACTTCCTGAACTACGCCTTCATGCAGCGGGCGCTGCTCGCCGCGGTCCTCGTCGGCATCACCGCCCCCGCCGTCGGCATCTACCTCGTCCAGCGCCGTCAGGCCCTCATGGGCGACGGCATCGGCCACGTCGCCATGACCGGCGTCGGCCTCGGCTTCCTGCTCTCCTGGTCCCCGGTCTGGATGGCCACGGCCGTCTCCGTCCTGGGCGCGGTGATCATGGAACTCATCCGCTGGTACGGCAGGACCCGCGGCGACATCGCCCTCGCCATGCTCTTCTACGGCGGAATGGCCGGCGGCGTGATGTTCATCAACCTCGCGCCGGGCGGCTCCAACGCCAACCTGACCTCGTACCTCTTCGGCTCGCTGTCCACGGTGTCGGAGTCGGACGTGACGGCGATCTGCCTGCTCGCGGCCTTCGTCGTCCTCGTCACCCTCGGCCTGCGCCGCCAGCTGTTCGCCGTCAGCCAGGACGAGGAGTTCGCCCGCGTGACCGGCCTGCCCGTGCGCGCCCTGAACCTGCTGACCGCGGTCACCGCGGCGGTGACCGTCACCGTGGCGATGCGCGTGGTGGGCCTGCTGCTGGTGTCGGCCCTGATGGTCGTCCCGGTGGCCGCCGCCCAGCAGCTCAGCCGCAGCTTCGCCGCGACCTTCGCGGTCGCGGTCGCCATCGGCGTGACGGTCACCATCGGCGGCACGGTCACCTCGTACTACCAGGACGTCCCGCCCGGCGCGACGATCGTGCTGCTGACCATCGCCGCGTTCGTCGCGCTGAGCGTGCTGGCCGCCCCGCTGGCCCGCCGCCGCGCCCGCGCCCTGGCCGCGGCGCAGCCCGCGGGCGACCCCGCCGAGTGCGCGATTCCGGCCACCCGCGCCCCCGGCGACGAAGTCGGCGTCTGACCGCGCACAGGCCGGGCTGGCACAATGGCCCGGCAAGCCGCAGACGTGAGGAGACAACGGTGACGACCGCTGGACCGCCCGTGAAGGGCCGCGCCACCCGGCAGCGCGCCGCCGTGGCGGCGGCGCTCGACGAGGTGGACGAGTTCCGCAGCGCGCAGGATCTGCACGACATGCTCAAGCACAAGGGCGACTCGGTCGGCCTGACCACCGTCTACCGCACCCTCCAGTCCCTCGCCGACGCGGGCGAGGTCGACGTCCTGCGCACCTCGGACGGCGAGTCCGTGTACCGGCGCTGCTCCACCGGCGAACACCACCACCACCTCGTCTGCCGGGTCTGCGGCAAGGCCGTGGAGGTGGAGGGCCCGGCGGTCGAGAAGTGGGCCGAGGCCATCGCCGCCGAGCACGGCTACGTGAACGTGGCCCACACCGTCGAGATCTTCGGCACCTGCGCGGACTGCGCGGCCACCCCCACGGCCTGACTACCGGGTCGGCCGGTCGGTTCGGCCGGTCGGTTCGGCCGGTCGGTTCGGCCGGTCGGTTCGGCCGGTCGGTTCGGCCGGTCAGGTCGGCCGGTCAGGTCGGCCGGTCGGTTCGGCCGGTCAGGTCGGCCGGTCGGGTCGGTCCGGTGGTCAGACGCGGCGCAGCCGGCTGTCCAGCAGGGCGCGCAGGCGGTCGACGTCCTCCGGTGTGCGGGCGCCCCCCTTCACCAGGACGATCGCGCAGTGGCCGGCCTTGTCGGGGCTGCGCAGGGCGAAGACCCGCGCCGACTCCGCGTAGCTGCCGTAGTTGGCCCAGCCCATGCGCAGGTCGGCGTGGGCGCTCAGCGTGCGGACGCCCTCCGGGCCGACGGTGACCTGGACCCGGCCGTGGTGCCGGTTCGCCTTCAGCAGCTGCCCGGCCGACAGACGCGGCGCGAAGTACATCAGCACCGGCCACAGCGTGAACATCACGCCGAACGACACCCCGCCCGCGTCGTCGCCGCGCACGCCCAGGACGAGGACCGCGATTCCGGCCAGCGCGACGCACGCCAGGAAGACCGGCCGGTGGATCAGACCCACCCGGCCGTTCTTGCGGGACACCAGCCGGACGGCGTCCTCCATGTCCGCGAGACCGTGCTCGTACTCCAGCACCACCGTCTCCTCGCGCACTCCGACGCCCTGCTCCTCGCCCATGGCCCCTCCCCGGTCCCTGCGATGACGAGCCGTGATCGTAACGGCCGGGCGCAGGGCCCCCACGCGCGGGGCGGACCCCCGCCGCCCCGCCGCGTGACCTGCCACATCGCCTGCGGCGCGACCTGCGGCGTGGCCCGCCGCGGGGCTTCAGGAACCGGCGGCGCCCCGCTCCGAGGAGTTCCCCTCCAGGGACAGCAGCACCTCGTTGGGGGTGGCGCCGCCGAAACGGCGGTCCCGGGAGGCGAACTCCACGCACGCGCGCCACAGATCGCGGCGGTCGAAGTCCGGCCACAGGACGTCCTGGAAGACCATCTCCGCGTACGCGCTCTGCCAGATCAGGTAGTTGGAGATGCGCTGCTCGCCGCTCGGCCGCAGGAACAGGTCGACGTCCGGCATGTCCGGGTAGTACAGGTACTTCGCGAGGGTCTTCTCGGTGACCTTGGACGGGTCGAGCCGGCCCGCCTTCACGTCCTCCGCGAGCGCCTGCGCGGCGTCCGCGATCTCCGCCCGCCCGCCGTAGTTCATGCAGAAGTACAGAGTGAGGCGGTCGTTGTCCTTGGTCTGCTCCTGGGCGACCTGGAGCTCCTTGGCGACCGACTTCCACAGCTTGGGCATCCGGCCCACCCAGCGCACCCGGATGCCCAGCTCGTCGAGGGTGTCGCGGGTCTTGCGGATGAAGTCGCGGTTGAAGTTCATCAGGAAGCGGACCTCGTCGGGCGAGCGCTTCCAGTTCTCGGTGGAGAAGGCGTACAGCGAGATGTTGCGCACCCCCATCTCCACCGCGCCCTGGAGCACGTCGAGGACCTGCTCGGCGCCGACCTTGTGGCCCTCGGTGCGCGGCAGCCCGCGCTCCTTGGCCCAGCGGCCGTTGCCGTCCATGACGATCGCCACGTGCTCGGGAACCAGCTCGCCGGGAAGCCTGGGCGGGCGAGCACCCGACGGGTGCGGCTCCGGAGTCCTGTACTCCCGACGCTGCCGCCCCAGGAACCCGCGTACCACCATGTGCCTCTCGTCTCCTTCGACTTCCGCTTGCTTATTTCTCGACGTACCGAAGGGAGCGCAGCCCGCGCTCCAGATGCCAGTGCAGATACGCGGACACCAGTCCGCTGCCCTCCCGGACGTGGCGCGGCTCGCACGCGTCCGCCGTCTCCCAGTCTCCCGTGAGCAGCGCGCCCAGGAGGACCAGGGTCTGCGGCGAGGGCACGACGCTGCCGGCCACCCGGCAGTCGGCGCAGACGGAGCCGCCGGCGGCGACGGAGAAGAACCGGTTCGGGCCGGGCATCCCGCACCTGGCGCAGTCGCCGAAGCTGGGCGCGTACCCGTTGACGGCCAGCGACCGCAGCAGGAACGCGTCCAGGACGAGGTGGGGGGCGTGCTCGCCGCGGGCGAGGGTCCGCAGGGCGCCCACGAGCAGCAGGTACTGCTGCACGGCCGGCTCGCCCTCGTGGTCGGTGAACCGCTCGGCGGTCTCCAGCATGGCCGTGCCCGCCGTGTAGCGGGCGTAGTCGGTCACGATGCCGCCGCCGTAGGGGGCGATGATCTCGCTCTGCGTGCACAGCGGCAGCCCGCGGCCGACCAGCTCGCTGCTGCCCCGTGCGAAGAACTGCACGTCGACGTGGGAGAACGGTTCGAGACGGGCCCCGAACTTCGACTTCGTGCGCCGCACCCCCCGCGCCACGGCCCGCACGCGCCCGTGCCCGCGCGTCAGCAGCGTGATGATGCGGTCGGCCTCGCCCAGCTTCTGGGTGCGCAGGACGATGCCGTCGTCCCGGAAGAGACTCATCGCACACCCCCGCCGGGGGCCCGCCGGGGCCGCCGGCCGCCGCCCGGGCGCGGCAGGGCGCGCCCCGCCTCCCCCGGGTGCCGGGGGCGCGGCACGGCGCCGTCGTCGCGGAACAGGCTCATGGCCCCATTCTCGCCTACGCCGGGAGGGTGGTGTGCCCGCCCGTGGCGATCCCGCGACGATCCCGCGGCGGGCGCGCGCAACCGCGCGTGCGGGCCGGGGCGTCCGTGTACAGGGAAACGACTTCTGTGTTCCCGACGGACGGAGAGAACGATCTCAGCCTCGACCACCCGCCGCACCCTGCTCACCGCCGGCGCGGGCGCCGGCGCCGCCCTGCTGGCCGCCGCCCCCGCACGGGCCGCCGCCGGCCCCGGCCACCGGGCCGACCCCGTCGTCGCCCGCCTGCGCGACCTGGAGTCCCGGCACGGCGCCCGGCTCGGCGTCTTCGCCTACAACGTCCGCACCCGCCGCCAGGTCCGCCACCGCGCCGACGAGCTCTTCCCCGTCTGCTCCCTGTTCAAGACGCTGGCGGTGGCGGCCGTCCTGCGGGACCTGCCCGCGTCGGCGCCGGACCGGCGCGTCCACTACACGGCCGACGACGTCGTGGAGAACTCGGAGATCACCAAGAACCACGTGGCCGACGGCATGACGATCGCGGAACTGTCCGCCGCGGCGATCCAGCACAGCGACAACACGGCGGGCAACCTGCTGCTGCGCGAGCTGGGCGGCCCCGCCGCGGTCACCCGCTTCGCGCGCTCGGTCGGCGACCGCGTCACCCGCCTCGACCGCTGGGAGCCCGACCTCAACTCGGCCGAGCCCGGCCGCATCACGGACACCACGAGCCCGTACGCGATCGCGCGCACCTACGCCCGGCTGGTCCTCGGCGACGCCCTGTCCGCCCCCGACCGGCGCCGTCTGACCGACTGGATGCTCGGCACGGTCACCAGCGCCAACCGCTTCCGCGCCGGCCTCCCCCCGACCTGGACGATCGCCGACAAGACCGGCGGCGGCTCCTACGGCGCGAACAACGACGCCGGCATCGCCTGGACCCCGGACGGCACCCCGATCGTCCTCGCCGTCCAACTCACCAAGCCCACCCCCGACGCCCCCTACGACCACACCCTGATCGTGGAGACGGCGGGGGTGGTGGCGGGGGCGCTGGGCTGAGGGTCAGCGCGGGCGGGTGAACCGTTCCGGTCACGGCGCCGGCGACCGTCGGTAGGATCGAATCGGCTTGGGGAGCAGGGCCGTCGAAGGCGCACGGGGGGCTGTCGCCCGCCTGCGTCGCCGGACGCAGCGAGGGGGCGCGGGCGGAGTGGCCGCATTATCGACCCGGAAGGCGCACGCAGGCGATCTGCCGGGAGTCGCAGGGCTGTTGACGGAGACCTGCGATGCCGCGGACGTGCTGCCGTCGGCCCTGCTGACCGAGTCGATCGCCGCGGACCTGGTCCGCGTGGCGGAGTCGGACGGTGAGATCGTGGGATGCGCCGTGGCGGAGCGGCCCGCACCGGGCCACGTCCGCCTGTCGGTGATCGCCGTCCGTGCGGGCCTGCGCCGGCAGGGGGTGGCCCTTCGTCTCCTGGACGCACTGTCGCAGCGGATCTCGGAACTGCCGGGCCCGGTACCGCTGTTCTCGGCCGTGGTCGACACCGCCGAGCCGGCCCTGTCGAAACTCCTGCTGCGGAGCGGCTTCATCGGCACGCGCGTCATGCGCACCAGCCGTGAACCCGACGGCATCTGTCTGCACTACCAGCACAAGAGCCGCGTCGAGTACGTCGACCCCGACACGCGCTATTTGGTGCCCTTACGGGCGCGGGCGCAGCTGATCGAGTCCCTCGCGCCCCGCGACCAGGCCGTGACCGCCCTGGTGTCCCTGCGGGGGGAGCCGGCGGTGGAGGTCACCCGCTTCGAACAGGACGACCCCGCGACCCTCCAGTCCGGTGAGGCGGCGGCCGGCATAGCCTTCTCCGGCTCGATCCTGGCGGCCATCACCTTCCTCCTCGGCTTCGCCTTCACCTCGACGCGCTTCCCCGACGACGTGCGTCTCCTGCTGATCGGCGCGACGTTCAGCACCGTGCTGTCCCTGATCGTCTACGCCAGCGCCTCGGGAGAGCTGGCGCGCATCCACTCGAACACGTTCGGGAAGATCATGAAGTACGGCAACGTCCTCTCCGAATACGGCGGTGTGCTGCCCTTCCTCATCTCCCTGCCCGTGACCTACGCCCAGGCCAGCGGAGATCCCCGGACGACCATGGTCCTCGCCGCGCTGCTGAGCGCGGGCCTCGCCTGGTACGAGTGGTCCGAGTTCTCCATCGCCCACCGCTTCCGCCGCAGTCCGGCCGAGGTCGCCCTCATGGCGTTCACCGCGGCCTCGCCGCTCGTCGGCGCGGCGATCATCGCGACGAAGACCACCAGTTGGCCGTGGACGGCGGCCCTTGCCTGCGCACTGGCGGCGCGGACCTGGCTGTATCTCTACCGGCGAGGTCCCGAGGCGGGGACGGCCGGACGCAGGCAGTGGCAGATCCGCGAGTGAGCCGGGGCGGCTACCCCGCCGCGCGGAGCAGATCGACGGCCTCGGCGGCACATCCCCAGGACAGGGTCAGTCCGGCGCCGCCGTGACCGTAGTTGTGCAGCAGCAGCGCGTCGCCGCGGCGCTCCGTCTCCAGCCGGACCTCGGGCCTTACCGGCCTGAGCCCCACACGGTGTCCGACCACCCGGGCCCCGGCCAGGGAGGGTTCGACCTCCGCACAGCGCCGGACGATCTCCCGGGCGGCCGCCGGGTCGGGACGCAGATCCCAGCTCCCCCAGTCCGAGGTGCCGCCCAGCACCACCACGTCGGACTGGGGGTAGAGGTAGGTGAGTTCCTCGGCGTCGGGGGTGTCGTCGCAGAAGAAGGTCCGGATGCCGGGGTTCTCGACGACGACGAGCTGGCCTCGCACGGCCTGGACGGACGGATCGCCGGCCAGGGCGCGCGAGCCGGTTCCCGTGCAGTTCACGACGACGGGCGCCTCCGCCAGCGCCTCGTCGAGCGAATCGTGCCGGTACCGGCGCAACCGGCCGCCGGCGGCGGTCAACCGGTCGACGAGACGGGCCAGATAGGCGGGCATGTCGACGACGGGAGCGCGGTAGCGCCATCCCTCGGCGTATCCCGGTCGCAGCTCGCCCGGATCGCACGGCACGGCGTCCACCCAGGGGGCCCAGGCGGGCACGTCCCGCGGCACACGCGATTCGTGCGTGCCCTCGACGAGACGGACACCCGTCCGGGCGTCGGCGCCGAGCCCCACGAGGACCCGGAGCGTTTCCCTGCTCCAGCGCTCCACCAGGTCGGCGGGTTCGGCCAGGAACGGATCCCAGGAGGCGCCCGCGGCGGCCGAGGTCGTGTCGGCGGGGAGCAGTTCGGCGTCGACCCGCACGGCATGGCCCGCTTCCGCGAGGAGCACCGCCGTGGTGAGTCCGATCACGCCCGCGCCGATCACTACCACCGGTGCCGGCACGTCGCCTCCTCGGGTCGGGGCCGCGGTCCCCGTGGCCGCCGCGTCCGCGGGACGGCAGTCTAGCCGCGGCCCGTGCCGTCGCCGGTAAGGCCGAACCGCCGCACATACCCCCGCTGCCAAGGTGTCTCCACCGCGCGGGGGTGGTAGTTGTCGCGGACGAAGCGCACTGCTCTCTCGGGCGGTACGCCGTCCAGTACCGCCAGGCAGGCGAGCGCCGTGCCGGTGCGGCCGCGGCCTCCGTGGCAGGCGATCTCCACGCGTTCGCCGGCCGCGCGGCGCCAGGCCTCGGTGAGGGCCGCGCGGGCGTCCCGGCGGTCGGCGGGGAGGCGGAAGTCGGGCCAGCGCAGCCAGCGGGACTCCCAGGGGGCGCGTTCGGGGCGGGCGCCGAGCAGGTAGAGGCCGTACGCCGGGGCCGGCGCCGTCGGGTCCAGCGGGTGGCGCAGGCCGCGGCCGCGGACCAGGCGGCCTGACGGCAGTTCCAGCACTCCGGGGTCGCCGGCGCACCAGGCCCACGCGTGGTTCTCCATCACTCCATTCGAACATCGTCACGGCGGCCGGGCAACCGATTCCGTCCGACCGGTGGTCTGGAGGGCGAGGAGGGTGCTTGATGCAGGCCGAACAAGAGGACCGGTTCCAGGAGTTCGTCAGAGCGCGCTGGTCCCGGCTCGTGCGGACCGCGTATCTGCTCACGGGCGACGTCCACCACGCGGAGGACCTGACGCAGACCGCGCTGGCGAAGGCGTACCGGTCGTGGCGGCGGATATCGCGCAGCGACAACCCGGAGGCCTACGTCCGGCGGATGCTGGTCAGCTGCAACAGCGACCGGTTCCGCAAGCGCAGGGTCGTCGAGGCGCTGACCGCGGCGCCGCCCGAGCGGGCGGGCCGGGACGAGGGCGCGGGACGGGTCGAGGAGCGGGGCTCCCTGATGGCGGGACTGGCCCAACTCCCGCCGAAGCAGCGGGCGGTGGTGGTGCTCCGGTACTGGGAGGACCTGTCGGAGGCGGAGGTGGCCGAGGTGCTGGGCTGCTCGCAGGGGACGGTCAAGAGCCAGGCGTCGAAGGGGCTGGCGAAGCTGCGCTCGTATCCGGGGCTGACCGCCGGCCGCACCGCGTCCGGCAGCCGGACGCAGCCCCCGTCCGAGCCTCGGCCCCGGCCCCGGCCGCAACCGCAGCCGCAGCCGCAGCCGCAGGGAGGCAGCAGGTGAACGAGCCTTACGAACACCGAGAGTTGGAGGAGCTGATGCGTGAGATGCTCGCGCAGGACGCGTACACGATCCAGCCCGCCCCGGCGCCCTACCCGGCGATCCGCCGGCGTGGACTGGCCGAGCGGCGGCGGCGCGTGGCGGTGACCGGGGCGGCGCTGGCAGCGCTGGCCGCGGTGCCGGTGGGGGCGTACGCCGTGAACGGCGGGGGCGGGGGCCGGGGCGCCGACACGGCAGCGCCGCACCCGTCGGTGAGCGCCACGCACGACCGGACGGCGAGCCCGTCCCCCGCGCCGGACGGCCCGGCGCGGCCCGCCACGAAGGGGCAGTTGCTCGACGGGATCACCTTCGAGCAGGCCGCGGACGGGCTGAAGGAGTGCCTGCGGGCCGAGGGCGGGCACGCGGGCGGCGCCCGTGATCTGGGCAGGGCGAAGGACTACCGGATCGTCCTGGCGCTCAGGAGCACCGGGGACTCCAACAGCCCCGGCGACGGCTTCAACGTCGTCGCGGTGAAGGAGAAGCCGGCCGGTTTCCGGGTGGTGTGCACCCTCGAGGACGGGGTGGCCTCGGGCATCAGCGTCAGTTCGAGCGACGCCGGGCCGCCGGACGCGGGTCCGGTCCTGCCCGACGTCAACGGCGGCAAGCTGTACCAGCAGTCGTTCATCGACAAGGGCCACTGGAAGCTGCCGTTCCGCTGGGGGGTCATCGGCACGGTGGAGCCGTCGGTCGCCAAGGTGACCGTCTCCTACGGGGACAGCCGTACGACGGCCGTCCTGGACGGAGAGTGGTTCGTCGCCGCGGGCACGCTGAACCGGCAGGTCACCCTCGCCCCGCACATCAAGGGCTACGACACGGCGGGCAAGCTCGTCTACGACTCCGACACGGACAGCACGTACCAGCGGACGCTGCCGTAGGGCGGCGGGACGGCGGGGCAGCGGGGCAGCCGGGCACTCCCCCAGGGCTCGCAGCCCCCGGACCCGCAGCCCGTAACGCCGCCGCCCCGGCCCGGCCCCCGGCCCGCCCGCCCGTGCCGTTCAGGTCGTTCCCGGTGACACCAGCCCCGACTCGTAGGCCACGATGACCAGTTGGGCCCGGTCGCGTGCGCCCAGCTTGCCCATGATGCGGCTGACATGGGTCTTCGCGGTGAGCGGGCTGAGGCCCAGCGTCTCGGCGATCTCGGTGTTGGTCAGTCCCCGGGCGACCAGGGCGAGCACCTCGCGCTCGCGTTCGGAGAGTCCTTCCGGGCCGCCCACGGGGGGCGGTCCGGCGGGGCCGCGCAGGAACCGGGCGATCAGCCGCGCGGTCGGGCCGGGCGACAGCAGGGCCTCGCCCGCGGCGATCGTGCGGATGGCGTCGAGGAGGTCGGCGGGGCGGGTGTCCTTCACCAGGAATCCGGAGGCGCCCGCGCGCAGCGCCTCGACGATGTTCTCGTCGGTGTCGTAGGTGGTCAGGACGAGGACGCGGACGCCGGTCAGCTCGTCGTCGGCGGCGATCAGCCGGGTCGCCTCGATGCCGTCGAGGTCGGGCATGCGGATGTCCATCACGACGAGGTCGGGGCGGGTCTCGCGGGCCAGCCGCACCGCTTCCCGGCCGGTGCCGGCCTGGCCGACCACCGCCATGTCCGGCGCGGACTCCACGAGCATCGCGAACGCGGCCCGGACCAGCGTCTGGTCGTCCGCGAGCAGGATTCTGAGCCCGCTCACCGGGCGGCCTCCGTCGGCAGTACGGCACACACCTCGAACCCCTCCCCGTCGCCGTTCCTCGGTCCCGCCCGCAGCGTGCCGCCCACACTGCGCGCCCTCTCCCGCATGCCGGTGAGCCCGAAGCCGGGCGGACCGGCATCCGCGCCGCCGCTGTCCCCGCTGTCCCCGCCGATCCCACCGGTTCCGCTGCTCCGGCTGTTCCCGCCGGTCCCGCCGGCTTCCTCGCCGTCGCCGTCGCCGTCGTACTTCACGGCGCCCGTGCCGTCGTCGGTGACCGTGATCCGCAGCGCGCCCTCCCGCTCGTCCACCCGTACGGCGATCGCGAGGCCGGCCCGCCCGCCGTGGCGGACCGCGTTCGTCAGCGCCTCCTGCACGATCCGGTAGGCGGCCGCGCCCACCGCGGGCGGCACCTTCCCGGCGTTCAGCGACAGTTCGGCGCGCGCCCCCGCCGTCCGGGCGCTCTCCACGAGGTCGGGCAGTCCGTGCAGGCCGGGCAGCGGCCCGCGCCCGTCGGGGACGCCGTTCTCGCGCAGCACCTCCAGTGTCGTGCGCAGTTCGCCGCGGGCGCTGCGGCAGGTCTCGGCGATGTCGTCGAGGGCTTTGGCGACGGCCGCGCGGTCGAGGCGGTCGGGGTCGGCGGCCAGCACATGGGCGGCCACGGACGTCTGCACGCCGATGAGGGTGATGCTGTGGGCGAGGAGGTCGTGCAGGTCGCGGGCGATGCGCAGGCGTTCCTCGGCGACGCGGCGGCGGGCCTCCTCCTCCCGGGTGCGTTCGGCGCGTTCGGCGCGTTCGACGATGGCCCCGACGTACTGGCGGTAGTAGCGGACGCTCATGCCGCAGAAGAGGACGGCGACGACCCAGCCGGAGATCCGCAGGACCTCCGCCGCCCCGCCGGGGTCGGCGAGGCCGCTGACGACGAGGGTCAGTCCGAGGACGGCGCCGCCGGTGAGCAGCGTGCGGCGGGCCGGGCCGGTCTCCGCGATCGTGTAGAGCGCCACCATGGTCGCGGGGACGGGCGCGGCATGGGCGTTGCCGAGGACGTGGTACGGGACGACGCAGGCGGCCAGCACGAACAGGACCGCCACCGGGGAGCGGCGGCGGCGGACGAGGGGCACGTGCGCGGCGAGCAGGAGGGTCCAGCCGAGCGCGTCGGGGCGCGGCCCGTCGACGCCGGCCAGGGCGAGGGCCACGGCGAGGACGGCGGTCGCCGCGGCCGGCAGTGCGCCGGTACGGGTGGGGCGGGGCGCGGCGCGGGGGTCGCGGTGGATCGCCCGCATGATCTGCTCGCCCCGGCGGCGGGCGGGTGTGGTGGTTGCCTGCACGGCATCATCCTGCGGCACCGGGGCGCCCCTCCGGGAGGGAGGGGCGCCCCGGCCGTCAGACGGGCTGGCGCGCACGGTCGCCGGTCTGCGGTCCGGGCTGCGGCGCGCGGGCCAGCGGGCCCGGCCACCACACCCGCCGGCCCAGCGCCACGCTCGCGCTGGTCACCAGGTAGGTGCGGACGAGGAAGGTGTCCAGCAGCACGCCCACCGCGATGACGAAGCCCAGTTCGACGAGCTGGACCAGTCCCATGTTCGTCAGGACGGCGAAGGTCGCGGCCAGGACGAGACCGGCGGAGGCGATGACCCCGCCGGTCGTGCGCAGCGCGGTCAGCGCGGCGGCGACGGGTTCGGCGCCGCGCACCGACTCCTCGCGCATCCGGTGCATGAGGAAGATGCCGTAGTCGACGCCGAGGGCCACCAGGAACACGAAGGACAGCAGTCCGAGTCCGGGGTCCGTGCCCTCGAAGCCGAGGACCGGGCCGAAGACGAGCCCGCCGAGGCCGAGCGCCGCGCCCCACACGGCGACCACGGCGGCGACCAGCATCAGCGGCGCCACGAGCGAGCGCAGCAGCGCGATCAGGATCAGCAGGACGGAGGCGAGGACGATCGGGACGACGACGAGCCGGTCGCGGGCGTCGGTGTCGGCCAGGTCGAGCTGCTGGGCGCTGGGGCCGCCGACGTAGGAGCCGGGGAGCCGTTCGCGCAGCGCGCGGACGGTCGCCGTCTCGGCCGCGGACTGCGGCGGCGCGTCGGCGGTCACCTCGATCTCGGTCCAGCCGGCGCCGGTGCGGCCGGTGCGGGCGTCGGCGACGCCGTGGGTGGCGCGGACCGCGGCGAGGGTGGCGCCGGCCCGGTCGGCCGGGGTCAGGACGTCGATGGGCTGGGCGGACTGCCGGGGGAAGGCCTCGGCGAGGGTCGCCATGGCGGAGACGGAGTCGGGCCGGTCGACGAAGGCGTCCTGTTGTCTGAGCGCGCCGGGCAGGTTGAGCGCGCCCAGGGCGAGCGCGCCGAGCAGGACGGCGCCGGCGGTCAGGACGGTCCGCGGCCGGCGTCCGGCGGAGGCGCCCATCGCGGAGAACAGCGACCGGCGTTGCGCGGGTGTGCTGCCGTGGGCGGGCACCAGCGGCCAGAACACCCGGCGGCCCAGGAGGACGAGGACGGCGGGCAGCAGCGTCAGCATCGCCGCCAGCGCGCACAGCACCCCGGCCGTGCCCAGCGGTCCCATGCCCCGGCTGGAGTTGAGGTCGGCGGCGAGCAGGCACAGCAGTCCGGCGGCGACGGTTCCGGAGGAGGCCAGCACGGCGGGTCCGCAGCCGCGCAGCGCGGCCAGCATGGCGTCGAGGGGCCGTTCGACGCGCCGCAGCTCCTCCCGGTAGCGGGAGACGAGCAGCAGGGCGTAGTCGGTGCCGGCGCCGAAGACGAGGATGGTCATGATGCCCGAGCTCTGTCCGGACACCGAGGTGCCGAAGGCCTGGTGGAGGCCGTAGGCGACGGCCATGGACAGGAAGTCGGCGACGCCGGCCACGACGAGCGGCACGAGCCACAGCACGGGGCTGCGGTAGATGAGGATCAGCAGGAGGGCGACGACGGCGACGGTGGTGTAGAGCAGGGGGCCGCCGAGGGACTCGTAGACCTTGCCCGCGTCGGTGGCCAGCGCCCCGGTGCCGCCCACCTCGACGGTCAGCGCGCCCTCGCCGCGGGCGGTCCGGCGGACGTCGTCGACGAGCGCGTCGCGTTTCGTCTCGTCGGTTCCGGGCTCGTTGGTGGCGAGGGGGTACATGAGGGTGGCGCCGTCGGCGGAGGGGACGGCGCGCGGGGTCCCGGTGAGGGCGTGGGCGCCGGCGACGCGGGCGATCTGTGTGCGGGCCGTGGCGCGGTCGGCGGCGGTGAGGCCGCCGTCGCGGTGGTAGACGACCACCAGCTCGGTGCTCTCGCCGCCGGGCAGTTGTTCCTGGAGTTCGGCTGCCCTGGTCGAGTCGGCGCTCGCCGGCAGGTAGTCGGTGACGCGGTCGTGCTGGACGTCGCCCAGTTTCGCGGCGAACGGCGAGGCGAGCGCGAGCACGCCCACCCACAGCACGAGCATCAACCAGGGGATGCTCTTCCTTTTCCCGGCCCCCATGAGATGGGCCCTCCCTTCGGTTCGGTCGTCCGGATGCGTTCTCCAGACTTCCGGCGGACGGGGGGCGCTTCGTCGGGCGCGAGGGCGAGTTCGCGGGTACTGCCGGGGGTGACCCGGCGGCCGCGTTACTCCCCGGGGAGTACGGGGGTGCGGGAGGGGCGGGGCCGGTGCGCGGGGGCGGGCGGGGTCAGGAGGGTGTTCCGGCGGCGGCGAGGAGGCGGGTCACGTCGTCCGCGCAGATCGTCAGGGCCGCGCCCACGGTGGTGAGGGCCTCGCGTTCGGCCGGGGTGTAGGGGCCGTCGGCCAGGGCGATGCGGGCGCCTTGCAGGAGGATCGATTCGCGGCCGGCCGGGGCGAGGTGGGCGGCGAGCGGGTCGAGGGCCTCGTGCAGCTCTATGGCGAGACCGGGGCCGTAGGAGGGGCCGTAGTTGCGGCCGGTGTCGGAGGCGAGGGCGTCGACGAGTGCGGAGAGCTGTTCCTCGGTGCAGTCGGTGAAGCCGGCCGCGCGCACCGCGCCCGCGGCGGTCTCCAGGGAGGTGCGGGAGCAGGCGCCGGCGGAGAGGACCGCGAGGGCGACCGTGTGGACGGCGTCGCGCAGCATCGCCGAGAAGCGCACGGTGGTGGGGTGGTCGAGGACGTCGGTGCCGAAGTGTCGGCGGCAGGCGGCGCACTCGACGACCGGGCCGGTCCCGCCGCGCGGCACGAGCGGCACGCCGAGGACGGTGAAGCGGCGCTGTCCGGTCAGCCGCAGGTAGTTGCGGTCGCCGCCGCAGCCCGGGCAGAAGAACTCGCCGTCGCCGACGGGCGTCCACGCGGTGCGGGTGCCCATGATGTGGGCAAGCCGGGTGACACGGCCGTCTCGTCCCCGTTCTGGCAGCACGTCGCACCTCCGTAACCCCGTGGCAACATCGCCACGTCTGCGTGATGTTAGCCACAGGGGACAGGTGTAGTCAGCACTCTGGACGAGACCTTTCCGTGACCTCCACCGGACAGTGGCCGAAAACGACGGGGCCCCGCTCGCCGGGGTCGGCGAACGGGGTCCTCAAACCGCCGGTCAGGATGGTCAGCGCGTCGCGCGGTTGACGGCCGAGACGACCGCCTTCAGCGACGCACGCGTCGTGTTCGCGTCGATGCCGATGCCCCACAGGACCTTGTCGCCGATGGCGCACTCGATGTACGAGGCGGCCTGCGCGGAGGCGCCCTCGCTCATCGTGTGCTCCTGGTAGTCCAGCAGCCGTACGTCGATGCCGACGGACTGCAGGGCGTCGAAGAAGGCCGAGATCGGACCATTGCCGGAGCCGGTCAGCACGGTGTCCACGCCGTCGACGGTGGCCTCGACCTTGAGGGTGTCCACGCCGTCGGTGTCGGTGGTCGACTGGCCGTTCCTGACCTGGATCCGACCCCAGGGGTTCTCGGGGTTCGGCAGGTACTCGTCCTGGAAGACGGACCAGATGGCGTTGCCGGTGACCTCGCCGCCCTCGGCGTCCGTCTTGGCCTGGATGAGCCGGGAGAACTCGATCTGCATCCGGCGGGGCAGGTCCAGCTTGTGGTCGTTCTTCAGGACGTACGCGATGCCGCCCTTGCCGGACTGCGAGTTGACGCGGATGACGGCCTCGTAGGAGCGGCCGACGTCCTTCGGGTCGATCGGCAGGTACGGGACGGCCCACTCGATGTCGTCGACGGTGACGCCCTTGGCCGCCGCGTCGGCCTCCATGGCGTCGAAGCCCTTCTTGATGGCGTCCTGGTGGGAGCCGGAGAAGGAGGTGTAGACCAGGTCGCCCACGTACGGGTGGCGCGGGTGGACCTCCATCTGGTTGCAGTACTCCCACGTGCGACGGATCTCGTCGATGTCGGAGAAGTCGATCTGCGGGTCGACGCCCTGGGAGAACAGGTTCATGCCCAGGGTGACCAGGTCGACGTTGCCGGTGCGCTCGCCCTGCCCGAACAGGCAGCCCTCGACGCGGTCGGCGCCGGCCATCAGGGCCAGCTCGGCGGCGGCGACGGCGGTGCCGCGGTCGTTGTGCGGGTGGACGGAGACGCAGACGTGCTCGCGACGGGAGAGGTTGCGGCTCATCCACTCGAAGCGGTCGGCATGGGTGGAGGGGGTGGAGCGCTCGACGGTGGCCGGCAGGTTCAGGATGATCTCGCGGCCCGGGCCGGGCTGGTAGACGTCCATGACCGCCTCGCAGACCTCCAGGGCGAAGTCCAGCTCGGTGTCGGTGAAGATCTCGGGGCTGTACTGGTAGCCGAACTCGGTCTCGGGGCCCAGCAGTTTCTCCGCGTACTCCATCACCAGGCGGGTGCCGTCGACGGCGATCTGCTTGATGTCGTCCCTGGAGCCGCGGAAGACCACGCGGCGGAAGACGGGGGCCGTGGCGTTGTACAGGTGGACGGTCGCCCGCCGGGCGCCCTTCAGGGACTCCACGGTCCGCTCGATCAGGTCCTCACGGGCCTGGGTCAGTACGGAGATGGTGACGTCGTCCGGGATCGCGCCCTCTTCCTCGATGATCGAGCGCACGAAGTCGAAGTCGGTCTGGCCGGAGGCGGGGAAGCCGACCTCGATCTCCTTGTAGCCCATCTTGACCAGCTGGTCGAACATCCGGCGCTTGCGCTCGGGCGACATGGGGTCGATCAGGGCCTGGTTGCCGTCGCGCAGGTCGGTGGAGAGCCAGCGGGGGGCGGCGGTGATCCGGTTGTTCGGCCAGGTGCGGTCGGGGATGTCGACCT
This sequence comes from Streptomyces sp. NBC_00704, assembly GCF_036226605.1. Lineage (NCBI taxonomy): Bacteria > Bacillati > Actinomycetota > Actinomycetes > Kitasatosporales > Streptomycetaceae > Streptomyces > Streptomyces sp. NBC_00704. Next base: position 2,613,697 of record NZ_CP109000.1, read on the forward strand.
GGTCGTACTGCCCGTACTTGTGGATCGGCATCTGGCTGGGCTGCTGGCGGTTCGCCATGGGGCGTGGGCTCCTCGGGGTGACCGGAGACTCTCCGGACGGAAGGACGGCCGACGCGCAACACCAAGCACCGCGGGGAGGGGGTCGGCCTCGACTACAGGCCCTCGCCGCGGCAGCTAAGGAGAAGCAGCCCGAAACGCATAATGCTCCGCAGCCTAGCCGAGCCGCACCGGTTGCGCGGGTCCGTATCAGTATGCGGGACCACCGAAGACAGGTACAGAGAAATAGTGAGAAAGGGGACGAAACGTGTCCCATACCACTCACCGCCGGTGATCTGCCGCGTTTGTCACCGTTTTTCACCGATCATGGTTGCCTGTAGTGACAGGTGGGTAACGCAGTGCAAGGGTGCCGGACATGACGACTCACGGGGGCTCCGAGCCCGTCTTCTGCACCGTCGTACCGCCGCACCTCCTCGACCGGCTGGCGCGCAACGACGACCCCGCGCTCTCCGGTCCCGCCCGGCGCACCCTGCTGCGCGACAGCGAGCTGCGCGGCCGCCGCCGGGTGACCACCGAGTTCCGCCTGGCCGCCGCACCGGCCGCGAAGGCGCCGTCGGACCAGCCGCTGCGGACGATCTACGACTGCGCCCACGGCACCGACCTGCCCGGCGCCAAGGTCCGCTCCGAGGGCCAGGACCCGGGCCGGGACGCGACCGTCAACCGCGCCTACTCCGGCCTCGGCGCCACCTTCGACCTCTACCTCAAGGCCTACCGGCGTCACTCCATCGACGACGACGGCCTGCCCCTGGACGCCAGCGTCCACTACGACGAGGGCTACAACAACGCCTTCTGGAACGGCGAGCAGATGGTGTTCGGCGACGGCGACGGCGAGATCTTCCTCGACTTCACCAACTCCGTCGACGTGATCGGGCACGAGCTGACCCACGGCGTCACCCAGTACACGGCGAACCTGACCTACTACGGCCAGCCGGGCGCGCTCAACGAGTCGATGTCCGACGTGTTCGGCTCGCTCATCAAGCAGTACTCGCTCGGCCAGACGGCCGCGGAGGCGGACTGGCTGATCGGCGCGGGCCTGCTCGCCCCGGACGTCACCGGCTCCGCCCTGCGCTCGATGAAGGCGCCGGGAACCGCCTACGACGACGACGTCCTCGGCAAGGACCCGCAGCCCGCGACGATGGACGGCTACGTCCGCACCGGGCGCGACAACGGCGGCGTCCACATCAACTCCGGCATCCCCAACCACGCGTTCTACCTCGTCGCCACCGCCCTGGGCGGTCACGCCTGGGAGAAGGCGGGCCAGATCTGGTACGACGTGCTGACCGGCGGCGAACTCGGGGAGAGGGCCCTCTTCAACGACTTCGCGGGGCTCACCGTCAAGGCCGCGCGCGAACGGTTCGGCGACGGCGGCGACGAGTCCCAGGCCGTCAAGAAGGCCTGGGAACAGGTCGGGGTGCGGATCCTGTAGTTCCGTACTACACAGGGACCCATGCGTATTCAGGTGAGGCGCACGGGCGGGTTCGCGGGCATCGAGCGCAGGGCCGAGGTGGACACGGCGGGGCGGCCCGACGCCGGCGAATGGCACGCCCTGGCCGAGCAGGCGGTGGCCGGCGGCCGGGGCGCGCCCCCGGCCGTGGTTCCGGACGGCTTCAGCTACGAGATCACCGTGGACGGCGAGCGGGTCTACGCGGCCGACCCCCGGCTCACCGCGGAGCAGCGCACGCTGATCTCGCGGGTGCTGCGGGAAGGGGCGTGAGCGGTTGCCGGCGGGCGCGGGAACGCCCTTTTCACGCCGGGGCGTTGACTTCCTTACCCGGCGGTAAGGATGATCCCGCCCATGGCGAACGATCCGCGTGCCGCGGCCCACCCGATCCCCCCGTTCCCGGCGGACTTCCTCTGGGGCGTGTCCACCTCCGCCCACCAGATCGAGGGCGCGGCCGACGCCCGCGAGCCGTCCGTCTGGGACGCCTTCACCGCCGAGCCGGGCCGGGTCAAGGACGGCTCCACGGCCGCGGTGGCCTGCGACCACTGCCACCGGTACCCGCAGGACGTGGCGCTCCTGTCGGGGCTCGGCGTGGACGCGTACCGCTTCTCCGTCTCCTGGCCGAGGGTGAACTCCCCCGGCGGAGCGGACTTCTACGACCGTCTCGTCGACGAACTGCTCGCCGCCGGCGTCCGGCCGGTCCCCACCCTGTTCCACTGGGACCTGCCGGCGAACCTGGACTGGCTGGAACGCGACACCGCGTACCGGTTCGCGGAGTACGTCTCGACGGTCGTGGGCCGCCTGGGCGACCGCGTCACGAAGTGGATCACCCTCAACGAGCCCGCCGAGCACACCCTGCTCGGCCACGCGCTCGGCACCCACGCCCCCGGCAAGCGGCTGCTCTTCGACGCGCTGCCGGTCGCCCACCACCAGCTCCTCGCCCACGGCCTGGCCGTGCAGGCGCTGCGCGCGGCCGGCGCCGGCGACATCGGCATCGCCAACTCCCACGGCCCGACCTGGCCCGCGTCTCAGGAGCCGGCCGACCTGGAGGCGGCGGCGTTCTACGACGTCCTGCTCAACCGCCTGTTCGCCGAGCCGCTGCTGCTGGGCGAGTACCCGGAGGGACTCGGCGAGCTGATGCCGGGCGACGTGGCGGCCGACCTGAAGGTGATCTCCGAGCCGCTCGACTGGTACGGGATCAACTACTACGCGCCCACCCGGGTCGGCGCGCCGCAGGGCACCGAGATCGAGTTCGGCGGGATCACCATGCCGGCCGAACTGCCCTTCTCCGTGCGGGAGATCGAGGGCGTGCCGGTGACGGACTTCGGCTGGCCGGTGGTCCCCGAGGGCCTCACCGAGCTGCTGACGACCTTCAGGGACCGCTACGGCGACCGCCTGCCGCCCGTCGTCATCACCGAGAACGGCTGCTCCTACGAGGGCCTCGACGACCAGGCCCGCATCGACTACCTGGACGGCCACGTCCGCGCCCTGCACCGGGCGCTGGAGGCGGGCGTCGACGTGCGCGGCTACTTCGTGTGGTCGCTGCTGGACAACTTCGAGTGGGCGGAGGGGTACGCGCGCCGCTTCGGCCTGGTCCACGTCGACTTCGCGACGCAGCAGCGGACCCCGAAGGCGTCGTACGCGTGGCTGCGGGACATGCTGCGCGCGCAGCGCGCGCGGACTCTGGGATGACGACGGCGGACAGCGCCCCGGCGGCCGCACTGGCCGAGCCCGTCGAACGGGTGGGCCGGGGCTGGACGTCGGCCCTGTCGCTGGCCAACGGGGCGATCTGGGTCGGCTGGTACGGCCCGCTGCAGATCCTGCTGGCCTCCCAGGCCGAGGACTTCGCGCCCGGCTCGGGCATGTCGAAGGAGACGATGCTGGCCTGGGTGACCGGCGCCGGCGCGGTCGTCTCGCTGGCCGCCAATCCGGTCTTCGGCGCCCTGTCGGACCGGACGACGTCCCGCCGGGGCCGGCGCACCCCGTGGATCGCGGCCGGGGCGGCCGGCGGCGCGCTGTCCCTGCTGCTGCTCGCGGGCGCGGACGGTGTGTGGACGATGGCGCTGGGCTGGTGCCTGGTCCAGCTGACCCTGAACGCGTCCTTCGCCGCGGTGACGGCGGCCGTGCCCGACCAGGTGCCCCGGCTCCAGCGGGGCTCGGTGGGCGGCTGGCTGGGCGCGGCGCAGATCCTCGGCGTGGTCGGCGGCACCGGGCTCGCCACGGTCGCCGGGGGCGTCGGATCGGGGTACGCGGCCTGCGCGGTGTTCACGCTGGCCGGCGTGCTGCCGTACGTCGTGCGGTACGAGGACCTGCGGCTGGCGGAGGCGGACCGGCCGCCCTGGTCGTGGCGGGGCTTCGCGGCCGGCTTCTGGCTGAGCCCGCGCCGCCACCCCGACCTCGGCTGGGCCTGGCTGACCCGCTTCCTGATGAACCTGAGCAACGCGCTGGTGCTGCTGTACCTCCTGTACTACCTGCGCGACCGCCTGCACCACGCCGACCCCGAGCAGGGCGTGCTGGTCCTGACGGCGGTGAACGGGCTGACGCTGCTGGCCACGGTCGTCGTCGGCGGCGTCTGGTCGGACCGGGTGGGGCGGCGCAAGCCGTTCGTGATCTGGTCCGGGGCGCTGATGGCGGTGGCGACGGCGGCGCTGGCGGTCTGGCAGACCTGGCCGGGGGCGATCGTCGCGGCGGCGGTGCTGGGGATCGGCTTCGGCGTGTTCACCTCGGTCGACTTCGCGCTGATGACGGACGTGCTGCCCGCGGCCGGGGACCGCGGCAAGGACCTCGGCGTCATCAACGTGGCCAACTCCCTCCCCCAGGTCGCGGCCCCCGCCCTCGCCGCGCCGATCGTGACCCACCTGGGCGGCTACCGGACGCTGTACCTGGTGGCCGCGGCCGTCGGGCTCGCGGGGGCGGTGCTGGTGCGGCGGATCCGGGGGGTGGACTAGAGCTGGTCCGCCCGCCGGACACGGGGTCCGGCGGGCGGTCACCCGGGATCGGGCGGTCAGAGGGCTCCGGCCGCGCGGGCCGCGTAGACGCTCGGGTACAGCGGGCGGTAGCCGAGTTCACGGCGGATGCGCTCGGTCGACATCACCTGGAAGAACGGGTCGGGGTCGGAGCGCTCGTGGAGTTCGGCCGGGACGGCGGCCCCGTTCAGCTGGTGCAGCTCGACCGCGGTCACGGGGGCGTCGTCGGCGACGTTGTAGATCCGGCCGGCGATGCCCGGCGCGTGCAGGAGGCGCAGCAGGCCCTGGGCCACGTCGGCATGGTGGCCCATGTGCAGCCGCTGGGCCGCCGCCCACCGCCCGGCCCAGGTCAGCGCCTGGGCGAGATGCGGGTCCCCCTCGCCGTAGACGAAGGGGAGCCTGGCGACGCCCACGTCCAGGCCCTCCAGGGCGAGCAGCTGCCGCTCGGCCTGCGCCTTCGCCTCCGGGTAGGCGCCCCACCACGCGCCGCCGGGCCGCGTCTCGTCCTCCTCGGTCAGCGGGCGGCCCCGGCCGAGGCCGTACACCAGTCCCGTGCTGACCTGGACGAAGCGCCGGGCGCCGGCGGCGAGCGCGGCGCGGCCGAGTTCTACGGCCGCGTCCCGGTTGACGGCCCGCGCCTCGTCGTCCGGGACGCCCCGGAACGCCGCCGCGATGTTCACCACCGCGTCCGCCCCGGCCACCGCCCTGCCGAGCGCCTCCGCGTCCCGCAGATCGCCGGTCAGCACCTCGGCGCCGAGCTGCGCGAAGGGCTCCGCGCGGGCGGCGTCCCGCACCAGCACCCGCACCCGTTCCCCCGGCCGGGCCTGTGCCAGCAGCCTCGGCACGAACCTCCGGCCGACCTGTCCCGTCGTGCCCGTCACCAGTGTCAGCATCGTCGTCCACTCCTCTTGTCCGGTGCTCCCAGCCTCGGACGGAGCGGGCCGGGGCGGGAGAGACCCGTCGATCAGGGGACCGGCGGTCCCTGGATAAGACGGGCTGCCTGGCGCAGTCTGGAGAGGTGAACCGCACCGAACTCGCCGACTTCCTGCGCCGCGGGCGTGCCCGCCTGGCCCCCTCGGACGTGGGTCTCGCCCCGGGCGCCCGGCGCCGCACGCCGGGGCTGCGGCGTGAGGAGGTGGCACAGCTGGCCGGCATGTCGGTGGACTACTACACGCGGCTGGAGCAGTGCCGGGGACCGCGGCCGTCGCGGCAGATGCTGGCGGCGCTGGCCCGTGCGCTGCGCCTCACCGACGTCGAACGCGACCACCTGTTCCACCTGGCCGGCGAGGAGCCGCCGCGCCACGGGACGGCGTCGCGGCACGTGACGCCCGGGCTGCTGCTGATCCTGGACCGGCTGGACGACACCCCCGCGCAGGTGGTGACCGACTGCGGCGAGGTCCTGGCGCAGAACGCGATGGCCCGGGCGCTGACCCTCGACGTGATGTCCCGCCCCCGGCGCGAGCGCAACCTGCTCCGCCGCTACTTCCTGGACCGCGAGGCGCGCGATCTGTTCCCGCGGGAGGACCGGGAGGAGCACGCCCGCGTGCACGTGGCCAACCTGCGCGCGGTGACCGCCGCACGCCCCGACGATCCGGAACCGGCCGCGCTGGTGGCCGAACTCCGCTCCGGGAGCGAGGAGTTCGCCCGGCTGTGGGAGGAACACGAGGTGTCCCTGCGCCACCGGGCGACGAAACGCTTCCTGCACCCCGTGGTGGGCCTGCTGGAGCTGGACTGCGAGGTCCTGCTCAGCCACGAGCACCACCAGCTCCTGGTGATCCACACGGCCCGCCCGGGCACCGAGGCCCACGCGCGGCTCGGGCTGCTGCGCGTGGTGGGGCTCCAGGACATGTCCCCGCAGACCGCCTAGGACGCGTCTGGAACCCGCGCCGTCCAGTCGCGTCTAGAACCCCAGCTTGCGCAGCTGCTTGGGGTCGCGCTGCCAGTCCTTGGCGACCTTCACGTGCAGGTCCAGGAAGACGGGCGTGCCGAGCAGGGCCTCGATCTGCTTGCGGGACTTGATGCCGACGTCCTTCAGGCGCTTGCCCTTGGGGCCGATGATGATGCCCTTCTGGCTGGGGCGCTCGATGTAGATGTTGGCGTGGATGTCCAGCAGCGGCTTGTCGGCGGGACGGTCCTCGCGCGGGAGCATCTCCTCGACGACGACCGCGATGGAGTGCGGCAGCTCGTCGCGGACGCCCTCCAGCGCCGCCTCGCGGATCAGCTCGGCGACCATCACCTGCTCGGGCTCGTCCGTCAGGTCGCCCTCGGGGTACAGCGGCGGGCTGTCCGGCAGCATCGGGATCAGCAGGTCGGCGAGCAGCTCGACCTGCTCCCCCGCGACGGCGGACACCGGCACGATCTGCGCCCACTCGATGCCCAGCTCCTTGCCGAGCTGGTCGATGGCGATGAGCTGCTCGGCGAGCGTCTTGGAGTCCACCAGGTCCGTCTTGGTGACGACCGCGATCTTCGGGGTGCGCTTGATCCCGGCCAGTTCCTTGGCGATGAACCGGTCGCCGGGGCCCAGCTTCTCGTTGGCCGGCAGGCAGAAACCGATGACGTCGACCTCGGCCCAGGTGGCGCGCACGACGTCGTTCAGCCGCTCGCCGAGCAGCGTGCGCGGCTTGTGCAGACCGGGGGTGTCCACCAGGATCAGCTGGGCCTCGGGGCGGTGCACGATGCCCCGGACCGTGTGCCGGGTGGTCTGCGGACGGTTCGAGGTGATCGCCACCTTCTTCCCGACCAGAGCGTTCGTGAGGGTGGACTTGCCCGCGTTGGGGCGGCCCACGAAGCAGGCGAAGCCGGCACGGTGGGCGGACTCGGCCGACTGCTCGGATGACAGGTTGCGAACGCTCATGGCCCCCATTCTCCCTGATTCACGAAGCCCCGCCGTACACACGAGCGGCAGGGCCCCCTCCGGTGAGCCCCCGGAAACCTCCACGCAACGAAACGTCACGGAAACATGTCCGTACACAACCGGAAACGCGGGGCGGTGACCCTCTGACGAGCCCCCGCACCGTTGGAGACCCCGTGACTCTGGCCGCCGCCCACGCGAACACCGGTGACACCGCCTGGCTGCTCGCCGCCACCGCCCTCGTCCTGCTGATGACGCCCGGTCTGGCGCTCTTCTACGGCGGCATGGTCCGCACCAAGAGCGTCCTCAACATGCTCATGATGAGCTTCGTGTCGATCGCTCTGGTCACCGTGGTGTGGCTGGCGGCCGGCTACTCCCTCGCCTTCGGCGACGACGTCGCCGGCGGGCTGATCGGCGGCCTGGACCACGCCGGCATGGCGGGGCTGGGCCCGGACAGCCTCCACGGCACCGTCCCCACCCTCCTGTTCGCGACCTTCCAGCTCACCTTCGCTGTCATCACCGCCGCCCTGATCAGCGGCGCGATCGCGGACCGGGCGAAATTCGGGGCGTGGCTGGTCTTCGTGCCCGTGTGGACGCTCCTCGTATACGTTCCCGTCGCGCACTGGGTCTGGGGCCCCGGCGGCTGGATTCTGGAGCGGCTCGGCGCGCTGGACTTCGCCGGCGGCCTCCCGGTCGAGATCACCTCCGGCGCCTCCGGTCTGGCCCTGTGCCTGGTCCTCGGCCCGCGCCTGGGCTTCAAGAAGGACGCGATGCGCCCGCACAACCTGCCCATGGTGATGCTGGGCGCGGGTCTGCTCTGGTTCGGCTGGTTCGGCTTCAACGCGGGCTCCGCCCTGGGCGCCAACGGCCTGGCGGCCGCCGCCTTCCTCAACACCCTCGCCGCCGGCTGCACCGGCCTGCTGGGCTGGCTCTTCGTCGAGCAGAAGCGCGACGGCCACCCCACGACGCTGGGCGCGGCCTCCGGAGCGGTCGCGGGCCTGGTGGCGATCACCCCGTCGTGCGGGACCGTCTCGCTGCTCGGCGCGCTGGTCGTGGGCCTGGCCGCCGGCGTCGTCTGCTCGTACGCCGTGGGCTGGAAGTTCAAGCTGAACTACGACGACTCCCTCGACGTGGTCGGCGTGCACCTGGTCGGCGGCGTCATCGGCACGCTGCTGATCGGCGTCTTCGCGGTGGACGGCATGACCGGCGGCGCGCAGGGCCTGCTGTACGGCGGCGGGCTCGCCCAGCTGGGCCGGCAGCTGGTCGCGGTGGCCGTCGTGGCCGTGTACGCCTTCACCGTGACCTACGGCATCGGCCGACTGCTCGACGCGGTGATCGGACTACGGGCGGACGAGGACCACGAGCACACCGGGCTGGACCTTACGGTGCACGCCGAGACGGCATACGATCACGGCGTCCTGGGCCATGGCGCCCCGGTCTCCGCGCACTCCGTCGTCTCCGCCCAGAAGGTCAAGCCACAGGCATGAAGCTCATCACCGCGATCGTCAAGCCCTACCGCCTCGACGAAGTGAAGACGGCCCTGCAGGAGCTGGGCGTGCACGGTCTGACCGTGACCGAGGCCAGCGGCTACGGCCGGCAGCGCGGCCACACCGAGGTGTACCGGGGCGCCGAGTACCAGGTCGACCTCGTGCCCAAGGTCCGGATCGAGGTCGTCGTCGAGGACGCCGAGTCCGAGCCCGTCATCGACGCGATCGTGCGCGCCGCCCACACCGGCAAGATCGGCGACGGCAAGGTGTGGGCGGTGCCGGTCGAGACGGTCGTGCGGGTGCGCACCGGCGAGCGGGGTCCGGACGCGCTGTAGCGTCAGCCTCCGGCGGGCCGGCCGGCTTTCGACTGCGGCTGCGCAGGGGCGGGTCGCGCCGTTCCCCGCGCCACCCGGCGGCTCTGCCCTCCGGGCCCTCGCCGCCCACGCCGCCGTCTGACGAGGAATCCCGCCCCGGCCGCGATCGCCGCTGCCACGAACGCCACCACCAGCCAGGGCACCGCCACGAAGGACGCCGTCGCCGACTCGTTCGTGTGCGTGGCGGTCGCCGTCAGCCTGACGTCGGTCCGGTCCAGCTGGGGGGCGCCGGCCCAGCGTTCGGTGAGGCGCACGCGCTGGCCCGGCAGCAGCTGGGAGGGGACCTTCTTCAGGTCCCGGCTGAGGAGGGTGCGGCCGAACAGACCGCGCGCCGTCAGCCGCACGGCCGGTTCCAGGGTGACGTTGCCCGTGTTGTGCAGCGTGTAGGAGATCGTCGCCGTGCTGTCCCCGGTACCGGGGATCACCGGCTGGTGGTGGTCGACCCGCACGTTCTCGACGGCCAGGGCGGGCAGGGTGGGGCCGCCGACCTGGAGGTGGACGCGGGCGCCGACCGCCCGCTGCACGCCGAGCGCCAGGGAGCCGCCGCCGTCGTCGACCCGCTCGTCGAGGGCGACGATCGCCCCCGGGTGGTCGCCGGGCTCGGCGCCCTCGGGCACCACGACGGTGAACGGCACGGTGACGGCCTTGCCGCCGGGGACGGTGACCCGGTCCCGCGAGAGCCGCGCCCACGCGCCCACGCCCCGCATCCGCTCGCCCGGCGACTTCACGGCGAACCCGCCGTCGCGCGCGGTGTTGTAGGCGTCGGCCGCGTACAGCCGGAACGACAGGGGGCGGGCCGTTTTGTTGGCGACGACGACCTTGTCCTCGATCGTCTGCCCGGGATCGGCGGAGACGTAGAAGTAGGGCCGCGCGGCGACGGCCGAGGAGACGGGGTAGACGGACCAGCTGCCGTTGTCGGCGGCCCGGGCCGGCGCGGCCGGCAGCAGGCAGAGCGCGAAGGCGAGCAGGGACAGCACGGGCAGGACGGACAGGCGGGGCAGGACGGGCAGGCGGGGCAGGAGGAGGGCGTGCGGCTTGCGCATGGGTGCGGGCCCCTCACCGACTGGGTGGACGGGCGGGTGCGGCCCCCTGTGGGGGGACGCCCGGCCACCGGTGGACGTGATGCGTACGCTCAGGTGAGCGTCAGGGTCAGGACCGCGGCGTAGCTGCCCGCGGGCGTGAACGCCGGTACATCGAGGGACAGTTGCGCGTCGGCGGTGAACTCGCCGCCGGTGGCCGTGCCGTCGGGCGTGGACGCCAGGGTCGCCCCCGCGGAGCCGACGGCGCCCGCGGAACCGGCCTGACAGGTGCTCGGGCTGCCCGCCTTCGTCGTGCACGCGGGCGTCCAGCTCAGCTTGCCGGCGTCGATCTTCGCGCCGGGGCCGCTGAAGTCGGTCACCTTGCCGGTCAGGGACCAGCCCGCGGGTCCGCCGCGGAAGTCCTTGACGGTGACGGTCTGCAACGCGCCGGTCGAGGCGCCGCCCTGCCCGAACTGGACCGCGGACAGCTGGACGGCGTCCCCGGCCTGGGACATCGACAGCGTGCCCGCCCGGACCGTGGCGGTCACCTTCTGGCTGCCCGCCGGCACGGGATGATCGTCGATCACGACGTACGCGACCGGCCCCGCGCCGAGGTCCGCGCTCCACGCGCCGCCCTCGTACGCCACCACACCGGTCGTGGTGAGGTCGTTGACGACGAGCGAGCCGGAGATCGCGCCCTGGGCGTTCGCGGTCACGGTCGCCGTGTCCGCGGTCTGGGCCGCCCCGGAACGCCCGGCCAGCGTCACCGACGCGCCCGGGGTGAAGCCGCTGCCGGTGACGGCGACGGCCGCGCCCGGACCGCCCGACGCCGAACCCAGCGAGAGGGCACGGGCGTTGGCGGGCGGGTCGTCGGCCGCCGTGACCGTCTCCGACACCGGGGCCGGCGGGTCGGTCACCGTGCAGGGCGTGTCCAGTTCCAGGATGTAGCTGGTGTGGATGTTGTAGTCGCCGGGCGAGAGGGAGATCGCGCCGGGCGCGGTGACCGTGAACGTGCCGGTCATGGAGAACGACGGGAAGACGCCCTTGCCGGGCACCGGGTCGTTCTTCTTCGGGCCGGTGACGGTGACGCTGCCGGTCTGCGCGCCGCCCAGGGTCACCTTCCCCGTGGGCGTCATGATGTCGGCCGGCAGGGCGAGATCGGTGGGGTTGTTGGCGGCGGGCGTGACCACCGTGTACGTCACGGTGACGGTGTCGCCGACCTTGGCGCTCGTCTTGTCCGCGGTGACCTTCGCGGTGGTGGTGCCGTCGATCGGCGGGAGGCCCGCGATCGCCGGCGGGATGCAGTGCGTGGGGAAAGCGACGTCGGTCGCGGCGCCGGCGGGACACGCCAGCGCGCCCCCCGCGGTCACCGCGAGCACGGTGACCCCGAGCAGGGACGCCCAGCGCCGTCTTCGCGGACCTCGGGTACTTCGGGACCTCAGGGGTGAAGCCATGGTTGCCCCCTCCTCCGGGGAGTGCGGGCGCAGCGGCTCTTCTGCGCCGACAGGGGGCATTGAGATGCCCGCCGCACGAGAAGTCAATGGAGACGGCGCGGTCAACTGATGGACCGTCAGCTTCCTGTTGCGGCAGGAAGCCGACGGTCCCTTGGCGCTGTTCCCGGGAGCGATCGGTCAGAACACGAACGGTCCGGGCGCCTGCGGCCCGGAGGAGGTACAGGTGACGGTGATTCCGAAGACGACCATCTTCAGGGAGCCCTTGTAGAAGTCGAGGCTGTCACCGGCGGCCACGGTCCCGTTGAGCGGCCCGACCACGATCGGGGCGCCGGTGGGCATGGCGGGGTTGACCGTGCCGCTGAAGACGCGGGCGGCGCCGGTCGAGTTCGCCATGGTGAGCGTCGAACTGATGCTGTTCGCGCCGATCGGGATCGGCGCGGTGATCGCGGTGGAGGACAGGGTGAGGGTGGCCGCGGTGCCGCTCTGGGTGGCCGTGAGGGTGGCGGCGCCGCCGCCGAACAGACCGCAGTTCGCGGTCGTGGTGGCCGTCGTCGGCGTGACGGCGGCGGCAGAGGGCGCGAACACCAGCCCGGTGACCGCGAGGGTCCCGGCCAGCAGTGCCGCACCTGATCCGATTCGTTTGCCTCTCATGGTGTTTCCGGCTCCTTCCCGGATGTGGGGAGACGGACGGCCGAAAACGGGACGGGTGGGTGCGGGCACCGGTGCCGGTGGGGGTGATCTGACGGTCCGTCGGAAACGTACGGTCTCATTGACGCGGGCCGGACCGTGCGACGGCAAGGCCGATTTCCGGCCTAGTTACGACACCCGGCCCGAAGGGCTGCGCTTGTGCCCATGCCGGTGATCCCACAGGCGGGTCGCCCGCCGTGGCAGCGGGCCCAGGCGGGGTCGGCCGCCATGCCGCCATGCCGACGGGTCCAGGGCGGGTCGGCCGCCGTGGCAGCGGGCCCAGGCCGGGTCGGCCGCCATGCCGCCATGCCGACGGGCCCAGGCCGGGTCGGCCGCCATGGCAGCGGGCCCAGGCCGGGTCGGCCGCCATGCCGCCATGCCGACGGACCCAGGCCGGGTCAGCCGCCATGCCGACGGGCCCAGGCCGGGTCAGCCGCCATGGCAGCGGGCCCAGGCCGGGTCAGCCGCCATGGCAGCGGGCCCAGGCCGGGTCAGCCGCCATGGCAGCGGGCCCAGGCCGGGTCAGCCGCCATGGCAGCGGGCCCAGGCCGGGTCAGCGGCCATGCCGACGGGTCCAGGCCGGGTCGGCCGCCGTGGCAGCGGGCCCAGGCGGGTCGGCCGCCGTGCCGGGCGGCGGCCGGTGGGGTTCAGGCCGCGGAATGGGGCGGCCGCCCGTGGCAGCGGGCCCGCGAGACCGGGCGACCGCCGGCGCCGTCGGACCTGGGCGGCGGCCGGCTGCCCGTGAGGTCAGCCGCCGAGCCGGACGGCCGCCGAGCCGGACGGCCGCCGTGCCGGGCGGCGGGCCACGCCGGACGGCCGCCGGTGGGGTTCAGCCCGCGGAAAGGGGCGGCCGTCTCCGGGGGTTGGGCGCGCCGGGAGGGGTGGCCACTCCTGGGGGTCAGCCCGCCGAGAGGGTGTGGCGGACCGTGCCGTCCGGTGCGGCGAGCAGGACCGGGGTTCCCGGGCCGCCGAGATCGCGCACGGCGGCGAGATCGTCCTCGGCCGCCTCCTCCGACGACGTCACCACCGCCGCCGCCTCCAGCGACCCCGCGCCGGACGCCACCGCCATCGCCACCGCCGTCCGCAGCGCGCTCAGCCGCAGGGACGGCAGCTCCACCGTCGCGGCGACATAGGTGCGTCCCGTGTCGTCCCGCACGGCGGCGCCCTCTGGCACGCCGTTGCGGGCCCGCGCGGAACGGGCCAGGGTGACGATCTTGCGGTCCTCGGGGTCGAGCGCGTTGCTGTCGGTCATGCCCCGAGCATACGAAGGGGCGGGCCGCCCGACCGGACGCGGGGTGGGCGGGCCCCCGCCGGACGGCGTCGCGTCACGACCGGTCCAGGCGCAGCCGCTCGGCCCGCGGCAGACCCGCCACCACCAGGTCGTAGGAGTCCTCGATCAGCTCCCTGACCAGCCGGTCCGGGAGGCCGCCGTCGACCGTGACGGTGTTCCAGTGGCGTTTGTTCATGTGGTAGCCGGGGCCGATCAGGTCCGGATGGTCCGCGCGCAGCCGCACCGCGTCCTCGGGATCGCACTTGAGGTTGACCTTCAGCGGCCGCTCGCCCGCCCAGCTCAGCGCGAACATCCTGCCCAGGACCTTGAAGACCGGGATCTCCGGGCGGAAGGGGAACTCCTCGGTCACCGCGTTGAAGGACAGACAGAAGGACCGCAGCTCCTGGGGCGTCACTCGGGACTCGTCTCCTCCTGCGGCGGATCCACCGGATCGACCGGCTCCACCAGCACCGTCACGATCTTGTTGCGGCGGCCGGCCGCGGCCTCCGCCGTCAGCCGCAGCTTGCGCCCGTCGGGCAGCTCCACCTCGGAGGACGCCCCGGCGATCGGCACCCGGCCCAGGGCCTTGGCCAGCAGTCCGCCGACGGTCTCCACGTCCTCGTCGTCGTACTCCTCCAGGCCGTACAGCTCGCCCAGGTCGGTGATGTCGAGACGGGCGGTGACCCGGTAGCGGTCGCCGCCCAGCTCCTCCACCGGCGGCAGCTCGCGGTCGTACTCGTCGGTGATCTCGCCGACGATCTCCTCCAGGATGTCCTCGATGGTGACGATGCCGGCCGTGCCGCCGTACTCGTCGATGACGACGGCGACGTGGTTGCGGTCCTGCTGCATCTCCCGCAGCAGGTCGCCGGCGTTCTTGGTGTCCGGCACGAACGCGGCGGGCCGCATCGCCGTCGACACCAGCTCGCCCTCGGCGTCGCGGCTGATGTGCGTCTTGCGGACCAGGTCCTTCAGATACACGATGCCGACGACGTCGTCCTCGTTCTCGCCGGTCACCGGTATCCGGGAGAACCCGGAGCGCAGGGCGAGGGTCAGGGCCTGGCGGATGGTCTTGAACCGCTCGATGACCACGAGGTCGGTGCGCGGGACCATGACCTCGCGCACCAGGGTGTCGCCCAGCTCGAAGACGGAGTGCACCATGCGGCGCTCGTCGTCCTCGATCAGCGACTCCTTCTCGGCCAGGTCGACCAGCGCGCGCAGCTCCGCCTCGGAGGCGAAAGGGCCGCGGCGGAAGCCCTTGCCGGGGGTCAGCGCGTTGCCGATGAGGATCAGCAGCGACGGGATCGGGCCCATGATCCGGGCCAGCGGGAGCAGCACGTACGCGGCCGCCGTCGCGGTGTTCAGCGGATGCTGGCGGCCGATGGTCCGCGGGGACACGCCGACGGCGACGTACGAGACGAGGACCATCACGCCGATCGCCGCGAGCAGCGCCGGGGCGGTGCCGTCGATCTGCCGCAGGCAGGCGTAGGTGACCAGTGCCGCGGCCGCCATCTCGCACGCCACCCGGACCAGCAGCGCCACGTTGAGGTAGCGGGTCGGGTCGGCGGCGATCTGCGCGAGCTTGGCGCTGCCCCGCCGCCCGGAGCGCACGGCCTCCTCGGCGCGGAAGCTGGAGACGCGCGCGAGGCCCGCCTCCGCGCAGGCGGCGAGCCAGGCGACGACGACCAGGGCGATGGCGCCGGCGACGAGGGTGGGGCTCATGAGACGGTCGGGGCCGGGGAGGGACCGGTCATACCCTTCTCCGCACGCCAGCCGTCCACGATGGCGGCCTGAAGGCCGAACATCTCGGCCTTCTCGTCGGGCTCCTCGTGGTCGTAGCCGAGGAGGTGCAGCACTCCGTGGACGGTGAGCAGTTGCAGCTCCTCGTCCATGGAGTGCTCCGTGGGCGCCTCCTTGCCCTGCCGCTCGGCGACCTCGGGACACAGCACGATGTCGCCGAGGAGGCCCTGCGGGGGCTCGTCGTCGTCCTTGGACGGCGGCCGCAGCTCGTCCATCGGGAAGGACATGACGTCCGTCGGGCCGGGCAGGTCCATCCACTGGATGTGCAGCTGCTCCATGGCGTCGGCGTCCACGACGATCACCGACAGCTCGGAGAGCGGGTGGATGCGCATCCGCGCGAGGGCGTAGCGGGCGATGTCGAGGATCGCCTGCTCGTCGACCTCGGTTCCGGACTCGTTGTTGACGTCGATCGACATGGTGCTGACTTGTCTACTTCCGCTTGGTGCGGCCGCCCTTGTGGGCGCCGTTCTCCGTACCGTTGTCGCTGTCGTACTTCTCGTACGCGTCGACGATACGGCCGACCAGCTTGTGCCGGACGACGTCCTGGGACGACAGGCGGGAGAAGTGGACGTCGTCGACGCCTTCGAGGATGTCCTGGACCTGCCGCAGACCCGACTTGGCGCCGCCCGGCAGGTCGACCTGCGTGACGTCGCCGGTGATCACGATCTTCGAGTCGAAGCCGAGCCGGGTGAGGAACATCTTCATCTGCTCGGGGCTCGTGTTCTGGGCCTCGTCCAGGATGATGAAGGCGTCATTGAGCGTGCGACCCCTCATGTACGCCAGCGGCGCGACCTCGATGGTGCCCGCCGCCATCAGCTTCGGGATCGAGTCCGGGTCCAGCATGTCGTGCAGGGCGTCGTACAGGGGACGCAGGTAGGGGTCGATCTTCTCGTACAGGGTGCCGGGGAGGAAGCCGAGGCGTTCGCCGGCCTCGACCGCGGGGCGGGTCAGGATGATGCGGTTGACCTGCTTGGACTGGAGGGCCTGGACCGCCTTGGCCATGGCCAGGTAGGTCTTGCCGGTGCCCGCGGGGCCGATGCCGAAGACGATCGTGTGCTTGTCGATCGCGTCGACGTACCGCTTCTGGTTGAGGGTCTTGGGTCTGATGGTGCGGCCGCGTGAGGACAGGATGTTCTGCGTCAGAACCTCGGCCGGGGTCTCCTGGCCGTCACTCGTCCCGTTCTCACTCGCCCGCAGCATGGCGATCGAGCGTTCCACTGCGTCCTCCGTCATCGGCTGCCCGGTGCGGAGCACCAGCATCATCTCGTCGAACAGGCGCTGGATGAGGGCGACTTCCCGCACGTCGCCGGTCGCGCTGATCTCGTTGCCCCGGACGTGGATGTCGGCCGCCGGGAAGGCCGTCTCGATCACGCGCAGGAGGGAGTCGCCGGATCCCAGCACGGTCACCATGGGGTGCTGGGCGGGAACGGTGAACTGTGCTCTCGCCTTGCCCTGCGCGGGCGTCTGAGCTGTGGGTGTCTCAGTCATAGACCGGCCCGAAGGCCTCTGCGTCCTCCCGGATGCGTCTCGCTCGCCACGAGGGCGGCCTGGCGAGTTCAAGGGTACGCCAGGGGGCTGACAACGCCGTAGTGGTTTTGTCATGCCCGGTCGACCGTCGCGGCGGTCATGCCGAGCGGCCGAAACCGATCGTGGGAACGGCCCGGCGCAGCGGCCAGGGGGCGGTGTCCCGCGTCTTCGGGAGGAGTTCAGGCAGCAGGCGGTCCAGGAAGGCGTACCGTCGCAGCGCCTCGGGGTCCTGGCCCCGCACCGACTGGACCTTGCTCCACCAGGCGGCGATCTCGGACCAGCCGGGGGCGGAGAGGGAGCCGCCGAACTCCTGGACGGAGAGGGCGGCGGTGAGGCCGGCGAAGGCGAGGCGGTCGGCGAGCGGCCAGTCGGCCAGGGTGCCGGTGACGAAGCCGGCCACGAAGACGTCACCGGCGCCGGTGGGGTCGAGGGCCTCGACGGCGATGGCCGGGACCTCGGCGGACTCGCCGGTGCGCCGGTCGACGGCGTACGCGCCGTCCGCGCCGAGCGTGACGACGGCGAGCGGCACATGGGCGGTGAGGGCGTGGGCGGCGGCGCGGGGGCAGGTGGCGCCGGTGTAGCGCATGGCCTCCTCCGCGTTCGGCAGGAAGGCCTCGCAGTGCGCGAGGTCGGTGAGGCCGGCCAGGTCCCAGGCGCCGGTGTCGTCCCAGCCGACGTCGGCGAAGACGCGGGTGCCGCGGCTCGCCGCCTGGGCGATCCAGGGGGCGCTGCGGCCGGGGGTGAGGGAGGCGACGGCGGCGCGGGCGTGCGGGGGGAACTCGGGCGCGGGTTCCTCGGGGGGCGGTTCGTGGCCGTGCGAGACCATGGTGCGCTCGCCCTCGTAGGCCATGGAGACGGTGACGGAGGAGTGCCAGCCGGGGACCGTGCGCGAGGTGCTGAGGTCGATGCCCTCGCCGTGTTCGAGGGCGTCCCAGCAGTACTCGCCGTAGTGGTCGTCGCCGAAGGCGGCGGCGAGGGAGGTGCGCAGGCCGAGGCGGGCGAGGGCGGTGGCCATGTTGGCGACGCCGCCGGGACTCGATCCCATGCCGCGCGCCCAGGACTCGGTGCCGCGCACGGGGGCGGAGTCGAGGCCGGTGAAGACGATGTCGAGGAAGACGTCACCGGTGAGGTAGACGTCCCAGGGCGGATCGTCGGGGGCGCGTCGGGCGGCCAGCGGGTCGACCCGGGCGGCCGGGCGGTGCTGGCCGGTGCGGTGGTGGTGTCCCTCTCCGGCGGACGCGTATGACGCGGTCACGGTGCGCTCCCTGACGTGGTGCCGATCCGGCCAGTGTGCACCACGGGGCCGACAGCGGGCGGTGCGTCACGCCGGGGGCGCGGCCCGGGCTCGGGGCCCGGCGCCCGCGGCGGTCGGCGTCAGGGTGCGGGAGGGCGTGCGGGGTGGTGGGGGGTCACCAGCGGGGGACGGCGGGGGTGACCCATCCGGGTTCGGCGACGCGCATGGCGGCGGCGTCGTCGCGTTCGCGCAGCGCGCCGTCGTCGTCCAGCCAGCGGCGGTGGAGGAGGTCGAGCCGGTCGCGGTCGAGTTCGACGCCGAGGCCGGGCGCGTCGGAGACGGCGACCCTGCCGTCGTCGAAGACGAGCCGTTCGGTGAGGACGTCCTCGGACTGCCAGGGGTAGTGGGAGTCGCAGGCGTGGCGGAGGTCGGGGACGGTGGCGGCGACGTGGGTCATCGCGGCCAGTGAGATCCCGAGGTGGGTGTTGGAGTGCATGGAGACGGCCACGCCGAACGTGCGGCAGACGGCGGCGAGTTCGCGGGTGTTGCGCAGTCCGCCCCAGTAGTGGTGGTCGGAGAGGACGACCTGGACGGCGTCGCGGGCGAAGGCCTCCTTGATCTCGGCGAACGTGGTGACGCACATGTTGGTGGCGAGCGGCACGTCGGTGCGGGCGGCGACCTCGGCCATGGCCGGGGTGCCGAGTGCGGGGTCCTCCAGGTATTCGAGGAGGTGGCCGATGTCGCGGGCGACGCGCAGCGAGGTGTCCACGGACCAGGCGCCGTTGGGGTCGAGGCGCAGGGGGTGGCCGGGGAAGGCGTCGGCGAGGGCGCGGACGGCGGCGATCTCCTCGTCGGGCGGGAAGACGCCGCCCTTGAGCTTGAAGGAGGTGAAGCCGTGGCGCTCCTTGAAGCGGCGGGCCTGCTCGACCACGGAGGCCGGGTCGAGGGCGGCGCCCCAGTCGTCCTTCTCGGCGGGGACGCCGTCGGGGTGGGCGGCCCATTTGTAGAAGAGGTAGGCGCTGTACTCGACGGCGTCGCGCACCTTGCCGCCGAGCAGGGCGTGCACGGGCAGGCCGAGTGCCTTGCCGAGGGCGTCGAGGCAGGCGACCTCGAAGGCGGAGACGACGGACAGGCGCAGTTTGTCGGCGGTCTGCACGCCGCGCAGTCCGCCGACGTCGACCTGGGAGGAGATCCGGGATCCGTCGACGCCGACGTCGTCGGCGATCGCGAACAGGCCGTTCACATCGCTGACCTGGCGTCCTGTCAGGCGTTGGGCGAAGGGGCGGGCGAGTTCGAGGTACTTGGTGTCGCCGTAGGTCTCGCCGACGCCGGTGATCCCGGCCGCGGTGACGACCTCGACGATCAGGCGGGGGGTGTAGGGCTGGTGGACGCCCTGGGTGTTGAGCAGGGGCGGGTCGGCGACCAGGATCGGGGTGAGGCGGACGTCGGTGATCGTGAGGTCGGGGCTCACAGGGTGGCTCCCACGAGGTCGAGGCCGGTTTCCAGGAGGGCTCCGAGGTCGGCCAGGTCGGCGGGCGAGGGCTCGGTGAGCGGGGCGCGGACGGGGCCGACGGGTCGGCCGCGCAGCCGGGCCGCCGCCTTGACCAGGGACACGGCGTAGCCGGGCACGCGGTCGCGGAGTTCGACGAGGGGGACGTAGAAGTCGCGCAGCAGCCGTTCCACCGGCTTGCCGTGGGCGCCGTCGCCGTCGCGCAGGGCGGTGAAGAAGGCGTCGGCGATCTCGGGGGCGAAGGCGTGGACGGCGGAGGAGTAGGCGGGGACGCCGACGGCGGCGTAGGCGCGGGCCTGGACCTCGGCGGTGGCGGCGCCGTTGAAGAAGAGGAAGCCGTCCGGGGCGGCGAGGGTGAGGCGCTGGAGCCGGTCGAGGTCGCTGTGGCCGTCCTTGAGGCCGATGACGTTCGGGATGCGGGCGATGCGTCTCAGGGACGCGGCGGTGTAGGCGACCTGGCCGCGCTGGTAGGCGATGAGGGGCAGCCGGGTGCGGGCGGCGAGCTGCTCCAGCTGGGCGACGAGGCCGTCCTGCGGGGCGGCGACGAGGTAGTGCGGCAGGACGAGGAGGGCGTCGGCGCCGGCCTCTTCGGCGATGCGGGCGAAGCGGGCGGCCTGGGCCCAGCCGTAGCCGACGCCGGCGACGACGGGGAGGCGGCCGCCGGCCTCCTCGACGGCGACCGTGACGACCTGCCGGTACTCGTCCTCGTCGAGGGAGAAGAACTCTCCGGTGCCGCAGGCGGGGAAGAGGGCGCCGGGGGCGGTGGCGATCTGGGCCGCGACATGGGCGCGGAAGCCGTCGGGGTCGAGGGAGCCGTCGTCGTGGAAGCTGGTGAGCGGGAAGGACAGGACCCCGCGGGCCATGCCGTCCCGCAGGCGCCGGACCGTGTCGCGGACCGGCTCGTCGGTCGCGTCTCTTTCGAGGGTCACCCTCGCCATCTCCCTATGTAGACGTCATCCATGTATGGAAATGGAGGTTAGATACACGAACGTCGCTCGTCAATGCGGCCGCTCCCGCGCTTACCATCGACGCATGTCGGAGACAGGGGGCGTGCGCGAGGTGAAGTCCGCGGCGCGCACGGTCGAGCTGCTGGAACTGCTCGCGGCGCGCGCGGACCGGCCCGCGCGGCTCCAGGAGCTGGCCGACGAGCTGGGGGTGCCGCGCAGCTCGATGTACGCGCTCCTCCAGACCCTGGTCGGCCGGGGCTGGGTGCGCACGGACGTCACCGGCTCGCTCTACGGCATCGGCATCCACGCCCTGCTGACCGGCACCGGCTACCTCGACTCCGATCCGCGCGTGCGCCTGGTGCGGCCCTTCCTCGACGAGGCGTCCGAGTCGCTGGGCGAGACGATCCACCTCGGGCGGCTCGACGGCCGGGGGGTGGCCTATCTGGCGACGCGCGAGTCGCACGAATACCGGCGCACGCTCAGCCGGGTCGGACGGCGGCTGCCCGCGCACGCCGGCGCGCTCGGCAAGGCGCTGCTGGCGGAGCGGCCGGACGGCGAGCTGCCCGAGGGGCCCTACGAGGCGCTCACCCCGCACACCCGCACCAGCCGGGAGGCGCTGCTGGCCGACCTCGCCGAGGTGCGGGCGCGCGGCCACTCCGTGGACCGCGAGGAGGGCGTCCCCGGCATCGTGGGTTTCGGCTTCGCCCTGCGCTACGACGTCCCCGCCCAGGACGCGATCAGCTGCTCGGTGCCGGTGTCCCGGCTGACGCCCGGACACGAGGAGCGGATCGTCGCGGTGATGCGGGAGATCAGGGCCGCGATCGAGTCGACGGCGCCCGACTCCGCCGGCGGCGCGGACTGGCGATAGCCGGGTCCCGGCCGACGGCCGCCGCGCCCGGTCCCGGCTTCGGCGCGGGCGCGGGCTCCGGCGCGGCTCCGGGAGCCGGGCTCCGGGGCCGTTGCAGGGCGTTCGGTCGGGTCAGAAGGTGTAGGCGTCGACCTCGGCGAGACACCGGGCCCGGCGCTCCTCGTCGTCCTCCAGGAAGGAGGCGACGAAGGAGTTGCGGGCCAGTTCGCGCAGCCGCTCCTCGCTCAGGCCGAGGCTCGCGCGGACGGCGTCGAAGTTGTCGCCCGCGTAGCCGCCGAAGTAGGCGGGGTCGTCGGAGTTGACGGTGCAGACGAGCCCCGCGTCGAGCATGGCCGGCAGCGGGTGTTCGGCGAGGACGTCGACGGTGCGCAGCCGGACGTTGGACAGCGGGCACAGGGTCAGCGGGATCCGCTCCCGCACCAGCCGCTCCACCAGCGCCGGGTCCTCCATGCAGCGCAGGCCGTGGTCGACGCGCTCGACGCCGAGGACGTCCAGCGCCTCGGTGATGTAGCGCGGCGGCCCCTCCTCGCCGGCGTGCGCCACCCGCCGCAGCCCGAGCGCGGCCGCCGCCGCGTACACCTCGCGGAACTTCGCCGGCGGATGCCCGACCTCGGCGGAGTCCAGCCCGACGCCGGTGATCCGGTCGAGGTAGGGCTTCGCCGCGTCCAGCGTCTCCAGCGCCGACTCGGCGGTCTCGTCGCGCAGGAAGCACAGGATCAGCCGGGTGGAGACGCCGTGGACGTCCTCGCTGCGGCCCAGCGCCCGCCACAGCCCCTCCACGACCGTGCCCATGCCGACGCCCCGCGCGAGGTGGGCCTGCGGGTCGAAGAAGATCTCGGCGTGCCGCACGCCCTGGGCGGCCGCCCGGGCCAGGTAGGCGTTCGCGAGGTCCTCGAAGTCCCGCTCGGTGCGCAGCACCGCCATCAGCTCGTAGTACAGGTTCAGGAAGGACTGCAGGTCCTCGAACCGGTACGCCTCCCGGAGCGCCTCGGTGTCGGCGTACGGCAGCGCGACCCCGTTGCGGGCGGCCAGCTCGAAGGCCAGCTCGGGCTCCAGGGTGCCTTCGATGTGCAGGTGCAGTTCAGCTTTGGGGATGGGCATCAGAGCATCGTACGGCCGCTTCAGCTGCGTTTCGGAACCGGCACTCGTTGGAGGTCGTGCGCCACGGTCAGTTCTCCCTCGAAGCCGGCGGCCCGCGCCTGCCGCTCGAACTCCGCGGGCTCGGAGTAGCGCTGGCTGAAGTGCGTGAGGACGAGGTGCCGCACTCCCGCGTCCCGTGCCGCCCGGGCCGCCTGACCGGCGGTCAGGTGCCCGTGGTCGACGGCGAGCCGCTCGTCCTCGTCGAGGAAGGTCGACTCGACGACGAGCAGGTCGGCGCCCTCGGCGAGGGCGTGCACCCCCTCGCAGAGCCGGGTGTCCATGACGAACGCGAACCGCTGTCCGCGGCGCACCTCGCTGACGTCGTCGAGCGACACCCCGCCGACCGAGCCCTCCCGCTGGATCCGGCCCACGTCCGGCCCCCGCACGCCGTGCGCGGCCAGCAGCTCGGGCAGCATGCGGCGCCCGTCGGGCTCGACGAGCCGGTAGCCGTAGGACTCGACGGGGTGCGAGAGCAGGGCGGCCTCCAGGCGGTAGGAGGAGGCGGTCGCCAGGACGCCGTCGCCGTCCACCGGGGCCTCGGTGACGCCGACGGTCTCGCGGTAGGCGGTGGAGTAGCGCAGCCGCTCGAAGAAGCGCTGCCCGGAGCGCGGGTAGTGCGCGGTGACCGGGTGCGGGACCCGGTCGAGGTTGATCCGCTGGATGACCCCGGCCAGGCCGAGGGAGTGGTCGCCGTGGAAGTGGGTGACGCAGATCCGGTGGATGTCGTGCGCGGCGACGCCGGCGCGCACCATCTGGCGCTGAGTGCCCTCGCCCGGGTCGAAGAGGATGCCCTCGCCGTCCCAGCGCAGGAAGTAGCCGTTGTGGTTGCGGTGCCGGGTGGGGACCTGGCTGGCGGTGCCGAGGACGACGAGTTCGCGTACGGACACGAACGGCCTATCCGGGGGGCCAGTGCAGGCCGCGGCCGCCGAGGACGTGCGCGTGGGCGTGCCAGACCGTCTGCCCGGCGCCGGCGCCGGTGTTGAAGACGGTGCGGTAGCTCTCCAGCTTCTCCTCCCGCGCGACCTCACGGGTCTCGCGCAGCACGTCGGCGGCGAGTTCGGGGGCCTCGGCGGCGAGGGCCGCGGCGTCCTGGTAGTGCGCCTTCGGGATCACCAGGACGTGGGTGGGCGCCTGCGGGTTGATGTCCCGGAAGGCGACGGTCGTGCCGGTCTCCCGCACGATCGTCGCGGGGATCGTCCCCGAGACGATCTTGCAGAACAGGCAGTCGTCCTGCGGTTCCCCTGCCATGCGGGTCCTCCTCGGACAGTCGGTCGGTCGGTACGGGGCATCGTATCCGGGGGCCGCGGCGGTCAGGGCAGCTCGGGGGGCGTCCTGGCCGGAGTCGTCTCCAGCGCGGCCAGCGCCAGTGACACCGCCTCGTCCAGCTGGACGTCCCGGCCGGCCGCGTGGTCCTGGGGGGCGCAGACGACCTCGACGTCCGGGTCGACGCCGTGGTTCTCCACGCCCCAGCCGGGACCCTCCAGCCAGATCGCGTACTTGGGCTGGGTGACGAGCGTGCCGTCGACCAGCCGGTAACGGCTGTCGATCCCGACCGTCCCGCCCCAGGTGCGCGTGCCCACCACCGGACCGATCCCGAGCGCCTTGATCGCCGCGTTGACGATGTCCCCGTCGGACCCGGAGAACTCGTTGGCGACGGCGACCACGGGCCCGCGCGGCGCGTCCTCCGGGTAGCTGGAGGCGCGCACGCCGCGCGGGACGTCCCAGCCGACGACGCGCCGGGCCAGTTTCTCCACGACGAGCTGGGAGGTGTGGCCGCCCCGGTTCTCGCGCACGTCCACGATCAGCCCCTCGCGCGCCACCTCGACCCGCAGGTCCCGGTGGATCTGGGCCCAGCCCGGCGCCTGCATGTCGGGCACGTGCAGATACCCCAGCCGGCCGCCCGAGGTCTCGTGCACGTACGCGCGGCGGTCGGAGACCCACGCGTGGTAGCGCAGCGCCTCCTCGTCCGCGACGGGCACGACCACGGCGTGCCGGGGCTCGCCGCCGCCGGACGGCGAGACGGTCAGCTCCACGACCCTGCCCGCGGCGCCGACGAGCAGCGGCCCGGGTCCGGTGACCGGGTCGACCGGCTGCCCGCCGACGGCGAGGATCGCGTCGCCGGCCCGCACCGCGACGCCGGGCGCGGCGAGCGGGGAGCGGGCGTCGGGGTCGGAGGTCTCCGAGGGCAGGACGCGGTCGATGCGCCAGACGCCGTCCTCGTGCCGGGAGAGGTCCGCGCCCAGCAGGCCCTGCCGGGCGCCCCGGCCGTGGCCGCCGCGCGGCATGACGTAGGCGTGCGAGGTGCCGAGTTCGCCGTGCACCTCCCAGAGCAGGTCGACGAGGTCGTCGTGGGTCGCGACGCGCTCCAGCACGGGCCGGTAGCGGTCCAGGACGCCGTCCCAGTCGACCCCGCCGAGATCGGGCCGCCAGAAGTTGTCCCGCATGATGCGGCCGTTCTCGTCGTACATCTGCCGCCACTCGGCGGCGGGGTCGACGACGCGGCGCACGCGGCCGAGGTCGACGGTGACGTTGCCGTCGCCGTCCTCGTCGCCCGAGGCGCGCCGGTCGCTGGGGACGACCTTGAGCTTGCCGTCGGTCCACAGCAGCAGCCGCTTGCCGTCGCCGCTGACCTCGAAGCCGTCGGCGTCGGCGGCGAGGTGCTCGACGCGCCGCTGGACGAGGTCGTAGCGCTCCAGCTCGGTGTGCGGGTCGGGGTCGTCCGGGGTGGCCCGGGAGGCGCCGAGGACGCCGCGGACGGGGTGGCGCAGCCACAGGACGCCGTCCCTGGCCGCGGCGAGCCCCGAGTACCGGCCGGCCTCGACCGGGAAGGGCACGATCCGGTCGGCGAGGCCCTCGAGGTCGATCCGGGTGGCCGGGGCGCCCTCGCTGTCGGGCGTCTCGTCCTTGTCGGGCGCCTCGAACGGCCTGCCGTGCCGCTGCGGGCCGAAGGGGGACGGGGTCGTCGCGGCGAGGGTGATCAGGTGCGGGCGGGCGCCGGCCACGAACGACAGGTCGAAGACGTGCTCGTCGTAGACCGGGTCGAAGGCGCGGGCGGACAGGAACGCGAGGTGCTTGCCGTCGAGGGTGAAGGCGGGCGCGTAGTCCCGGAAGCGCAGCGGGGTGGCCTCGGTGACCGACAGGTCGGTGACGTTGGCGAGCTTGAGCTGGCTGAGCGGGCGCGGGCCGGGATGCGACCAGGCCAGCCAGGCCGAGTCGGGCGAGAAGACCAGGCCGGACACCTCGCCGTCGGGGCTGGCGTCGACCTCGCGGACGTCGCCGCTCTCCCGCTCGACGAGCAGCAGCCGTCCGTCGTGCGCGGCGACGGCGGCCCGGCTGCCGTCGGGCGCCATGGCCAGCTCCAGGACCCGGCCGAGCCGTCCGGCGGCGAGCCGGCGCGGTGCGGCGCCCGGGATCCGTCCGGTGGCGGGGGCGAACTCGAGCGCGTCCTCGCCCTCCGCGTCGGTCACCCAGACCGCCCACTCCTCGCCCTCGGTGCGGAAGGCGCGCGGCAGCCGGGCGCGGACGCCGGGTTCGGCGGCGAGCGCGCGGGCGGGCCCGCTGCGGTGGGTGACCCAGTGGACGGCCCCGCGCACCTCGACGACGCTGCCGCGCGCGGTGTGGTCGGGGGCGGCGCCGCCCAGCCAGCGGGAGGCGGCGACCGGGTGGGGGCGGCGGTCGGCGCGCTGGCCGCCGAGGCGGACGTCGAGCCGGCGCGGCTCGGCGCCGTCCAGGTCGTCCAGCAGCCACAGTTCGCCCGCCGACATGTACACGATGCGGGTGCCGTCGCCGGCGGCCTGGCGGGCGTAGAAGCCGCCGAGCGGCGTGTGGCGGCGCAGGTCGGAGCCGTCGGCGAGGGAGGAGTAGAGGGCTCCGGCGCCCTCGTGGTCGGAGAGGAACGCGATCCGCCCGCCCGCCCACACCGGGCACTCGATGTTGCCGTCGAGGTCCTCGTGGAGCCGGACGAACTCCCCGTCGCCGTCCCGGTCGATCCACAGCTTGCCCGCCGTGCCGCCCCGGTAGCGCTTCCAGTGGGCGGCCTCGCGGCCCATCGGCGCGGACTGGAGCACGGTGTGCGGGCCGTGGGCGACGGCGCCGACGGGCCCGTAGGGCAGGGTCTCGGCCGGGCCGCCGTCGACGGGGACGGCGCGGGCCCAGGTGCGGCGCAGGGTGGCCTGGTCGTGGCTGCTGACGGCGAGCACCCGGCCGTCCGGTGTCCAGCCGCGCACCCGGGTCTGCCAACTCCCCCAGTACGTCAGGCGGGTGGAGGGGCCGCCGTCGACGGGGGCGATGTGCACCTCGGGGGCGCCGTCGCGGGTGGAGGTCCAGGCGACGGTGGCGCCGTCGGGCGAGATGCGCGGCACGGAGACCGGCACGTTGTCGGCGCTGACCCGCCAGGCGCGGCCGCCGTCGAGGGGCGCGAGCCAGATGTCGTCCTCGGCGGCGAAGGCCACCGACTCGCCGTGCAGGTGCGGGAATCTGAGGTACGCGCCGGGCGTCGCGGGCTGGGTCACGGCCTCACTGTAGGCAACGGCGGGGCGGCTGGTCAGGGGTTTCGATCACTTCCCGTCGGCGCCCGCGCGCACGGTCTCGGTGACGGTCACCGTGACGGTGACCGTGGGCCGCACGTCCGGGCGCGCGGTTTTGGCGGGCCGGCCGGGCGACCGGCCCACCGGGGAGGGCGTGGCGTCGCGGCAGTCGCCGAGCCCGCTCACCCGGAACAGCTGTTTCCTGCCCACGACGGCGGTGAGGTCCCCGCGCACACAGGCCCCGTCGACGGCCCGGCCGACCTTGCCGGTGACGGTGATGTCCCGCCCGTCGCCGGTCTCGCCCTGGCAGTCGACGGCGGCGACGGCCCCCGGCCTGCCCTGGTTCTCGTAGCGTGCCGTGCAGGTCAGCCAGCGCACGTTCACGTCCCGCCGCTGGATCTCCGCGGTCGCCGCCTGGTCGGTGGTGTACGCGATCGACATGCTGCTGAGCCCGCCCGGTTCGCAGGCCACGACGCCCAGCGCGGCCACGGCCGCCGCCGGGAGAAGCCGAATCCGCCTCAAAGCCCCCATGGAGGGCAGCGTGCCACTCCGGCAGCCGGTCCGACAGCCCGAATGCGGTCATGTTCCGCCGTGCTCCCTCGAGTTGCCTTGCATGAACCCGGTTCCGGCCGGCTCCGTGCACGGCCTACCGTGTCGGCATGAGCGACCGCCGCCGCCGCAGAACCCTCGTCGTGAATGCGACGACCGCCTACGTGTGGACGGTCCGTCACCGCCACGGGGACGGGCAGCCGTGCCGGGAGATCCTCACCCTGGGCCGGGACGGCAGGCGCACCCGCATCGTCTTCCCCGACGGCGAAGGGCGCTCCTCGGGGGGCGGCGGGTACGGGCACAGCGGCGGAGTGAGCGACCGCGAGCACTACCTCAACCTGCACGAGCCCGGTGTGGTGCGCGCCTTCGTCGACGAGGCCGCCAGGCGTGAACTGCTCGGGCGGGGCGGCGAGCTGGACGGCTGGGAGCTGTTCCCGGCGGTCGTCGAGGCGGTGGCGCTCAGCCGCGCAGCAACAGCCACTCCTGGAGCTCCACCAGATTGCCCTCCGGGTCCTTGAGGTGGGCGACGCGCATCCGGTCGGTCATCGGCGCGGGCCCCCGCAGCAGGACCACGCCCCGGCCGGTGATCCGCGCGCAGTACGCGTCCAGGTCGTCGACGCGCAGCACGACCAGGGAGCGGTGCCCGCTCGCCGTGTCGCCCGCTTCGCCGAGGACGGCGGCCATCATCGCCCGATCCTGCAACGCGATGCCGGCCGAGCCGGTGACGGGGCTGAACTTCTCGTACGGCCCGTCCACCGCGCCCGACTGCGGCTTGAGGCCGAGGACGTCGGCGTAGAAGCGGTAACAGGCGGCGAAGTCGGTGACGAGCAGCCGGACTTGGGCGAGTTCCACGGTGTCCCCCCGAGGTCAGGACCAGCGGCCGGTGCGGCCGAGCAGCAGGGCGGTGGCCGCCGTGCCGGCGGTCGAGGTGCGCAACACGCTGCGACCGAGGCGGTGGGCCCTCGCGCCCGCCTCCTCGAACAGCGTCAACTCCTCGGGGGAGACCCCGCCTTCGGGCCCCACGACGAGCACGATCTCGCCCGAGGCGGGGAGTTCGGCGGTGGCCAGGGCCGCACTGGGGTAGTCGCGGTCCTCGTGCAGGACGGCGGCGAAGTCGGCCCGCGCCAGGAGGGCCGCCACCTGCCTGGTCGTCGCCGCCTCGGCGATGTCGGGGAAGCGGACCCGGCGCGACTGCTTGCCGGCCTCGCGGGCGGTGGCCCGCCACTTGGCGAGCGCCTTCAGTCCGCGCTCGCCCCTCCACTGGGTGATGCAGCGCGAGGCCGCCCAGGGCACGATCGCGTCGACGCCGGTCTCGGTCATCGTCTCGACGGCCAGCTCGCCCCGGTCGCCCTTGGGCAGTGCCTGGACGACGGTGATCCGGGGCGACTCGGCGGGCTCCTCGGTCACCTCCGCGAGGCTCACCACCAGCCGGTCCCTGCCTTCGGCCGTGACGACCTCGCCGCGCGCCCAGCGTCCGGCGCCGTCGGTGAGGACGACCTCCTCGCCGGCGTGCAGCCGCTTCACGGAGACGGCGTGCCGGCCCTCGGGACCGTCCAGCACGAACGCGGGCTGCGGACCGGGCAGTTCGCCGACGACGAAGACAGGGGCGGTCATGAGCGGCCTCCGTCCCCGGCCGGGAACCGCGACAACGCTGTCCGCGCCTCGGCGAGTTCGGCCGCCAGGACCTCCACGAGCCGCCCCGCGGGCAGTTCGCGGGCCATCCGGTGCCCCTGTCCGGCCCACAGCGCCATGCCCTGCGCGTCGCCCGCCGCGGCCGCCGCCTTGCGCAGCGGCGCGGTCAGGTGGTGGACCTCCGGGTAGGCGGCGGGCGCGTAGGGGCCGTGCTCGCGCAGGAAGCGGTTGACCAGGGCGCGGGCCGGGCGGCCGGAGAACGCGCGGGTCAGCTCGGTGCGCACGAAGAGCGGGTTGGTCAGGGCCTGCTTGTGCACGGCGTGCGCGCCGGACTCGGACGTGGCGAGGAACGCGGTGCCCAGCTGGGCCGCGCTCGCGCCCGCCGCGAGAACGGCGGCGATCTGGCTGCCGCGCATCAGGCCGCCGGCGGCGACGACCGGCAGCCGCACCGACTCGCGGACCTGGGCGACCAGGGAGAGCAGTCCGATGCCGCTGCCGTCGGTCTCCGGGTTGTCGCGGTGGGCGCCCTGGTGACCGCCGGCCTCCACGCCCTGCGCGATCACCGCGTCCGCGCCGGCCCGCTCCACCGCGGCGGCCTCCTCGACGGTGGTCACCGTGACCAGCGTGAACGTGCCCGCGCGCCGCAGGGCCTCCAGGGTGTCGCCGCCGGGGACGCCGAAGTGGAACGACACCACCGGCACCGGGTTGTCCAGCAGCACGGCGAGCTTGGCGTCGTAGCCGTCGTCGCGGCCGCTGTCCGGGTCGCCCAGCTCGGTCTCGTACCAGGCGGCCTCGCCGGTCAGCTGGTGGGCGTAGACCTCTATGGCGCCGGCGGCGGGCAGGGGGGCGCCGGGCGCCGCCTGGGAGCCGGGGTTCGCGCCGGGGTGGTCGGGCTGCGGCATGAAGAGGTTCACGCCGAAGGGACGGCCGGTCAGGCTCCGCAGCTGTTTGATCTCCTGGTACATGCCGTCGGCCGTCTTGTACCCGGCCGCGAGGAAACCGAGTCCGCCGGCCTCGGCCACGGCGGCGGCGAGCCGGGGCACGGAGACACCGCCCGCCATGGGGGCCTGCACGATCGGGTGCGGGAGGAGATCGGTCAGTGCGGAGGACATGACGGCATGTTGTCACGTCCTCCGAACAAGTCCGAATCGGCCCCGCGACCCGCCAGCGCGGGCGCCGGGACCGTGTTCCCGACGCCCTTCAGGCACCGCTCAGCGCCCGTTGAAGGCGTCCTTCAGCCGGGAGAACAGACCCTGCTGGCCGGGCTGGAACTGGCCCAGGGGCCGCTCCTCGCCGCGCAGCTTGGCCAGCTCGCGCAGCAGCCGTTCCTGCTCCGGGTCCAGCTTCGTCGGCGTCTGCACCTCGACGTGCACGATGAGGTCGCCGCGGCCGCCGCCCCGCAGATGCGTGACGCCCCGGCTGTGCAGCGGGATCGACTGGCCGGACTGGGTGCCGGGCCGGATGTCGACCTCCTCCAGGCCGTCCAGCGTCTCCAGCGGCACCTTCGTGCCGAGGGAGGCCGCCGTCATCGGGAGGGTCACCGTGCAGTGCAGGTCGTCGCCGCGCCGCTGGAACTGGGCGTGCGGCAGCTCGTGGATCTCCACGTACAGGTCGCCGGCGGGGCCGCCGCCGGGGCCGACCTCGCCCTCGCCCGCGAGCTGGATGCGGGTGCCGTTGTCGACGCCGGCCGGGATCTTCACCGTCAGCGTGCGGCGCGAGCGGACCCGCCCGTCGCCCGCGCACTCCGGGCACGGGGTCGGCACGACGGTGCCGAAGCCCTGGCACTGCGGGCACGGTCGCGAGGTCATGACCTGGCCCAGGAAGGACCGGGTCACCTGCGACACCTCGCCGCGGCCGCGGCACATGTCGCACGTCTGGGCCGTCGTGCCCGGCGCGGCGCCCTCACCGCTGCACGTGGTGCAGACGATCGCCGTGTCGACCTGGATGTCCTTGGTCGTGCCGAAGGCCGCCTCTTCGAGGTCGATCTCCAGCCGGATCATGGCGTCCTGGCCGCGGCGGGTGCGCGAGCGCGGGCCGCGCTGGGACGCCGTGCCGAAGAAGGCGTCCATGATGTCGGAGAAGTTCCCGAAGCCGCCGGCCCCGAAGCCGCCGGCGCCACCGCCGCCCGACTGGGACAGCGGATCGCCGCCGAGGTCGTAGACCTGCTTCTTCTGCGGGTCCGACAGCACCTCGTAAGCGGCGTTGATCTCCTTGAACCGCTCCTGGGTCTTCGGGTCCGGGTTCACATCCGGGTGCAGCTCGCGCGCGAGCCGCCGGAAGGCCTTCTTGATCTCTTCCTGCGACGCGTCGCGGCGCACGCCGAGGACGGCGTAGTAGTCCGTGGCCACTTACGACTCCGCCAGGATCTGTCCGACGTACCGTGCCACCGCTCGTACCGCTCCCATCGTTCCCGGGTAATCCATGCGGGTCGGTCCGACCACGCCCAGTTTGGCGACTGCCTCGCCGCCCGAACCGTAGCCGACCGACACCACGGAAGTGGAGTTGAGCCCCTCGTGGGCGATCTCGTGACCGATGCGTACGGTCATGCCCGAATCCCCCGCCTCGCCAAGGAGCTTGAGGAGCACGACCTGCTCCTCCAGCGCCTCCAGGACGGGCCGGATGGTGAGGGGAAAGTCATGTCCGAAGCGGGTGAGATTGGCGGTGCCGCCGATCATCAACCGCTCCTCGTTCTCCTCGACGAGCGTCTCCAGCAGGGTGGAGAGCACCGTCGTGACCGTGCCGCGGTCCTCCGCCTCGAAGGCGTCCGGCAGATCCTCCACCAGACGCGGCACGTCGGAGAACCGGCGGCCCGCGACCCGGCTGTTGAGCCGCGCGCGCAGGTCCGCCAGGGAGGACTCGCCGAAGGGCGCCGGGCAGTCCACCATCCGCTGCTCGACCCGCCCGGTGTCCGTGATCAGCACGAGCATCAGGCGCGCGGGCGCGAGCGAGAGAAGCTCCACGTGCCGCACGGTCGAACGGGTCAGGGACGGGTACTGCACGACGGCGACCTGCCGGGTGAGCTGTGCGAGCAGCCGTACCGTGCGGGCCACGACGTCGTCGAGGTCGACGGCGCCGTCGAGGAAGTTCTGGATGGCCCGCCGCTCCGGGCCGGTCATCGGCTTGACGCCGGCCAGCTTGTCGACGAACAGCCGGTAGCCCTTGTCCGTGGGGATGCGCCCGGCGCTGGTGTGCGGCTGGGCGATGTACCCCTCGTCCTCCAGGGCGGCCATGTCGTTGCGGACCGTCGCGGGGGACACGCCGAGGTTGTGACGCTCGGTGAGCGCCTTCGACCCCACGGGCTCCTCGGTGCCGACGTAGTCCTGGACGATGGCGCGCAGAACCTGCAGCCTGCGTTCACTCAGCATCCGCGCGCACCTCCAAGATCTCGTCCCCCAGTCCCCTGGGCGTCTCGTCTGGCACTCTTCACATCCGAGTGCCAGCGTTCCCCGGCCCAGTGTACGGCTGTGGGGTACACCCAGGGCAAGGTCGGCCCTTCCCGGGGCGTTGCAGCTAGCGTCGCGGTATGACGGTGACTTGGGAAGAGTTCGGATGGGAGCGGCTCGCGGAGGGTGTCGGCCGGGTGCGGCTGCCGGGCTGGGACTGCACGGCGGGGCTGGTCGTCGGGGCGGGCGCGGTGCTGATGGTGGACGCCGGATCCAGCCTGGCGGAAGGGGCGCGGCTGCGCGCCGAGGCCGAGGAGCTGACGGGTGCGCGTGTGACTCATCTCGCGCTCACCCACCCCCATTTCGACCACGTGTTCGGGGCGGCGGCGTTCGCGGGCGCGGAGGTCTTCGGGGCGGTGGGCTCGGACGCCGTGCGGGGCGAGGAGCTGCGGGCGGACGCGGTGCGCAACGGCCTCGACGAGACGGCGGCGTCCGAGGCCGTCGACACCCTCGTGCGGCCCCGCCATCCGGTCTGCGGCGAGTGGACCCTCGGCCTGGGCGACGGCCGCCAGGTCCTGCTCGCCAACGTCGGTCCCGCCCACACCGCCCACGACCTGGTGGTCCTCGTCCCCGGAACCGCCGGCTCGCCGGAGGTGGTGTTCTGCGGCGACCTGGTCGAGGAGTCCGGCGAACCGCAGGCCGGGCCGGACGCCGTCCCCGGCCGCTGGCCCGCCGCCCTCGACCGCCTCCTGGACCTCGGCGGCGAGGACGCCGTGTACGTGCCCGGCCACGGGGCGACGGTGGACGCCGCGTTCGTACGGGCCCAACGCGACGCCCTCGCGGCCCGTTTCGGCGTGTCGCGCTGACCCTGTGCCCCGCGTCCCGCGGCTTCTCCTATCGTCATCCGAATGCGCGAGTACTCCACCGACCTGACCCCCTCCTGGAAGAAGCCGAAGCCCGTCCCCGAGGTCCCGGCGGACCCCGGTCTGGTCGTGGAGGAGCCCGGCACCGGGTTCTGCGGCGCGGTGATCCGCTGCGAGGCGGGCACGGTGACCCTGGAGGACCGCTTCGGCAAGCACCGCGTGTTCCCGCTGGAGCCGGGGGGCTTCCTGCTGGAGGGCAGGACGGTCACCCTCGTCCGACCCGCCTCGGGACCGGCGCGCCCCTCCCGCACCGCCTCCGGCTCCGTCGCCGTCCCCGGCGCCCGCGCCCGGATCGCCCGCGCCGGGCGCATCTACGTCGAGGGCCGGCACGACGCCGAACTGGTCGAGAAGGTGTGGGGCGACGACCTGCGCGTCGAGGGCGTCGTCGTGGAGTACCTGGAGGGCGTCGACGACCTGCCGTCGATCGTCGCGCAGTTCGCGCCGGGCCCGGACGCGCGGCTCGGGATCCTGGTCGACCACCTCGTGCCCGGCACCAAGGAATGGCGCATCGCCCGGTCCGTGACCAGCGAACACGCCCTGGTCGTCGGCCACCCCTACATCGACGTCTGGGAAGCCGTGAAGCCCGCCTCCCTGGGCATCGAGTCCTGGCCGCGCGTGCCGCACGGGCAGGACTGGAAGACGGGGGTGTGCCGGGCCCTGGGCTGGCCGTCGGAGAACACGGGCGCGGTGTGGCAGGCGATCCTCAAGCGGGTCGGCAGCTACAAGGACCTGGAGCCGGAACTGCTGGGCCGCGTGGAGGAACTGATCGACTTCGTCACCGCCCCGGCCGCCTGACGCCCGGCACGGCCACCGCCCGAGGCGCAGGTCGACGGGCGGTGCGCCGTGGCGGGCGGGCTGTCACCGGCCTCCGTGGACAGAACGTCCGGTCCACGTCTAGTCCACCAGGTCGCGCACCACCGCGTCGGCCAGCAGTCGCCCGCGCAGGGTCAGCACCGCCCGCCCCTCGTCGTAGGCGTCGCGCAGGAGCAGGCCCTCGCCGAGCGCCCGGCGGGACGCCGCGAGGCCGTCGGGCCGCAGCAGCGCGAGCGGCGCGCCCTCCCGCAGCCGCAGCTCCAGCAGGATCCGCTCGACCCGGCGGTCCTCGTCCGAGAGCACCTCGCGCCCGGCGCCCGGCGAGCGCCCGCCCGCGAGGGCCGCCGCGTACGCGCCCGGATGCTTGACGTTCCACCAGCGCACCCCGCCCACGTGCGAGTGCGCCCCCGGCCCCGCGCCCCACCAGTCGGCGCCCCGCCAGTACAGCTCGTTGTGCAGGCAGCGGGCCGCCGGCGAGGCAGCCCAGTTGGAGACCTCGTACCAGTCGAGACCCGCCGCCGACATCACCTCGTCCGCGATCAGATAGCGGTCCGCGTGGACGTCGTCGTCGGTCATCGGCACCTCGCCGCGGCGGATGCGGCGGGCGAGGCCGGTCCCCTCCTCGACGATCAGGGCGTACGCCGAGACATGGTCGGGGCCGGCGCCCAGCGCCGCCTCCAGGGACGCCCGCCAGTCGTCGTCCGACTCGCCGGGGGTCCCGTAGATCAGGTCGAGGTTGACGTGTTCGAAGCCCTCGGCCCGCGCCTCCGCCACGCACTCCTCGGGGCGTCCCGGCGTGTGGGTGCGGTCGAGGACCTTCAAAACGTGCTGCCGGGCGCTCTGCATGCCGAAGGAGACACGGTTGAAGCCGCCCGCGCGCAGGGCCGCCAGATACGCCGGGTCCACGGACTCCGGGTTCGCCTCCGTCGTCACCTCCGCGTCCGCCGCCAGCCCGAACTCGTCGCGGATCGCGCCCAGCATCCGGACCAGGTCGGACGCGCCCAGCAGCGTCGGAGTGCCGCCGCCGACGAAGACCGTGGCGACCTCGCGCGGGTCGTCGCCGAGGACCTTGCGGGCCAGCCGGATCTCGTCGATCAGGGTGTCCGCGTAGTTGTCCCTGGAGGCGAGGACACCGCCGGTGCCGCGCAGCTCGGTGGCCGTGTAGGTGTTGAAGTCGCAGTACCCGCAGCGGGTCGCGCAGTACGGGACGTGCAGGTAGAACCCGAGGGGACGGTCGGCGGCGCCGGCGAGCGCGTGCGCCGGGAGCGCGCCGTCGTCGGGGACCGGCTCGCCGTCGGGAAGTGCGGAAGGCATGTCGCCCATTGTCCCGCACGCCGGCGCGAACCCGCGTAGGGCGCCGGACCCCGGGGCCGAGCGCGGGCGCGGCCACGGAGGAGCGGCCGAGGGACCCGGCCGGGGGAACCGGTCTCAGGACAGGAGGTCCGCTCCCAGCGGACGGCCCGGGCCGGCGCCCGGCAGGACGTAGGCCAGCGCCGAGCCCCGCGTCTCGGTGAACCCGCTCAGCTCGTCCTGGGTCGCCATCCGCCGCTGCACCCGGGTGAACAGGGCGGGGTCCCGCATGAAGGCGAGGAACAGCAGGCCCTGGTCGGTGGGGCCGTCGGCGTAGGAGTAGCAGCGGCGCAGCATCCTGGCTCCGGCGTCGTGCTGGGGTCCGACCACGCCGACGTGGGAGCGCGCCGGGGTGAGGAGGCGGCCCTCCGGGGACTTGGCGAAGACGTCGACGTCGGCGTGCTCGGGGCCGCCGGACAGCGGGCCGCCCGTCGAGCGGCGCCTGCCGACGATCTCCTCCTGGCGGTGCACGGCGAGCCGGGCGAAGTCCTCCACCCGCAGCTGGACCCGCCGGACGACGAGGTAGGTGGCGTCGTCCGTCCACACCCAGCGCTCGCACTCCTGCGCGTCCGGGTTGGCGCTGCCGTTCTTGAAGCCGAGCAGGTCACGCGGGGTGCCGCCGTCGTCCGGGGGCGGCGGCAGGAAACCGGACTGCCGCCAGCGCGGGCGCAGGGTCTCCCCGGCCAGCCGGGTGAGGGCCTCGGCGGTCTCCTCGGCCGTGTCCGAGTCGTCGGCGCACAGCTGCACGAGCACGTCGCCGCCGCAGCGGGCCGGATCGAGGCGGTCGCCGGGGAACGCGGGCAGCTCCCGCAGGGCCGCGGGGGCGGTCACGCCGAGACGGGCGGGCAGGCGCGGTCCGACGCCGACGGTGGCGGTGAGCCGGTCCTGCGGGGCACCGTCGGCGTCCCCGGCCTCGGCGAGCGCGTCGGTCCACGCGCCCAGCACCTCCTTCAGCGCCCGCGCGCCCGCCGCTCCGCGCACGGCGGGATCGAGGTCGTAGGCCAGGAGCAGCGCGGTGGCCTGCTGGGGCGTCGTCACACCGGCCTGGCGCACGCCGCGGACGTCGTGACCGCCGGGACCCGGGCGGGAGCCCGAGCCGGCGGCGGGCCCGGGGGCGCCGCGGTGCGGCGGACCGGCCGTGCGGGTACAGGCGGTCGCGCTCAGCCCGAGGCCGGCGCCGGCGCCGACGCCGGCGATCAGGACGCGTCGACGCGGAGGCGCGTCGATGGGGACATTCGTTGCCTTCGGCACGAACCGGACGATACATCCGCGGCGGCGGACAGCCGCATTCCCCCGCCCTCCCCCGCCGCCACCCCGGCGAGCGCTACTCCGCCTGGAGCACCAGCAGCGCCAGGTCGTCCTCCGGGGGGTGCTCGCCGAAGGCGTGGACCAGGCCCCGGATCCGCTCCGCGATCAGGTCCGCGTCGAGGCCGACGCAGCCCGCCAGCGCGGCGGCGAGGCCCGCGTCGTCGTCGAACTGCCGCGGGCCGGACCGCCGCTCGGTGACGCCGTCGGTCACGCACAGCAGCGTGTCGCCCGGCCGCAGCCGCAGGCTGTCGCACGTGTAGGCGACGTCCTCGATGACCCCCAGCAGGGTCTGCGGATGCCCCGCCGTGGCGACCGAGCCGTCCGGGCCGAGCAGCAGCGGCAGCGGGTGCCCGGCGGAGGCGAGGGTGCAGCGCACACCGCCCTCGAACGGGGCCAGCTCGCCGTAGAGGAGGGAGAGGAAGCGGGTCTGCGGGCCGTCGCCCGGAACGACGGGTCCGACGAAGGCCCGGGCGGCCGCGTCGGCGGCCTCGGTCGCGTCGTCGAGGAGCAACTGGTTGAGCCGGTCCAGGACGTCGGCCACGCCGTAGCCCTCGCGGGCCAGGAGCCGGAGCCAGGGCCGGGCCAGGCCGATGACCACGGCCGCCTCGGGCCCCTTGCCCTGTACGTCGCCCACCGCGAAGCACCAGCGGCCGTCCCCCGCCGGGAACAGGTCGTAGAAATCGCCGCTCGGCCCGCCCTGCTCGCGCGGCTCGTAGACGAGAGCGCTGCGCAGGCCGGGGATCTCGGCGACCGCACCGGGCAGCAGCCCGCGCTGGAGGACGGCGCTGATGGTGGCCTGGCGGGCGTACTGACGGGCCGCCCCGATGGCCAGCGCCACCCGGCGGCCCAGATCCTCGACGAGTCCGGTCACCTCGTCGGGGAAGGCCTCCGGCCCGGCGCGCCCGATCACCAGCGTGCCCAGCGGGCGGCCGCCCGCGATCAGCCGGTAGGCGAGCGACGCGCCGTGCCGGCCGAGCACCGCGCCGGGCCAGGGAAACGGCTCGGGCCCGGAGCGCGGACCGCCGTCGGGCGGACACGGCGGCTCCTTCTCCAGGGTCCGGCGCAGTTCCTCGATGCGGTTCTCGCTGGCGTGCCATACCCGGGCCAGTCGCGGTCCCGGCCCGCCGGCCCACTCACCGCGCCCGCTGACCTCGTCCTCCAGCCACACCGCGCACCAGTCGGCGAGACGCGGCACGAGCAGCTGGCCGGTCAGCGCCGCCACCAGGTCCTCGTCGAGCTGCCCGGCGAGCAGGTCGGACGCCTCGGCGAGGAAGGACAGCGCGCCCCGGTTGAGCCACTCCCGGTCCCCCCGGGCGATCGGCTCCCGCTGCGCCTGGGACGGGAGGCGCGGGTGGGCGTGGAGGTGCGGGTTGGTGTGAGGGTGCGGCTGGGGAGAGGGGTGCGGGTGAGGGCCGTCGTGGCCGGGGGCGGCGGGATCCGGGAGGGCGTCGTGGCCGCGCCCCGCCCGGCCGCGTCCGCCGCCGCCGGCGGAACGGGAAGCCGGATCCAGGCCCGCCGCCGACGCGTCAAGCCCCACGGCCCGGTCGAGCCCCACAGCTCGGTCGAGCACCGAGCCCTGCGCGGAAGCCGCCTGGCGCACACCAGAGGTCTCCGGGTCGCAGGCCGGGGCCGGGGGCGTGGTCGTGGTCGTCGGCAGGAGTCTCGCCCAGACGGTCTTCGTGCCCTTGCGGTACGTCACCCCCCAGGCGTCGGCCAGGGCGGCGACCAGCCGCAGGCCGCGCCCGTACTCGGGGATCTCGCACGGGGTCTCGCCGGAGCCCTCGCGCGGGGCACGAGTGGGGTGGCGGTCGCCGACCTCGACGACGACCGCCGGGCAGCCGCCGGGGCCGCCGGGCTCCTCCTCCAGCCGGCACACCAGCTCCAGATCGGTGCCGGCGTGCACGACGGCGTTGGTGACCAGTTCGCTGACGACGAGCACCGCGTCCTGGGCGAGAGCCTCGCCGCACTCCTCGGCCAGCGGCCGGCCCGGCGCCGCCCACTCCGACACCGCGG
The DNA here is from genome assembly GCF_036226605.1 of Streptomyces sp. NBC_00704. NCBI lineage: Bacteria > Bacillati > Actinomycetota > Actinomycetes > Kitasatosporales > Streptomycetaceae > Streptomyces > Streptomyces sp. NBC_00704. The sequence continues at coordinate 2,652,823 of NZ_CP109000.1, forward strand.
CGCGCACCAGGTCGCGGGCGGCGCCGGGCGCCAGGGGGCTCCCGGCCAGCGCGGCGCGGACGGACGGGAGCCCGGGCGCGTGCGCGGGCGCGCCGCCGGTCCGGGAAACAGTTTCCCGTTGCGTCGGAATGGCCCCCATGCGCAGCTCCCCGGACGGTTCGGATGCCCACAGGGTGACAGACCGGGGCCGGTCGTGAGCACCGGGTTACCGAAGTGGGCCGTCCTGGGTACGAAGCGAGCCGCGCGGGTGCACGCACGTGTACGCGTGTGTCCGATGACGCGCGGTTGAGGGGCGGAATCCGAGCATGCGGACTCCGCCCCGGCCCGCGCCCGCGCGCTACGCCTCGCGCGCTACGCCTCGCGCGCTACGCCTCGCGCGCTCCGGCGTACATCTCGTCGATGAGGTGCTTGTACTCCCGCTCCACGACCGGCCGCTTCAGCTTCAGGCTCGGCGTGATCTCGCCGTGCTCGACGTCGAGGTCGCGGGGCAGCAGCCGGAACTTCTTGATGGTCTGCCAGCGCTGGAGGCCCTCGTTGAGCTGCTTGACGTAGCCGTCGACCATCTCGACCGTCGCGGGGGCGGCGACGACCTCTTCGTACGACTTTCCGGCCAGTCCGTTCTCCTGCGCCCAGTCGAGGATCGACGGCTCGTCCAGCGCGATGAGCGCCGTGCAGTAGTTCCGGTCGGCGCCGTGCACCAGGATGTTGGAGACGTACGGGCACACCGCCTTGAACTGTCCCTCGACCTCGGCGGGCGCGATGTACTTGCCGCCGGACGTTTTGATCAGGTCCTTCTTGCGGTCCGTGATGCGCAGGTACCCGTCGGGCGACAGCTCGCCGATGTCACCGGTGTGGAACCAGCCGTCGGCCTCCAGGACCTCGGCGGTCTTCTCGGGGAGCTTGTGGTAGCCCTCCATGATGCCGGGGCCGCGCAGCAGGATCTCGCCGTCCTCGGCGATGCGCACCTCCGTGCCGGGCAGCGGCTTGCCGACCGTGCCGGTGCGGTAGGCCTCGCCGGGATTGACGAAGGAGGCCGCCGAGGACTCCGTCAGGCCGTAGCCCTCCAGAACGTGGATGCCGGCGCCGGCGAAGAAGTAGCCGATCTCCGGGGCGAGGGCGGCGGATCCGGAGACGCAGGCGCGCAGGTTGCCGCCGAAGGCCTCGCGGATCTTGGCGAAGACCAGCGCGTCGGCCACCTTGTGCCGGGCGCCCAGCCCGAAGGGGACGGACATGCTGCCGGTGCGCCGGAAGTTGTCCTGGGCGGCCTTGGCGTACTCGCGGGAGACCTCGGCGGCCCACTGGAAGATCTTGTACTTGGCGCCGCCGCCCGCACGGGCCTTGGCGGCGACCCCGTTGTAGACCTTCTCGAAGATGCGCGGCACGGCCGCCATGTACGTGGGCCGGACGACCGGCAGATTCTCGATGATCTTGTCGACGCGGCCGTCGACGGCGGTGACGTGCCCGACCTCGATCTGCCCGGAGGTGAGGACCTTGCCGAAGACGTGCGCGAGCGGCAGCCACAGGTACTGCACGTCGTCGCCGCTGATCAGGCCGGTCGCGGCGATCGCCTTCGCCATGTACGACCAGTTGTCGTGCGGCAGGCGCACGCCCTTGGGGCGGCCGGTGGTGCCGGAGGTGTAGATGAGGGTGGCGAGCTGGTCGGAGGTGATCGCGGCCACGCGGTCCTTGATGAGGCCGGGCTCCTTCTCCAGCCGGGCCGCGCCGCGCTTCTCCAGCTCGTCGAGGGTGAGGATCCAGTCGGCGCTCTCCACGCCGGCGGGGTCGATCACGACCACATGGGTGAGCGCGGGCAGCTCGGCGCGCTTCTCCACCGCCTTGGCGAGCTGGGCCGCGTTCTCGGCGATCAGCACCCGGCTCTCGGAGTCCGACAGGATGAACGCCGACTCCTCGGCGTTGGTCTGCGGGTAGACCGTGGTGGTGGCCGCGCCCGCGCACATGATGCCGAGGTCGGCGAGGATCCACTCGATCCGCGTCGAGGCGGCCAGGGCCACCCGCTGCTCGGCCTGCACCCCCAGTTCGATGAGGCCCGCGGCGATCGCGTAGACCCGCTCGGCGGACTGCGCCCAGGTCAGCGACTTCCAGTCGTCGGGGCCGTCGCCGGACGCCGCCGGCACCGGATAGCGGTAGGCCTCCGCGTCGGGCGTGGCCGCCACGCGGTCCAGGAAGAGGCCCGCGACGGACGGCGGACGGTTCTCGATCAGTGTCTGTGTGTCGCTCACGACATCCTCCGGGGCCCGCGACGGTGCGGCTGGCTCGTTCGCGGCGTCGTTCGACGCGGCTGCTGTTGACGGTGACTGTGTTGACCGCGGCTGTTGTTTAACTCATGAGTAACTACCGAGCAGGGACAGAGTAGAGGGCGACTGGCCAGCGCGTAAGGGGCTCCGGACCGCCACTTTCTCCTGGATACAGCGACGGGGCCCGCCGCGCTCACGCACGACGGGCCCCGGACTCCTGCGCCGAACGGGCTATTTCTTGGCCTTGCCGCTTCCGGCGTTGTCGTCGCTGCTCAGGACGGCGATGAAGGCCTCCTGCGGAACCTCCACGGAACCGACCATCTTCATCCGCTTCTTGCCTTCCTTCTGCTTCTCCAGCAGCTTGCGCTTGCGGGAGATGTCGCCGCCGTAGCACTTGGCGAGGACGTCCTTGCGGATGGCGCGGATGGTCTCGCGGGCGATGACCCGGGAGCCGATGGCCGCCTGGATGGGCACCTCGAACGCCTGGCGCGGGATCAGCTCGCGCAACTTGGCGACCAGCCGCACACCGTAGGCGTACGCGGCGTCCTTGTGGGTGATGGCCGAAAACGCGTCGACCTTGTCGCCGTGCAGCAGGATGTCGACCTTGACCAGGCTGGACGTCTGCTCGCCGGTGGGCTCGTAGTCGAGCGAGGCGTAGCCGCGGGTCTTGGACTTCAGCTGGTCGAAGAAGTCGAAGACGATCTCCGCGAGGGGCAGCGTGTAGCGGATCTCGACCCGGTCCTCGGAGAGGTAGTCCATGCCGAGCAGCACGCCGCGCCGGGTCTGGCACAGCTCCATGATCGAGCCGATGAACTCGCTCGGCGCCAGGATCGTGGCGCGCACGACCGGCTCGTACACCTCCGAGAGCTTCCCCTCGGGGAACTCGCTCGGGTTGGTGACGACGTGCTCGGAGCCGTCCTCCATGAGCACCCGGTAGACCACGTTCGGCGCGGTGGCGATGAGGTCGAGGCCGAACTCGCGCTCCAGCCGCTCACGGATCACGTCGAGGTGCAGCAGGCCGAGGAAGCCGACGCGGAACCCGAAGCCCAGCGCGGCCGACGTCTCCGGCTCATAGACCAGCGCGGCATCGTTGAGCTGGAGCTTGTCGAGGGCCTCGCGCAGCTCGGGGTAGTCGGAGCCGTCCAGCGGATACAGACCCGAGAAGACCATCGGCTTGGGGTCCTTGTAGCCGCCGAGCGCCTCGGTCGCGCCCTTGTGCAGGGTGGTGATGGTGTCGCCGACCTTGGACTGGCGGACGTCCTTCACACCGGTGATCAGATACCCCACCTCGCCCACGCCGAGGCCGTCCGCGGCGAGCATCTCGGGCGAGTTGGTGCCGATCTCCAGCAGCTCGTGCGTGGCGTTCGTCGACATCATGCGGATGCGCTCGCGCTTGTTGAGCTGCCCGTCGATGACACGGACGTACGTCACGACGCCGCGGTAGGAGTCGTAGACCGAGTCGAAGATCATCGCGCGCGCGGGGGCGTCCGCGACTCCGACCGGCGCCGGGATCTCCTTGACGACCTTGTCCAGCAGCGCGTCGACGCCGAGACCGGTCTTGGCGGACACCCGCAGCACGTCGTCCGGGTCGCAGCCGACCAGGTTGGCGAGCTCCTCGGCGAACTTCTCGGGCTGCGCGGCCGGCAGGTCGATCTTGTTCAGCACGGGGATGATCGTGAGGTCGTTCTCCATCGCCAGGTACAGGTTGGCGAGGGTCTGGGCCTCGATGCCCTGAGCGGCGTCGACGAGGAGGACGGTCCCCTCGCACGCCGCGAGCGACCGCGAGACCTCGTACGTGAAGTCGACGTGCCCCGGGGTGTCGATCATGTTGAGGATGTGCGTGTTGCCCGGATCCTGAGTCGGGGCCCAGGGCAGACGCACGGCCTGGGACTTGATCGTGATTCCGCGCTCGCGCTCGATGTCCATCCGGTCGAGGTACTGAGCGCGCATCTGCCGCTGCTCGACCACACCGGTCAGCTGGAGCATCCGGTCGGCGAGCGTGGACTTGCCGTGGTCGATGTGCGCGATGATGCAGAAATTACGGATCAGAGCCGGGGCGGTACGGCTCGGCTCGGGCACATTCTTAGGGGTCGCGGGCACGCAGGGTCCTGTCTCTTGAGGCGCCTTATGCCTCGGGTCGGATCGATACGTAGGCTCCATGGTCCCACGGGCGGCGACCGGGGACCGGTTTGGGCCACTCGCGGCACCACTGGTAGTCTGGGCAGCTGTGTCTCATGCCCTCTCAGCGCGAGGCACACCTAGGAAAAATCACCTGGCTCGGGACCTTCACGGCCCCGCGCCTGAACCTGCAAAGGCTCATTCGTGGCGAACATCAAGTCCCAGATCAAGCGGATCAAGACCAACGAGAAGGCCCGGCTGCGCAACAAGGCCGTCAAGTCCTCCCTGAAGACCGCGATCCGCAAGGCCCGCGAGGCCGCTGCCGCGGGTGACGTCGAGAAGGCCACCGAGTACCAGCGCGCTGCCGCGCGTCAGCTCGACAAGGCCGTCTCCAAGGGCGTCATCCACAAGAACCAGGCCGCCAACAAGAAGTCGGCGCTTGCTTCCAAGGTCGAGACCCTCAAGGGCTGAACCCCTCAACTGATCTGATCGCCGGAGGGATCCAGAGCGGGCCCTCTCTCATCCGCTCCCGTCCGGCACCCCGAGCCTGTACGCGGCCTGCGTTCGCCACGCGGGTACGGGCTCACCAGCACGACAGGCAAGACCAGGCACATTCCGGCTTGTACGGATGCATGGATTGCACGCAATGCACGGATTACATCGAAGGCCCCGGCCCTCGCCCTTCCCCAGGGCGCGAGCCGGGGCCTTCGGCATACCTCACGACACGGACGACGGACGACACGGCGGGAAGCCCGACAGGGCCGGACGATGACGCGGCAGGGAGTTCGGCAGGCCCCGGACGATGACACGACAGGGAGTTCGACACGGAGTTCGACAGGGACGGACGTCACGACCAGAAGTCGTTGCTCACGTCCATGTCCCGCACGCACTCGTCGAGATCCGTGATCTTGTCGCCGACGATCCGGAAGACGATGCAGCCGTCCTCCTCCAGGTGCCTGCCCTTGCGGTCGGCGGTGGAGCGGTGCATCGCCACGGCGTGCCCCCGGCCGTCGACGAACACCCTGCGCAACTCGACGCGCATCGTCCCGGCCGTCTCCGAGAAGAGCCTGCCGTACATGTCGGTGATCGCGTCGAGGCCCTTGAAGTCTCCCGAGAGCGGGTGGGACCCGGGCACGTGATGCGTGCAGTCCCCCGTCATCATCCCGCGCAGGGCGTCCATGTCCCCGCGGGAGAAGGCGTCGTAACCCCTGCGGATCAGGTCCGCGTGCGGGTGTTCAGCCATGTCGATCGCCACCTTTCGCATACACCGGCGACATGCGGCTGGTAGCTCCGATTCTCCTCCCCCGGGGAGGAAGGGCCAGTGGATCAGCACGGGGCCGAGGGGAGGTGGGGTGGCCTCACCGGGGCACCGATGACCGCGAAAAAGGGCTAGACCGTACTAGCCCCGTTCCAGCGGGCGGTGAGGGAGGGCCGTCTGCCGGGCGACGGCTGGCACGCGCCCTAGCCGCGGCCGCCGGAGCGGGCGGCTCGGGCGATGGTCACGACCGCCTTCTCCAGGGCGTACGCGGGATCGTCGCCGCCGCCCTTCACCCCGGCGTCGGCCTCGGCGACCGCGCGCAGTGCGACGGCCACCCCGTCCGGCGTCCAGCCGCGCATCTGCTGCCGGACCCGGTCGATCTTCCAGGGCGGCATGCCGAGTTCACGCGCGAGGTCGGCCGGGCGACCGCCGCGCGCGGACGACAGCTTGCCGATGGCCCGCACGCCCTGAGCGAGCGCGCTGGTGATCAGCACGGGCGCCACGCCCGTGGCCAGCGACCAGCGCAGCGCCTCCAACGCCTCGGCGGCCCGCCCCTCCACCGCCCGGTCGGCGACGGTGAAGCTCGACGCCTCCGCCCGCCCGGTGTAGTACCGGCCGACCACGGCCTCGTCGATGGTCCCCTCGACGTCGGCGACCAGCTGGGACACGGCCGACGCCAGCTCCCGCAGGTCGCTGCCGATCGCGTCGACCAGCGCCTGGCACGCCTCGGGCGTGGCCGACCGCCCGGTCGCCCGGAACTCCTGCCGGACGAAGGCCAGCCGGTCCGCCGGCTTGGTCATCTTCGGGCAGGCCACCTCACGTGCGCCCGCCTTGCGCGCCGCGTCCAGCAGGCCCTTTCCCTTGGCTCCTCCCGCGTGCAGCAGCACGAGCGTGATCTCCTCGGCGGGCGCCCCCAGATACGCCTTGACGTCCTTGATCGTGTCCGCGGAAAGATCCTGCGCGTTGCGCACGACCACGACCTTGCGCTCCGCGAAGAGCGACGGGCTCGTCAGCTCGGCCAGGGTCCCGGGCTGCAACTGGTCCGAACTCAGATCCCGTACGTCCGTGTCGGCGTCGGCGGCCCTGGCGGCGGCCACCACCTCCCGCACGGCACGGTCGAGCAGCAGGTCCTCCTGGCCCACGGCAAGCGTCACCGAGGCGAGAGGGTCGTCGTTCGCAGTCTTCCTGGCCATCCCCGAAAGCATCCCACGCCGCACTGACAACGCACCGCCCACCGCCTCCGCACCCCACGACGCCGAACACCGACACCGACACCGACGCGTGAAGCCCCGCGCGCCCGGCCACAGCCCAACTTCAGCCGGGCCCCAGCCCTGCTCCCGGAAGGGCGGGCGCGGCGCGGGCAGGGGCAGTGTGCGGGGCGGGGCGACCACGGGCACGGTGCGGGAGGGGCGGGCATGGGCATGGTGCGGGCGGCACGGGCACGGTGCGGGCGGGGCAGTACGGGTGCGGCGCGGGAGGGGCGGGCATGGGCATGGGCATGGCGCGGATGCTGGGAGGCAGCACCGCGAGTGAGCCGTCGAGCGGGCCTACGGATCCTCGCGCCACCCTTCCCACTCCGCCGCGAATCCGTCCAGCGCCGACACGTCGAGCCGCTCTTCCTCGTCGTGCAGCAGGACGAGCCACTGCGCGTCCTCCGCGTCGTCCTCGCCGGCCAGGGCGTCCCGGACGATCCGCGGCTCCTCGCTCACCCCGAACCGCTCCCCGAGCGCCTGGGCCACCGCTTCCGCCGCCTCGCGATCGGGCAGCACCAGCACATGTCGCACGTCACTCACACGGCCATCTTCCGACATGTGCGCGGAGTACCGAGCCTCGGGTCCGGAAAACCCCGCGGCGGACAAGTCCGGGCGCCACCCGAACCTCGGATTCCGACCCCCGTCGGCACCCAGCCCTTGGCCCGCGACGCCTCCCGCCTCCTGTGTGCCGTCCGCCGTCCGCCGTCCAGCGTAGGCCGTGTGCCGTTCACCGCTGCCGCAAGCGATCACCGCTGCCGCACGGGCGCCTCCCGCACCCTGGGCACCTGCTCCAGCGTGATCCCGAACCGCTCGCGATACGCCTCCAGCACCTCCTCGTCCTTGGACAGTTCGCTCTCCCGACTCGTGCCGTCGGCGGCCGTCTCCTTCAGCCGACGCCCGCTGAGCGTGATCCTCCCCCCGTCCTCGGTGAGACGGGAGCAGATCAGCGACCTCGTGAAATGCGACTCCGGCGACGAGCTGTGCCACCAGGCTCCCGCCACGAAGTCCCGCAACGCCCGCGGCCGCGTCTCCAGTCGGTACACCGGCGCGCCGTTCACCACCACGTCGAGATCCCGCACCGCCGCCGAACCGGCTCCGCTCCCGGCCCCCGTCGGATACGGCCCGGCCTCGACGATCCTGAAGACCCCGCCAGGATCCGGCTGTTCATCCCTCCGTCCCCAGTCCAGCGGGTGGTGACTGTGCGCCCCGAACCCGACGTCCGCCAGCCACTCCCCCGCGTCCGCCGTCCTCACCAGCAGCGCGAGGTGGTCGTAGGGAATGCCGAGCCGTCCCTCCTCCCCGTACACCCGTGCCGCCAGGAGCGTGACCTCGAACCCCAGCGCCCCGAGCAGCGCCCCGAACGCCCCGTTCAACTCGTAGCAGAACCCTCCCCTGCGCCCCTGGACGACCTTCTCCACCAACCTCCTCTCCTCCAGCACGATCTCGTCGCCGAGATGCACCGACAGGTTCTCGAACGGCACGGCCCGCAGATGCCGCAGGTGCAGCTCACGCAGCAGTTCGAGCGTGGGTGCAGGAAGAACGGGGTTGCCTCCGGAACCGAACCCGGAACCGGAACCGCCTGCAACGGAGCCGGAGGCAGAGCGGGGCGCATCGAACCCGAGGCGTCGCAGGTAGGCATCGACCAGACGAGCGTCGAGCCCCGAACGCCCTTCGAGACGACACTCCTCCGGCTGCCCCGGACCGAAACCCGAGCCGGAACCGACACCGACACCGACACCGGTGGCGGATGCGGCACCGGGACCGGGACCGGAACCGGATGCGGATGCGGGTGCGGCACCGGAACCGGCGTCCGCGTCGACCTGGCCCTCGGACTCGGTGTCGGCGTGGGTCTCGACCTTGGACTCGGCGGCGGGCGGCTGGGCAGCCGGGGAACGGCGGGCGGAAGGCTCGCGAACGTCGCGGGCGTCTCGGTGGGCCTTTGCGGGATCCATGCCCTCAGTCTCGCGCCACCCGAATGCCCCCGTCCTCATCCGTGACGACGGCCAGCGCCCCGTCGCGGTCCGTCCGCATGACGACCGCGCCTCCCGCACGCAGCGCCGCCACCGTGGCGGGCGCCGGGTGACCGTACGGGTTCTCTTCGCCGCATGAGATCAGCGCCAGCCGTGGCGCGACCGTCCGTATGAGGTCGGGGTCCTGGTAGGCCGAGCCATGATGGGCCACCTTGAGCACATCGACTCCACGCACCAGCGCGGCCGCCGGTGATCGCGACAGTGCCCGCTGGGCCGGGGGTTCCAGATCCCCGAGCAGCAGCATCCGCAGGCCCGCCGAACGCACGAGCAGCGTCACGCTCGCGTCGTTCGGCCCCTCCGGTTCCGGCACCGGTCCCGATGGCGGCCAGAGCACATCCCAGCTGAGAGCACCGACCCTGCGTCGCTCCCCCGCCGTGGCCCGCACCACGGGCACGTTCCGGGCCCGCGCCTCCTTCTGCACGAACTCCACCTGTTCCCGGGGCTCCTCGAAGCCCGTCGTCTCGATCGCCCCCACCGCCCGTCCACGCAGCACCCCCGGCAGCCCGGCCACATGGTCGGCGTGGAAGTGGGTGAGCACGACGAGAGGCACCCGGGTGACGCCCAACGTGCGCAGACACTGGTCGACCAGCCTGGGGTCGGATCCGGCGTCCACCACCACGCCGGTTCCTCCCCCGGCCGCGAGGACGGTCGCGTCCCCTTGCCCGACGTCGCACATCGCGAGTCGCCAGCCCGGCGGCGGCCATCCCGTGAGCACCCTCGTCAGCGGCGGCGGCTGCACCACCACGAGCAGCAGCAGCGCCCCGCAGAGCCCGCACAGCCACGGGTGTCCCAGCAGCCGCCGCCCGAGCATCACCGCCACCGCCGTGACGAGTGCGAGCAACAGGGCCCCGGCCCAGCTCCCCGGCCAGTCCACGCCCGCGCCGGGCAGCGCCGCCCCGGTCCGTGCCACACCGGCGATCCAACCGGCCGGCCAACTCGCGAACCAGGCCAGCGTCTTGGCCACCGGCATCGCCACGGGCGCGGTCGCCAGCACGGCGAAGCCCAGGACCGTGGCCGGCGCGACCGCGAACTCCACCAGCAGATTGCAGGGCACCGCCACCAGACTCACCCGCGCCGACAGCACCGCGACGACCGGCGCGCACACGGCCTGGGCCGCTCCTGCCGCCGCCAGCGCCTCCGCGAGCCGCGGCGGCACCCGGCGCCGCCGCAGGGAGGCGCTCCACCTCGGCGCCAGGGTCAACAGCGCCCCGGTGGCCAGGACCGACAGCAGGAACCCGTAGCTGCGGGCCAGCCAGGGGTCGTAGAGCACCAGCAGCAGAACCGCCGTCGCCAGCGCCGGGACGAGGGATCTGCGGCGGCCGGTCGCGAGCGCGACCAGCACGATCGCTCCGCAGGCCGCGGCGCGCAGCACGCTGGGGTCGGGACGGCACACGACCACGAACCCGAGCGTGAGCGCCCCGCCCAGCAGCGCGGTCGTCCGCAGGGACACACCCAGCCGCGGCGCCAGGCCGCGTCGCTCGACCTGCTGCGCCAGGGTCGGCGGGCCGAGCAGCAACGCGAGAATGATCGTGAGATTGCTTCCGGAGACGGCCAGGGTGTGGGTCAGATCCGTGGCCTTGAAGGCCTCGTCCAGCTCGGGTGTGATGCGCGAGGTGTCCCCGACCACCAGCCCAGGAAGCAACGCCCGCGTATCCGTCGGCAGTCCGTCGGTGGCCGCCCGCAGTCCCGCCCGGAGCCGGCCCGCCAGCCGCTGCACGGCTGTGGGCTCCCCCACCGTCATCGGCTCGGCGTGCTCGCGCACCCGCAGGACCGCCGCGATCCGGTCGCCTCCGGCCAACGGAAGGGCCAGCCGCCCGGTCACCCGCACTCGGGTCGACGGCAGCAGCTTCAGCCACGCTGCCCCGGCGCTCTCCCCGATGTTCTCGACGCCATCGCCCCGGCCCCGGCCCCGGTCACCCCGCATGTCCCCGCCTCCGGCTCCCTCCCTTCCGTCGAACCCTGCCTTTCCGTCGAACCCTGCTTTTCTATCGAACCTGGCCCTTCCGTCGAAGCTCGCCCTTACGTCGAGCCCCGCCCTCCGCCCCCACCGACCCCGGTCCGATCGGACGTCCACGATCACCAGCACCGGTGCCCGAGTCGCCACCGTCGTACGCGTCGGCCCCTCGACTCTGCGCACCTCCGCCTCGACCAGAACGGAATCGGGAGTCAGGTGATCGCCTTTGACTCTCGGCCGGGCTCGCCGGGGATCGGAAGTGATCTCCACCTCTGCGGTGACGGTGGCGTACTCCCGTGCCAGTGCAGGCACCGGCCCCCGCCGCAGGTCGGCGCCGTGCAGCCCGGCCGACGCGGCAGCCGCTGCCACACACAGCAGCGAGGCGGCGACCGTGACCAGGGGCCAGGCCCTCCTGCCACTGGCAGTGGGCTCCCCCGATCGATTCGCCCGGCCGGACCCGTCGCGGTGCCCGTCATCCTCTGCTGCCCGCCGCCGACCGACCAGCAGCAGGACGCCGGCGCTCAGCAGGCAGACGACCACGAGGCCACCGACCAGCTCCGCAGACGCACCCAGCGTCGACGCCGCCGTCGCCCAGGCCGCCAGCGCGGGCGGCACGAGCCGTAGATCCAGCGGACCCTCCAGCCGCGGGTGGGCGTCACCCAGCCGCTTGCCGGAGGCAGCGTGCACCGACCGACGGACGCCTGGGCCGCGCGCCGCCCGCACATGACCGTCCGAGGCAGCCCGCCCTCCTCTGCGCAGGCCCATACCCCCTGCACTGCCCAGCCCTCCTGCCCTGCCCAGCCCTCCTACCGTGCGCTCGCCGTCCTCGCCACTCCCACGGTTGCCGCGGTTGCCGCGGTTGCCGCCCCTCTCGCCGCTCTCGCGGTGCTCGCGCCTCATGGCCGCACGAGATTTCGCAGGTCGGCGAAGCGTCGCTCGCCGATACCGTTGACCTCGCGCAGCTCGTCCACCGACCGGAAGCCTCCGTGCTGGGCGCGGTAGTCGACGATGTGCTGCGCGAGCACGGGCCCCACACCGGGCAGGGTGTCGAGCTGCTCCACGGTTGCCGTGTTGAGGGAGACGGGAGCCGCGGGTCCCGCCCCAGCCGCCGGACCCGCCCCGACTCCGACCCCCGCCCCGGTGCCTCCGGGCGGGACCGGTACTCCTACGACGACTTGTTCTCCGTCGACGAGGAAGCGCGCCCTGTTGAGCCCGTCGGTGTCGGCTCCCGGCCGAACACCACCGGCCGCGCTCAGCGCATCGACCACCCGTGAACCTGCGGGAAGACGATGGATGCCGGGCTTCCGAACCTTGCCGCTGACGTCCACCACGATCTCGGCCCCAGCCCCAGCCCCAGCCCCGGCCCCGGCCGTGCCGCCGGGGACCGGTGATCCCGTGCTACCCGGTGACTCGGCCGACGGGTTCCGCCGACCCGCCTCATAAGGAGCCGCCGCCCGCACCACCTCCGGCGCCCGGACCTGCTGGGCCCGGCCGACCCAGAAGTGCTGAAAGGCGAACGCGGCGGCGGTCACCAACACGACCGTGAGCGCGAGCAGGCTCCTGCGTTCCAGCCCACAGCGCGTCTGCAACCACACTGGCATCCGCTCCCGTAGAGCAAGCCCCGCCCGCTCCCGCCACACGGCCACCCCACGGGCAGCCGGACGACCGCCGCGAACATGACCCTCAGCGCCAAGAGCCGTGTCGGCGTGCAGCGCGTCACTGGCGTGAACAGCGGCACCGGCGTAGAGCGCCGTACCGGTACCGACTACAGCACTGGCACCGGCACGAACGCGAGCACCGGCCAGAGCACCGGCCCCGGAACTGGAACCGGAACCGGAACCGCCCGCGACGGCTCCGCCTTCGCCCTCTCCCCTGTCTTCCCCCTCGTCCTGGCGCACCTCGTCCTCGTGCACCTCGGCATCCGCATCCGCCTCGGCCGCCTGAGCGCCCGCGCGCGCCCCCCGGTGCCACCATCCACCCGAGCCCACGACCACGCCCGGCCCTGCCCCCAGCCCCAGCCCCAGCCCCAGCCCCGAACCCTCGCCCGGCACCGGTCCTGCCCCGGTACTCAGCCCGCGCCCCGGCCCTCGCCCCACCCCCGGCAACGCCGAACCCAGACCCGAGTCCGTGCCCTCGCCCGGCCCCACAGCCGCACCCACACCCACACCCACACCGACGCTTCCCTCGTCGGCTCCGCTTCCACCGCCGCCGCCGCTTCCACCTCCGCCGTTTCCGCCACCTCCCCCGCTGCTTCCACCGCCCCCGTCCCAGCCATCACCACTGCCACTGCCACTCACGCCACCGCCAATCCCACCCGTCGGCGTGCCCCTCGCCATCTCCTGTTGCCTGATGTCCCGTTGCCTGCGGGCCCGTTCGGCGAACAGCGCCTCCGCGCGGCGCAGGTTTTCCTCCGCCGACGCCTGGCCGTGCCGGTGTCCGCCTCGGCCGCCGCCTGGTGAACGGCGTCGTGGGGAGCGGCCGTCGGAGCCGGGAGGCCGGCCGGGGCCGCTGGTCGCGTTCGTGTCGCGTGAGCGTGATCGAAGTGCCATGCGTCGAGGATCGGACACTTCACCGAACCGCGGTGATCTTGCTCGTTTTCCGGGGAAAACCGATGGGTTGTGGATAACTCGACCACCCGCGCGGGTGGGGAGGGCCCTACTTCGGGGAGACCACGACGCCCAGCAGCCCTGGTCCGGTGTGCGCCCCGATCACCGCTCCGACCTCGCTCACGTGCAGGTCGACGAGTCCGGGCACGCGAGATCGCAGATGGTCCGCGAGCGCGGATGCCCGGTCGGGAGCGGCGAGATGGTGGACGGCGATGTCGACCGGCGCGCTGCCGGCCCGGTCAGCGGCGATCTCCTCCAGGCGGGCGATCGCCTTCGACGCCGTGCGCACCTTCTCCAGAAGGTCGATGCGGCCTCCCGCCAGCTGGAGCAGCGGCTTCACGGCGAGCGCGGAGCCCAACAAGGCTTGGGCGGTGCCGATTCGGCCACCGCGGCGCAGGTAATCGAGGGTGTCGACGTAGAAGTAGGCGGAGGTGCCGGCTGCCCGTTTCTCGGCAGCCGTGACTGCTTCGTCGACGGTGCCGCCCGACTCGGCGGTCTCCGCGGCCGCGAGCGCGCAGAAGCCGAGCGCCATCGCGACCATGCCCGTGTCCACCACTCGCACCGGTACGGGCGCCTCACGCGCCGCGACGACGGCCGCGTCGTAGGTGCCGGACAACTCGGCGGAGAGGTGGAGGGAGACGATGCCGGTGGCCCCGGACTCGGCGACCTTGCGGTAGGTCTCGGCGAAGACCTGAGGGCTGGGGCGTGAGGTGGTGACGGGGCGTCGCTTCTGCAGGGCCTGGGCGAGGGATCGGGTGGAGATCTCGCTGCCCTCTTCAAGGGCCTGGTCGCCGAGGACGACGGTCAGCGGCACCGAGGTGATGCCGTGGCGCTCCATCGTCCGCTGCGGCAGATAGGCCGTTGAATCCGTGACGATGGCGACATGGCGGGACATGACCTGGAGGTTACCTGGCGTAGCCTCCGTGCGGCAGCCCGGCCCCTGGCAGCCGGACCGCCCTTGACCGAATCAAATGCCACACCTGGCAACCCCGAAACCCCGCGTCCGCGCAGCCTTCGTCAGATGGTGCTCTCGGGGCGAGTCATGTGGTGCTCTCGGGGCGCGGCTTCTTCTGCCAGGGGTAGGAGGGGCGCGGCGCCGCGGGGGTGATGGCTGGCCGGGTGGGTTCCTGCGCGGTGCGCGCACCGGGAGTCTCGGGCCAGGTCTGTCCCTGCGCCGTCCCGTCGGCGGCGGGCGCCTCAGGCCACGGCGACGAGGACGGCGGTGGGGTCGGCGGTGTGGTGGGCGCCGTCCGGGAGGCGGGCCGGCCCGGGGAGGGATCCGATGTGGTCCAGTGCCGCAGGGCGCCCGCCTCGACGTCTATCTGGGTGCTGAGGAAGTCGAGATCGTCCTCGGCGAAGCGGCGGGCTCGGTCGCGGGCCGCCCAGCGCAGTGAGTCCGCGGACGTCGTGATGCGCTCGGTGCGCTCCCGCAAGGAGGGAAGGCGCTGGGCGAGTGCGGCCCGGTCCGGCTCGGACTCCAGGCGTTTGAGTTCGGCGTCCAGTTCGTGCCCGTGCGCACTGAGCCGCTGGAACAGGCCGAGGGACTCTCTGAGCGACTCGTCCTCGGCGACCCCCGCGTGCAGGGCGTCCTGCGTGGCCCGCATGGAAGTGCGCAGTGTGAGCCGCAGCTGGGCGATCTCGCCGGCCGGCCCGAGTTGTGCGAAGGACTTGGCTCGCAGGGTGTGGTCCTCGACCGTGCGACGGGCCTGGGTGATGGTGCGGTCGACGCCTCGCTTGGCGGCGCCGACGACCTTCACCGTGGCGTAGACGCCGAGCGCCACGAAGAGCACGAAGAGCAGGGCGACGATCGTGATCACTGCTTCCACCAGCTCCTCCTTCGGCCCGCCAGGTCTCGTCCGGCGCTCCGAGGACGCGCCGCACTTCAAACGGTAAACGAGACGGGCAGGCCCGGAGTTCCAGAGGAACCCGAACCCGCCCGCACGTATCTCCTAGGGGGCCTGGGACATCTCAGGCCTCGAGCACCTGAGACCCCGGATCGGGCCGGCACTCGCGAGTCCCGGCGGGCGGGCCTCCGAGCCGCGGCCGTCCGTCTCAGGCGGGGACGATGTTCACCAGCTTCGGCGCGCGCACGATCACCTTGCGGATGCCGGCCCCGCCCAGCGCCTTCACGACGGCCTCGTCGGCCAGCGCGGCCTTCTCCAGTTCCTCGTCGGAGATGGCCGGGGAGACCTCCAGGCGCGCCTTGACCTTGCCCTTGATCTGCACGACGCAGGTCACGCTCTCGTCCACGACGTACGCGGGGTCGGCGACCGGCAGGTCCTGGTGGACCACCGAGTCGGTGTGGCCCAGGCGGCGCCACAGCTCCTCGGCGATGTGCGGGGCCAGCGGCGCGACCAGCAGCACCAGGTCCTCGGCGACCGTGCGCGGCACCGGCCCGCCCGCCTTGGTCAGGTGGTTGTTCAGCTCGGTGATCTTGGCGATGGCGGTGTTGAAGCGCAGGCCCTCCAGGTCCTGGCGCACGCCGTCGATCGCCTTGTGCAGCGCCCGCAGGGTGTCCACGTCGATGTCGGCGTCCGCGACGTCGACCACGCTCACCTCGCCGGTGGTCTCGTCGACGACGTTGCGCCACAGCCGCTGCAGCAGCCGGTACTGGCCGACGACCGCGCGGGTGTCCCACGGGCGTGAGACGTCCAGCGGGCCCATGGCCATCTCGTACAGGCGCAGGGTGTCGGCGCCGTACTCGGCGCAGATCTCGTCGGGGGTGACCGCGTTCTTCAGGGACTTGCCCATCTTGCCCAGCAGCCGGGAGACCTTCTCGCCCTGGTAGTAGTAGGCGCCGTCGCGCTCCTCCACCTCGGCGGCGGGTACCGCGATGCCGCGGGCGTCGCGGTAGACGTAGGCCTGGATCATGCCCTGGTTGAACAGCTTGTGGAACGGCTCCACCGAGGAGACGTGCCCCAGGTCGAACAGGACCTTCGACCAGAAGCGCGCGTACAGCAGGTGCAGCACGGCGTGCTCGGCCCCGCCGACGTACAGGTCGACGCCGCCGTGGGGCTGTCCTTCGCGCGGGCCCATCCAGTACTGCTCGATCTCCGGGTCGACCAGCTTCTCGCTGTTGTGCGGGTCCAGGTAGCGCAGTTCGTACCAGCAGGAGCCGGCCCAGTTGGGCATGGTGTTGGTCTCGCGGCGGTACTTCCTGGGGCCGTAGCCCAGGTCCAGGGTGACGTTCACCCAGTCCTCGTTGCGCGACAGCGGTGTCTCCGGGGAGGTGTTCGCGTCGTCCGGGTCGAAGGTGCGCGGCGAGTAGTCCTCGACCTCCGGCAGCTCCAGGGGCAGCATCGACTCGGGCAGCGGGTGGGCGACGCCGTCCTCGTCGTAGACGATCGGGAAGGGCTCGCCCCAGTAGCGCTGGCGGCTGAACAGCCAGTCGCGCAGCCGGAAGTTGACGGTGCCCTCGCCGATGCCCTTGCGCTCCAGCCACTGCGTGATGCGCGCCTTGGCCTCGACGACGCCCAGGCCGTCCAGGGCGATGTCGTCGTGGGCGGAGTTGACGATCTTCGCGTCGTAGGAGGCGAAGGCGTCGTCCCAGGTGGAGGTGTCGGTGCTGCGGCCGTCGGTCGGCTCGACCACGCAGGTGATCGGCAGCTCGAAGGCGCGCGCGAACGCGAAGTCACGCGTGTCGTGCGCCGGGACGGCCATGATCGCGCCGGTGCCGTAGCCCATCAGGACGTAGTCGGCGATGAAGACGGGGACCTTCTGGCCGTTGACCGGGTTGGTCGCGTACACGCCGGTGAAGACGCCGGTCTTGTCCTTGGCCTCGGCCTGGCGCTCGACGTCGGACTTGGAGGCGGCCTGCGCGCGGTACGCGGCGACGGCCTCGGCCGGGGTCGCGTGACCGCCGGTCCACACGTCGTGGGTGCCCTCGGGCCAGGCGTCCGGGGTGAACTTGTCGGCCAGCGGGTGCTCGGGGGCCAGCACCATGTAGGTCGCGCCGAACAGGGTGTCCGGGCGGGTGGTGAAGACGGTGATCCGCTCGCCGTCCACGGGGAAGTCGACGCGGGCGCCTTCGGAGCGGCCGATCCAGTTGCGCTGCTGCAGCTTGATCGCCTCGGGCCAGTCCAGGGCGTCCAGGTCGTCCAGCAGGCGGTCCGCGTAGGCGGTGATGCGCATGTTCCACTGGCGCAGCTTGGCCTTGAAGACGGGGAAGTTGCCGCGCTCGGAACGGCCGTCGGCGGTGACCTCCTCGTTGGCCAGGACGGTTCCCAGGCCGGGGCACCAGTTGACCGGCGCGTCGGAGGCGTAGGCCAGGCGGAAGTCGCTCAGGACGTCGGCGCGCTCGGCGGCGGTCAGCTCGGCCCACGCGCGTGTGTGCCCCGGTACGGCGCGCTCACCGGACTCGAACTGGGCGACCAGGTCGGCGATCGGGCGTGCCTTGTCCGCGTCGGTGTCGTACCAGGAGTTGAAGATCTGCAGGAAGATCCACTGGGTCCACTTGTAGTAGTCCGGGTCGATCGTGGCGAACGACCGGCGCTTGTCGTGGCCCAGGCCCAGCCGGCGCAGCTGGGCCTTCATGTTCTCGATGTTGGCTTCGGTGGACACACGCGGGTGCGTGCCGGTCTGCACGGCGTACTGCTCGGCGGGCAGGCCGAAGGCGTCGAAGCCCAGGGTGTGCAGCACGTTGTGGCCGGTCATGCGCTGGAAGCGCGCGAAGACGTCGGTCGCGATGTAACCCAGGGGGTGGCCGACGTGCAGGCCCGCACCGGAGGGATACGGGAACATGTCCATGATGAACTTCTTGGGCCGGGCGACCAGCTCGGGGTCGCCGGCCAGGTCGCCCTCGGGGTTCGGCGCCGCGTAGGTGCCTTCCGCGTCCCAGAAGTCCTGCCAGCGTGCCTCGATCTCGGCGGCCATGGCAGCCGTGTAGCGGTGCGGCGCGGCCTCTGCCGGGACAGCGGCGGCAGCGGGGTTCGTCTCGCTCATGGTCCTCAAAGCTCCATCGATCGTCTCTGCCAGCGGGTTGTCGTCCAGGAAACGAAAAATCCCCTCGCACAGGAGGGGACGCCGCGCCGATTCCGAACCGTCCGTTCACCGGCGGTCGGGACTGATCAGCGCGGCTCGCTAAGCAGAAGGCGTACAGCACGCATGGCGTTAGGGTACCGCAGGCCTTGAGCAGGCTGCGACGAACTTACGTATGCATGGTCGCGACAACGTTGAGGAGGCGAGAACGGGGGGTCGGAGCTGAACCAAGGCCAATGGTTACTTCGCGTAACAGCCGCTATAGGACATCACACCAGCCACATTGTCGTTTCATAACAACGCAATAACTCAAACCTCGTACCCATCGGTATGGAGCCACTTAGAGTTCGGCAGCGGGACCGCTTTCCCGAAACTGCTCGGAGTTGCCCCCATGAACCCTCGTCCTAGTCACAGCTCGCTCCCCAAGCCCGGCCGGTCGGCCTACGGGTTGGCGACGGCTGTCGTCCTGGTCCTCATACCCGTGGTCGTGCTGGTCGGCGGCGACCAGGTGCAGGCCTTCCTCAACTTCGGTGCGGGCGTCCTGTCGCTGGTATGCCTGACCTGCTCGGTCATCTGGGGCCTCGTCGCCCAGGACCGGCTCATCCTCAACACGCGTCAGCGGATCCTCGCCCAGGGCATCCACCGCGTGACCGCCGTGGGCTCCATCGCGTTCCTCGTGGTGCACATCACCGTCAAGCTGGCCCTGGAGCACACCGTCCTGATCGCCGCGCTGATCCCCTTCAGCCTGGGCGTCAAGGGCAGCGCCGGGCTCATCGGCCTCGGCTCCCTGGCCGCACTCCTCATGATCTTCGTGGGCATCACCGGCGCACTGCGCAACCAGTTCGCCGCACCGGCCGAGGTCGCCGCCCGCTGGCGGGCGATGCACATGCTGGCCTACCCGGCACTGTGCGCGGCCCTGATCCACGGCCTGTACGCGGGCCGCGCGGCCAAGCCGTTCTTCATGATCTCCTACGAGCTCTGCCTGGTGGGCGTCATGGCCGCCCTCGCGCTGCGCGCCGCGCCGCGCCCGTTCAAGCGCAAGGTCGCCGACCGCATCACCGGCCTCCTGGGGACGCAGGACCGCTACGAGATGGACGGCCTCGAGGCCTCACGCGCGCGCGTGGCGGAGACCGGGTCGTCCTCGCTGCCCGGCTACGAGGGCCGCTCCGGCCGCTCGCCGCTGACCGACACCATGAGCTCCACGCGCATGTCCCCGCCGGCGTCGCCCATGTACGACACCCCCGCCACCCCGGAGCCCGCCAACGGCTTCGCGGCCGCCTACCGCGCCGTCAACACGCCGCCGCGCGGTCAGCAGCAGCCCTACGTGGCCGACCAGACGGCACGCATGGGCATGCCGTTCGACCTGCAGCAGGCCACGGAGGCGATCCCGCGGGCCGACAACGGCGGCAGCACCTCGGGCAGTTGGCCGATTCCGTCCCCGCCGCCGGTCGGCGAGGCCCCGCCGTCCGCCTACGACCCCCTCCAGGACACGGGATTCAACATCCCGGTCTATGGCAATTCGGGCGCCGGCGGATACGGCTCACGTGACGTGTACGACACCGGTGAGACGAATCAGGCCTACGGCGCGTACAACCAGAACGACACGTACAACAGCGGTCCCGCCAGTGAACCATCGCCCGGCGCGTCCTTCGACGCTCCGGGTTCGGGCGAACCTTGGAACACGCCTTCCGGAGGCTATAGGTGAACGAGGCCCTGCCCGACGTCCCAGAAGTCCGCGTGGTCGGCCTTCCGCAGCTCACGTCGGGCTTCGACCTTGTCGAACGACTGGATCTGCCCATGCACCTCAAGGTGCACGGGCCGCTCGAACCCCTGGGCGGAGAGGCCCTCGCGAAGCTCTCCGAGAACATCAACCTGAAGGGCCGCGGCGGCGCGGGCTTCCCCTTCCACAAGAAGCTGCGCTCGGTCGCCGAGGCCGCGATCAAGCGCGGCGTCCGCCCGGTCGTCGTCGTCAACGGCAGCGAGGACGAACCGGCCTGCCGCAAGGACACGGTGCTGATCAACCGTGCCCCGCATCTCATCCTGGACGGCGCGCTGCTGGTCGCGGAGGCACTGGGAGCCCGCACGCTCGTGGTGGGGGTCACCCGCGAATCCACCCAGCGGTCCATGGAGGCCGCCCTCGCCGAACGCGGCCTCAGCAACGGCCGCAGATCGGCGCTCAAGGCATTCGTCCAGCGCAACCCCATCCGCATGGTCACCGGCGCCGCGGCGTCGCTGATCCGCTCCATCGACGGCGGCCCGCCGATCCCGCCCGGCCGCAAGGTCAGCGCCTCGCAGAACGGCGTCGGGGGCGCGCCGACGCTGCTGTCCAACGCCGAGACGTTCGCGCAGCTGGCCATCGCCGCCCGCATCGGCCCCGAGCGCTACGGCAACACCGGCCTGTACGACGAGCCGGGCACCGTCATGCTGACGGTCTCCGGCGCCGTCGCCCGCCCGATGGTGATCGAGGTCCCCACCGGCGTCCCGCTGCGTTACGTGCTGCAGCTCGCCGGCGCCCCGCCGGTGCCCCAGGGCGTGCTGACCGGCGGGTACCACGGCAAGTGGATCGACGCGGCTACGGTCAACGAGGCGATCGTCTCCCGCAACTCCCTGGATGCGGTGGGCGGGGCGCTCGGCGCCGGCGCGATCCTGCCGATCAGCCAGGAGACCTGCCCCCTGGGCGAGTCGCTGCGCGTGGCCCAGTGGCTGGCCGACGAGAGCGCGGGCCAGTGCGGTCCCTGCTACCTGGGTCTGCCCGCCGCCGCGCGCGGGATGGAGGACATCCTCAACGGAGGCGGTCCGGCCGCCCTGGAGGCGCTCAAGCAGGTCGCCAAGAACGTCAAGCGACGCGGAGCCTGCTCGCATCCGGACGGTTCCGCGATGTTCCTCGAGTCGACCATCAAGGCGTTCACCGACGACTTGGCCGCGCATGTCCTCGGCAACGGCTGCGGACGGCCCGTGGAGGGCGTTCTGCCGCTCTTCGAGGCCGGCATGGCCCCGGCGGGCATCACGAGCGGCAACGCGCAGGAGGAGAGCGGCTCCAGCCGCCAGAAGATCTTCGTGGACTGGACGCTGTGCCGCGGGCACGGCCTGTGCGCCGACATCCTCCCGGAGGTCTTCCAGCTCGGCGCGGACGGCTTCCCGACGGTGGCCCAGGCCAAGGTGCCGCAGTACGCCGAGGCCAAAGCTCTACGCGCGGTGCGTCGCTGCCCGGCGCTGGCCCTGCGCATCGAGGAGGACACGCGCGCGCAGGCGCCGGCCCGCAACCTCCCGGTCCTCTCCCAGGGCCGCGGCCGCCGCGCCCTGGGCCGCTGAGCCGTACACCCCCGCCACGGCGAAGAGCTGGGGCAAGGAACGAGGGACACGCGCGTGTGGGGGCCGCCTGACGACAGGCGGCCCCCACACGCGCGTGCCAACGACCCGTGAACACAAGAAAGATCCCGCCGGATCGCATCCGATCCGGCGGGATCTGCTGTGGAGCTAAGGAGAATTGAACTCCTGACCTCCTGCATGCCATGCAGGCGCTCTACCAACTGAGCTATAGCCCCTCATGGTCGAACGGCGAAGCCGCTCATCGACCGTGCCGCCCGGTTTCCCCGGCGGCGACGCCAACATTACCGGTACGACCGGTGGAGCACCAAATCGTTTCCGCCCTGCCCGATTTCGCCCCATACAACCGCTTTGCGGCGCGGGTTCCCGTCGAAGGCCGTCAGGCGGTGACGAACGAATAGAACCGCTTGAGCGTGCAGTGCTCCTCCAGGAGACGCCCGTAGATCGGCTCGCCCTCCAGTTCCCGGTACGTCTCGATCGGGTCGCCCTTTATGATCAGCGCCCGCGCGCATTCCTCGCACCAGTACTGGTAGTCGGGGTTGACCGGCTCCATGTCACGGACGATCGGGGTGCCGCTGCCGCACCAGTCGCACTTTCGCCTGTGTGCACCCATCGATCAGCTCCAGCTGTGGCCGCAGGCCGTGCACACGTAGGAAGTCCCGCCGTTGTCACCGAGCACCAGGGCCACATGACCGGAACCGCAGGAGGGGCAGCTGAGCCGGGTGGCCTTGTCCGGTGTCAACGCCGCTTCGGAGAGATGGCCGACCTCTCCGAGGATGCTCGCAGGCATCGCTACTCCCTCCCGTCGGGCCGCGCCCCCTTCCGGCCGTTTGATTCTGCCACGGCCGGAGCAATACGGTCAGCGACGCCTCAGTACCAGTCCGGACACGGCACCGAGGACTGCTGTCGTAGCGAGCGCGAACATGCATGTGAGAAGCGCTTCCGCAGAGGTATACGCCGCCGGGGCCCCAAGTGACTCAAGCCGGTTGAAGAACAGTGTTCCGAAGACCGCCACGCCGATCAGCTGCCCCAGCTGGGTCACCGTGGCGAGCAGTCCGCTGGCGTCCGCCGCGTCCTCGGGCCGCACCGCGGCCAGCGCCCCGGTCAGCGTCGGGCTGAAGGCGAGCGCGAGTCCGGCGCCCACGCCGGCGTACGCGACGAACAGCCACGCGCCCCCGTGGTCACCGCCCTTGAAGGCCAGACCCACACCGGTCACCGACAGTGCGGTGAGCACGAACCCGACCGTGGCCGGCGACCGCCGCCAGGGTTCGGGCCACCTGCGCCAGGTCAGCCCGACCACCCCGAAGACGACCGCGGTCGGCGCGAACGTGAGACCGGCGCGCAGCGCGCTGTAGCCGAGGCCGCCCTGGACATGCAGCGTCAGAACGAAGAGGAAGCCGCCGTTGACCGCCATCACGGCCATGACGCGCAGCACGGCCAGGCCCATCCCCGGGTGCCGCAGCACCCGCGGCGCGATCAACGGGGAACCGCCGCGCCGGGCCAGCCGCACCTCGTAACCGCAGAAGGCGACGAACACGAGCGCGCCGACGGCCAGCGACAGCCAGGACCACCACGGCCAGCCCTCGTCCTGCCCGAGCACCAGCGGCACCGTGACCAGCGACACGGCCGCGCCCAGGAGCACGAGACCGGGCCAGTCCGACCCGCGCGCCCCCTCGCGCGCCGCTCGCCCCGCCGCGTCCCGCCCCACGCCCCCGCCCCGCGGCAGAACGCGCCTGCCGACGGCCAGCAGGACGAGGCCCACGGGCACGTTGACGAGGAACACCGGCCGCCAGCCCGCGCCCAGCAGGTCGGCGCTGACCAGCACGCCGCCCACCACCTGCCCGGCCGCCGCGCCGACGGCGATCACCGCCGAGTAGACGCCCAGCGCCCGCACCCGGGCCTCGCCCGTGAACGTGCGCTGGATCAGGCTGAGCACCTGCGGGATCATCACCGCCGACCCGGCGCCCTGCACCAGCCGGAACACGATCAGCTCGGCGCTCCCCCGGGCCAGTCCGCAGGCCAGCGACGCCGCGGTGAACAGCGCGAGCCCGACGAGGTGAACCCGGCCGTGCCCGAACCGGTCGCCGAGGCGCGCGCCGGTGATCAGCAGCACGGAGTAGGTGATGGCATAGCCGGCGACGACCAGTTGCAGGTCCGCGCCGGAGGCGTTCAGGTCGGAACCGATCGTGGGGGCCGCGACGTTCACGATGAAGACGTCCAGCAGTGCCATGAACTGAGCTGCCAGCACGACCGCCAGCAACCGCCGGGGCCGATTGTCAGTGCCGGGGGCTTTACTGGCGACAGGACGTGAAACGGGTGGAACGGGTGCGGGGACCGGGCTCGTCCCGGAAGTCGTCGTCATGCCGTCGAGCGTGACGACGATCCGGTACGGGTGCCGAGAGCCCGCCGATGCTGGTACTGACAGCACCTGGCAGACGCCGGACGGGGGATCGACCATGGGGGACGTGGGGAACGTGACGACGGGGAACGGCACGGCGGGAAGCGTGACGCCGCGCATCGTGGCGCCGGGGGCGTGGGCAGGCCCGGAGGCGAGGACCGCCGGGAGGCCGAGGGCGGCGGCCGGAGCGGGGGAAGAGACCGGGCACCCGCCCGGTGCGGGCCGGGCACATCGCCGCAGGCCCGAGCTGGCCGCCTTCCTGCGCGGCAGGCGCGCCCGCGTGACACCGGGCGACGTCGGGATGCCGCCCGGTCTGCGGCGGCGCACACCGGGACTGCGGCGCGAGGAGGTCGCCCAGCTCTCGGGGGTGGGCGTCACCTGGTACACGTGGCTGGAGCAGGGGCGGCCGATCAACGCCTCCGCGCAGGTGCTGGACGCCGTGGCACGCACCCTGCGCCTCGACCCGCCGGAGCGGGAGCATCTGTACCACCTTGCGGAGGTTCCCTTCGCGTCTCCTCCCGAGGCGCTGGTGCAGAGCGTGGGTGCGGAGATCCAGGGCATCATCGACGCCCTGGCGCCCCGCCCTGCGGTCGTCTACAACTCGCGTTACGACATCCTGGCCGCCAACGCCGTCTACCGCGACCTGTTCATCGCTCCGACGGCCGGGGCGGCCGCCCGGGTGCCGGCGAACGCCATGTGGCGGCTGTTCACCGTGCCGGAGGAGGACTGCCCGCTGCTCTTCCGGGACCGTGAGCTGCGGATGATGGTGGCTACCCTGCGGGCGTCGTACGGGCTGCATGCGGGCGAGCCCGCGTGGGAGGACTTCATAGCCGAGCTGGCCCAGGCCAGTCCCCCTTTCGCGCAGCTCTGGGCCTCCGGTGACGTGGCGGAGCCGGGCCGACGCGTGAAGGCCTTCCGGCACGGGACGGTGGGCGAGCTGCGGATGACGTCCACGTCACTGTCGATCGACGGGATGCCGGAGTGCCGGATCGTCGTCTACACGCCGGACGACGAGGAGACGGCCCGCCGCACGGCCCTGCTGCGGAGGGAGACGACAAAAAATCCCGCCCCCTGAGGGACGGGATCTTCGTGAACCGGTCTCGACCGGCTCTCACCGACTCCAGCGATCTTTGACAACTCAACAGAGTGTCCATCGACTGATGGAACCTAATCGATCTGTGGAGCTAAGGAGAATTGAACTCCTGACCTCCTGCATGCCATGCAGGCGCTCTACCAACTGAGCTATAGCCCCTTGCGTTCTTCCCGCTCCGCGGTGCGAACAAGAAGAACTTTAGCCTGCGACCTGCCGGAAAGTGAAATCCGGCCCCCGCAGGCCGAGCGGCCGCTCAGTCGTCGTCGCCGAGCACCGGCTCGGGGAGGGTGCCGGCGTTGTGCTCCAGCAGACGCCAGCCGCGCGCGCCCTCGCCGAGGACCGACCAGCAGCAGTTGGAGAGGCCGCCGAGGCTCTCCCAGTTGTGCGCCTCCAGGCCGAGGAGGCGGCCGATCGTGGTGCGGATCGTGCCGCCGTGGCTGACGACGACGAGCGTGCCGTCCTCGGGCAGCTTCTCGGCGTGCCGCAGCACGACCGGGGCGGCGCGGTCGGCCACCTCGGTCTCCAGTTCGCCGCCGCCGCGGCGGACCGGCTCACCGCGCTTCCACGCGGTGTACTGCGCACCGTGGCGGGCGATGATCTCCTCGTGCGTCAGCCCCTGCCAGGAACCCGCGTACGTCTCGCGCAGGGCCTCGTCGTGGGTGACGGCGAGCCCGGTGAGCGCGGCCAGCTCGGCGGCCGTGTTCGCGGCGCGGGACAGGTCCGAGGCGACGATCGCGTCGGGCTGGAGGGAGGCCAGCAGCCGGGCGGAGCGGCGGGCCTGCGCCACGCCGGTCTCGGTCAGGGCGACGTCGGTCGTGCCCTGAAAGCGGCGCTCCACGTTCCAGGCGGTCTGCCCGTGCCGCCAGAGGATGACGCGACGGCCGCGCCCCGACTCGCGGGACGCGGCGCTCCGGGTGGGGGCAGTCACCGCAGGTCCCCGAATCCGGCGTCGGCGTCCTCCTCGGCCTGCAGCTCGGCGTGCTCCTGGGCCTTGCCGCGGGTCGCCTGGGCGTCGGCGGGCAGCTCCAGCTCGGGGCAGTCCTTCCACAGGCGCTCGAGGGCGTAGAAGACGCGCTCCTCGCTGTGCTGGACGTGGACGACGATGTCGACGTAGTCGAGCAGGATCCAGCGGGCGTCGCGGTCGCCCTCACGGCGCACCGGCTTGACGCCGAGTTCCTTCTGGAGTCGCTCCTCGATCTCGTCGACGATCGACTTGACCTGGCGGTCGTTGGGGGCGGAGGCCAGCAGGAAGGCGTCCGTGATCGACAGCACGTCGCTGACGTCGTAGGCGATGATGTCGTGCGCGAGCTTGTCGGCGGCCGCCTGCGCGGCGGTCTGGATGAGCTCGATGGAGCGGTCGGTGGCGGTCACTACGTGGCTTTCCGTCGGCGGACACTTGTCCCCAAGGGTCTCACGGACCGCCGACGCCACCCCACGCGATGAGCGGACCGCGCGGACAGGGGCCCGCCTCCGGCCCCCGCCCGGCCCTCTCCCCCGGCCCGCAGGACGCGGACCCGGGGGACGGTCGGTCGGCTCACCCGGTCGCGGAGGGCTTGTAGTCCTCGCCCAGGACGACCGCCACGTCCGCGTTCCCGGAGACGGCGCCCTTCTTCACGGCCCCGGCGTCCAGGCCCAGGGTCTTGGCGACCTCGGTGGCGTTCTCCTTGTCGGCGGGGTCGGAGTACAGCACCTGAGAGGCGGCCTGGGTGCCGGACGGGGTGCCCGCGTCCAGGAAGGTGAAGCCGCCGTTGAGGAGCACCACGCGTGCGTCCTCGGTGTCGGCCTTGTCGCCGCCGGCGTTCTGGACGGACACGCTGACGGCGGCGCCCTTGCCCGGGCTCTTCGCGGTGCCGCCGAGGACGTCCTTGACGACGCTCGCGCTGGCCGCCGCGCTCAGGGTGCCGTCGTTCTGGACGGGGAGCAGGGCGGTCTTGTAGTCGCCGCCCTTGGCGAGTTCGGCCAGCCGGGCGAGGAAGGCGCCGAGGTCCTTGTCCGTCAGGGAGGGATCGAGGATCTGGGCCAGCGTCTGGACGGTGACGGTCGCGCCCTGCGCGTCGGAGGACACCTTGCGCAGCACGCCCTGCATGACCTGGCCGAACCGCTGCAACTGGGCGTTCTGGGGCTCCCCCGGGGCGCGGTAGGTGGCGTAGGCGACGGCCATCTTGCCGCTGAGGGGCCGGTCTGCGCCCTTGGGGACGAGCGGAGCCTGGCCCTTCTTGGCGGCCGGGTCGGGCACGGCCGCGTCGGTGTCGATCTCGATGTTGCCGACGAGGTCGACGAGGTTCTGCAGATAGGGGGTGTCGAGCCGCCACGTGCCCTGGATGCTGGTGCCCAGCACCGTGTCCAGCGCCTCGCGCGTCCCGGCGGAGCCGTCGTCGTCGACGGACTTGGCGAGTGTGGTCGTGGCGCCGTCGTCGTTCGTGAGGACGAGGGAGTTGGGCAGCAGGACCGTGGTGGCCTGCTTGGTCGTGGCGTTGTCGACGAGCAGCACCGTGGAGGTGCCTCTGCCCCCGGTGTTGTGCAGGTGGACGACGACCACGTCACGCTTCTGCGCGCCGGCGGTGGCGGTCTTGGCGTCCGGGTCCGAGGACGACGACAGGCCGGGCAGCTTGCCGGCGAACCAGAGGTAGCCCACTCCGCCGACGGCGACCAGCGCCAGCACCACGGCGAGGGCCACGACGCGGCTGCGGGCACGGCGCTTGGCCTCCTCGCGGCGCTCGGTGCGGTTCTCGGTGAAGTTGAGCCAGTCGATGACGTCCTCGGAGTCGCCGCCCTGCTCCTCGACGAACGCGAACTGCTCGGTGCGGTAGTCCGGTTGGTCCCCCGAGGGGGCGTCGGCCCTTCCGTGCGCCCGGGCCGGGTCATCGGCTTCGCGACCGGCGTCGAAAGCCCCGGCTTCGGTTTCCCCTGCCTCCGGGATCTCCGTCGCGAAGGCGCCGGTGTCGAAGGACCCGGTCTCGGCGGGACCGGCCTGCTGGGGGATGTACGCGGTCTGTCCGGCGGTACGGGGCTGCTCGCTCCGGGGCTGCTGACCGCCGGCGGCGGTCTGGCCGTAGGGGTTGTACGGGGTTTGGGTGGCGGCGCCGTACGGGTCGTAGCCGACAGGGGCCTGCGGGCCCGTCTCGTAACCGGACGCGGCCGGCTGACGACCGGTCTCGTAGGAGCCGTAGGGGTCGTGGGCGGGCGTCTGCTGCGGTCCGCCCGCGGCGTACGGGTCGTAGCCGTACGGCTGTTGGCCCTGCTGCCCCTGTCCCGCGTACCCCTGCTGCTCCCCCTGCCGGCCCTGCGAGCCGGGGTAGCCCTGGTGGCCCTGCCGGCCGTCGTCGTAGGGCTGTTGCGGCATCTGCCGGGGCGGGACCTGCGGGATCGGGCGGTAGACGGGCTGTCCGTACTCGTCGTAGCCGACGAGTTCGTACTGGTCGTCCCCGTATCCCGCGTCGTATCGGTCGTTCACCGGTACCCCTCTCGGCTCACTCGCCGCGGTACAGCTCGCGCTTGTCGATGTAGCGCACGACTCCGTCGGGCACCAGATACCAGACGGGGTCGCCCTTGGCGACTCTCGCACGGCAGTCCGTCGAGGAGATGGCGAGCGCGGGGACCTCGACGAGCGAGACGCCGCCCTCGGGCAG
Source organism: Streptomyces sp. NBC_00704 (assembly GCF_036226605.1). Lineage (NCBI taxonomy): Bacteria > Bacillati > Actinomycetota > Actinomycetes > Kitasatosporales > Streptomycetaceae > Streptomyces > Streptomyces sp. NBC_00704. Next base: position 2,681,721 of record NZ_CP109000.1, read on the forward strand.
GCCGGGGTCCATGAGGTTGTGCCCGGGCCGGGTGACGCCGACGAAGTGCGCGAGGGCGAACAGTTCCTCGCTGTCCCGCCAGGTCAGGATCTGGCCCAGGGCGTCGGCGCCGGTGATGAAGAACAGGTCCGTGTCGGGGTTGAGGGCCCGCAGGTCGCGGAGGGTGTCCACGGTGTAGGTGGGGCCGCCGCGGTCGATGTCGATGCGGCTGACCGAGAACTGCGGGTTCTCGGCGGTCGCGATGACCGTCATCAGGTAGCGGTCCTCGGCCGGGGAGACACTGCGGTGGCTCTTCTGCCACGGCTGTCCGGTCGGCACGAACACGACCTCGTCCAGGTGGAACTGCGCGGCGACCTCGCTGGCCGCCACGAGGTGTCCGTGGTGGATCGGATCGAACGTTCCGCCCATGACGCCGAGGCGGCGCTTGCCCGGGTTCCTCGGGCCGGTAGGCATGTCCTGCTCTCCCATGCGTGCAGACCCTACCGGCCCGGTTCCGGGGCCCCGGCCGGCGGCTGCCCGGAGCGTCCCGCTATGCCGGACTGCCCGTCGCTGAACACGCGTCGTCTCAGCGGTCGCGGTTGAAGCGGGTGGTGATCCACAGCAGGAGCAGCAGGATGAGGAACGCGCCGCCACCGGTGACCAGGGGGCTCAGGCTCTCGTGGTTGCCACCGTGCTCCTCGCCCTCGGCGGCGAGGGTGACCAACTGGGCAGCGGCGCTGTGAAGGCTCATCTTCGGCAGGACCTATCCGATGGAGGTCCCCCCGCTCGGCCGGGACCGAGAGTGGGGGAAGGCGGGAAAGACGTCGGCCCATGGTAAGCGTGAGGCTCGGCGGCGATCACGCCGACTCCGCCATTGGGAACCTTCGCGACGGCTCAGTCGTCTTTCCGCTTGTAGCCCCGCAGCAGAAACCACGCGGTGAACACACAGCCCAGAACCATCACGATCAGTACGACGCGGAGCAGATTCCCCGCCCCCTGCTGCTGGGCGGCGACGGCGGCCTGGCCGAGCCAGGCGGCTGCGGGGTGGTGCTCCATGGCGCGGGACTCCTTAGGTGTGGTGCCCGTCCACGGTAACGCCGCCGGGGCCGGGTTCCGCTCCGGGGGCGCAAAGGGCCGCACAAGGGTCCGCAAAGGGTCAGGTAAGGCGATACAGACGCACTGGGGGAAGACATGTCGGACGAAGGCCACGAGCAGCACGGCGCCGGTCACGAGAAGGTGCCGAGCAGGCGGCGCAGGCGCTTCCCCGGAATCTCCTCGCGCGCGTACGAGCACCCCGCGGACCGCTCCGCGCTGGTGGCGCTGCGCAAGCTCAGCGGCTTCGACACGGTGTTCAAGGCGCTCAGCGGACTGCTGCCGGAGCGCAGTCTGAGACTGCTGTTCCTGTCGGACTCGGTGCGGGTGTCCGACCAGCAGTTCACGCATCTCAACGACATGCTGCGGGACGCCTGCTACATCCTGGACCTGGAGAAGGTCCCGCCCATGTACGTCAACCAGGATCCGCAGCCCAACGCGATGTGCATCGGCCTGGACGAGCCGATCATCGTCGTCACGACCGGTCTCGTCGAACTGCTGGACGAGGAGGAGATGCGCGCGGTCGTCGGGCACGAGGTGGGCCACGCCCTGTCCGGGCACGCCGTGTACCGCACGATCCTGCTGTTCCTGACGAACCTGGCCATCCGGGTCGCCTGGATCCCGCTGGGCAACCTCGCGATCATGGCGATCGTGACGGCGCTGCGCGAATGGTTCCGCAAGTCGGAGCTGTCCGCCGACCGCGCGGGTCTCCTCGTCGGCCAGGACCTGCAGGCGTCGATGCGCGGCCTCATGAAGATCGCCGGCGGCAACCACCTGCACGAGATGAACGTGGACGCGTTCCTTCAGCAGGCGGAGGAGTACGAGGCCGCCGGTGACCTGCGCGACTCGGTGCTGAAGATCCTCAACGTGCTGCCCCGCACCCACCCCTTCTCCACGGTGCGCGCGGCCGAGCTGAAGAAGTGGGCGGAGTCCCGCGACCACCAGCGGATCATGGACGGTCACTATCCGCGGCGCGGCGAGGACAAGGACACCTCGGTCACGGACTCGTTCCGGGAATCGGCCGCTCACTACGCGACCAGCGTGAAGAGTTCCAAGGATCCGCTGATGAAGCTGGTCAGCGACATAGCCGGCGGCGCGGGGGACCTGGGCGGCAGGGTGCGGCGCGGTTTCGGCGGCTTCACCGGCCCGGCTCCGTCGGACGACGCTTCGCCGCGCAACGGCTCGAAGGGCGGCGGCACCGACGGCGAGGACGGCACGGGCGGATCGGACAACACCGACGGACCCTCGCAGACGCCTCCGCGCGACGCGACCTGAGGGCGGCCGCGCGGGCCTGACGGTGCCGGGTGGTCGCCGGGCGGTCGCCGGGCGACCGCCCTGCCGCGCGGCCCTGCCGCGCAGGCCCACCGCTACCCCCCGGCCCGGCACCGGACCGTCCCCGGGCAGGTCACAGCCCCCGGACAGGTCACACCTTGGGCTGGGCGCTCGTCGCCAGCGCCCCGCACAGGGCTGTCGCGTCGTCGGTCGCGTAGGGGTCCGTGCCGGCCGGGCCGCCCGCCTTCGCGGTCTGGCCTGCGAGCAGGGGCCGCAGGTGGTTCGTGGAGTCCTCAGCGCAGGAGAGCGGGCCGGCCTGGACGTAGGACACGCTCAGCTGGACCTGGTGGGTGCGCAGGTCGACGCGGTCGAAGCGGAAGTGCAGCTCGCGTCGGACGGTGAAGAGGGAGGCCTCGGCGCCCGTCTGCGCGCCGGTGGGGCGCAGGGCGTACACGAAGGTGTGGTCGGCGGTCACCTCGAGGGTGGCGGAGTCGGTCTCGGCGGCGCGCAGGGTCCCCTGGACGCGGATCCTGGTGTCGGCCAGCTGCACCCGGGCGGGGTCGAAGCGGATCAGCCAGCCGGTCGGCGCGTGCCGTCCGTCGGCGGTCGGGCGGCTGAAGCTCTCGTCGAACTGGTCGAGCTGGTCGGCGTCCACCAGGGCGCGCACGGGCCGGACCTGCTGTCCGGTGAGCACCTCCGGGTAGAGAGAGGAGTGCACGAGGTAGTCCTTGGCCGTGGTCAGAGCGGTGACCACCTGGCTGTCGGAGAAGTGCGCGGTCCGCCGGGAGGCGGGCAGCGGGATGCCTTCGGCGCCGATGCGGAACTGCGCGGCGGGGCTGTGGGCGAACAGCGCCTCCGGGGTGGACGCCCCGGGCACGACGCCCTGCGGCGAGAGGGGGATGACCGTCATCCGCAAGGGCTCGACGGCCCGGCGCAGCGCCTGGTTCTGGTAGGGACTGCGCAGGCCCAGGTAGACGGCCGTGCCGAAGGCGACGGCGATCAGCAGGACGAGGATCAGCGCCTGCCGCGAGAGTCCCCGGCGCAGGGGCGGGCGGCGGCGGACGGCGGGGGCGTGGTCGCTCAGGCGTTCCTCTGCCGAGTACTCCTGGATACGGGCAGCGCGGACGAACGATTCGTCGAAGACGACGGATCGGTACTCGTCCTCTGCGTTTCCGGAAGTGCCGTCGGGTGTCCCCTCCGGCGGGTCTCCAGGCCCGGCCATACTTTCAGAGTAGGTCGCGTGGAGCTCGGGTAAACGCCCCGCCATACCGCAACTTCTGACAGGTACTCACCAGCTTTACCGGCCCGCCCTCACCGCTCTGCGCAGCACCTTCGCACAGCCCTGCGTCGCACACGTGTTCAGTGGGTGCGGGGAGCCGCGGAGACGGGTGGCCGGAAAGAGTCGGCGGAGGCGGAGGGGGGCGGCACACTCCCCTGTTCGAGGCCGGTCGTGGCGGGCGCCGGCACCTGGTCGCGGCTGTCCGAGGAGCCGCCCCGGTAGACCGCGGCGAAGGCCAGCGCGACCATGCCGATACCCATCACGACGGCGAGCATCCAGGCCACCGCACGATGCCAGCGGATCTGCTTGCCGTACGCGCCGGGCATGCCGTAGCCGCGCTCCCAGGCTTCGGCGAGGTCGGCGTCGTCCGGGTCGTCGAGGTCGGGATCATGGCCGAAACCGCCGGTCCCGTAGGGGTCGTCATAGCGGTCGCCTCGGGCGCGGGCTCTGCGGGCCTCGGCCTCGGAGGCCCTGGCTCTGGCCTCGGCGGCGGCCAGGAGACGTTCGACGGCGGTCGGCTCGTGCACCACGGCCGCCTGTACGAAGGCCTCGTCGAAGACCACGGAGGCGAACTCTTCGTCCGACACCCCGCGGTCGTGATCGTCGTCGGGCTCCCAGCCGTCAGGGAACGGCATACCCCCCACGTCCTCCGGCACGGTTCCAGAGTAGACCTGGGGGGTCAATTTGGGCAGGCGGTAGGGAAATTCGTCCGCCGGATGAGACGCCTGTCACGGCCGCCGGCGACCGGGTCCGCCGGCCTCCGCAGGCGGACGCGGCGGCGCCGGTCAGCGCCGTACGTGCCCGTCGCCGGTGACGATGTACTTGGTGCTGGTCAGCTCCGGCAGGCCCATCGGGCCGCGGGCGTGCAGCTTCTGGGTGGAGATGCCGATCTCCGCGCCGAAGCCGAACTGACCGCCGTCGGTGAAGCGGGTGGAGGCGTTCACGGCCACGGTGGTGGAGTCCACCAACTGGGTGAATCGGCGGGCCGCCTGCTGCGAGGTGGTGACGATGGCCTCGGTGTGACCGGAGGTCCACAGCCGGATGTGCTCGACGGCCCGGTCCAGCGAGTCGACGACGGCGGCGGCGATGTCGTGGGAGAGGTACTCGGTCTCCCAGTCCTCGGGGGTGGCCTCCACGACCGTCGCCTTGGAGTCCTCGGCGTACGCCAGGACACGCTCGTCGGCGTGGACGGTCACGCCCGCCTCGGCGAGGGCGTCGAGGGCCCGCGGCAGGAACGCGGGGGCGATGTCCTGGTGCACCAGGAGGGTCTCGGCGGCGTTGCAGACGCTGACCCGGTGCGCCTTGGAGTTGATCAGGATGTCGATCGCCATGTCGAGGTCGGCGTGGGCGTCGACGTAGACGTGGCAGTTGCCGGTGCCGGTCTCGATGACCGGGACGGTGGACTCCGTGACCACGGTCCGGATGAGCGACGCGCCGCCGCGCGGGATGAGGACGTCGACCAGTCCGCGGGCGCGCATCAGCTCGCCGACGCTCTCGCGACCCTCGCCGGGCACCAGCTGGACGGCGTCGGCGGGCAGCCCGGCCCCGCCGACGGCGTCACGGACCACCCTGACCAGGGCGGTGTTCGACTCGTAGGCGGAGGACGAGCCGCGCAGCAGCACCGCGTTGCCCGACTTCAGGCAGAGGGCGGCGGCGTCCACCGTGACGTTCGGGCGGGCCTCGTAGATGATGCCGACGACCCCGAGCGGGACCCGGACCTGGCGCAGGTCGATGCCGTTGGGGAGGGTGGAGCCCCGGACGACCTCGCCGACGGGGTCGGGCAGGGCGACGACGTCCCGGACGTCCGAGGCGATGGCCCGCACCCGCTCCGGGGTGAGGGTCAGCCGGTCGACGATGGCCTCGCTGGTGCCGGCCTCCCGAGCCCTGGCGATGTCCTTGGCGTTGGCCTCGACGATTTCGCTCGTGCGGACCTCCAGCGCGTCCGCGATGGCGAGCAGCGCGTCGTCCTTCACGGCGCGCGGCAGCGGCGCGAGGTCGGCGGCAGCCGCCTTGGCGCGGTAGGCGGCGCGGGTGACCGGGGACATGGAGTCGTACGGCGAGAGCGTGGTCATAAGGGAAGGGTAGTGCGCCGCACCGGCCGCCTCCCGGCTCGTTCCACACCCCGAGACATCCCGAGACATCCGGGGGCCCCAGAGATATCCGGGAGCCACCCGAGACGTCCAGACATCCGGGAGGCGCCCGAGACGTCCCGCGACACCCGAGGCCCCCAAGGCCCTCCCAGTCCGCCCGCCACCTGGCCCCCGGCCGGCCTTGGTCCCTTGGCGCTTGAGCCCATTGCGCCCCCGATGCACCTCCGGGGCGCCCCCGCCGGGGACGGGCCCGCCCGCGGACGTCGGAGCGCCACCCCGCGGAGGCCCGGAGACGGCGACCGGCGACCGGCGACCGGCGATGGATCGCAGGCCGCAGGCCGCAGGCCATGAGCCAGGGGCTCCCTACCTCGGGCTCCGGGCCGATTCCACGCGCTACGCGCTGCTCAGGCCACGAGCGCCGGGCGACGGAGGTCCGCGCGACCGGACACGCAGTCAGTAGGGCTTCAGTAGGGCTTCGGCAGGGGGCGGTAGGGGTTCAGTACGGGTGGACCCCTACCGGGGTCGCCGGGGCCGGGCCGTAGCCCGCGGCGATGCGCTGGTGGTAGGTCTGGCGGTCGATGACCTCCAGGCCGACGATCTCCCACGGGGGCAGTCCGGCGGTCTGGCGGTGCTCGCCCCACAGGCGCAGGGCGACCGCGGCCGCGTCGTGCAGGTCGCGGGCCTCCTCCCAGTACCGGATCTCGGCGTGGTCGCCCGCGTATCTGCTGGTCAGGAGGAAGGGATGGTCGTGGGCGAGCTGTTCGAGAGCGCGCCGGACCTCCTTCAGCGGAGCCCGCTCACCGGAGACGCTGAGGGTCACGTGCCACAGCCGGGGGACGTCCACCGGGTGCCCGCCCTTCGGCTCGGTCCTCTCCCGGGCCCGGTATGTCTCGCCGGCGGCCACGCTGGTCAGGGCCCGCTCCTCGCCGGGCGCACGCGCCGGCGCACCCGCCGTGCGCGACGCCGTCCCGCCGGCCCCGCCGGTACTCCCACGGGCCGCTGCCACCCCAGGGCGCACTCGTCTCACGACGGCCTCCTTCACGCAGCGCTCGTGCGGATCGTGTGCCGCGTTCGCCCACCGGACGCCCGCGGCCTGTCCCCGTGACGGACCCGTGGTCCGTCCCTGAGAACAAAGTTGAGCAGGCCGCACGGCTCCGTGGGGCGGTTTCACGGAACGTCCCCCACCGGTACGTTCCGTTCGAGCGGGTTTACGGGTGGAGGATCACCAGGTCGTCCCGGTGCACGACCTCGCGCTCGTACTCGGCGCCCAGTTCCCGCGCCAGTTCCCTGGTCGACCGCCCGATCAGCTGAGGGATCTCCTTGGCGTCGAAGTTGACGAGCCCGCGGGCGACCGCGCGCCCCCGGACGTCGCGCAGCTCGACGGGGTCGCCCGCGCTGAACTCGCCCTCGACGGAGGCGATCCCAGCCGGCAGCAGCGAGGTGCGCCGTTCGACGACCGCGCGCACCGCGCCGTCGTCCAGCGTCAGCGACCCCTGTGGGGTGGAGGCGTGCTGCAGCCACAGCAGCCGGTCGGCCGAGCGCTTGCCGGTGGCGTGGAAGAAGGTGCCGGTGTCCCCGCCGGCGAAGGCCTCGGCCGCGTGGACGGCGCTGGTGAGGACCACGGGGATGCCGGCGGCGGCCGCGATCCGGGCGGCCTCGACCTTGGTGACCATGCCGCCGGTCCCGACGCCCGCCTTGCCGGCGCTGCCGATCTCCACGTGGGCCAGGTCCTGCGGTGTCCGTACCTCGGCGATCCGCGAGGTGCCCGGCCTGCTGGGGTCGCCGTCGTAGACGCCTTCGACGTCGGACAGCAGGACCAGCAGGTCGGCGTGGACGAGGTGGGCGACGAGGGCGGCGAGCCGGTCGTTGTCGCCGAAGCGGATCTCGTCGGTGGCGACGGTGTCGTTCTCGTTGACGACCGGGAACGCGCCCATCGCGAGCAGTTCGTCGAGGGTGCGGGAGGCGTTGCGGTGGTGGGCGCGCCGGCTCATGTCGTCGCTGGTCAGCAGCACCTGCCCGACGCGGACGCCGTAGCGGGCGAAGGAGGCGGTGTAGCGGGCCACGAGCAGTCCCTGGCCGACGCTGGCGGCGGCCTGCTGGCGGGCGAGGTCCTTGGGGCGGCGGCGCAGGCCCAGCGGCGCGAGTCCGGCGGCGATGGCGCCGGACGAGACGAGGACGACCTCCTTCTCCCCTCCGCTGCGGCTCTTGGCGAGGACGTCGACGAGTGCGTCGACCCGGTCGGCGTCCAGGCCGCCGGCGGCGGTGGTCAGCGACGAGGAGCCGACCTTGACGACGATCCTGCGGGCCTCGCTCACAGCCTGCCTTGCCCCTGCCACCTTGTTCTGCGCTCCTCGCGATAGGCCACGGCTGTCCGCGGCTGCCCATGACTGTCCACGGCTGCCCACGGCTGTCCATGACGGCCCATGGCTGTCCGCGGCTCCACGGCTGTCCACGGCACGGCTGTCTTTCCGGCAATCTACGCGAACGGGGGCGCGGGTCGCGCGGCGGTTTCACTGCCCGGACGGGGCCGCCCGGGTAACGGTTCGCTCACGCTTTGCGTACGGCAAAGAGAAGGTGGCGGTTCCTCATGTGATGCGAAGAGAAGACAAATTTATTTTGAAGTTTGCGTGACCTACAGTTCGCCATGTGAAGCGCATACTCCTCCGATCGGGGAAGAGCCCCTTCGACGTCGTTCCGGTGGAGGAAGCCCTCCACCGCGACGTGATCGCCACCAACGCGGGCAACCTGATCTTCAGCGACGCCGCCCACAAGATCCTTCAGGCGCCGGACACCGAGGTCGTCTCGAACGGCATGCGGACGGACGTGAGCGCGGCGGCCCGGATCAACGAGGAGTACGACGCGTTCGTCGTGCCCCTCGCCAACGCCTTCCGGCCGACCTTCGAGCCGTCGCTGCAGCGGCTGACCCGGCTGATCGGGAAGCTGCGGATCCCGGTCGTGGTGCTCGGGGTCGGCGCGCAGGCGCCCCTGGGGCCGATCCCGGAGCGGCTGAAGGCGATGGAACCCAGTGTGCGGGCGTTCTGCGCGGCCGTGCTGGACCACAGCGCCTCCATCGGCGTGCGGGGCGAGTTCACCGAGAAGTACCTCAACGACATGGGCTTCCGCGACGTCGAGGTCATCGGCTGCCCCTCGATGTTCCTGTACGGCGACCGCCTCCCCGTGGAGAAGAAGGCGCCGGCGCTGACGGAGCAGTCGAGGATCGCCGTCAACGGCTCGCACACCGCGGTGCGCGGCGGCGGCCTGCACCGGATCATCGGCCATGCCCACGCCCGGTATCCGCACCTGCGCTACATAGGCCAGAACCTCACCGACGCGCGGCAGTTGCACTGGCGGGACGTGGACTCGCCGGCCGGCCGGATGACGCAGATGCCGACGCATCCGGACCACCCGATGTACCGCGAGGACAAGGTCCGGGTGTACGTGGACCCGTCGACCTGGATCGACGACCTGCGGGAGTTCGACTTCTCGTTCGGCTCGCGCATCCACGGCAACATCGCGGCGCTCCTGGCCGGGACGCCCGCCACCGTCCTCGCCTTCGACTCCCGCACGCTGGAGCTGTGCCGCTACTTCGAGATACCGCACCGCCTGCTCAGCGAGGCGCCCGAGGACCTCGACCCGGCGGCGCTGTACGAGGAGTCCGACTTCAGCGCCCTCACCGGCAACCACAAGGGCCGCTTCGACCGGTTCACGGCGTTCCTCGACCGCAACGGGCTGCGGAACACCTTCACCCACGGCGACGGCGGGGCCGCCTTCGACAAGCGGCTGCGTTCGCTGTCCTTCCCGCCGGGCGTGCGCCCCTGGAACGACGCCGACCTGGCCTCGCTGACCAGCCGGTTCGGCTGGCTTCAGCAGCGCATCGCCGAACTGGACTCCCACAACGCCCAGTTGAAGCGCGACCTGGCCAGGAGCCGGTCCGGGGCGAAGGGGGTCGCGGGCATTCCCGCCCCCTCGATCTACCGGCGCGCCCGACGCGTCGTGGGCGGTCCGCTGCGCCGCGCGCTGAAGCCCGCCAAGTAGGACGCCGGGCCGGACGCCCGGTGGACCGTCCGAGGAACGGGCCGGCGTGCCGGCCGGCGCCTCAGGCGGCCGCCGTGCCGCCCGGACGGGCCGGGCGGCGCATACGGCGCAACCTGCGGCGGACCTTGCGGACGAAGCCGCGCACGAGGGTCTCGGTGCCGTTCTTGCGCCATCCGGGGTACGCCTTGGCCTCGCGGGGCTCCGCCAGATAGATCCGGTCGGGGACGCCGGCCTCCGCGGAGCCGTAGTGCGGATAGGCCAGGTAGAGCTGGGTGCCGCGCTTCTTCAGGACGGGCTCCGGGCTGCTCTTGGCGCGGATGAACTCCAGGACGTCCACGAGGAGGTCGGCGCGCCCGCGGGCCACCAGCTCCAGGCGCAGCCGTTCGTGGACCAGGAGGCGCTGGGCGACCCCCTCGTTCCAGTAGGCGTCCATCAGCGGCCTGGCCAGCTCCAGCTTGGTACGCCGGGTCTCCTCGTCGTTCCTGAGGAAGACGGGCCCGAACTGCGGCAGCACGGTGACGAGGAACGGGCGCACCATGAGCACGTCACGCTTGGGGCCGGGCGGGACGAGCCGCTCCAGCAGGCCCATCAGGGCGCGCGCGGAGTCGAAGCGCAGGGTGTAACTGCCGCTCTTCGTCACGTGCTTGCCGTCGGTGCGGCCCACCAGGTAGTAGCAGGTGTAGTCGGCGACCACGGAGACCCCGTCGGCCCGCAGATAGGCCTCCATGGTGAACAGGGCGTCCTCGCCGGTCCACAGCGACTCGTCGAAGCGCATGCCGTGCCGCTCCAGGAACTCCCGGCGGAACAGCTTCTGCGCGCTGAGCGTGAACTTGATGTTGGACGAGTAGACGTCGGTGCGGTCGAGGGTCTCGCCCCACATCGACCGGGGCGGCTTGCGGTTGATGCCCTCGACCCGGCCGAGCACCACGTCCGTGCCGTTGCGGTCGGCCATGGCGACCATGCGCTCCAGGGCCTCGGCGCCCAGCCGGTCGTCGGCGTCGAGGAAGAAGACGTAGCGCCCGGTGGCCTTGGACAGGCCGACGTTGCGCGGGCCGCTGGGACCGCCGGAGTTGTCCTGGCGGATCACCGTGACGGTCATGGGGACGCGGGCGGCGAACTCCTCGAGGCAGTCCCCGGTGCCGTCCTGCGATCCGTCGTCGACGGCGATGACCTCGATGCGTGCCGGGTCCATGGTCTGGGCCTCGACCGACGCCAGGCAGTCCACCAGATACGGCATCGCTTCGTACGCCCCGATGACCACCGTGACGTCAGGCTGCGCAACGGTCACTGTTCCCTCTCACCACGCGACGGTTCCCCGGCACGGAAACGCTTTGGACACCCGGAAGACGACGGATGGACGGGACGGGTTGCCTGGCTCGCCACACGTGTTCCACATCACAGGATGCACCAAAGGCCGGGGCCCCGGAGAGTTCTCTCCGGGGCCCCGGCCCAGGGCGGTGCGCTGAGGGCCGTGCGCTGCGGGCCGTGCGCTGCGGGGGCGTGCGCCGTCAGGCGGCGGTGACGTCCTTGGTCCGTGCGGCCTCGGCGTCCTTGTCGGCGTCCGTCTCGCCGTCCGGCATGTCGTCCGGCGCGACCAGGAGGGACGCCTGGCCGACGTTGCGGGCCTCGGCCTTCAGCGCGAGATCGGCGACGGCGGTGTCGAACCGTTCGCGGGAGGTGGGCTCGTCGGATCCGAGCAGGTACTCCTTCAGCTCCTTGCGGTCCTTCGCCAGCGGGTCGCCGGCCGGGTCGCGGACGGCGTCCAGGAGCCGGTCCAGCTCGGCGGCGTCGTTGCCGAGGATCACGGCGGCGCGCACGGCGGTGTTCTGCCGCCTGAACTCCTCCGCGCCCAGCTCGGCGGAGTCCGTGACCGCGTACGGCTTGCCGCTCGCGATGAAGTCGGAGACGACGCTGGAGATGTCGGAGACCATCGCCTCGGACGCGTTGAAGCAGTCGTACAGACGCGGCGAGTCGCCGGTGATCACCCGGTGCTCGTAGGAGGGGAAGGAGCGCCAGTAGGTCTCGTTCCACTCGGCGCGCAGCCGGGCCGCCTCCTGGTGCCTGCGGACGTCGACGATGCCGTCGCGGCTGGTCACCGCCTCGTCGGCCCGCTCGTCGAAGGCGAGCGAGAGGGCGTCCAGGCGGGCCTTGAGCCGGTTCAGCTCGGCCTTGGCCCGGGACTGGGCCGCCGGGTCCGCGGTGAAGCGGGGGTCGCTCGCGCGCTGGGCGGCGGCCTTCTTGATCAGGGCGACGATCCGGCGGTGCGCGGCGCCGGCCTTGGCGTTGCGGGTGCCGGTGAACGGGTGCGGCTTGTACAGGACGCGGACCGGAGGGTCGGCGGCGACCAGCTTGCGCACGATGTTCTCGCCGGCCAGCAGCAGCGAGGTGTTGCCCGGGTTGTCGTCCCAGCCCTCCCAGGTGGGCGCGTACAGCACGGTCGGGATCCGGTCGGCGGGCACGCCGGCGCCCGGCCTGATGGACGCCAGCTGCGGGCGGCCGACCTCGACGACGTCCTCGTCGCGGATGCCGACGTCGGCGATGGCGTAGCGGTCGCGGCCCGCGCGGCCGGCGACCCACACCTCGTCGTAGACCTTGCTGAACGGGTTGACGCTGGCGGCCTTGTCGCTGTCGCCGTGGCCGATGAAGACGTGCTTCATGGTCGGCACGCGCAGCAGGTGGATGTTCTTGCCGACGTTCGCGCAGTACAGCGCGACCCGCACCATGGACAGGTCCAGGTTCATCAGGTGCACCCCCCCGGGCACGCAGACGACCGGGACCGACGTGGGCGCCATGTTCTCCAGGATGGCGCGCTCGCGCAGGATCACCAGCGGCCGCGCCTCCATCTGCTCCATGGTCTCCAGCCACATGTTGACCTGATAGGCGGAGTCGTCGGAGCCGGAGAAGTACAGGACCGTCTCGGGCCGGTACTCGCGCAGCCAGGCGCTGACGGTGGCCAGCACCTTGGGGGCCTTGGGCGGGAGCCGCCTGGCCCGCAGGTACGGCACCAGCGCGAGGACGTACAGCCCGCCCAGGCCGAGCGTGACGGCGACGCCGGCGAAGCCGGGGCGCACCGAGTCGCCCATCGCGACGACGAGCAGGCCCACGACGGCCGCCAGGTCGAGGTGGAGCATCTTCACCGTGGCGCGGTTGAGCAGCAGGCGCGGCGGGGCGTCCGGGATGCGCAGCCGGGAGGCCAGGTCGACGTTCCTCGTCGCGACCGGCATCTGGCGGCGCTTCCCGATCAGGGTGACCAGCGCGCCGTGCGGGGCCTGAAGGCCGAAGAACACCGTGAAGCACGCGATCGCCGCGTAGAAGACCGGTTCCTGCGAGAGGTCGAGTCTCGCCAGCAGCAGGATCAGCAGCAGCTCGCGCACCAGGAACCGGGTGGACACACCGGCTCGCACCTTGGACAACAGCCCGATGAGACGGCTGCGCCTGCGGTGGAGGTAGAGGTCCGCCAGGTAGGTCACGGCGGCCGCGACGGCGAAGGCGGGAGCGCTCGGGACGAGCGCGGTCGCCATGAGGCCGGGGTAGCCCAGCATCATGAGGACCGCCGCGGCCAGTTCGGCCGCGCTGCCCACCCGGGCTACGCGAATAGCGGTGGATATCACGGGGAAACCTGCTCTGGGAGGGGGCCGGTCATAGGTGCCTGAAAGTCCGGAAAATCCTTTTTGAAGGTTTCGGGAGTCTTACGGATTCAGGCCTCTGTGAATTCTCCGTAAATCGGGAGCCACAGAGGCCTGAAAATTCGATGGCTATTTGGCCTCGATTATGCCACGCCGTCCTGTCGGTCGAGGACCCCGGCAAGGGCCTGTTCGAAGTCGGAGGCCTTGCCGGCGGCGGCCGTCGGGTCCTGCTGGCGGACGTCGACGACATGCCCGGTGAGTTCGGAAAGCAGCACGTCGAGGGAGGTGCGGGCGACGGCTTCGGAGGACAGCAGGCTGCCCGCCGGCTCCTGCCCGAAGGCCTTCGTACGCATGGGGGTCGCGGTGCGTTCGGGGTTGACGCAGTTCACCCGGATGCCGTCACCGGCCCACTCGTCGGACAGCGCCTGGGTGAGATTCACCATGGCCGCCTTGGTCGAGGAGTACAGGCTGTACTCGGCGCGCCCGCGGGTGTAGCTGCTGGAGGTGTAGAGCAGCAATTGGCCCTTGGTCTCCGCCAGGTACTTGTAAGCCGAACGTGCGATCTGAACCGGCGCCAGGTAGTTGACCTTCAGCGCTTCCTCGATGGTCGCGTTGTCGGTCTCGGCCAGTTTGCCGATGCGCAGCACTCCGGCGGTGTTGACGACGTAGTCGACGCGGCCGGTCTCGCTGTAGGCCTTGGACAGGGCGTCGTCGACCTCCTCCGGGTTCTCCACGTGCGTGCCGGTGGTGGAGCGGCCGAGGGCGTAGACCCGGGCGCCGTAGGACTCGGCGAGCTCGGCGATGTCCTTGCCGATGCCGTACGAGCCGCCGAAGACGACCACGGTCCGGCCGGTGAGCAGCTCGCGGTAGACCTCCTCGCCCTTCTGCTCGGGGGTCGCGGAGGAGGCCAGCTGGAAGAGCTTGTCGGCGATGAAGACGTCGACGGGCTGAGTCACCTTCATGTTGTACTCGTCGCCCGCGACCACGTGGATCGGCACGTCCGGCAGGTAGCGCAGGACGACCGTGCAGTCGTCGGTGGCCTGGAAGTTGGGGTCGCCCGCCGCCACCTCGTAGGCCCGCCGGATGGTGGACAGCTTGAACGCCTGCGGCGTCTGGCCGCGGCGCAGCCGGGAGCGGTCCGGGATCTCGGTGATGAACTCGCCGTCCTCGCCGTGCGTGCGCGTGACGATGATGGTGTCCGCGGACGGAATGGCCACGTCGACGGCCTGGTAGCGCTCCAGGGCGGTGACGCAGTCGTCGATGACGCGCTGCGAGAGCAGGGGGCGCACGGCGTCGTGGAAGAGGACGTTGAGGTCCTCGCCCTCGGCCAGTCCCTCGCCCAGGGCCGCGATGGCGCGCTCGGTGGTCTCGTTGCGCGTGGCACCGCCCTCGATGACCGCCCGGACCTTCGTGAACCCGGCCTTGGCGACGATCTTCTCGACGTCGGGGACATAGCCGGGCGCCATCAGCACGATGATGTCATCGACCGAGGCCGCCTTCTCGAAGGTGGTCAGCGTGTGCTCGATGACTGCCTTGCCGGCGATCTTCAGCAACTGCTTGGGGATCGACAGACCCACCCGCTGGCCGGTGCCACCGGCCAGGATCACTGCGGTGGTACGGGGCTTGGCTATGCGCTGGGACACAGGGGACCTACCTTGGGGCGACAGGGACGGGGAAATGGTCCCACTTGCGGTTACCGCGATGCAAGGTGAGCGCCGTTCGCTGCAAATGTGCCCGCAACCCGGCATTCACCTTGCGACGCGGACGATTGTCGAGGCATCGGCGCGGCTTCCCTCGGATGCCCCGGGGAAATCCTGTGAGTTACTCCACAGAAGTAACGCATTGCCGATGCCGGGGGTGACGGGTGTGACTCTAACGGTCCCCGAGGGGCGCCCTGGTCACCGCCACCGCCGCGACGGCGCCGACGGCGCGGGCGGTCGCAGCGGGCCTCGTCGTCGGCCCCCGGCGCGGCGGGCTTCGGAAGGCGTTCGGGAGGCGGTTCCAGAGACGGCTCCGCAGACGGTTCCGGAGACGGTTCCGGAGACGGTTCCGGAGACGGTTCCGGAGACGGTTCCGGATCTTCACGTCCCGGCCGACGGTGCTGCACCTGTCCTTCATAAGCACGACACTCCACGGCGGGCCGCCCCGGAATTGTGCGGGTCCCCGCCGGGGCCGATATCAGTGAATTCCCTGTCGGAATTCCCGGGAATTCCTGTGCCGGCGCCCCCGCGAGAACACTCCACCGTGCGTGACACGCGGGTCACCGTAAACCGACGGGCGGGGCGGCGTCGCCGCGCGGGAACGGGAGGAGGGGTTTCCGAGGGCGCGCCGGGAGGAGCACCCACCGATATCCGTCCGGCGCCCACCACCGGTTCCGGTCCCCTGCCCGCTGGTCTCGTCCCGGCCCATGGAGGCTGGCCCCATCCCCGCCCGTGGAAACGGGCCGCTGCGGCCGGGCTCCCGTGGAAGCGGGCCGCCGCGGCCGTGCTCCCGGGAAACGGGCCGCCGCGGCCGTGCGGGAACGCGCCGAGGCAGGCGCCCGGGATCGGGTGCCTGCCTCGGTGGTGAAGGCGGGGGCGGGGATCAGAAGGGCTCGAAGCCCTCGAACTCCTGGGTCGCCTCGTCGCGTTCGGCCTGCTTGTCCCGGCGGCGCTGGGTCGCCGGACGCGGGGCCTCGAAGCGGTGGTCCTCGCCCCGGCGGCCGAGCATCTCGGCGCCGGCCGTGACGGACGGCTCCCAGTCGAAGACGACCGCGTTGTCCTCGGGACCGATGGCGACGCCGTCGCCGCCGCGGGCGCCCGCCTTCATCAGCGCGTCCTCCACGCCGAGGCGGTTGAGCCGGTCGGCGAGGTAGCCGACGGCCTCGTCGTTGTTGAAGTCGGTCTGGCGCACCCAGCGTTCGGGCTTCTCGCCCCGGACGCGGAACAGGCCGTCCTCCTCCAGCGAGACGGTGAAGCCGGTGTCGTCGACCGCCTTCGGGCGGATGACGACCCGGGTCGCCTCCTCCTTCGGCTTGGCCGCGCGCGCCGCGGCCACCATCTCGGCGATCGCGAAGGACAGTTCCTTCAGACCCGTGTGGGCGACCGCGGACACCTCGAAGACGCGGTAGCCGCGCGCCTCCAGGTCCGGGCGGACCATCTCGGCGAGGTCCTTGCCGTCCGGCACGTCGATCTTGTTGAGCACGACGAGGCGCGGCCGGTTGCCGAGGCCGCCGTACTGCTTGAGCTCCTCCTCGATGATGTCGAGGTCGGAGAGCGGGTCGCGCTCGGACTCCAGGGTCGCGGTGTCCAGCACGTGCACGAGGACGCTGCACCGCTCGACGTGGCGCAGGAACTCCAGGCCCAGCCCCTTGCCCTGGCTGGCGCCCGGGATCAGGCCCGGCACGTCGGCGATGGTGTAGACCGTGGAGCCGGCCGTGACCACGCCCAGGTTCGGGACGAGGGTGGTGAAGGGGTAGTCCGCGATCTTCGGCTTGGCGGCGGACAGGACGGAGATCAGCGAGGACTTGCCGGCGCTCGGGTAACCGACGAGTGCCACGTCCGCGACCGTCTTCAGCTCCAGCACGATGTCCTGGAGGCCGCCGGGCTCGCCGAGCAGCGCGAAGCCGGGCGCCTTGCGGCGGGCCGAGGCCAGCGCCGCGTTGCCGAGGCCGCCGCGGCCGCCCTGGGCGGCGATGTACGAGGTGCCGTGACCGACCAGGTCGGCCAGCACGTTGCCGGCCTTGTCCTGGACGACGGTGCCGTCCGGGACGGGCAGGATCAGGTCCTGGCCGTCCTTGCCGGACCGGTTGCCGCCCTCGCCGGGCTTGCCGTTGGTGGCGCTGCGGTGGGGCTTGTGGTGGTAGTCGAGGAGCGTGGTGACCGACTGGTCGACGACCAGGATCACATCGCCGCCACGGCCGCCGTTGCCCCCGTCGGGGCCGCCGAGCGGCTTGAACTTCTCACGGTGGACGGAGGCACAGCCGTGGCCTCCGTTACCCGCGGCGACATGCAGTTCGACGCGGTCCACGAAGGTGGTCATCTGGGTGCCTCCAGCACTGGCTACAAAACGAAACGTACGTATCTGTCTACTGCGTAACACGCGAAAGGCGGACCCGCCTTCCCGCACGGGAAGTGAGGTCCGCCTCGCGAAAGCTTCCGATCAGGCGACCGGAACGATGTTCACGACCTTGCGGCCACGGTGCGTGCCGAACTCCACCGCACCGGCGTTCAGCGCGAACAGCGTGTCGTCGCCGCCACGGCCGACGCCCGCGCCGGGGTGGAAGTGCGTACCGCGCTGGCGGACCAGGATCTCACCCGCGTTGACGACCTGACCGCCGAAGCGCTTCACGCCGAGCCGCTGGGCATTGGAGTCGCGACCGTTCCGGGTGGACGATGCGCCCTTCTTGTGTGCCATGTCTCCTCAGTCCCTTACTTCGCAGCCGCGGGGATCTCAGTGACCTTGATCGCCGTGTACTGCTGGCGGTGGCCCTGACGACGGCGGTAACCGGTCTTGTTCTTGTAGCGAAGGATGTCGATCTTGACGCCCTTGTGGTGGTCCACGACCTCGGCCTGGACCTTGATGCCGGCCAGCACCCACGGGTCGCTGGTCACAGCGTCGCCGTCGACAACGAGCAGGGTCGAGAGCTCGACCGTGTCGCCAACCTTGGCAGTGGAAATCTTGTCAACCTCAACGATGTCGCCGACAGCAACCTTGTGCTGGCGACCACCGCTGCGCACGATGGCGTACACGCGGATCTCACTCTCTCGCTCTGGGACGGCATCCCCGCAGTCCAGCCACCCGGGAACGAACACGGACGGCCTCTCCCGGCCACCTAGGTACCGGTACCCGGGAGGAAGAGGGTTTACGGAGATGTGGCACGTCAACCGACACGCCGAGGGACCAGGCTACGGGGCCCGGCTTGAGGGGTCAAACCGGGCCCCGGAGCATGGCTCGACGGCCTACGAGCTCAGCCCTGGGCCGCAGCGCGGAGCTGCCCCATGAGGGACCAGTAGACCGACCTGTCCGAGTCCTCCAGATTCGCGACCTCGCCGTGCCCCCCGAGGAAAAGAGGGGCCTTGAAGCCCACGCAGCGTCGCGGCGGAGTGGGAACGGCGTGTTCTGCGGTCCATTCCGCGTAGAGGTCTGCACCGAGGAATGTGTCCGGGTCCCCGAGGAACTCGTCGTCGAGGAGGGCCGGCAGCCCGCAGTCGATCTCGAACGCTTCCCCCGACCCCACCTCGAACAGCAGGAAGGACGCCTGGTCCCCCGTGCTCCGCAGGAGGTCGATCGCGTACTGGCGCCCGAGCCAATCCTGGGCCAGCGGCGCGATACGCCCGCGGAACTCGGGAAAGGCCTCCAGGATCAGCTGTGCGACCTCCTCGGCCTCCTCCGGCGTGTGCACGTAGAGGATGCCGTCGCCGAAGGACGAGCCCGCGCCCACTTCCAGAAGCTCGGTGTACCCGCTGAGCGAGGCGAGCCGCTCGTTGCGGGCGGCGACCACCGAGGGAGCGTTGTCCGGCGGGTACTGCCGGAGGAAATTCTCGTACAAGGCGACTCCTGGTCGTATGCGCGTCCGCCGTCGGCCCCGGTCGACCGGGGCCGACGGCGGGCCGGGTCTATGTCGGGTCACATATGGTGACGCTGCATATTCGGGTACCCATCGGCAGGTTCTTGATCTTGCCGGCGATCTGCGATCCGAGACTGCTGTTCACACTTCCGTCGAGCGGTCCCAAGTTATCGAGCGTATCCGTACCGCCCAACTGCAGATCCTGCAGGTGGTCGCCGTGGTAGCCGTCTGGGACGGTGGTGCCCGCCTTACGGAGTCGGCTCGCCGCCGAGCCCTTCTCGATACGCACCGACTTCGTCTTCACCAACTTGCCGTCCTCGGCGAGCTGGTTCAGATGCGCGACCTTCGCGTCGGCCTCGGCTCGCTGCGTTTCGTCCCAGCCTTCCTTGTACTTGAGCTCGAGCGTGTCGCAGTTGTGCACCAGGACCGGCGTCGAACCTGCGGCCACGTAGTAGGAGTGGATCCCGGTGATTGTGAGGTCGTGGGTGCGCTGGCGCTGTTCGAAGTGACGTACGGCCGTGAGCTCGACCGTGTCGCCGGAGGGAGTACGCAGCCTCATGCCGGGCCGGAGGTCGCCCGCCTTGATCCACGCGCTCTTCGACGCGACCCAGAACGGATGGGTAATCGTGGCGATCAGAGCTTCCGGCTTACCGGACCTACCCTTGATCGTGGGGTCGGCGAAGGACTTGTCGTCCTGCGTGACGATCGTGCCCGCGACCTCGCGCACGGTCGTCTTGCCGGTCTTGGCATCGGTGACGACGACCTTGTCGCCGAGTTTCACCTTCTCGATCGCCTTGGACGAGCCGTTCGCCAGCAGGACCTTCGTTCCAGGAAGGAAGCTGTGGCACTCGGGTTCGTCGAGCTTCTTTCGTTTCTTGAGGGCCGCCGCGGCCTTCTTTCTGACCTCGGCGAGTTTCTCCGCCGCCTTGGACAGGCCCAGCTTGGCCCGGCCCACCGCCTTGTTGGCGTTCCACAGGCCCTTGACCCCGCCGATCATGTCCTTGACCAGGCCGGTGACCCGCTTGGCGAGCTTGATGCCCTTGGCCCACTTCCAGGGCGCCCCGTACTTGGCGAGGATCTTGCCCGCCAGGCCGCCCGCGAAGCTTCCGGCGATGTTGAGCAGCGTCTCGCCGCAGGCCCCGACGTCGCCGCTGGAGATGCAGTCCAGGGCCGCGTCCACGCCCAGGATGTCCCGGGCGATCTTGATCAGGGCCTTGCCCGCGGACTTGATGCGCTGCCGGGCGGACGCCTGCTGCTGCTGCTGCTGCGCCACCGCGACGTCACTGGACGCCTTGCTGACGTCGGACTGCGCCTTGGAGACTTCCGGGTCCGCATTGGTGACCGTTATTCCGCCGCGGCACTCGATCAGGCCCTCACGGCACTCCGGGACGATCATGCCGCTGGGGTCGGCGTGCGTGACCGGGGAGTTGTTGGCGTAGGCGTAGCCGTTGATCTGCTGCGGCTGGGTGTAGTCGATGACCGGGTCCACCGAGATGAACTTGCCGATCGCCGAGTCGTACTCCCGCGCTCCGAGGTGGGTCAGGCCGGTAGAGGCGTCGATGGTGCCGCCGACGTACCCCTTCTCCCCCGGCCAGACACCGGTCTTCTCGCCGCGGTCGACACCGAACGGGTCGAAGCGGCGCTGCGAGATCGCACCGGTCACGGAGTCGATCGCCAGTTCACCGGTGCCGTGGTGGTCGGAGGCGACGAACGAGACCTTCGCCGCGGTGCGGACCGCGACGGTCTGCCCGGCGTACCCGTAGTAGCGCGTGGTCTCCTTCTTGGTGCCGTCGGCCGACAGCTTCAGCTCGGTGCCCGGCAGGTAGACCGTCGCCCCGGAGGGGTCCTTGCGCACCAGACGGTTGCCGTCGGCGTCGTACACGTAGCTCGTCTTCGAGCCGTTCGCCTTGATGACCTCGTTGACCTTGCCGGTGCCGGTCCAGTGCGGCGACTCAGTTCGGCGGCAGCCGCGTCCGACTTGGCTACGGCCAGTTCCCACTGTTGGCGGCGACGTGGTAGCGGACCTGGACGCGGTTGGCATTGGCGCCCGGCAGGGACAGCACCGTCTGTGTCTTCTCCGCGTCCAGCGACGTGAGTTGGGCGCGAGCGGTCACCGTGAAGCCGGTGTTCCCGGTGACCGGGGCAGTGGCGGTGGGCGTGTAGTCGCCGTCACCGTCGAGGGGCAGGTTGCCGTCGCCCACCAGAGCGGCATTGTCGAAAGGGTCGGCAGGCTTGTAGACCTTGGCATCACCCGCCAGGGTCAGCGCTTGGCCGCCGCCGACCTCCGGTGAGACTCCGCCGGTCGCGTCGTCCAGTTGGCAGTAGCCAGTAGCCCCGGCGTTCCGGTTCGACGGTCATCAGATCGGCGACTTCGGCCGGTGGCAGGACCCGGTCGAACACGCGGCCCTCGGCATCCTGGCCGCCCCCCGGCCCGGACACCAAAAGTCACCATCCCCGTACCGTCGGTCGACGGTCACCGATCTTTCGCGGATCTCCCGCTCGTCGCCGGGAATGCATGTCCGAGTTCATCCCATTCACTGGATCACAGTTTCATCACAGATGTGTTGGGCACCTCGCCGAATACCCCATCTCGCCCCCACATGCCCCAATTAACGCCTCCGCACAGTTCGGTTCAGCTTCTTTACTGGTCCAGGGAGTTCAAAGGCCGCACAGAACATTCACCGTTGTGCGGCCCGGCGTGGCCCATCAACACCCGTGGGGGGTAGGCAAGTTCATGGCTGGTAAAAGACGTGTCGAGCTGGGGCGCAGGCGGTTCATTCGGGTGGCCGGCGGTTCGGTCGCCGGGGCGGCCGTGGTGGGTGGGGGGACCTTCACCGCGCTGGCCACGGGAATCCTCGACTCGCCCCCCGAGAACCTGATCGACGGAGTGCCGCGCTCGCTCGTGCTGAGCCTTCCCGACGCCCCCGGCAGCGTCCAGCCGCCGGCGCCGGAACTGCCGGACCAGCTCGCGAACGGTGTGATCAAGCCGCCGAGCCCGGGCACCCGGATCCCCTACACCGGCGGCACTCCGGACCCCGACGAGGGCTCCGTGCCGACCAAGCTGCCGTTCGACTTCAAGACGTCCGGCTACCAGCTCGACCACGAGCTGCCCGAGTACATGCGGCCCTGGCGCGACCGGCCCACCACCTGGTCGAACGTCACGCCCAACACCGAGAACGTCTACCTCGACGCCGAAGGCGCGGTCCAGTACCGGCCCGACCGCAACACCCCGGGCTACGACCAGCCCGTCACCCAGATCCAGTTCGGGCTCGGCTGCGTCTCCAGCTACCGCACCGCGACCGACCCCACCCGCAAGGCGCTGTTCCTGGAGCGCGCCAAGGCGCAGGCGAAGCGGCTCATCGACAAGCGCGTGGAGACGCGCGGCGCCTGGTACTTCCCGTATCCCTTCGACTGGTTCCATCCCGAGCACAGCGGCGTCACCTACAAGGCGCCCTGGTACTCCGGGATGGCGCAGGGCGAGTCGATCAGCCTGTTCATCCAGCTGTCGCAGCTGGACGGGGTGACCGAGGAGGAGCGCAAGCTCTACCGGGCCGCGGCGGACGGCGCGTTCGCCTCGCTGCTGCGCGGCGACAACGCCAAGCCGTGGGTGGTGAACCGGGACAAGGACGGTTACCTGTGGATCCAGGAGTACCCGGGCGCCACCCCCGGCACCGGTGACTACACGTTCAACGGGATGATCTTCGCCACCTTCGGCGTCTGGGACTACTACATGGCCACCGGCAACGAGCTGGCCCTCAAGCTCTACGACGGCGCCGTCACCACCATCCGCGACCACTTCCCGCGGCTGCGTCAGGCGAAGTGGCTCTCGTACTACTGCAACACCCACCGCGTGCCGACCAAGGGCTACCACCAGCACCACATCAACCTGTTCCGCCAGCTCCACTGGCAGACCGGCAGTCCCGCCTTCGCCGACCGGCAGGACACGCTGATCAACGACTACCCCTCGGCCCAGAACCTCCCGGCCGGCTCGGTCGTCGCGTTCGCCGCGGGCACGCACTCGCTGTACCAGCTGAAGACGCAGGGCGCCCCCCTGTACGGCTGGTCGCCGACGATGAACGACGCCCAGAAGGCGACCAAGAAGGTGACCTTCACCAAGGCCACCCAGGCTCCCGTGGACGTCCGCCGCCGCATCTACGGGCGGGGGATCTACTACCGCATCAGCGCCGGCGCCTACGCGGGCTGGTGGGTCGGGGAGTACTACCCGAACGTGTTCCTGCGCGGAGTGCACCTGCCGACCACCTACCGGCCGAACCGCACGGCCACCTTCCCGGCCAACGTCTCCATCACCGCGATCAAGTTCGGCAGTGACGGCAAGACGGGCACCACGAAGACGGTGAAGTTCGCCAAGAGCTCCAAGGCCCCCTTCGACCAGCGGGCCATCGTCAACGGGCGGCCCATGTTGCGCATCACGGCCGGCGGACTGACCGGGTACTGGGTGCCGAACGGGCCGGTGCTGGCCGACAGCTGACCGGGCGGGCGCACCGGACGGCAGCCGTGCCGTCCGGTGCGCCCGCGCGTGGGCCGCGGCCCCGTCCTACCGGGCGCCCGGCCCGCGCGCAGGCCTCGTCCCCCGGGCCCCGTATGCTCGCCGGGCGAAGCCCCACACCGGAAGGCGAAGAAGTGAACTACAGGGTCCAGCCCAGCGCGCAGGTCGACGACAGTGCCGAGATCGGCGCCGGGAGCAGCGTCTGGGACCTCGCTCAGATCCGCGAGGGCGCGCGCCTCGGCGAGGGCTGTGTGATCGGCCGTGGCGCCTATGTCGGCTCGGGCGTGCACATGGGCGACAACTGCAAGCTGCAGAACTACGCGCTGGTCTACGAGCCGGCCGAGCTGGGCGACGGTGTCTTCATCGGTCCGGCCGTGGTGCTCACCAACGACCACAACCCGCGTTCCGTGGACCCGGACGGCAAGCAGAAGCGCGGCGGCGACTGGGAGGCCGTCGGCGTGCGGATCGCGGACGGCGCGTCCGTGGGGGCCCGTGCCGTGTGCGTCGCGCCGATCACCATCGGCCGCTGGGCGATGGTCGCCGCCGGCGCCGTCGTCACCAAGGACGTGCCGGACTTCGGCCTGGTCGTCGGCGTCCCCGCGCGGCAGGTCGGCTGGGTCGGCAAGGCCGGCGTCAAGCTGGTCGAGCGCGCGGGCGAGTCCGGTGTGTGGGAGTGCCCGCGCAGCGGCGAGCTGTACGACGAGAAGGACGGCGTGCTGGTGGAGCGCGACGCACCCGACGCCCGCGACGCTCGCTAGGCCTGCTCCCCCGCCCGGCGGCGGCACCCGGCTCTCCCTCCGGCTCTTCCCGGCTCTCCCTCCGGGTTCCGGGTTCCGGGCTCCGGGCTCCGGGCCCCTGGCTTTCGCCGCCGCCTCCCGGCCGTACGGAAAAAGGTTTCGGCCGCGTCCTGTCGGACGCGGCCGAAACCTTTTTTCCTGCGGGTTGTCCTACGGGTGCGGGCGTTACGCCTGCTCGCCCAGCAGCAGCCGGTCGAACTCCCGGCTCACCACCGACCAGTCCCACATCTCCAGCGCGTGCTCGGCGGCCGGCTCCGTCGCCGCGCGCCAGGTGTCCTCGGTGGCCGTGAGCTTGAGGATCCGCTCGGCGGCCTCCTCCGGCGTCGAGACGACCCACTCGCCCGGGAACAGCGTGCGGGGCCCGTTCTCCAGCGAGGCGAAGAACGGCCAGTCGCGGACGACCGGGAGCGCGCCGCTGGCCGTGCCCTCGACCAGGCCGCAGTGGAAGCTCTCACGGACCGAGCTGCTCAGGATGACGCCGACCTCGGTGAGCGCCGCCGGCACGTCGTCCGTCTGGCCCACCAGGTGCACGGCGCCGGCCGCCCGCAGCTCCTCCAGGTCCGCCTGGAGCAGGTCGTCGTAGGCGCGGACGGCCGCGCCCGCCTTGCGGGGCAGGCCCTCGCCGATGACGACGAGGCGGTAGCGCTCGTCCTTCTCGCGCAGCAGCCGCAGCACCCGCACCGCCCAGCGCGGGTCCTTGGCCACGGCGCTGACGCCGACCAGGCCCAGGGTGAAGCGGGCTTCGGGGCCGGCCTTCGGCCGCTTGAACGGCAGGAGGTCCATGGCGTTGGGGACGACGTGCGTGGTGGCGGTGTCCGGTCCGGCCAGCTGCGGCAGGACCTTCTCCACCACCTCGCGCAGGTGCTCGCTGACCAGGATCAGGTCGTCGACGCGGGTGAAGTCCACCACGTGCGGCCAGAAGGCGAACGCCTCGTAGCTGTGCAGGCGGACGACCATGCGGGTGGTGCCGGGGTCCACGGCGGTGAAGATGCCCGCGGCGTTGGTGCACCAGTCGACGAAGACGGTGTCCGCCCAGTCCAGGTGGGGCCGCAGCGCCTCCTCGACCTTGTCGTGGAAGGCGGGCTGGCCGCCCAGCGCGTGCTCCATGATCCGCTTGATGCCGCGGACCAGCGGCCGCAGCTTCTCGTCCTCGTTGACGTCGAGGTAGCGGATCTCGACGTCGGGGTGGTTCTCGTAGCGGTCCCTGATCGCCTTCAGGAAGGCCGCGTTGGCGTACGTGGTGACCAGCAGCCGCAGCGGCCGGCCGGCCGGCGCCCCGGCGGCCGGGAGCGCGCGTCCGCGCGGCGCGGACAGCGCCTTGAACGCGGCGTTCTCGCGGAACGGCGCCAGGTAGGCGTCGGGGTCGTCGGCCATCGGCGAGGACACCCCGTCGAAGTGCAGACCGCGGTTGAACGCGAGGGCGAACGCCGTGGAGAGCTGGTCGGCGGCCGCCGCGAGGTCCTTCTTCTTGAACCGCTGCTCGGCGATGGCCAGCGCGGCCCGGATCGCCTTGTCGCGCAGCTTGGGGTCGTCGTGGCCGCGGGCCAGGTCGGCGCGGGCGGCGTCCGCCAGCAGGGCCGCGCTGAGCTTGCGGTTGTTGATCCGCTCGGCGGCCTGGTTCAGCACCATCGTGGCACCGGTCTTGCGGCCGCCCTTGGCCATGCTCAGGCTGACCCGGCGGGCCAGCTTGGCGCGCATCGCGTCCGGCACGCGCGGTGCGACGACCGCGGTCCGCCACGCCTTGGCGCCGATCGAGGTGCGCATCACGGCGGGCGACGAGGCCCGGCGCAGCACGGCGCCCGCGCTGTGCCGCACGCCGCGCTTGGTGGAGCGCAGGGTGACGGCCGGGGACGGGACGGTGCGGACGGCGTCGCGCAGCACGTAGTGCATCGGGCGCTCGCCGCGGGCCTGGAGGGCGCGCAGGCCGGGCGCGACGCCGAAGACGGCGTCGGCGCGCCGGTTGCGCTCGGCGAGCCGCCAGACGGTGTAGACGCCGTGCGCGTCGAGCGCGACCAGCACCTGCGACCGGCGGGCGTTGCGCAGGACCCAGCGGTTGCGTTCCGCGCTCGCCCAGGTCCGGCGGGCGGGGGGCAGTTTGGCGACGCGCTTGGCGAAGGCGTCGCCCCGCTCGGCGGCCGACTCGGTGAGCGAGCAGACGTCGGCGGCGTCGAGGACGCCGTCCACCGCCTCACGGTCGAAGTAGCCGGCCAGCCGCACCGTCGCTCCCGCGGCCCGGAACTGTTCGACGGCGGCTTTCAGCATCGAGAGCGTCGGCGCCGTGCCGGCGATCAGGAGTACGTGGGTCATGCGAGGAGGTCCTCCACCTGTTCTGCGTTCCGTGCGAGGGACGTGCTGTGTGCGTCGGTCCGGCGAGGGGCGGTGTCACTCCCCTGCGCCGGACCGTCGCGGTGGGTCACAGCAGTGCCGTCACGCGGTCTTCCCGTCGCCGGGCAGCAGCCGGCTGTAGATCTGGTCCAGGACCACGGCCTGGGCCTCCCAGGTCCACTTCTCCAGCAGTCCCGGGTCGTCGTAGGCGGCCCGGTAGCGCTCGGGGTTGGCGAGGACGGCCTTGACGGCGCGTACGTAGTCCTCGGTGTCCTGGGCCTTGAAGATCTCGCCCTGGCCGGTCTTCTCGACCATCTCGGCCATGGTGCGGATGTCGCTGACCACCAGCGGGAGCCGGGCCTGGGAGTACTCGAAGAACTTGTTGCTCAGGGCCAGTTCGTGGTTGGGCAGGTGGTGCAGCGGGCTGACCGCCGCGTCCGCCGTGGACAGGAACTCGGGCACCTGCCAGTGCGGCACGAAGGGCAGGATGTGGGCGCGGTCGCCCACGCCCAGCTCCTCGATCAGCTCGATGATCTTCTTGGTGGCCGGGAAGTGCTTGCCCGACGGCGGCAGGGACACCAGCGCGACGTGCACGTCGGGCATCAGGGTGAGGCCCTCGATGATCGTCTCGACGCCGCGCACGGGGTTGATGCCGCCGCAGTACGCGAGCAGCGGGGTGTCCGCGTCGACGCCGCACAGCTCGCGCAGGTCGGGGACCGGGTCGACGTCGGCCACCTCGTCCGCGGCCGGCTTCATGACCGGGGCGTTGAGGACGACGTACGGGGTCTCCTTGAGCTTGTGGCCCTTGACCAGCAGCTCGGCGAGCGACGGGGAGACGGTGATCACCGCGTCGGAGAAGACCGCGTGCTCCTTCTCCCACGCCACGTGACCGGGGATCCAGCGGTCGTGGTGGGAGTGCAGGCCGGGCACGAACTCGTGCGCGTCCCAGACGAGCTTGACCGGGTGGCCCGCGGCCCGCAGCCGGACCGCCGAGCGGGCGGCCACGCCCAGCATGCGGAAGTCGTGCGCGTGGATGATGTCGGGCTTGAGCTCGTCGATGTGCGGGCCGAAGGCCAGCTCGAAGTCCCACAGGTACGGCAGGAGCCGGCGCCAGGCGCGCTGGCCCATGGTGATCTGCCAGAACTTGATCTGGAGCTTGTCCAGCGGCGTGTCGAACTTCGAGCGCTTGCGCTTGGCGCGGCCGGTCAGGCGCGCGCGCACCGACACCCACTTGCTCGTCAGCTTCGCGGCGGCCTTGGGCACGACCAGGCGGGCGGCGGCGCCGCTGGCGCTGGGGCGGCCGGGGCCGCCGGCCTTGGCGGCGGCGGCGCGGAAGCGCAGGTCCGCGCGCCAGGCCTTCACCTGCTGCTTGCGGTACTTGGCGATCTGGGGCGTGCGGTACGCGAGCGGGCTGCGCCAGCGCAGTCCGTGCCTGTCCTGACGGCTGGGGCCCAGCGGGCTCGGCTTGGGCACCAGGCGGACCTCGGCGTCGCCGATGTTCCAGGTCTGGATCTCGGGAGCGGGCGAGATGCCGAAAAGGACGACCTCCCAGCCGGCCTCGGCAGCGGATCGAGCCGACTTCTGGACACGCGAGTCATTTCGGACACCGTTGTCGACCAGCATCACAACGCGGCCGCGGGAGGCCTTGGGCCTTCTCTGACCCTCGGTGCTGTCGAGCTCCATGAATGTGTGCCTTTCCTGATCTGAAACTTCTGGCACGTTGCAGGAGCCCGCAAGGATGATCGAGCTCGCACACCAGTTCCGTCCAAAGCGGGTGTCTCGTGCAGTGCACTTGGGTGCTGACGGCACGGCTACATAACCCGATAACCCGGCGCATCAAAGCATACCGTCAGCGACGGACCGCCCCGCGGCCCGGCCCGCGCCGTTGCCGGGCCGTTGCAGGGCTGTCGCCGGGCTGTCGCCGGGGCGTCGCCCGGGCGCGGCGACGGCCGCCGCCACGCCCGTATGATCTGGGTTCGGCCGTCCATACGTTTATTCAGTAGGAGCAGCGCACGTGAAGGTCATCAGTGTCGTGGGCGCACGCCCCCAGTTGGTCAAGCTCGCGCCCATCGCGGCCGCATTCGCCGACACCCCTCACGAGCACGTCATCGTGCACACGGGCCAGCACTACGACGCGGACCTCTCCGATGTCTTCTTCTCCGGCCTGGGCATCCCGGACCCCGACGTGCACCTCGGCGTCGGCTCCGGCGGCCACGGCGAGCAGACCGGCGCGGTGCTCGCCGCGATGGACAAGGTGCTGGAGACGGAGAAGCCCGACTGGGTCCTGGTCTACGGCGACACGAACTCGACGGTGGCCGGCGCGCTCTCCGCGGTGAAGCTGCACTACCGGGTCGCGCACCTGGAGGCGGGCCTGCGCTCCTTCAACCGGCGCATGCCCGAGGAGCACAACCGCGTCCTCACCGACCACGCCGCCGACCTGCTGCTGGCGCCGACCGAGGAGGCCATGCGCCACCTGTCGAACGAGGGCCTGGCGCACCGCTCCACCCTCGTCGGCGACGTCATGGTCGACGTCTGCCTGCGCATCCGCGACGCCGTCCTGGCCGGCGAGCACCCGCGTCCGGAGCTGCCCGAGGGCATCGACGCCGACGCGCCCTACCTGGTCTCGACGCTGCACCGGCCGGACAACACCGACGACCCGGAGCGGCTCGCCGCCATCATCGGCTCGCTGGCCGCGCTGCCCGTCCCGGTGGCGCTGCTGGCCCACCCGCGTCTGGTGGCCCGTGCCGAGCAGCACGGCATCAAGCTGAACCAGGGCGCGGTGCGCGTCGGCCGTCCGCTGCCCTACGCCGGTCTCGTGGGCGCCGTCCTGGGCTCCGCCGGTGTGGTCACCGACTCCGGCGGCCTGCAGAAGGAGGCCTTCCTGCTGGGCCGCGCCTGCACCACCGTGCGTCCGGAGACCGAGTGGGTCGAGACGCTCGAGGGCGGCTGGAACCACCTGGTGCCGGACCCGCACGAGACCCCCGACTTCACCGCGCTCGCCACCCGTCCGGCGCCCGAGACCCCGCGCGGCACGCCGTACGGTGACGGGAACGCCGCCGTGCGCGCCGTGCAGGCCATCGTCGAGGCCTGAGCCGGCCGCCGCTCTCGCCACCGTTCCATCAGTCTCCCGGAGCACCCCTTGCGAAACGTGATCAAGCGTCCCAGGACGACGGGCCCGCGGCCCGACGGAGTCCGCCCGCACATGATCTACCTGGCCATCGGCTTCCCGCCGGCGGCCAAGAGCTGTGCGTACCGGATGCGCGAGACGGCGAACAAGTTCGTCGAACTCGGCTGGGACGTGACCGTGCTCACCATCGCGGAGGAGTCCTGGGAGCGGGAGTACGGTCTCGACCACACGCTCTCCGACCCGGTGGACCCGCGGGTGCGGATCGTCGAGCTCCCGCTGGCCCGTGAGGACCTGGAGACCGACATCCGGCTGTTCACCGAGGACCGGGCGCTGAACCCGATCCGCTGGATGCAGCGGGAGCGCGACCGGCACCTGGAGCACTTCCCCGAGCCGGTGTTCGGCGGCTGGCGCTCGGCCCTGGAGCAGGGCGTCGTGGACATCCACCGCGAGTTCCCGGCCGACCTGCTGCTGGCGAGCTGCGCCCCGTACGTCAACCTGGCCGCCGCGTGGAAGCTGTGGGAGACGCACAAGGTCCCGTACGCGATCGACTTCCGCGACGGCTGGTCGGTCGACGTGATCGGCGGCGGCGAGGCGTTCACCCGTGACTCCGAGTCGGGCGAGTGGGAGTCCAAGGTCCTCTCGCAGGCCGTGGCGATCTGGTGCGTCAACGACCCCATCGCGGACTTCTACCGCGACCGCTACCCGCAGCTCGCCGAGCGGGTGCACGTCGTGCGCAACGGCTTCGACCCGGACAGCGTGCCCGAGGTGCACGGCCGGCCCGACCCGGACAAGGGCCTGACCTTCGGTTACCTGGGCTCGGTGAACTTCAAGCCCGCCTTCCTCGCCACCGTCCTGGACGGCTGGCGGGCGGCCCGCGAGCGCGATCCGCTGGTCGCCCGGTCCCGGTTCGAGATCCGCGGGCACATCGGCGCGGGCGCCAGCCGCGAGGCCAACGCCCACATGACGCTCATCCGGCAGGCCGAGCCCGACGGCGTCCTGTTCGGCGGCCCGGTGCCCAAGGCCGAGGTCGGCGCGACCTACGGCCGCTGGGACGCCCTGGTGCTGATGCTCGTCGGCGGCCGCTTCGTGACCTCGGGCAAGGTGTACGAGTTCATGGCGTCCGGGCTGCCGGTGGTCTCCGCCCACGAGGTGGACCACGACGCCTCCGCCGTGCTGGCCGGACACCCGCTGTGGACCGGCGCCTGCGGCCTGGACGCCGAGGGCAT
Organism: Streptomyces sp. NBC_00704; assembly: GCF_036226605.1. Taxonomy (NCBI): domain Bacteria; kingdom Bacillati; phylum Actinomycetota; class Actinomycetes; order Kitasatosporales; family Streptomycetaceae; genus Streptomyces; species Streptomyces sp. NBC_00704. The sequence goes on from NZ_CP109000.1 coordinate 2,712,624, forward strand.
CGCCGACTCCTTCGTCAAGGCGGCCCGGATGGCCGTCGAGACGACGCCCGAGCAGCGGGCCGAGGCGCGCGCCCACGCCGCCCGCTTCACCCGCGGCCTGCTGATGGCCCCCGCGGCCCAGCACCTGAACGACACCGTCCGTTCCGCGCTCACCGGGAGCCGATCGGCATGACGGCCAAACGGGGGATCACACGGCTGCCCGGCGCGGTGGCCCGGCGCGCGCTGCACCCGAGCGTGCTGCGGACCGGAGCGGGCGCGCGCGCCTGGCGGCTCGTGGTGGCGGCGCCGGGGCTGCCGGACTCGCTGCGCTTCCGCATCGCCCAGCGCGTGCGGGACGGCCTGGACAAGGCCAACCGGCCCGAGGGCGCGGTCCTCGCGCTGAGTTCCGCGGCCCGCCGCACGACCAGCGCGCGGCACCGGGCGGACCTGCTCGGCGACGCCGCTCGCCTGGAACTGGCGCGCGGCAAGGCCCCGCGGGCCCTGACCGACGCCGTCACCGCCGAACTCGCCTACGCCGACGACCGGTTGGCCGAGGGCGACGCCGGCGCGGCGGCCGCGTCCGCGGTGCGGGCGCTGCAACTGGCCTTCCACCGGGTGCTGCACTTCGACCGGACGGCGTCGCCGCTCGCGCAGAATCCCGCCGGGTATCTGGCGCAGGTGCACGCCGCGGCGTCCGTCAGGGCGCTGACCGAGGGCGCGGGCCGCACCGTCGAGCCCGCCGCGCCGCCCGCCGGCCGGCCGCTGCGGCTGCTGTTCGTCACCCGGGGCAACGCGAACTTCCTGGGGGAGATCCGCGACCACTACACGGAGCACCCCGGCGTCGAGGTCCGCTCCCTGGACCTGAAGGACGAGCCGGAGCTCGACAAGCTGGCCGGCTCCCTCACCGCGCTGGCGGCCCACCGGCTGGGCGAGGACGAGGAGTTCGGCCGGCAGGCCGAGAAGCTCCTGCGCCCCCACCTGGACTGGGCGGACACCGTCTTCGTCGACTGGTGCGTCGGACCGGCCGCGCTGCTGACCTCAGTCGACCCGGGCGACACCCGGATCGTCGTGCGCCTGCACAGCGCCGAGACGTTCAGCCCCTGGCCGTTCCTGGTCGACTTCAGCCGCGTCGACGACCTGGTGTTCGTCGGCGCCCATCTGCGGGACCTGACGGTGGCCGTGGCGCCCGGCCTGACGGCGGGTCCCGGGCGGCGCACGCCCCGGCTGCACGTCATCGCCAACGCCATGGACCTGGCCGCACAGGTGCGTCCCAAGCCGGACGACGCCCGCTTCACCCTCGGCCTCACGGGGATCTCGTCGGTCGCCAAGGACCCGCGCTGGGCGATCGAGGTGCTGCGGATCCTGCGCGCGCAGGACTCCCGCTACCGGCTCCTGCTGATCGGCGAGGACGTCGACGCCAAGCTCAGCGCCGCCGCCCGCGCCTACGCCCGCCTCTACCGGGGCGACCTGGCCGAACTGGAGCCCTCGGGGGCCGTCCGCAGGCTCGGCCAGCTGGACGACGTCCCGGCCGCGCTGACGGACGTCGGCGTCATCCTCAGCTCCTCCGTGCGGGAGAGCTTCCACTGCGGGTTCGTGGAGGGCGCCGCGAGCGGGGCCGTCCCCGTGGGCCGCGACTGGCCGTTCTTCGCGGGCAAGACCAACGGGGCGCGCACCCTGTTCCCCGCCGACTGGGTCGTCGCCACCCCGCAGGAAGCGGCGGAACGCATCCTGAAGGTCACCGCGGACCCGGACAGCTGGCGCCGCACCGGCGAGGCGGCTTCCGCGCACGCCCTGGCATCATGGGACTGGCCGGTCGTGCGAGAGGAGTTCGACCGGCTCCTGCTGCGCTAGAAGGAAGGACGGCGCGATGAACTGCAGACTCGTGAGCCCGGTCGCGACCGGCTGCCTTCGCTGACCGGGCTGCGCTTCTGGGCGGCCCTTCTCGTAGTCCTCTACCACCTGTCCCGCAAGACGGGCGCCGTACCGTACGTCAGCGACGTGGTCTGGTACGGCCGTAGCGGTGTGACCTTCTTCTTCGTCCTGTCGGGCGTCGTCCTGGCCTGGACGTACGACGGCGCCCGCGTCCCGGCGAAGGTCTTCCTGTGGCGGCGCTTCGCCCGGATCTGGCCGCTGCTCGCGGTCAGCGCCGCCCTGTCGGTCGCGGTGTGGTGCGTCATGGGCCTGCCCGTGTCGCTCGCCGCGCTCGGGGCGAACCTGCTGGCCGTGCACGCCTGGTTCCCGGACCCGGTGATGTACACCGGGGGCAACCCGGCGGCCTGGTCGCTCAGCGACGAGGCGTTCTTCTATCTGCTCTTCCCGGCGCTGCTGGCCCTGCTGGCGGGCCACCGCGCCCGCGTGTGGGTGTGGACGGCCGTCGCCGTGACCTGCGCCGCCCTGGTGCTGTGGCCGGCCCTGTCGGGCCTGTCGCCGACCACCCGCAGCTGGGCGCTCGACTATCTGCCGCTGACGCGTGCGCTGCAGTTCGTGCTGGGCGTGGTGGCCGGGCTGGCGCTCAAGCGCGGCTGGCGGCCACCGCTGCCGCTGTGGGCCGCCGCGGCGCTCGTCGTGGGCTGGCACCTGGCCCTGATCCCGTGGTCGCACGCGGTCCCCGACCCGCTCTGGTACAGCCCCTACACGGCCTCGCAGTGGCTGTCGGCCCCGATCTTCGCGGCGCTGATCTGCGCGGCGGCACGGGCCGACCTCGACGGCCGGCGCACCGGGCTCGGCGGGGCCTGGATGATCAGGCTCGGACACTGGTCGTTCGCCTGGTACCTGCTCCACGAGATCGTGATCCGCGCCGCCGTCTTCACGTGGGGCAGGCCCGCCCCCGGCGGGGCGACGCTGCTGTTCTGGGCGGGCGTCCTGGCCGTCAGCCTGACCGCCGCGGCCGCCGCCTACCACGGGGTGGAGCACCCGGCCGAGCGCCGCCTGCGCCGCGCCGGCCCGTCCGTCCCACGCGCCGGCGCGCCCGAGCCCCGGCCGGTCGCCGAGACGCGATTAGCCGCCACGGCCGCGGCCTCCGTCCCCCCATGCGGGGGACGGAGGCCGCGGCCGTGTGCGTGCGGTACTCAGCCGCCGATGACCACGCGGCGGACGCCCTTCCAGGCCTCCGGGTCGGTGGTGCGGCGGCCGTCGACCAGGACGGTGACGTCCGGCAGGTCGGCCGGGGTCAGCGTGCGGTACTCGGCGTGGTCGGCCTGCAGGATCGCCGCGGTGACCTTCTCGCCCGCGTGCGGGGTGAGGCCGTGCGCGAGGAGCTCGGCGTCGGTGTACATCGGGTCCGAGACGAAGGGGACCGCGCCGCGCGCCTTGAGGGCCTCGACGGTCGGGAAGACGCCCGAGAACGCCGTCTCCTTCACGCCGCCGCGGTAGGCGGCGCCCAGCACGAGCACGTTGACGCCGGTCAGGTCGCCGTACGCGGCGGCCAGCAGGTCGACGGCGTACTCGGGCATCGCGGCGTTGGCCTCACGCGCGGAGCGCACGACGGTGGCGGCCGGGTCGTTCCACAGGTACATCCGCGGGTAGATCGGGATGCAGTGGCCGCCGACGGCGATGCCCGGCTGGTGGATGTGGCTGTAGGGCTGCGAGTTGCAGGCCTCGATGACCTTCTTGACGTCGATGCCGTTGCTGTCGGCGAAGCGCGCGAACTGGTTCGCCAGGCCGATGTTGACGTCGCGGTAGGTGGTCTCGGCGAGCTTGGCCAGCTCGGAGGCCTCGGCGGTGCCCAGGTCCCAGACGCCGTTCGGCTGCGGCAGGTCGTCTCGGGCGTCGAAGTCGAGGACGGCCTCGTAGAACTCGACGCCGCGGGCAGCGGACGCCTCGTCGATGCCGCCGACCAGCTTGGGGTAGCGGCGCAGGTCGGAGAAGACCCGGCCGGTCAGGACGCGCTCCGGGGAGAAGACGAGGTGGAAGTCGTCGCCCGCGGTCAGGCCGGAGCCCTCCGCCAGCATCGGCGCCCAGCGGGTGCGGGTGGTGCCGACCGGGAGGGTCGTCTCGTACGAGACCAGCGTGCCGGGCTTGAGGCCCTGCGCGATCGCCTTCGTCGCGGAGTCCATCCAGCCGAAGTCCGGGGTGCCCTCGGCGTCCACGAACAGCGGGACGACCACGACGACGGCCTCGGACTCGGCGACCGCGGACGCGGTGTCGGTCGTCGCGCTCAGCAGCCCGGCGTCGACGGCCTGCTTCAGCTTGACGTCGAGGTCGTGCTCGCCGGGGAACGGCTCGACGCCGGCGTTGACCAGCTCGACGACCTTCTCGTTGACGTCCGCGCCGATGACCCGGTGGCCCTTGGAGGCGAACTGCACGGCGAGCGGCAGGCCGATCTTGCCGAGTGCTACTACACAGATGTTCATGGAGGGTCGCTACTTCCTTTTGGAACCGGTCGGCTTCTTGAGACCGGCGGACTTCAACTTTCTGACGCCGGCCGCCCTGACGCGGACGGCCAGGGACTTCAGCTTCCGGACGAAAGCTGTCAGCGCGCTGATGACCAGAGCGCTCTTGGGCGGGAACATCCGAGCCGTGTCGACGACGACACGCCCCTTGTCGTTGACGATGGCCGACGCCCGGTAGGGGTCCCCCTCCCGGCCCCACCGGCGGGCCAGCGGCATGGGCAGGTCGGTGCCCCGCACGGGGACCTCGTACGTGGCGCCGGCCACGTCCAGGTACACCCGCACACCGCGCTTGGCGGTGACGTACTCCAGCGGGACGCGGGCGTGCAGCACGGTGGCCGCGCCGTCCTCGGCGGGCTTCACCGCCTGCTCGCCCACGGGCGCCGGGGTCTTGTGGTTCGGCTTCAGCTTGCGGGCGCCGTTCTTGTCGGCGGACTTGGGCATGGCCCCCTGGGCGAGCCGCAGGCTCACGCCGTCGGCCACGCCGGCCAGGGGCACCCGCACGGACGCCGTGTAGGCGAGGCCGTCGCCCTGCTGCTCCCACTCTGAGGCCAGCAGCCGGACGCCCGGGGCGAGGTGGGCGGCGACCGAGTCGCCGTCGAGCACCTCGTAGACACGGTCGGCGAGGCCGATGCGCGGGTCCCGGAAGCCGGCGTAGCGCGCGTACGTGCGGTCGTCCTCGACCACGAACGTGACGCCGTCGCGGGGCTCCGAGACGATCGCCTCGCACAGCTCGTCGACCGCGCCGGCCTGGGCCAGGGCGATGCGCACCCGCCGCCTGACGTCCATGGCCTCGCGGATGCCGTCGGTGAAGTAGGCGTCCGCGAGCCGCGCTATGCCCGCGCAGATCCTCTCGCGCAACGCGCGGTCCAGGGCCGGGAAGTCGTCCTGGACGAGCTTGGCCAGCTCCCAGGTGAAGTGCCGGCGCAGCAGGGCGTCGCGCTGCGGGCCCGCCTCGATGAGACCGGCCGCGAAGTTCATCATCTCGGCGGTGCACTCGAGCCGGGAGAGGTGGTCGGCGCGGTAGGTGATGTTGCTGGCGTCGCCGCGCTTGACCGCGTAGTAGCAGGTGTAGTCGGCCACCACCGAGATCTTGCGGGCCCGCACGAGCGCCTCGATGGTGAACGGCTGGTCGCTGCCCACCGCCATGTGCTCGGGGAAGCGCAGCTTGTGCTTCTCCACCAGCTCGCGGCGGAACAGCTTGGTGTTGGCCAGGGTGAACGGCACCCCCGGCTCGTCCAGCGGAACGTCCCGGTTGCCGTGCTGGTACAGCGCCTGGTGGACGTAGCGCCCGTTGGTGCCGACCATCTTGCCGACGACCACGTCCGAGTCGTGCTTGTCGGCGTACCTCACCATGCGCTCCAACGCCTCCTCGCCGAGGTAGTCGTCGGAGCCGATGAAGTACACGTACCGGCCGGTCGCCACCTCCAGCGCCCGGTTGCTGGGCGCGGCGGGGCCGCCGGAGTTGGGCTGGTGGATCACCTTGACGGTGTCCGGGTACAGGGCCGCGAACCGGTCGAGTTCGCGGCCGCTGTCGTCGGTGGAGCCGTCGTCGACGGCGACGATCTCCAGCCGCTCGCGTCCGATGGTCTGCCCGACCAGGGAGTTCAGGCACTCCGTCAGGTACGGCATCGTGTTGTACACCGCCACGACGACGCTGACGTCAGGCGCAGCACTCATGCTCGGGCTCCTGGTCTCCGCCGGCCGGGCCGGCTTGGTCCTGCGGGGAAAGTCTCACAGAACGTAGGAGTCCCGCCGAGCACGCACCGTTCCCCCGATGTGTGATGCTCAGCTGCCATGGACGGCCAGGTCCTCCACCGGAAGCGTAACGCTGGTGTTGTTCGTGGCCGATTCCAGGAGCGCCGCGGCCACCTCGACGGTGCGCATGCCCTGGCGCAGGGTGCAGATGTCGACGGGCTTGCCGAGGACCGCGTCGCGGAAGAGCTCGTGCTCGACCTGGAGCGGCTCGCGCTTCGGGATCGCGTAGCGGATCATGTCGCCCTCGGACACGCCGCGGAAGGCCTGGAGGGCCTCCCACTCGGTGGTGACCGCCGCGTTGGAGTGGAACGTGAGGTCGGCGGTGAGGGTGTCGGCGATGAAGCAGCCGCGCTCGCCGGTGACCGAGGTGAACCGCTCCTTGAGCGGGCTCAGCCAGTTCACCAGGTGGTTGACCATGGTGCCGTCGTCGAGGCGGCCCACCGCGGAGACCATGTCCTCGTGCTCACGGCCGCTCTTGGAGACGGTGTGCGCGGCGATGGACACGTACTGACGCCCGGTCACCCAGCCGGTCAGGTCGATGTCGTGCGTGGCGAGGTCCTTGACGACGCCGACGTCCGCGATGCGGTGCGGGAAGGGACCCTGGCGGCGGGTGACGACCTGGTAGACGTCGCCCAGCTCGCCGGCCTCCAGCCGGGCGCGCAGCGACATCAGCGCCGGGTTGCAGCGCTCGATGTGACCGACGCCGGCCACGAGCCCCTTGGACTCGAACGCCTCGACGAGCCGGCGGGCGCCCTCCACGGACTCCGCGACCGGCTTCTCGATGAGCGCGCAGACGCCGGCGTCGGCGAGCGCCAGACCGACCTCTTCGTGCAGGTGCGTCGGGCAGGCCACCACGGCGTAGTCCACGCCGAGGGCGATCAGCTCCTCGACGGTGTCCAGGATCGGCACGCCCTGGGCGGCGCCGAACTTGTCCCCCATCGGGTCGACGACGCCGACGAGGTCGACGGCGTCCAGACCCGACAGGACACGGGCGTGGTGACGCCCCATGGAACCGAGGCCGACGAGTCCCGCTCGCAGCGACTTCCCGGTGCTCACAGCTGCTCCCCCAGAGCATTGACGGCGGTGACGATCCGCTCCAGGTCCTGCGTGGACAGGGCCGGGTGGACGGGCAGGGAGACGACCTCGGCGGCCGCCCGGTCCGTCTCGGGCAGGTCCCAGGTGCGGCCCGCCTTCTGGTCCGGCTCCCAGTACGGCTTCAGCCGGTGGATGGGGGTCGGGTAGTACACGGCGTTGCCGATGCCGGCCTCGGTGAGCCGGGCCATGGCGGCGTCGCGGTCGCCCTGGATGCGGACCGTGTACTGGTGGAAGATGTGCCGGGCGCCGTCGGCGGTCTTCGGCGTGATCACGTTCGGCGCCGTGATGTGCTCGCTGAGGTAGGCGGCGTTGGCGATGCGCTGCTCGGTCCAGCCGTCCAGCTTGCGGCGCTGCACGCGGCCGATGGCGGCCGAGACGTCCGTCATGCGCACGTTGGCGCCGACGATCTCGTTGGCGTAGCGCTTCTCCATGCCCTGGTTGCGCAGCAGGCGCAGGGTCCGCGCGGTCTCCGCGTCACCCGTGGAGATCATGCCGCCCTCGAGGCTGTGCATGTTCTTCGTCGGGTAGAAGCTGAACGTGCCGACCGCGCCGAAGGCGCCGACGGGGGTGCCGTTCAGCGCGGCCGCGTGGGCCTGGCAGGCGTCCTCGACGACGGCGAGTCCGTGCTGCCCGGCGATCGCCATGATCTTGTCCATGGCGGCCGGGTGACCGTACAGGTGCACCGGCATGATCGCGGCGGTGCGCGGCGACAGGGCGGCCTCGACCGCGGCCGGGTCCAGGCAGTACGTCTCCGGGTCGACGTCGGCGAAGACGACGTCCGCGCCGACGAGCCGCACCGCGTTGGCGGAGGCGGCGAAGGAGAACGACGGCACGATGACCTCGTCGCCCGGGCCGAGGCCGAGGGCGAGGAGCGACAGGTGCAGCGCTGAGGTGCCGGAGTTGACCGCGACGCAGTGACGTCCCTCGACGAGCTCCGAGAACTCCTCCTCGAAGGCGGCCACCTCGGGCCCCTGGACGACCATGCCGCTGCGCAGCACGCGCACGGCGGCTTCGATCTCCTCCTCGCCGATCACTGGTTTGGCGGCCGGTATGAACTCATGGGCGTCGGTCATCGACATCCCCTCCTCTACGGCGACCTCGAAGGCGCACCACGTCATGCATGGTCGGGAAGGGACCGTGTCGATGCACAGCACGGCCGCATCCCTGGTTGTCCGCCGGCGCCTGTGGGCGGGCGGACGGCTTGTACACAGGACCCCGCCCCGTGAGGGTTCCTCGCGGGAAGTCAGCCGTGTCCGGACCGGAGGACCGGATGTGCTCATCGGCTGTGGTCACGGTGTGCATGTCTTTGGCCACCGAGACCAGAGTGCACGTTACCAGCCTGGAGACGACGAACTTGCCCAGGGTCATCACCCCGAAACCCATGGCGCGGGTGCGCTCTCTCACAAGAGAGACACAGAGTAACTCCATGGTGAACGCACGGCGACGCAGGCACGGGGGGCGGGCGAAACGCCGGTGCGGGCGCCCGGATGCTCCGGACGCCCGCACCGTGTCTGTCCGCGCCGGGCGGGTCAGTCCTCCGTCGAGGCCGTGACGGACGGCACACTCTGCTCGGCCGCCACGGTCTTCTTCGACACCGACTTGGCCGCCTTCTTGGCCGTCGTCTTCTTGGCGGCGGTCTTCTTCGCGGCCGTCGTCTTGGCCGCCGCCGTCTTCTTGGTGGCGGCCTTCTTCGCCGTGGCCTTCTTCGCCGTCTTGCGGGCGGCCGTCTTCTTCGCCGGAGCCGCCTCGTCGTCGGCGGGCGCGGCGGCCCCCTCGGACGTGGCCTCGGCCGCGCCCTCGGTCACGGACCCGGCCGTGGCCTCCGCCGCGACCGACGGGACGACCACGACGGCCGTCTCCTCGGAGGCGGTCGGCGCGGTGGCCTTGCGCACGGCGCGGCGCCGCGGGCGGGCCGGGGCCGCGCTCTCGGCGACGGGCTCGGCGGCCTGGCCGGCCTCCGGCTGCTCGACCGGGGCGGCCTCGGCGGCCGGGGCCGGGGCCGGGGCGGCCGGGGTCTCGGCGACCGTGACCACGGCGGCCTCGGCGCCGGCGGGCGATCCGGCCGGCGCGGACACCTTGCGGGTGGCGCGGCGGCGCGTACGGCCCTTGGGCGCGGCCTCCTCGACGGCCGGCGCGCCGGCGGCGGACGCCTCGACGACCGGGTCCTCGACGGCGGCCGGCTCCGTGTGCGCGGTGGCCGTAGCGGCCGGCTGCACCGGACGCTCGGTCTCCGCCTCGACGGTGACGTCCTGCGCGGTGGGCGCCTCGACGGTCTCCTCCGCGGTCCCGGCCGACAGCTCCGAGACGAACGCCTCGGAGCCGCCCGCGCGGCGCGACCCGCCCCGCGGCGCACCCGCGGGAGCGGACGCCCGGCGGCTCGACCGACGCCGGCCCCGGCCGCGCGTGGCGGCGGCCTCAGCCTCGGCGACGCTGCTGTACAGCTCCTCGTCCACGGCGAAGTCGGGGGCGGCGAGCGCGACCGGCTCGGCCACCTCGGCGGCGACCTCGGCCTCGCTCTCCGTCTCCGGCTCGGCGTCCGCGTACGGCTCGGCGGTCTCGGCCGCCGCCGTCTCGTGCTCGTGCTCGTGGTCGTGGCCCTGTCCGTCGCCGCCGCGGCCGCGCTTCTTGCGCTTGCCGCCGCCGCCGGCGGACGTCGGCTGCTCCATGTGGACGATGACGCCGCGGCCGTTGCAGTGCACACAGGTCTCGGAGAACGACTCCAGCAGGCCCTGGCCGACCCGTTTGCGGGTCATCTGCACCAGGCCCAGCGAGGTGACCTCGGCGACCTGGTGCTTGGTGCGGTCGCGGCCCAGGCACTCCAGCAGACGCCGCAGCACCAGGTCCCGGTTGGACTCCAGCACCATGTCGATGAAGTCGATCACGATGATGCCGCCGAGGTCGCGCAGCCGCAGCTGGCGCACGATCTCCTCGGCCGCCTCCAGGTTGTTCCTGGTGACCGTCTCCTCGAGGTTGCCGCCCTGCCCGGTGAACTTGCCGGTGTTGACGTCGACCACGACCATGGCCTCGGTCCGGTCGATCACCAGCGAGCCGCCGCTGGGCAGCCAGACCTTGCGGTCCAGCGCCTTGGCGAGCTGCTCGTCGATCCGGTAGGTGGCGAAGACGTCGACCTCGGAGGTCCACTTCGACAGCCGTCCCGCGAGATCGGGGGCGACGTGCGAGACGTAGCCGTGGATCGTCGACCAGGCCTCGTCACCGCTGACGATGACCTTCGTGAAGTCCTCGTTGAAGATGTCGCGCACGACCCGGACGGTCATGTCCGGCTCGCCGTACAGCAGCGTCGGCGCGTTGGAGCCGCCGCCGTTCTTCGCCTTCTTCTGGATGTCCTCCCACTGGCCCTGAAGCCGCTCGACGTCACGGCGCAGCTCGTCCTCGCTCGCGCCCTCGGCGGCGGTGCGCACGATGACGCCCGCGTCCTCGGGGACGATCTTCTTGAGGATCGTCTTGAGGCGGGCCCGCTCGGTGTCGGGCAGCTTGCGGCTGATGCCGGTCATCGAGCCCTCGGGCACGTACACGAGGTAGCGGCCCGGGAGGGAGACCTGGCTGGTCAGACGGGCGCCCTTGTGGCCGATCGGGTCCTTCGTCACCTGGACGAGGACGGACTGGCCCGACTTCAGGGCGGCCTCGATGCGGCGCGGCCCGTTGGCCATGCCGAGCGCCTCGAAGTTCACCTCGCCGGCGTAGAGGACGGCGTTGCGCCCCTTGCCGATGTCGATGAAGGCGGCCTCCATCGACGGCAGGACGTTCTGCACCTTGCCCAGGTACACGTTGCCGACGTACGAGGTGGCCTGCTCCTTGTTGACGTAGTGCTCGACGAGCACGTTGTCTTCCAGGACGCCGATCTGGGTGCGCTCGCCGCTCTGGCGGACGACCATCACCCGCTCGACGGCCTCGCGGCGGGCCAGGAACTCGGCCTCGGTGATGATCGGGACGCGTCGGCGGCCCTGCTCACGGCCTTCCCGGCGGCGCTGCTTCTTGGCCTCCAGGCGGGTCGAGCCCTTGATGGACTGCACCTCGTCGGACGGCTCGAAGGACTTGCGCGGCTCGCGGACCTTGACGACCGTGCGCTCGGGGTCCCCGTCGACGGGCTCGACCGCCTCGGTGGAGGCGTCCCCGGCGCGGCGGCGACGGCGGCGGCGACGACGGCTGCCGGCGGTGGAACCGCCCGCGTCCTCGTCGTCCGCGTGCTCGTCCTCGGCGTCGTCCTGCTCGGCGGCGTCCTCGGTGTCCCGGGCGCTGTGCCCGGCGGCGTCGTCGGAGTCGGCGTCGCCGGACTCGCCCTCGCCGTCGGCGGCGTCGCCCCGGCGGCGGCGGCGGCCGCCGCGGCGGCGACGGCGGCGCGAACCGGTCTCCTCGCCGTCGTCGTCACCGTCGGCGAAGTCCTCGGCGGCCTCGTCGGCCTCCTCCGGCTCGCTGTCCGGCTCGTCCTCGGCGACGGGCGCCGCGCTCTCGGCGGCGGGTGCGGCGGGGCGACCGGAGTCGGCGTCCTCACCGGCGACGGCGGCCCTGCGGCGACGGCGACGGCGCGTGCCGGCGGGCTCCTCGGCGGGCTCCGGGGCGCTCTCGACCTCTTCGGGCTCCTCGGCCACGACGGTCTCCGCCTCGGCGGCGGCCTCGGCCGCGGCCCGCTGCGGGGTCTGGAACTGGGGCTCGGCGAACACGGGCGCCTGGAAGACGGCGACCGCGGGCCGCGCCGGACGGCGCGGAGCGTCGTCCTCGCCCTTCACGGGCTCGGGCGCGGAGAAGCCGCCCGCGGCCCGGCGGACCACCCGACGGCGACCGCGGCGCGGACCGGCCTCGGCCTCGTCCTCGTCGGCGGCGGGGGCCTCGGCGGCCTTCGGTTCCTCGACGGCGGCGGGGGCGGCCGGCTCCACGGCCGGCTCGGGCTCCTGGGCCGCCTGGGGCTCCGCGACCTCGGGGGTCTCGGTGGCCTCGGCGGCGGGCGTGGAGACGCGACGGGTGGCACGACGGCGGGAGCGCGGAGCAGCCGGCTCGGCCGCCTCCTCCGTCGCCACGGACGCCTCGGCCTCGGCGTCCGCGGTGGTGTCGGCGGCCTCCGGCGCGGCGGCGGGGGCGGTCACCCGGCGGGTGGCGCGGCGCCGGGTGCGCGGGGCGGCCTCGGCGGGCTCCTCCTCGGCTGCCGGAGCCGCCTGGGCTGCCGGAGTGACCGGCTCGGGCGCGGCGGCGGGCTCCACGGCGGCCTCCACGACCTCGGCCGGCGCCTCCGTGGGCGTCGTCACGCGGCGCGTGGCGCGGCGGCGGGAGCGGCGGGGAGCCGCTTCCTCGGCCGCGGCCTCGTCGGCGGCGGCCTGGTCGGCCGGGGCGCTCGCCTCGGCGGCGGCCGGCACGACGGTCTCGGCCGCCTCGACGGCAGCCGGGGCGCCGGCGGGCGCGGAGGCCCGGCGGGTGGCCCGGCGGCGGGCGCGCGGAGCGGCCTCGGCGGCCTCCGCGGGCTGGTCCGCCGCGGCGGCGGCACCGGTGTTCTCGTCCTGGACGGTCTCGTCCGTGACGTCGTCCTCCGCCAGTTCCGCGACGGACTCCACGGCCGGTATGGCCGGCGTGGTGATCTCTGCCGGGGCGTCGGCGGCGGCCCCGGACGGCGGACCCGCCGGCCGGGAAGCGGCACGGCGCCGACGACGCGGCGGCAGGGTGTCGCTGGGGGTGTTCGCTTCGGAGTCCGTCACGGACTCTGCGGATTCGGTTGGCTCGAGCATGCGGGCGTTTCTCCCGTCAGGCTCCCGGGCGCCGCGCCTGGTCCGGCGGCGATCACAAGGGATCGACCGCCGTTGACGTCCGCGGCTCGCGCGATGCGCGGTGCCGCCGTCCGGGGCGCGGGCGCCGCACGGGAGCTCTCTGTGTCCTGTCTCGCCGGTTCCGTACGCCGAATGCGTACGGCCTGGCGAAAGTCTTCTGGTCGGTGCGCTGCCCGACCCAGGTGGCTCCCGAGTACGAGGGCGGCGCTACGACGTACGTTCCTTCGCGGGACCTTCCCTACGCGGGCGCCTTCGCGGCGGCAGCGGGATCGGCCGTTGTGAGGGCCTGAGCTGCCTCGCGGTCGGGCGCGAGCGGGTCGGTCACCGAGCCGGTCTCTTCATCGAACAGCCCCTGCGCCAGCCTGGTCACCGCAGCGGGGACCGGCGGCGCCAGGTCGGCCACGGCGCGGAGACCGGACAGGACGTCGTCGGGTCGTACGGCAGGCGTCACGTGCCGAACAACCAGCCGCAGTATCGCACAGGGCTGGTCGGTCGGCCTATCAGCAGGTTCACCGTGCGTTTCCAGACTGACGACCGCGGCCCGGGTGTCGAAGGTGCGAACGCCGTTCTTGGTCGTGCGCTGGACCTCCACGGCGTCGGCCCGGTTGAAGGCCTCCACCGCGCGGTCGGCGTCGGCCCGGTCCACGCCCACCAGCCGCAGCTCCCACACGGAGGCCGTCAGCCGGTCGGCCAGACCTGAGGTCCGGGCCTCGACCGCGTCGACGACGTCGAGCCCGGTGGGCAGCGACTCGTCGAGCAGAGCTCTCAGCTTCTCCGGATCACGCGCCGCCGTCAGCGCGATCTCCAGGTACTCCGCCTCACTGCCCGTGCCGGTGGGTGCGGCATTGGCGTACGACACCTTCGGGTGCGGCGTGAACCCCGCCGAGTACGCCATCGGCACCTCGGCACGGCGCAACGCGCGCTCGAAGGCACGCTGGAAGTCACGGTGGCTGGTGAACCGGAGGCGGCCGCGCTTGGTGTAGCGCAGACGGATGCGCTGCACCGCGGGTGCGGGCGGCGGGCCTTCGGGCTGTCGCTTGCCCAGTGTCGTTCAGTCCTTCGTGAGAGCGGTCGTACTGCTACCAAGAGTACGTGCCTCGCCCGCCGATGGTTCCCGGCGGGCGACCGCCTCCCGCGGAGCGGGCTCCCCGAAGAGCATGCGGCGCACGTCGGCGCGGGTCTGGCGGGCCGTCTCCCGGGCGGCGGCGAGGGCCTGCCGGGACACCCTGCCCACGCTGCGGGCCGCCTGCGCCGCCGGGCGCAGCACGGCGTCCCGCACGACGTGACCGACCGGGGTGAGCACGGTCCGGTACGCCCAGCGCACGGGCTCCACGAAGGTCCACCTCAGGACGGTGGCGAGGAACCGGCCGACGGCGAGCGAGATACGGCCGGCGATCCGCCAGGCGTGCCCGAGGGCGTCCCCCACCTCCCGTGCGACGACGGCGAGGACGCGGCCGACGGGGGCCAGCACCCAGCGCCACAGGGCGAGCGCGGGCAGCACCAGCAGGATCCGGGCGGTCCAGTAGAGGGCGAGGCCGATCCCGCCGGCCAACAGTCCCAGGAGCCGCCACACCCCCCGCGCGCACCAGGCGAGCGCCCGCCCGACCGGTGCGATCGACCACGTGTACAGCCAGCGGGCGGGCACGACGACGAGGTACCTGACCAGCCACGCCCCCGCGCCGTACAGGCCGGAGCCGACGGCCGCGGCCACCGCCCCGATCCCCCTCAGCAGCCACAGGACGGCGTGCCCGACCGGCGTCAGCACGCGCGCGTACACCCACCCCGCCCCGGCTCCCACTCCCCGCGCCAGCCACACGAGGCCGTGCCCGACCGGGGTGAGGATCCGGCGGTGAAGCCAGACCGCGGGCACGACCAGCAGCACGTGTCCGAGCCAGGCGAGCGCGCGGCCCAGGGGCGCGACGACGTACCGCCACATACCGATCAGCGGCCAGACGAACAGCGCCTTGCCCAGCCAGAGCAGGGCCCGCCCGAAGGGCCTGAGGACCGTGTCCCGCAGGAGGCGTCCGCCGACGACGAGGGCGTCCCAGGCCATGCGCACCGGCACGACCAGCACGAGCACCACGATGCGCACGGGCAGCCGGATCGCCACGACGAGACACCCCTCGGGCGCCTGCCCGGACGGCCGGCCCGCCGGTGACGCGGGCGACGGGGCTGCGGGCGGTTTCTGCAGGTCCATATGGACGTAGACGCTACAGCCGGCCGAGCGGATGCACACACGCCGGGACGGGTGCCGACGCCCGTCAGGTGACGTGCTCCTGAGGGCATGTCAGGGGCGGCGTCCCGCCCTCCGCGTTCCGGCCGGGCCCTCGAAGAAGCCGCCCCGGCGACGGTCCCGACGCGTGGGCTCGCCGCCGGGCATCGATCGAACCGAGCCCGGCTGCCGCCCCGGCCGCCCGGGCGTCGGACGCCCCCTCAGGGGTACGCCGCGCGCCCGGCCGGGTTGAGGTCCGGGGTCGCGCGCCGCTCAGTGACCGTGGGCGTGGCCGCTGCCCGCGGGCTGCTTCACCGTCAACGGCAGGAGCTTCTTGCCCGTGGGGCCGATCTGGATACGGGTGTCCATCGCCGGGCACACCCCGCAGTCGAAGCAGGGGGTCCAGCGGCAGTCCTCGACCTCGGTCTCGTCGAGGGCGTCCTGCCAGTCCTCCCAGAGCCAGTCCTTGTCGAGGCCCGAGTCCAGGTGGTCCCAGGGCAGGACCTCCTCGTACGTCTTCTCGCGCGTCGTGTACCAGTCGACGTCCACGCCGAACGCGGGCAGCGTCTTGTCGGCGCAGGCCATCCAGCGGTCGTAGGAGAAGTGCTCGCGCCAGCCGTCGAAGCGGCCGCCGTCCTCGTAGACGGCCCGGATGACCGCGCCGATGCGGCGGTCGCCGCGCGAGAGGAGGCCCTCGACGATGCCGGGCTTGCCGTCGTGGTAGCGGAAGCCGATCGAGCGGCCGTACTTCTTGTCGCCGCGGATCTTGTCCCGGAGCTTCTGCAGGCGGGCGTCCGTCTCCTCGGCGGAGAGCTGGGGGGCCCACTGGAACGGGGTGTGCGGCTTGGGCACGAACCCGCCGATGGAGACGGTGCAGCGGATGTCGTTCTGGCCGGAGACCTTGCGGCCCTCGGCGATCACGTTCATCGCCATGTCGGCGATCTGGAGGACGTCCTCGTCGGTCTCCGTGGGCAGGCCGCACATGAAGTACAGCTTCACCTGGCGCCAGCCGTTGCCGTAGGCGGTGGAGACGGTCCTGATCAGGTCCTCTTCCGAGACCATCTTGTTGATGACCTTGCGCATGCGCTCCGAGCCGCCCTCGGGCGCGAAGGTCAGGCCCGAGCGGCGGCCGTTGCGGGTCAGCTCGTTCGCCAGGTCCACGTTGAAGGCGTCGACGCGGGTCGAGGGGAGGGACAGCCCGATCTTGTCCTCCTCGTAGCGGTCCGCGAGGCCCTTGGCGACCTCGCCGATCTCGCTGTGGTCGGCGCTCGACAGGGAGAGCAGTCCGACCTCCTCGAAGCCGGTCGCCTTGAGGCCCTTCTCGACCATGTCGCCGATGCCGGTGATCGACCGCTCGCGCACCGGGCGGGTGATCATGCCGGCCTGGCAGAAGCGGCAGCCGCGGGTGCAGCCGCGGAAGATCTCCACCGACATGCGCTCGTGGACCGTCTCGGCGAGCGGGACCAGCGGCTGCTTGGGGTAGGGCCACTCGTCGAGGTCCATGACCGTGTGCTTGGACACCCGCCACGGCACGCCCGACCGGTTCGGCACGACGCGCGCGATCCGGCCGTCCGGCAGGTACTCGACGTCGTAGAATCGCGGGACGTACACCGCGCCCGTCTTCGCGAGGCGGAAGAGGACCTCCTCGCGGCCGCCGGGCCGACCCTCCGCCTTCCACTCGCGGATGATCTTCGTCATGTCGAGCACGGCCTGCTCGCCGTCGCCGATGACCGCCGCGTCGATGAAGTCGGCGATCGGCTCGGGGTTGAAGGCGGCGTGCCCGCCGGCCAGCACGATCGGGTCGTCGAGACCGCGGTCCCGGGCCTCCAGCGGGATCCCGGCCAGGTCGAGGGCGGCCAGCATGTTGGTGTAGCCCAGCTCCGTGGAGAAGGACAGGCCGAAGACGTCGAAGGCCTTCACCGGGCGGTGGCCGTCCACGGTGAACTGCGGGACGGCGTGCTCCCGCATCAGCGCCTCCAGGTCCGGCCACACGCTGTAGGTGCGCTCGGCGAGGACGCCCTCCTGCTCGTTGAGCACCTCGTAGAGGATCATGACGCCCTGGTTGGGCAGACCGACCTCGTACGCGTCCGGGTACATCAGCGCCCAGCGGACGTCGCACGCTTCCCAGGGCTTGACGGTGGAGTTGAGTTCGCCGCCCACGTACTGGATCGGCTTCTGCACATGCGGGAGCAGTGCTTCGAGCTGCGGGAAGACCGACTCGACAGACATCGCGGGGGCACCTTCGTGAGCTGACCGGGGATCCCCCCGGCGCGGGGCTCGGGGGAGGGTGACCATCTAGCGTAACCCGGCCGGAGGCATCCCCCGCCCGCGAGACGTCCCGCGCGGCCGGTCCTCACACCTCCATCTGCTCGCAGACCCGCTTCCAGACGTCGGGCAGCGCCTCCTCCGCCGACCCGGCCCGCCCTTCCTCCCTCCCGTAGAGCACCCCGTAGGTGAACGCGCTCTCGCCCGCCGCGTGCGCCACGGCGGACAGCTCGCGCAGGGTCCGGCGGGCCATGACGCTGTCCTGGTGGTCGCCGAGCAGGCTCTGCAGCGACTTCATGGACTTGGCGAGCGCCTTGGCGGAGCCGCCGAGCGCGGGGACGGCGGTCTCCGCCGCGTAGCGGGTCCGCTTGGTTTTCTTGCGCGCCTCGTGCAGGCCGACGTCGCGTGCCTGGCCGGCCGGCTGTTCCAGGGCCTGCCCGATCAGCGCGGACACCTTCCTGAAGTCCTTGCGCACGGCCTTGGCCAGTACCTTGGCCGGCTTGCGTCCGGCGGCCTCCAGCAGCGGCGGGTCGGCGACGAGGGCGTCCAGCGCGTCGAGGAGGGTCAGATGGCGCGGCGAGTCCAGGACCCCGAGCAGCCGGCGGCGCGCGTCACGGTGACGGGCCTGCGCCCAGGCCCGCAGCCGCGCGTCCACCGGGCCGGAGACGAGCGGGCGGGGCAGGTCGTCGAGGGCGGCCGCCAGTCGCTCGTCGAGCACCTCCTGGTCGCGGCCGGCGCCCAGTTCGCCCGCGAGCCACTTCAGCTCGTCGGCGATCGGGGCGGTGACGGCCGGGTCGAGGACCTTGCGGAAGGTGCGGAAGGTGCTGCGCAGCCGCCGGGTCGCGACGCGCATGTCGTGCACGGAGTCGGGGGCTTCCTGGCGGACGGCCGGGTCGAGGGCGACGATCGCGTCCCGCTGGGCGCGCACATACGCGAGGACATGGTCACCCGCCGTCATGGGAGCGCCCGCGCCGGCCTTCTCCCCCACCGGCATGCGCCCGGCGGCCGACGTCTTCTTCTGCGCCCCCTCGTGCCGCGCCCGCTTGTTCTGCGCCCGCTTCTTCTTCGACGCCGTCTCGCTCAGCGCCCTCGCCAGTTTGGAGGACGACGCCGACGGCCGGACGCCGGCCTTGCGCAGCCGCTTGTCGACCTTGTCGAGGAAGGCCGGATCGGCGCCGTCGGCGAGTTCCACCTCGATCTCGGTCCACCGGGTGCTGCCCTCGCCGCCGAACAGCCGGTCGGCGCGCACGGCGTCCACGCTGGCCTCGGCGAGCGGTCGGCCCTTGCCGTCGACGAGTTCCCGCACGTCCCGGCTGGAGCGCAGCCTCATCACCGGCACCAGCCGGCCCTCGCGGACCCGCGAGCGGACGAGCCGGACGAGTTCCTCGGGCACGGTGTCCGAGAGCGGTGATCTGATCTCGTCGCGGACGCCGGTCTCGACGGGGAGTTTCAGGTGCCAGCCCGCGTCGGAGCCGCCGGTGCGGCGGCGCAGGGTGATCGAGGCCGCGGCCAGCCGCAGGTCGGAGGTGTCGTAGTAGGTCGCGTCCAGCTCGGTGACGCCCTTGTCGAGGACGGTGGCGATTCCGGCGACCCCGGTCAGGTCGGGCAGCCCGCCCTCGTCGGATTCGTACTTGCGCTCGATCTCGCGTTTCGTCTCCGCCATGAACCGAATCTAGCCGCACCCGGGTCCGGGCGTCAGTGTGCGCCGGACCCGGACGGCGGCCCGCGGTGGGGCCCGCAGAGGCAAACGACGAGGTGCCGCGGGGTGCCGAGGCGCTCAGGCCGACATCGGCCGTTGCACCCGGATGGACTGCAGCAGCCCCACCGCCACCCACACCGCGAACATCGACGTGCCTCCGTAGGACACGAACGGCAGCGGCAGGCCCGTCACCGGCATGATCCCCAGGGTCATGCCGATGTTCTCGAACGACTGGAAGGCGAACCAGGCCACGATGCCCGCGGCGACGATCGTGCCGTACAGCTCCGTCGTCTCCCGCGCTATGCGGCAGGCGCGCCACAGGACCACGCCGAGCAGGACGATGATCAGGCCCGCGCCCATGAAGCCGAGTTCCTCGCCCGCGACGGTGAAGACGAAGTCGGTCTGCTGCTCGGGCACGAACTGACCCGTGGTCTGCGAGCCGTGGAACAGTCCGGCGCCGGTGAGGCCGCCGGAGCCGATCGCGATGCGCGCCTGGTTGGTGTTGTAGCCCACGCCGGCCGGGTCGAGGCTGGGGTTGGCGAAGGCGGCGAAGCGGGCGATCTGGTACTCGTCGAGGATGTGGAGCTGCCAGACGGCGATCGCGCCCGCCGCGCCCGCCCCGAGCAGTCCGAAGACCCAGCGGTTGGAGGCGCCGGAGGCCAGCAGCAGGCCCAGCACGATCATCACCATGACCATGACCGACCCGAGGTCGGGCATCAGCATGACGACCAGCATGGGCACGGCCGCGAGCCCGAGCGCCTGCATCACCGTGCGCTGGTCGGGGTAGGGCCTGTCGCCCGCGTCGACCCGGGCCGCGAGGAGCATCGCCATGCCCAGGATGATCGTGATCTTCACGAACTCCGAGGGCTGGAGCGAGAAGCCGCCGCCGAGCACGATCCAGGAGTGAGCGCCGTTGACCGTGGAGCCCAGCGGGGTGAGCACCGCGAGGATCCCCAGGAGGGACAGGCCGTACAGGACCGGCACCGCGTTGCGCAGCGTGCGGTGGCCGAGCCAGATCGTGCAGATCATCAGGGCGAGCCCGATGCCGGTGTTCATCAGGTGCCGGACGAGGAAGTAGTACGGGTCGCCCTGGTTGATCTCGGTGCGGTTGCGGGTCGCCGAGAAGACCAGCAGCGAGCCGATCAGGGACAGCGCGATCGCCGACAGCAGTATCGGCCAGTCCAGCCGGCGGGCCATCGAGTCACGGGCGAAGACCCGTGTCCAGCCGGCCCGGGCGGGCCCGTATCCGGAGACGGAGAAACTGTTCACGCCGGTCATGTGCGCATCCTCCGGCTTCCCTTCTTCCGTCGTCGGCGGCGGGTGTCGCGGTTGGCGGCGGTGTTCTGCTGCACGGTGCCCGCCGTCTGCGTCCCGTCCGGCTCCGGCGCGGTCTGCTGGCTGGCGCGCTGCTCCTTGGCCGGGTCCTTGGAGACCTTGGGCGACTTGATCGTGCCGTCCGCCTGGACCTTCGGCAGACCCACCTGCGGGGTGGGCAGCAGGGCGTTCTTCTTGTCGATCTTGCCGTCGTCGGAGACGCCGTACATCGCGTTGTAGATGTGCCGCACGGCCTCACCGGAGGCGCCCGAACCGGTACCGGCCTGGGCGATCGTCATGACGACCGTGTAGTCCTTGCTGTACGTGGCGAGCCAGGACGTCGTCTGCTTGCCGTAGACCTCCGCGGTACCGGTCTTGGCGTGCAGCGGGATCTTGTCCTGCGGCCAGCCGCCGAACTTCCAGGCGGCGGTACCGCGGGTGACCACGCCTTCCAGGGCCGCGTCCATGCCCTTGATGGTGGCCTTGGTGACGGGCAGCCTGCCCTTGGGCTTGGGCTTGATCTCCTGGACGGTCCGGCCGTCGGCGCTGACGATCGCCTTGCCGATGGTCGGGGTGTACATGGTGCCGCCGTTGGCGATCGCCCCGTAGATCACGGCCTCCTGGATCGGGGTGACGAGGGTGTCGCCCTGACCGATGGAGTAGTTGATCGAGTCGCCCTCGCGCATCTTGTTGCCTTCGAGGCAGTTCTCGTAGGCGATCTTCTCGACGTAACTGCCGTCCTTCTTGCCGGACTTGCACCAGGAGTCCTTGTTGGCCTTCCAGTAGGACTCCTTCCACTGGCGGTCCGGGACCCGTCCGGTGACCTCGTTGGGCAGGTCGAGGCCGGTCTCCTTGCCGAGGCCGAACTGGTGCGCGGCCTTGTAGAAGTAGTCCTTGGGCTCACCCTTCTTCGGGTTGATGCCGCCGTCCTTCTTCCACTCGCGGTCGGCGAGGCCGTAGAAGACGGTGTCGCAGGACACCTCGAGGGCCCGGCCCAGCGAGATGGGGCCGAAGCTCTCCCCCTCGAAGTTCTTGAAGACCTGGCCGCCCACCGAGTACGAGCTGGTGCAGGGGTAGCCGCCGTCCCACTCGTAGCCCGCCTCGACCGCGGCGGCCGTGGAGACCACCTTGAACGTCGAACCGGGCGCGGACTGACCCTGTATGGCCCGGTTGAGCAGCGGGTAGTCGGAGTTCTTGCCGGTGAGCTTCTTGTAGTCCTTGGCGGAGATGCCGCCGACCCAGACGTTGGGGTCGTAGGCCGGGGCGGACGCCATGGCGACGACCCGCCCGGTCTTGGCCTCCATCACGACGACGGCGCCCGAGTCGGCCTTGTAGTTCTCGCCGGTGATCTTGTCGAACTGGGTGCGGGCGATCTTCATCGCGTTGTTCAGCTCGTACTCGGCGACCCGCTGGACGCGGGCGTCGATGCTGGTGACGAGGTTGGAGCCGGGCTGGGCCGCGTCCGCCTCGGCCTGGCCGATGACACGGCCGAGGTTGTCGACCTCGTAACGGGTGACGCCGGCCTTGCCGCGCAGCTGCTTGTCGTACTGGCGCTCCAGCCCGCTGCGGCCGACCTGGTCGGAGCGCAGGTACGGCGAGTCGGTGTCCTGGGCCTTGGTGATCTCCTCGTCGGTGACCGGGGAGAGGTAGCCGAGGACCTGGGCGGTGTTGGCGTTGCCGGGGGCCGCGTAGCGGCGCACGGCCTCGGGCTCGGCGGTGATGCCGGGGAAGTCCTCGGCGCGCTCGCGGATCTGCAGGGCCTGCTTGGCGGTCGCCTCGTCGGTGATCGGGATCGGCTGGTAGGGCGAGCCGTTCCAGCAGGGCTGCGGCGTCTTCGCGTCGCACAGGCGGACCTTCTGGGCGACCTCGTCGGGCTTCATGCCGAGGACGCCCGCGAGCTTGGCCAGGACCGCCTTGCCGTCGTCCTTCTGCTTCAGCAGCTCGGTGCGGGACGCGGAGACGACCAGCCGCGTCTCGTTGTCGGCCAGGGCCACTCCGCGCGCGTCCAGGATCGAACCGCGCACCGCGGGTTCGACGACCTGCTGCACATGGTTGCCGGAGGCCTCCTTGGCGTAGGCCGCGCCCTCGCGGATCTGCAGGTACCACAGGCGTCCGCCGAGGGTGCCGAGCAGGGAGAGGACGAGGATCTGGATCACGACGAGCCGGATCTGCACCCGTGGGGTCCGACCGGTCTCGGGAATGTTGGTCACTGCGGCTGTCTCCCCCTCTCAGTGCGCGGACGCGGTGCGCGGACGTGTGTGCGCGGACGAATGATGAACGACCGGTCCGTGCGGCCTCGTTCCGCCTGTTCTTCCTCGTTCGGGTGATTCCTCCACCGGCGCGCTCGGCGCGCGGACGCCCGCGTTCACAGCCGCTTGACCCCCTTGATGCGTCCGGCCCGCGTGGCCCGCGACCGGGCGGCCTTCAGCTTGAGCCCGCCGCGCTGCCCGCCGATCCTCAGGCCGGTGCCGGAGGAGAGCCAGCCGGAGGAGATGTCGGGGCTCTTGGCGGCGGAGTTGGTCTCGGCGAGCGGGTCGTTGTCGGCCCGGCGCGCCAGGAACATGATCGCGGGGACCACGAACGGGGCGAGCAGCAGGTCGTACAGGGCGGCGGTGAACAGCAGCCCGGTGAGGCCCACGTGGCGGGCGGCGGTGTCGCCGACTAGGGCGCCCACCCCGGCGTACAGCAGGGTGGAGCCGACGGCGGCGGCGACGACCACGACCATCGGCCCGGTGGCCGACTTGATCTGCCCGGTCTCGGGCTTGATCAGCCCGGCGAGGTAGCCGATCACGCAGAGGACGAGGGCGTAGCGTCCGGCGGCGTGGTCGGCGGGCGGCGCGAGGTCGGCCAGCAGGCCGGCGCCGAAGCCGATGAGGGCGCCGCCGACATGGCCGTACACCATGGCCAGGCCCAGGACGGTGAGCAGGAGGAGGTCGGGGACGGCGCCCGGGAGGTGGAGGCGGGCGAGGACGCTCACCTGGATCACCAGGGCGACGACGACCAGCGGGACGGAGAGCAGGATCCGGTTGACGCGCATGGGGGTTGTCAGCTCCTACTGCTGCTGGCCGTCTACGGGTGCGTTCGCGTTCGGAGTGACCGTGACGGTCACCGTCGGCGTGGGGACCGGTTTGGGCTTGGAGGGGAGCACGGTGTCGCGCGGGTCCTTCTTCGGGGCCTCGACGACGACGCCCACGATGTCGAGCTTGGTGAAGCTGACGTACGGCGTGACGTAGAGGGTGCGGGTGAGGTCGCCGCCGGAGGGGTCGACGCGGGAGACGACGCCGACGGGGACGCCTGGCACGAAGGGCTTGTCGGCCTGCGAGCCGAAGGTGACCAGCCGGTCGCCCTTCTTCACGTCGGCCTTGCCGTTGAGCAGCTCGACGCGCAGCGGGCGGTCGCCCTGCCCGGAGGCGAAGCCGAGCTCGTCGGACGCCTCCATGCGGGTGCCGACGGTGAAGTCGGGGTCGCTGGCCAGCAGCACGGTCGCGGTGTCGGGGCCGACCGTGGTGACCCGTCCGACCAGTCCGTCCCCGTTGAGGACCGTCATGTCGCGCTTGACGCCGTCGTTGGCGCCGACGTCGATGGTGAGCGTCCAGGAGAAGCCCTGGGCCGCTCCTATCGCGATGACCTCCGCGCCCTTGATGCCGTACTGGCCGGTGCCGGCGATCTTCAGCATCTTGTCGAGCTGCGCCAGCCGGCTGCGGTTGCGGTCGTCGCTGCCGAGCTTCGCCTTGAGCGCCGCGTTCTCCTTCTCCAGCGCGGTGAGCCGGTCGTGGCGCTCCCCGGAGTCGCGGACGGCCGAGCCGGCGTTGCCGACGGGGTCCACCGCCGACGACACTCCGTTCTCGATCGGGCCGAAGGCGGCGGCCGCGGCCTGCCGGGCGCCGTCGACCGGGGAGTCCTCCCCGCCCCGGATGTCCACCGTGATCAGCGCGAACGCTACGGCGATCAGCAGCACCAGGAGCAGCCGGCTCTCTCGTGTGTCCCTCACGTGCGGCGGCCGTGCCCTTCCTCGAGAGAAATACCAGAACAGAAATCAGGAAGCAGGTGGGGTGGAGCAGTTGTCGGAATGCGATGTTCGGGTGCGGATCGGGAATTGCGGCAGCCCCGGGCCGGGATGGCCGAGGGCGCTTTATGGGAGCCTATGCCGCGATATCAACGATCCGCCGCACGAGAGGAGATCATCTCGTACGGCGGAATCGAAGCGTTACGTCATCTGCGCGGCGCGGCGTCCAGGACCTGCTGGAGCGCCTCGAATTCCTCGACGCACTTCCCGGAGCCGAGGGCGACGCTGTCCAGCGGGTCCTCGGCGATGTGGATGGGCATGCCGGTCTCCCGGCGCAGCCGCTCGTCCAGGCCGCGCAGCAGGGCTCCGCCGCCGGTCAGAACGATTCCCCGGTCCATGATGTCGCCGGACAGCTCCGGCGGGCACTTGTCGAGGGTGGTCTTCACCGCGTCCACGATCGCGTTGACCGGTTCCTCGATCGCCTTGCGCACCTCGGCGGCCGAGATGACGACGGTCTTGGGCAGTCCGGAGACGAGGTCGCGGCCACGGATTTCGGTGTGCTGGTCGTCGTCGAGGTCGTACGCCGAACCGATCGTGATCTTGATCTGTTCGGCGGTCCGCTCACCGAGGAGGAGGCTGTACTCCTTCTTGATGTGCTGGATGATCGCGTTGTCCAGTTCATCGCCGGCGACGCGGATGGACTGGGCGGTGACGATGCCGCCGAGCGAGATGACCGCGACCTCCGTGGTGCCGCCGCCGATGTCCACCACCATGTTGCCCGTGGCCTCGTGGACCGGCAGGCCGGAGCCGATGGCCGCGGCCATGGGCTCCTCGATGATGTGCACCTGGCGGGCGCCGGCCTGGGTCGACGCCTCGATGACGGCACGGCGCTCGACGCCCGTGATGCCCGAGGGCACACAGACGACGACCCGCGGCCGAGCAAGATACCGCCGCTTGTGGATCTTCAGGATGAAGTAGCGGAGCATCCGCTCGGTGATCTCGAAGTCGGCGATCACGCCGTCCTTCAGCGGACGCACGGCAACGATGTTGCCGGGCGTGCGCCCGATCATCTTCTTCGCTTCGGCGCCGACCGCGAGAATGCCACCGGTGTTGGTGTTGATCGCGACGACGGACGGCTCGTTGAGTACGATCCCGCGACCCCTGACGTACACCAGCGTGTTGGCGGTCCCGAGGTCGACAGCCATGTCACGGCCGATGAACGACATTGAGTTCCCCATCAGGATTCGACTGGCCTTCCATGAGCTTTGAGGGCTTATCAGGTCGGCGAGGTGGGTGCTGTGACGTGAAGGCTTCCATCGTAAACGCGCCTGCACGGACACGGCGGAGCGGTCTCCGCCATTGTTTGCAGATGCTGTGCGGGTTCGCTTCCGGAGACGGGCGTTCGGGGGCTCACGTTCCCTCGATCGCCCGCTTCAGCCCCTTCCGCGACCGCAGCGGGATCAGGCCCGGCCGGGGAAGAAGATCTTCACCTCGCGCTCGGCGGACTCCTCGGAGTCCGAGGCGTGGATCAGGTTCTCCCGGACGATGACGCCGAAGTCGCCGCGGATGGAGCCGGGGGCGGCGGCGATCGGGTCCGTCGGGCCGGCCAGGGCGCGCACGCCCTCGATGACCCGCTCGCCCTCGACGATCAGCGCCACGACCGGACCGGAGGCCATGAACTGCACCAGCGGCTCGTAGAACGGCTTGCCCTTGTGCTCGCCGTAGTGCTGCTCCAGCGTGTCCTGGTCCAGCGTGCGCAGCTCCAGCGCGGTGATCTGCCAGCCGGCCTTGCGCTCGATACGGCTGATGATCTCGCCGGTCAGGCCACGACGGACGGCGTCGGGCTTGAGCAGGACGAGGGTGCGCTGGGTCACGAGGGGGCTCCTTCTACTGCCGGTGTTCCGGCGCCGGTGCTCTGGCGCCGCCAGGTGCGGTGGGATGAGGTTACAGGTCCGGTCCGGGCGCTCGTCACGCAGCGTCAGCGGTATCCGCAGAGGTCGCGGAGGCCTGTGCGGCGAAGCGGGCTCTGGCCTCGTCGACCTTTCTGCCGTAGTGCACCGACGCCCACCACAGCGCCCCGAAGAGCACGCCCATGAAGAACATGACCGGGACGAAGAAGCCGGACGCGACGAGGGCGATCTGCAGCGCCCAGCCGAGGGCGACCCCGCCCGGCCGGGTGACCATGCCGCACAGCAGCACGCTGAGCAGCATGGCGATGCCGCACACCGTCCACACCGTGGACGGGGACAGGTCGGAGTCCTTCATGGCGACCAGGCCGGCGAAGCCGATGACGAAGAACTCGCCGATCAGGGTCGAGGAGCAGAGCGTACGCATGGCGGGCCTCAGCCCTTCCCGAGGAGCAGGCGCGCCTCGCCGACGGTGATGACGGAACCGGTGACCAGGACGCCTCCGCCGGAGAACTCGCCCTCCTCCTCGGAGAGCGTGATCGCCGCCTCCAGGGCGTCGGGCAGCCGCGGCTCGACCTGGACGCGGTCGTCGCCGAACACCTCGACGGCGATCGCGGCCAGCTCGTCGGCGTCCATCGCGCGATGGCTGGCGTTCTGCGTGATCACGACCTCGGCGAAGATCGGCTCGAAGGCCTCCAGGAGCCCGCGCACGTTCTTGTCGCCGCTGGCCCCGACCACCCCGATCAGCCGGGAGAAGTCGAACGCCTCCCGGACGGCCTCGGCGGTGGCCCGGGCGCCGGCCGGGTTGTGGGCGGCGTCCAGGACGACGGTCGGGGAACGGCGGACGACTTCGAGGCGGCCCGGCGAGGTGACGGCGGCGAAGGCCTTGCGGACGGTGTCGATGTCGAGCGGCTCGGGCCGCTGCGAGCCGACGCCGAAGAACGCCTCGACGGCGGCGAGCGCGACGGCCGCGTTGTGCGCCTGGTAGGGGCCGTGCAGCGGCAGGTACACCTCGGGGTACTCGCCGCCCAGCCCGCGCAGGGTGACCAGCTGGCCGCCGACGGCGACCTGGCGGGCGACCACGCCGAACTCCAGCCCTTCGCGGGCCACGGTCGCATCGACCTCGACGGCCTTCTTCAGCAGCACCTGCGCCGCGTCGACGGGCTGCTGGGCGAGGATGACGGTGGCGTCCTGCTTGACGATCCCGCCCTTCTCGGCGGCGATCTCGGCGGTCGTCTCCCCCAGCCGGTCGGTGTGGTCCAGGTCGATGGGCGTGACGACGGCGACGTCACCGTCGATCACGTTCGTGGCGTCCCACGAGCCGCCCATGCCGACCTCCACCACGGCCACGTCCACGGGCGCGTCGGCGAACGCGGCGTACGCCATGCCGGTGAGCACCTCGAAGAACGACAGCCGGTACTCCTGCGCGGCGTCGACCATGTCGACGTACGGCTTGACGTCCCGGTACGTCTCGATGAACCGCTCGGCGGAGATCGGGGCGCCGTCCAGGCTGATCCGCTCGGTGATCGACTGCACGTGCGGGCTCGTGTACCGGCCGGTGCGCAGCTCGAACGCGCCGAGCAGCGCCTCGATCATGCGGGCGGTGGACGTCTTGCCGTTGGTGCCCGTGATGTGGATCGACGGGTAGGAACGCTGCGGGTCCCCCAGCACGTCCATCAGCGCGGCGATCCGGTCGACGGAGGGCTCCAGCTTGGTCTCGCCCCAGCGGGTGGCCAGCTCCGCCTCGACCTCGCGCAGGGCCTTGTCGACCTCGGGATCCTCGGGGCGCGCGGGCACATCGGCCTGCGGCGCGCCGCCCCGGGTGCGCAGGGTGCGGCTGCCTGCCTCGATGACCGCGAGATCGGGATCGCGGTCGGTCTCCTCGGCGATGATCTCGTCGAAGGGATCGAGGGGGTCGAAGGGGGCGGGCAGGTCGTCGTGGTTGCCGTTCGGGGGGAGCTCGCTCACGGGGTCAGTCTACGGACGGGCGGTGACAGAGGCGGGCGGAGGTGGCGGAGACGGACGGAGAAGGGCGAAGGCCCCCGGAATCGTGCCGGCGGTGTGCCGGTCCCGGGGGCCTTCGTCCGTCGCGGTGTCCTACGCCTGCGGCAGGCGCTCCAGCTGGCTCTGGATGCGGGCGATGTCCTCGTCCGCCTTGGCGAGGCGTCCGCGGATCTTGTCGACCACGTTGTCCGGGGCCTTGGCGAGGAACGCCTCGTTGCCGAGCTTGGCGTGGGCCTGGGCCTTCTCCTTCTCGGCCGCCGCGAGGTCCTTGGCCAGGCGCTTGCGCTCCGCGGCCACGTCGATGGTGCCCGACAGGTCGAGGGCGACCGTGGCGCCCGCGACGGGCAGGGTCGCCGTGGCGGAGAAGCTCTCGCCCTCGGGCTGAAGGCGCAGCAGCTGCCGGATGGCGGCCTCGTGGGACGCCAGCGCCGTGCCGTCGAGCGTCAGGCGGGCGGGGACCCGCTGGCCCGGCTGGAGGCCCTGGTCGGCACGGAAGCGGCGGACCTCGGTGATCACCGACTGGAGGCTCTCGATCTCACGCTCCGCCGCGGCGTCCCGGAAACCCGAGTCGGTCGGCCACTCGGCGACGACGACGGACTCGCCGCCGGTCAGCGTCGTCCACAGCGTCTCCGTGACGAACGGGACGACGGGGTGCAGCAGCTTCAGCGTGACGTCGAGGACCTCGCCCAGGACGCGGCCGGAAACCTTCGCGGGCTCGCCGCCGGCCATGAACGTCGTCTTGGACAGCTCGACGTACCAGTCGAAGACCTCGTCCCAGGCGAAGTGGAAGAGCGTGTCGGAGAGCTTCGCGAACTGGAAGTCCTCGTAGAGCGCGTCGACTTCGGCGACGACGGAGTTGAGACGGGAGAGGATCCAGCGGTCGGTCGCCGACAGCTTCTCGGCGTCCGGCAGCGGTCCGTCGACAGTGGCGCCGTTCATCAGCGCGAAGCGGGTGGCGTTCCAGATCTTGTTGGCGAAGTTGCGCGAGCCCTGGACCCAGTCCTCGCCGATCGGGACGTCGACACCGGGGTTGGCGCCGCGCGCGAGGGTGAAGCGGAGCGCGTCGGAGCCGTACTTGTCCATCCAGTCGAGCGGGTTGACCGCGTTGCCGAAGGACTTCGACATCTTCTTGCCGAACTGGTCGCGGACCATGCCGTGCAGGGCGATGGTGCGGAACGGCGGGGTGCCGTCCATCGCGTACAGGCCGAACATCATCATCCGGGCGACCCAGAAGAAGAGGATGTCGTAGCCGGTGACCAGGACGGAGTTCGGGTAGAACTTCGCGAGCGACTCGGTCTGTTCGGGCCAGCCGAGCGTGGAGAACGGCCACAGGCCGGAGGAGAACCAGGTGTCGAGGACGTCGGTGTCCTGACGCCAGCCCTCACCGGTGGGCGCCTCGTCGTCGGGGCCGACGCAGACGACCTCGCCGTTCGGGCCGTACCAGACCGGGATGCGGTGGCCCCACCACAGCTGCCGCGAGATGCACCAGTCGTGCAGGTTGTCGACCCAGTCGAAGTAGCGCTTCTCCATCTCCTGCGGGTGGATCTTGACGCGGCCGTCGCGGACGGCGTCGCCGGCGGCCTTCGCCAGCGGACCGACCTTGACCCACCACTGCATGGACAGGCGCGGCTCGATCGTCGTCTTGCAGCGCGAGCAGTGGCCGACGGAGTGGACGTAGGGGCGCTTCTCGGCGACGATCCGGCCCTCGGCGCGCAGGGCGGCGACGATGGCGGAGCGGGCCTCCAGCCGGTCCAGGCCCTGGAAGGGGCCGTGGGCGGTGATGACCGCGTGCTCGTCCATGACGGTGAGCGACGGCAGGTTGTGGCGCTGGCCGATCTCGAAGTCGTTCGGGTCGTGCGCCGGCGTCACCTTGACCGCGCCGGTGCCGAACTCGGGGTCGACGTGGGTGTCGGCGACGACCGGGATGGAGCGGTCGGTCAGCGGCAGACGGATCTCCGTGCCGACCAGGTGCTTGTAGCGCTCGTCGTCGGGGTGGACGGCGACGGCGGTGTCGCCGAGCATCGTCTCCGCGCGCGTGGTGGCGACGACGATGGTGGCGTCCCCCTCGCCGTACTTCATGGAGACGAGTTCGCCGTCGTCGTCCTGGTACTCGACCTCGATGTCCGAGATCGCCGTCAGGCAGCGCGGACACCAGTTGATGATGCGCTCGGCGCGGTAGATCAGCTCGTCGTCGTAGAGCCTCTTGAAGATGGTCTGGACGGCCTGCGACAGCCCTTCGTCCATCGTGAAGCGCTCGCGCGACCAGGCGACGCCGTCGCCCAGACGGCGCATCTGGCCGCTGATCTGGCCGCCGGACTCGCCCTTCCACTGCCAGACGCGCTCGACGAACGCCTCCCGGCCGAGGTCGTGACGGGACTTGCCCTCCTTGCCGAGTTCACGCTCGACGACGTTCTGCGTGGCGATGCCGGCATGGTCCATGCCCGGCTGCCAGAGGGTCTCGAAGCCCTGCATGCGCTTGCGGCGGGTGAGCGCGTCGATGAGGGTGTGCTCGAAGGCGTGCCCGAGGTGCAGGCTGCCCGTGACGTTGGGCGGGGGGATGACGACGGTGTACGGAGGCTTCTCGCTCTTGGCGTCCGCCTCGAAGTAGCCCCGCTCCACCCAGCGCTCGTACAGCGGCCCCTCTACGTCGGCCGGCGCGTACTGGGTCGGCAGTTCGGTGTGGGGCGCTGATGGCTGCTGCTGAGCGTTCTCGGTCACGGGCCCAGTTTAGGGGTGTCACCGCGCGGTCCCGAAACGTGTTTCCTCTGTAACGGTGGGGCCCCCACTGCCGTGCCCGCGGGGGCTCTGCGCCAGGATGTGAAAAACGCATAAGCATCTGGAGGGGAACCCAGGAATGAGTCACAACCAGCCGGGCCCGTACGGTGGGCAGCCCCAGCAGCCCGGACCGTACGGCCAGCCCGGTCCGTACGGTCAGCCGCCCCAGGCGCCGCAGCCCGGCTACGGCTACCCCCAGCCGCCCACCGCCCCGCAGCCCGGCTACGGCTATCCGGCGCAGCCCCCGCAGGGCGTGCCCCCGCAGGCCCCGCCCTACGGCCAGCAGCCGCCGTACGGCCAGCCCCCTTACGGGCAGCAGCCGCCCTACGGCCAGCCCCAGCCCCCCTACGGCGTCCCGCAGCCGCCGGCGGGCGGCCGCGGCAAGAAGACGGCCGCCATCGTCGTCGGCGCGGTCGCGGTCGTGGCCGCGCTGGGCGTCGGCGCCTACCTCGTGATCGGCGGAGGCGGCGGCGCGGGCGGCCTCAAGGACGACGGCCCGCACACACTGACGACCCCCGGGACCGCCCTGACCGACTACAACCGGGTCACGGACGACGGCGCGAGCGCCGGCAAGGACTCGGCCGCCGACCTGGCGAAGACCGGCGTCCAGGACGGCAAGTCCGTCATCG
This sequence comes from Streptomyces sp. NBC_00704, assembly GCF_036226605.1. Lineage (NCBI taxonomy): Bacteria > Bacillati > Actinomycetota > Actinomycetes > Kitasatosporales > Streptomycetaceae > Streptomyces > Streptomyces sp. NBC_00704. The sequence goes on from NZ_CP109000.1 coordinate 2,744,426, forward strand.
GCGTCTACACGACGGCGGACCTGAGCGGGTACGACCCGGCCGACCCGAGCACCGCGCCCGACGCGTCCGAGCTGGCCACCTCGAAGACCATCACCTTCGCCGGCGCCTACGGCAAGATCGCCGACCCGGAGGCGACGCTGGACCTGTTCTTCGCCAACTTCAAGAAGTCGTCCGAGAAGAGCTCGTCCGGCTCCGCGGAGGCCGACAAGGGCGAGCTGATCGGCGAGGCCGAGAAGGCCGACCTCGACGGCGCGGTCATGAAGTGCCAGGCGGCCAAGGGGAAGAACAAGGTCACCCAGAAGGAGAAGACCGACTGGTTCTGCGCCTGGGCGGACTACAGCACCATCGCCATGGTGTCGCCGGGCGACGCCACGAAGGACGTCAGCAAGGACGTGGCGATCGACATCACCAAGCGGCTGCGCGAGCAGATCCGCGTCGGGGTGTGACGACCCGCTCCGCGCGTACAGGAGGGGCCCCGGTCGGTGACCGGGGCCCCTCCTGTACGCATGCCGGCTAGGCGGTCTTCGCCTCGCCCGGGCCGCGGCCGCCGCGGGCGTCGCGCGGGATCAGGGTCGGGTTGACGTTGGAGAGCACCACGTCCGCCGTGATGACCACGCGGGCCACGTCCTTGCGGGACGGGACCTCGTACATCACCGCCTGGAGGACCTCCTCCATGATCGCGCGCAGGCCGCGCGCGCCGGTCTGGCGCAGGATGGCCTGGTCGGCGATGGCCTCCAGGGCCTCACGCTCGAAGTCCAGCTCCACGCCGTCGAGTTCGAAGAGCCGCTGGTACTGCTTGACCAGCGCGTTGCGCGGCTCGATCAGGATCTGCAGCAGCGCCTCGCGGTCCAGGTTGTGGACCGAGGTGATGACGGGCAGACGGCCGATGAACTCCGGGATCATGCCGAACTTGACCAGGTCCTCGGGCATGACGGCCTCGAACTGGTCCTTGGACTCCAGCTCGCGCTTGGAGCGGATCGTCGCGCCGAAGCCGATGCCCTTGGCGCCGGCCCGGGTCTCGATGATCTTCTCCAGACCGGAGAACGCGCCGCCCACGATGAACAGCACGTTCGTGGTGTCGATCTGGATGAACTCCTGGTGCGGGTGCTTGCGTCCGCCCTGCGGCGGGACCGAGGCGGTGGTGCCCTCGAGGATCTTCAGCAGCGCCTGCTGGACGCCCTCGCCCGACACGTCGCGGGTGATGGAGGGGTTCTCGCTCTTGCGCGCGACCTTGTCGATCTCGTCGATGTAGATGATCCCGGTCTCGGCCTTCTTGACGTCGTAGTCGGCCGCCTGGATCAGCTTCAGCAGGATGTTCTCGACGTCCTCGCCGACGTAACCCGCCTCGGTGAGCGCCGTCGCGTCGGCGATCGCGAAGGGGACGTTCAGCATGCGCGCCAGGGTCTGCGCGAGCAGCGTCTTGCCCGAGCCCGTGGGGCCGAGCAGGAGGATGTTGGACTTCGCCAACTCGATGGCGTCCTCACGCCCTTGGGCGCTTGCGTTCTCGCCGGCCTGGACGCGCTTGTAGTGGTTGTACACCGCGACCGACAGGGCCTTCTTGGCGGGCTCCTGGCCCACCACGTAGCCCTCGAGGAACTCGTAGATCTCGCGGGGCTTGGGGAGTTCCTCCCAGCGGACCTCGCTCGTCTCCGCGAGTTCTTCCTCGATGATCTCGTTGCAGAGGTCGATGCACTCGTCGCAGATGTAGACACCGGGCCCTGCGATGAGCTTCTTGACCTGCTTCTGGCTCTTGCCGCAGAACGAGCACTTGAGCAGATCGCCGCCGTCACCGATGCGTGCCACGGTGTGCTTCCCCTTCGCCTGGGAGACGACTGGACGCTTACGAATCCAGCGGCTCCTGGTGCTGCCTTATTCCGACGGTACCTTGCCCGGCCCCCCGTTCGGGCCCCCCTTGGCACGGTTCACTGCGACGTGGACCGTGTCACACCGTGCCGAGGGGGCCCGAACGAGGCGGCCCCGGGCGTCAACGCAGAGACTCGTTGTTCATCTTCCGGGTGGAGATGATCTGGTCGATCAGGCCGTACGACAGCGCGTCCTCGGCCGTGAGGATCTTGTCGCGCTCGATGTCCTCGCGGATCTTCTCAATCGGCGTGGTCGAGTGCTTGGCCAGCATGTCCTCCAGCTGCGCGCGCATCCGGAGGATCTCGTTGGCGGCGATCTCCAGGTCGGAGACCTGACCGCGGCCGGTCTCACTGTACGGCTGGTGGATCAGCACGCGCGCGTTCGGCAGCGCCATCCGCTTGCCCGGCGTGCCGGCGGCCAGCAGGATCGCGGCGGCGGAGGCCGCCTGGCCCATGCAGACCGTCTGGACGTCGGGCTTCACGAACTGCATGGTGTCGTAGATCGCGGTCAGCGCCGTGAAGGAGCCGCCGGGGCTGTTGATGTAGACCGAGATGTCCCGGTCGGGGTCCATCGACTCCAGGCACAGCAGCTGCGCCATGACGTCGTTGGCTGAGGCGTCGTCGATCTGCACGCCGAGGAAGATCACGCGCTCCTCGAACAGCTTCGCGTACGGGTCGTACTCGCGGATGCCCTGGGAGGTGCGCTCGACGAAGCGCGGGATGACGTAGCGGGACTCGGCGCGGGGACCGGTGTATTCGGCCTCGGTGCGGGCGTAGATGCCGCTGCCGGGGAAGTCGTTCACGATGTCTCCTGGAAAGGGGGCTGGGGCGGTGGACTGGAGGGGCTGGAGAGGGGCTCTGACGGCTTGCGGGGCTCCCGGGCGCCCGCTGGGGAGGCTCCGGGCGGCCCGGCGGCCCCGAGGGGCTTGCCGGGCCCCCGGAGGCCTCAGCGGACTGCCTGGGGCCTCGGAGGGGTCAGGGGCTCAGGAGGCTCCGGGGAGTTCCCTGGGCGGCCCTGCCGCCGTCAGCGGCGACCCTCAGGCCGCCCCGGTACCGCCGCCGCCCGGCATGCCGGCGGCCGTCGGGATGACGTCGTCGATGAGGCCGTACTCCTTGGCCTCGAACGCGTCGAACCACCGGTCGCGGTCCGAGTCGCGGGTGATCTGCTCGACCGACTGGCCGGTGTGCTGCGAGGTCAGCTCCGCCATGCGCTTCTTGGTGTGCAGCAGACGCTCGGCGTGGATCTTGATGTCCGAGGCCGATCCGGCCAGGCCCGCGGAGGGCTGGTGGATCAGGATCTCGGCGTTCGGCAGCGCGAAGCGCTTGCCGGGGGTGCCCGCGCTGAGCAGGAACTGGCCCATGGAGGCGGCCAGGCCCATGGCGATCGTCACCACGTCGTTCTTGATGAACTGCATGGTGTCGTAGATCGCCATGCCGGCCGTGATGGAGCCGCCGGGGCTGTTGATGTAGAGGTAGATGTCCTTGTCCGGATCGGCGGCAAGGAGCAGCAACTGTGCGGTGATCTTGTTGGCGATGTCGTCGTCGACCGGCTGGCCGAGGAAGATGATCCGCTCGCCGAGCAGCCGGTTGTAGACCTGGTCGCCGAGGCCACCGCCAATGGAAGGCTCGCCGGCGGCGGAAGGCATCAGATTCGTCACGTCGTATCCACCTGCTCGTCTTGCGACGGCGCCGGGCCGTCTCACGTGTACTGCCTGGGGCTCGGGGACTCCCCTGCCCTCGTACTCATGGACCCTAACGCGCGGGTCCCTTCGGGGAATCCCGGAGAGGAGAGTGTTCGCCGGGGGCGTAGTCGGCCGGGGGCGCACAGGGTCCTGCGGCCCCCGGACGCGGACGCACGCGCGCACGGCGTCGCACACGGCATGCGCACACGGCATGAGGGGCCCCGGACGGATTCGGATTCCGATTCCGTCCGGGGCCCCTCAGATGTGCTCAGGTCTGCGTCAGAGGCGACGCGAGGCCTTTCAGCCCTCGGTCTTCTCCTCGGAGGTCTCCGCCTCGGCGGCGGCCTCCGCGGACTCCGTGCCCTCGGCGGCGGCGTCGGTCTCGTCGTCCTCGTCGTCGAGGTCGATGACCTCGCCGTTGGTGTCCTTCACCGTGGCGGACTCGACAACCGTGGCCAGCGCCTTGCCGCGGGCGACCTCGCCGACCAGCAGCGGGACCTGACCGCCCTCGACGACCGCCTGGGCGAACTGGTCGGGGGACATGCCGGAGGAGGCGGCACGGCGCATGAGGTGCTCGGTGAGCTCCTCCTGGTTGACGTTCAGCTTCTCGCGCTTGACGAGCTCGTCGAGCACGAACTGGGTCTTGATGCCCTTGACCGCGGCCTCGCGGGTCTCGGTCTCGAACTCCTCGGCGGACTTGCCCTGGATCTCCAGGTACTTGTCGAGGTCGAGGCCCATCTGACCGAGCTGGTGGTGCTCCAGGTTGTGCTTGCGGGTGTTGACCTCGTCCTCGAGGAGCTTCTCGGGGACGGGCACCTCGACGAGCTCCAGCAGCTTCTCCAGGACGCGCTCCTGGGCCTGCGTGGCCTGGTCGTACTGCTTCATGTTCTCGAGGCGCTTGCGGCTGTCGGCCTTCAGCTCGTCGAGGGTGTCGAACTCGGAGGCGAGCTGCGCGAACTCGTCGTCCAGCGCGGGGAGCTCGCGGGCGGCGACCTGGGTGACCTTGACGGTGACCTCGGCCTCCTTGCCGGCCGCGGAGCCGCCCTTCAGCTCGGAGGTGAAGGTGGTCTCGCCACCGGCCTCCAGGCCCTTGACGGCCTCGTCGATGCCTTCCAGCAGCTCACCGGAGCCGATGGTGTAGGAGACGCCGCTCGCGACGCCGTCCTCCAGGACCTCGCCGTCGACCTTGGCCTCCAGGTCCACCGTCACGACGTCGCCGTCCTCGGCGGCGCGCTCGACCGGGGAGGTCGAGGCGAAGCGCTCGCGGAGCTGCTCGACCGACTTGTCGACGTCCTCTTCGGTGACCTCGACGGCGTCGACCTCGACCTCGATGGAGGAGAAGTCCTCGGGGAGCTCGAGGGACGGACGGATGTCGACCTCGGCGGTGAAGTTCAGCGTCTCGCCGTCCTTCAGCTCCGTGATGTCGACCTCGGGCTGGCCGAGGACGTCGATCTCCGCCTCGTTGACCGCCTCCGTGTAGAACTTCGGCAGCGCGTCGTTGACGGCCTCCTCCAGCACGGCGCCACGGCCGAAGCGCTGGTCGATGACCCGGGCGGGGATCTTGCCCTTGCGGAAGCCCTTCACCGTGACCTGCTGGTTGATCTTCTTGTACGCCGCGTCGAGGCTGTCCTTGAGCTCCTCGAAGGGCACCTCGATGCTGAGCCGAACCCGGGTCGGGTTCAGGGTCTCCACGGCGCTCTTCACGGTTCGGTCTCCTTGGGGGCTGACTTCTTGGTTTCTGCCGGAGCCAGACCGGCTCCGACGGATTCGCCGCCCGGAGGACTTCAGAGAATGAGGACGCACGGGCGTGCAGCTTGCATAGTAACGGCAGCGACGACACGCCCCAAAGGCGATCAAGCGAGGTGGCCGCGGAGTCGGTCGGGATCGGTCGGCGGCGACCGAGGTCGGTGGTCGGGGTGGCGGGATTTGAACCCACGGCCTTCCGCTCCCAAAGCGGACGCGCTACCAAGCTGCGCCACACCCCGTCTGGTGCGAGACGTAGGGTACATGCCCCCAGGCTCTCCGGCCGCCGCATTCACCGAGCCCCCGGGCGGACGGCGGCGGGGGCGGAAAAGGCGGTGTGCGACACCGGCCCCGGACCCGCTACGATGCCTGCAGTGCCGCGGTCGCTGACCTGCGGCGCGTCGTGTGCGGGCGTAGCTCAATGGTAGAGCACTAGTCTTCCAAACTAGCTACGCGGGTTCGATTCCCGTCGCCCGCTCGGGAGAGCGTAGGGCCAGGTCGGAGGGTGTTTTCCTCGGACCTGGCCCTCCGTCGTTCCCGGGCCGTCGGCCACCGGGCGGGCCGGCGCGGGCGGTCCCGTTCAGGCGCGGTCCGTCAGCTCCTCGGCGAAGACCTGCGACAGGGGCTGCGGTCCCACGTACTGCTGGCAGTTGCACTCGCCGGCCTCGTAGCGCAGCGGCTTCTTGTTCTCGTCCCAGGCCGTGGGCACCTCGACGCGTTCGTGGCACCGGCCCTGCTTGTCGTGCTTGGCGAGGTGGTGCGTGCATCCGCACACCGGCTCGGGCGACCTGTGCGCCGCCTCGACGGCCAGTCGCTCCTGCTTCGCCGCCTCCAGCAACTGCAGCTTGCGCTCGTGGCGATGACGCAGCGCGGTGCGGACATTGTCGGCCACCCAGGCGAAACCGCCCGTCCAGAAGATGATGAGTACCCACCAGAACCAGTCCACCAGTTGCCCCTTTCCCCCGTGTTCTGCCGCAGCCAGCCTAGAACCTTGTCATGTAGCCCTCACGTGCTTTCCCCGCCTCATCGCCCTCGGGGCCTGATCCGGCGGGGCACGGGAGTCCTCGCGCGGGGGTACGGGGATGCGGGGGTGCGGGGGTCAGGACCGCCCGACGGTGGGGCTCCGGCGTTCGATCAGCATGACGTCGCGCCATGCGCCGCGGTGCCGGCCGGGGCGTTCCCCGGTGCCGACGACGCGGAAGCCCCGGCCGCCACGGGCGTCGCCAGGAACGCGGACAGCCGGTCCAGCGCGCCGGGCAGCGCCCGGTAGGAGACCCATGTGCCGCGGCGCTCGCAGTCGATGAGGCCGGCCGGGCGGAGCAGTTTGAGGTGGTGGGAGATCGTCGGCTGCGACAGGTCGAAGGCGGGGGTCAGATCGCACACGCAGACCTCGCCGCCCGACCGCGAGGCGATCATCGACAGCAAGCGCAGTCGGACCGGGTCGCCCAGCGCCTTGAAGATCTTCGCCAGCTCGGCAGCCCGGGCCTCGTCCACGGGGGCGGTCGACAGGGCGGCGCAGCAGCCTGCGGGCCCGTCGCCCCCGGCGATCACCACGAGTTCCTGCTTCGACATTCCTCTATGTTGACGTTTCTCGATCCAAGGTGCAAGCTCGGTATCGACAGCCATCGATGCAAGCAGTCGGGAGTCGTGCCATGTCCCGTGTCCAGCTCGCCCTGCGCGTCAGCGACCTCGACGCGTCGATCGCCTTCTACACGAAGCTGTTCGGCGCCGAACCGGCCAAGCGGCGCGAGGGCTACGCCAACTTCGCCATCGCCGAACCCCCGCTCAAGCTCGTGCTCATCGAGGGCGAGCCGGGCGAGGACACCAGCCTGGACCATCTCGGCGTCGAGGTGGAGTCGGGCGACCGGGTCGAGGCCGCCGCCACCCGGCTCAAGGACGCCGGCCTGGCCACCTTCGAGGAGAACGACACGTCCTGCTGCTACGCCCTCCAGGACAAGGTGTGGGTCCATGGTCCGGGGCGGGAGCCCTGGGAGGTCTATGTGGTCAAGGCCGACGCGGACACACTCGGCCGGAGCGCCGGCCCCGACGCCGCCGGCGACCGCTGTTGCGGCGGCGAGGCCACCGCACAGGGGGCCCCGGCGAGCGCGGGATGCGCCTGCGGTTGAGAGCGTCGATGCGCACACCGCACGGCACGGCACGGCACCGCACGGCACATCACCGCATCGCCGCGCGCTGCCGGGGGCGCGCTCCCTCGCCTCAGAAGCTGATCGAATTGATCGTGTCGGCGAGGGAGTTGAGGAATCTGTTGATCGACGGGGCCATGCCCGTCGAGGCGAGGAAGAAGCCGAACAGGATGGCGACGATGGCCGGGCCGGCCTTGATCGATCCCCCTCGGATCAGCACGACCAGAATGATCGCCAAAAGCAGCACCACTGACAGTGAAATGGCCACAACTGATCACACGCCCTCGGTCGGTCCGCACTCCCGAGACCATCGTGCCACCAACCCGGCCTCCCTATGCGGCCCGTGACGCATCATCGCGCGGCCGTCGGCGGCCACCGTCTCACCGGACGGCAATTCGAGGCCGCGTCCGCACGGGAATTGGGGCGGCTCGTTTCCCGGTCCGCACAATGTGTCCGCAGGGAATTCGAATAATGACCGTTGTCACGTCAACTACGCCCCCACAACCGGCGTTATGCGCCTTTTAGTCGGGATGAATCGTGACATCACGGTCGGTCAGACGTCGACGCCTCGCGATCGCTCACCCGTCCGAACAGTGAATGACGAGGAATGACCAGGGGTGTTTTACGAATAAGCGGGCACGCGGCTAGGGTGCATCGAATGTTCCACGCCGCCTCGTCTCTCGTTCAGGGCTCCCGCTCGACCAAGAACCCGAACGATCAGCACAACGGTCCACAGGACGAACACGACGACCGCTCCCCCGGCCGGTCCGGCTCCGGCCGCCCCGGGAACAGATCCGCCGAGCAGCCGTCCCCGCGGCCCGGCGCGCAGCGTGACGCCTTCTTCGACAACGCCAAGTACCTGGCGATCGTCCTGGTGGCGCTGGGCCACTCCTGGGAGCCGCTCAAGGGCGACAGCCGGGTGCTCCAGGCCGCGTACATGCTCGTGTACACGTTCCACATGCCGGCGTTCATCGTCGTCTCCGGGTTCTTCTCGCGCAGCTTCGACGGCAGCCCCGCGCGGCTGAAGCGGCTGGTCACCGGGGTCGCCGTGCCGTACGTCGTGTTCGAGAGCGCGTATCCGCTGTTCAAGCGCGTCGTCGACCACGACCCCCAGGCCGCCATCACGCTGCTCGACCCGTACTACCTGACCTGGTTCCTGTGCGCGCTGTTCATCTGGCGGCTGACCACGCCGGTCTGGAAGACGCTGCGCCACCCCCTCCCGGTCGCGCTGGCCATCGCGATGCTGGCCTCCCTCACCCCCCGCTTCGGCGGCGACCTGGACCTCCAGCGCGTCCTGCAGTTCCTGCCGTACTTCGTGCTCGGCCTGTGCCTGCGCCCCGAGCACTTCCGGCTGGTCCGCCGCCGCTTGGTGCGGATCGCGGCGGTCCCGGTGTTCGCCCTCTCCCTGGCCTTCTGCTGGTGGGCGGTGTCGAAGGTGGACACCGGGTGGCTCTACCACCGGTCCGCCGCGCAGGAGTTGGGACAGCCCTGGTGGGTCGGCCCCCTCATGCAGCTCGCGCTGCTCGGCTGCTCGCTGCTGCTGACGGCGTGCTTCTTCTCCTGGGTGCCGGGGCGCAGGACGTGGTTCACCGTGCTCGGCGCGGGCACGCTGTACGGCTATCTGCTGCACGGCTTCCTGATCAAGGGCGCCGACTACCGCGGCTGGTTCGACCGTCCGGCGCTGCACGGGCCGCTGGGCGAGATCGCGGTCAGCGTCGCGATCGCGGCGGCCGTCACCGCGCTGTGCACCCCGCCCGTACGGCGGGTCTTCCGGTTCGTGATGGAGCCGGAGATGGCCTGGGCCTTCAAGCCGGCCGCCGCCGAACTCGCCCGTGAGCGCGCCCGGCGGCGGCCGGACGGGGAACGGCGGCCGGAGCGGGAGCGCGGGGAGGAGCGCACGTCCCCGTCGGAGCCGGATCCGGCGGCGGAGCCGGAGCCGGGGCGGCGCGAGCCCGCCGGAGTTCAGGAAAGCTGATCCGGGAGGCCGAGCAGGGCGCGCATGCGCGCGTACTTCTCGGTCAGCCGGGTGCGGGTGGGCCCGTCCAGGACGGCCAGGCGGGCCGGGTCGGCGTTGTGCGCCAGGTCCGCCTCCTTCACCAGCAGCGCGCCCGGTGTGGCGAGGATGCGCGCCGCGTACGCCTGCGGCGTCTCCCCCGCCCGTTTGGTGACCGCGAGGACGACCGCCTTCGTGCGGTCGCTCAGGTCGGCCGCCTCCAGCCAGGCCTCGGACAGGGCGTCGTCCTCGACGGCGTCGTGCAGCCAGGCCGCGGCGATCTGGTCGGCGTCGCCGCCCCGCGCGCGCACGCCCTCGGCGACCGCCCGGAGGTGCTCGGCGTAGGGCCGGCCGGCCTTGTCGGTCTGTCCCGCGTGGGCGGAGCGGGCCAGGGCCTCGATCGCGGACAGCGTGAGCATGACGGTTCCCCCTCGGAACACTCGGGGCGGGCGGGGCCGGGCGGGGCTGGGACGGGTTCGGGCCGGGCGGCCCGGCCGGGCTCAGGACAGGGGCGCCGACATGGCCGTCGGGCCTTCGCGGCAGATCAGCAGGAGGGCCCGGTCGTCGTTGACGTCCTTGGCCACGGCCTCGATCAGATGCCAGGCGGCTCCCTGGAAGCCGCCGGCCACGTAGCGGTCGGCCTCGCCGGTGAGGCGGTCGATGCCCTCGACGATGTCCCGGTCGGACGTCTCCACCAGACCGTCGGTGAAGAGCATCAGCACGTCGCCAGGGCGCAGCGAGCCCTTCACGGGGTCGAACTGGGCGCCGTCGTACACCCCGAGGAGGGGGCCTTCGGCGGCCTTCTCCTCCCAGCGGCCGCTGCCCGCGCTGAGCTGGAGGCCCGGCGGGTGGCCGGCCGAGTAGAGCTCGTAGTCGCCGGAGTCGAGGTCGAGGACGAGGTGGATGGAGGTGGCGAAGCCCTCGTCCCAGTCCTGCCGCAGCAGATAGCCGTTGGCGGCCGGGAGGAAGGCGTGCGGCGGCAGCGAGCCGAGCAGCCCGCCGAAGGCGCCCGACAGCAGCAGCGCGCGCGAGCCGGCGTCCATGCCCTTGCCGGAGACGTCGGTGAGGACGACCTCCAGGGTGCGGCCGCCGTTGGTACGGGCCGCGACGACGAAGTCCCCGGAGAAGGACTGGCCGCCCGCGGGCCGGAGCGCCATCTCGCGGTGCCAGCCCGTGGGCAGACCGGGCAGCTTGCTCTGCACGCGGATGCGTTCGCGCAGGTCGAAGAGCATGGTGCCGCCGCGCCGCCAGGGCACGCCGACGCGGCTGCGGAACTGGGCGATGAGCAGGCCGAAGAAACCGCATGCGGCGACGACGAGCACCACGCCGGGCGTGACCCGGGAGGGGCCCTCGGTGTAGGGGCCCAGTCGCACCGACTCCACGATGAGGGCGGTGGCCGCCGCCGCGTACAGGCCGAGCAGGCTCGACGGGCGCAGCAGCAGGCCGCCGGCGACGATCGGCAGGACGAGGGCGGCCGGGGAGCACCACACCGAGTCGGCGAGCGTGGTGAGGGCGATCAGCGGCACGGTGAGCAGCAGGAAGGCCAGCGCGATCCAGTCCGAGCCGTCGCCGCGGAAGTAGTCCACGGCGCTCCGGCGCACGCCGGTGCGGACCCGGTGCCACAAGTGCCTCATCCGGGCCGTCAACGTCTCGGCTTCCGCGCGCCGCTGTCGTCCTGCTGCCATTAGTTCGGGACCCTATCCATCGAACCCGTCGCTTGGCACGGGAGGTCCCACTTGTCCCCCCTCCGAGGCTCAACTTCACAGTGAACGTCACGGAAAGCGCTCGCGCCGCCGGGTGGGCGAAATTGCCTCGCCCGTCCCGCACGGGGCTGCTAGGCATGAGGTCATGACGAGCGAGGCGGCAGGGCGGATACGGAAACTGCGACGGGACGACTGGGACGAGTGGTACGGCGCTCTCCTGCGGGCCTTCGGCGGGGTCGCGGAGGCGGCCGAGGAGCGGGAGCTGTTCCGGGGGCTCACCCCGTACGAACGGTCCCTGGGCGTGTGGGACGGCGACGCGTGCGTGGGGACGGCGGGGGCCTACGACTTCCGGATGACGGTGCCCGGCGGAGCGGCGGTGCCGACGGCGGGCGTGACGATGGTCTCGGTGAGCGCGACGCACCGGCGGCGCGGGATGCTGACGTCGATGATGCGCCGGCAGCTGGACGACGTGCGGGCGTGGGGCGAGCCGCTGGCGGCGCTCACCGCGTCCGAGCCGGCGATCTACGGCCGGTTCGGGTACGCCGCGGCGGCGTTCGGGCTGCACGCCGAGATCGACACGGTCCGGGTGGGGCTGTCCGTCCCGGCCGGCACGGACGACGTGCGGGTGCGGTACGCCGACCCCGGCGCCGAACTCGCCGCGTGCGAGCGGGTGTACGCGCGGACCGTGCCCGGCCGGCCGGGGATGCTGGCGCGGCGGCCGGGCTGGGAGCGGCTGGGGCTGCTCGACCCGGAGGGCGAGCGGGGCGGCGCGTCGCCGTTGCAGTGCGTGCTGGCCGAGCGCGACGGCGAGGTCACGGGGTACGCCCGCTTCCGGGTGCTGCCGCGGTGGACGGACAGCGGGCACGACGGGCAGGTGCGGGTGCATGATCTGGCCGGGGTGGACGCCCTGTCCCGGGCGGCGTTGTGGCGGTTCCTGTTCGGGATCGACCTCACCACGTCGGTGAGGCTGCGGGGCCGGCCCGTGGACGAGGGATGGCGGCATCTCGTCTCCGACGTCCGCAGGTGCGCACTGCAGTTGAAGGACTCGCTGTACGTGCGGCTGGTGGACGTCGGCGCGGCGCTGGAGGCGCGCACGTACCAGTCGCCGGTGGATGTGGTCCTGGACGTGGAGGACGCCTTCTGCCCCTGGAACACAGGGCGTTGGCGGCTGAGCGGCGACGCCAAGGGCGCGGTCTGCGCGCCCACCGCGGACGCGCCCGATCTCGCGCTCTCGGTACGGGAGTTGGGGGCGGCGTACCTCGGAGGGGTGGGCCTCGCCTCGCTGGCGGAGGCCGGCCGGGTGCGCGAACTGCGGTCGGGGGCGCTGGCGGAGGCGGCGGTGGCGTTCGGGTCCGCGTCGGCGCCCTGGCTCCCGCACAACTTCTAGACCGGCCTTCCGCCGGGGACCGGCCCCCGTCGTGCCCCGGGGCGGGGGTCATCGAGGCCTCCGAGACTCGTGGCGGTGGTTCCGTTCCGGCTTCAGTTCTTCTGGCAGGTGGGGCACCAGAAGAGGTTGCGGGCGGCGAGGCCGGCGGTGCGGACGGTGTCGCCGCAGAGGTGGCAGGGCTGGTGCGTGCGGCGGTAGACGTACACCTCGCCGCCGTGGTCGTCGACGCGGGGCGGGCGGCCCATCGCCTCCGGGGTGTGCTCGGGGCGGACCGTGTCGATGCGGTTGTGGCGGACGCCCTCGCGCATGAGGGCGACGAGGTCGGTCCAGATCGCGTCCCACTCGGCGGGGGTGACGGTCCGGCCCGCCCGGTAGGGGTCGATGCCGTGCCGGAAGAGGACCTCGGCGCGGTAGACGTTGCCGACGCCGGCGACGACCTTCTGGTCCATGAGGAGTGCGGCGATCGTCGTACGGCTGCGGGAGACGCGGGCGTAGGCGCGTCGCGGGTCGGCGTCGGCGCGCAGCGGGTCCGGGCCGAGCCGGGCGTGCACGGCCTGCTTCTCGGCGTCCGAGAGGAGGGCGCAGGTGGTGGGGCCCCGGAGGTCCACGTAGGAGGTGGGGTCGGCCAGGCGCAGGCGCACCGTGTCGGTGGGCGGGGGCGCGGAGGCGTCGCCGAAGGCGACCTTGCCGAAGAGGCCGAGGTGGATGTGGATCCACCGCTCGCCGCCGAAGCCGAGGAAGAGGTGCTTGCCGTGCGCCTCGGTGCGGGTGAGCGGGCCGCCGGTGAGGAGGGCGGCGGCGTCGGCGAACCTGCCCTGGGGGCTGGTCACCTGGAGGGGGCGGCCGGCGAAACGGGCGTAGTCCTGTGCCAGCCGGTGGATGGTGTGCCCTTCTGGCACCGGCGCGTTCCTTTCCTGACCGCCGGCCCGGCCCGGCCCGGCGGGGACCGGTCGGGCGGACGGACGGTCCCGGGTCCGGGCTCCGGCCGCCGCGCGGGGCGGCCGGGGCCGGGGTTCCGGGTTACTGCTGGGGGTGGTGGGCGGGGATCTCGGGGAGGTCGCCCGTGGTCTCGTACGCCGAGAGCATGTCGATGCGGCGGATGTGCCGCTCGTCCTCGGAGAACGGGGTGGCCAGGAACGTCTCGACGAACTTGGTCACCTCGTCCTGGGTGTGCATGCGGGCGCCGACCGCGACGACGTTGGCGTTGTTGTGCTGGCGGCCGAGGGACGCGGTCTCCTCGCTCCAGGCGAGGGCGGCACGGACGCCCTTCACCTTGTTCGCCGCGATCTGCTCGCCGTTGCCGGAGCCGCCGATGACGATGCCGAGGGCCTCGGGGTCCGCGGCCGTCCGCTCCGCGGCGCGGAGGCAGAACGGCGGGTAGTCGTCCTGGGCGTCGTAGATGTGCGGCCCGCAGTCGACCGGGTCGTGGCCCGCCGCCCTGAGCCATTCGACGAGGTGATTCTTGAGTTCGAAGCCGGCATGGTCCGAGCCGAGATACACGCGCATGGGATGAGTGTGACACGCGCGGCGCGGGGTAGCAGCGCCGGGTGCCGCGTCCGCAAAGCCCGCACAAGCCCATGGAACCTCAGGAAAACCTCAAGTAACGATTCCGAATCAGAGGTTCCCGAATTCATTCACCTCCGATTCACTGGACCGGCTCGTACGCTTCCCCCACGCACGACGCCCCAGAATCCCCACGCGGCGCAAAGGAAGACCCTCCCTATGACTTCGCAGCCGACCCTCTCCAAGGCCGAAAACGGCCCTGGAGCGCCCGGAGAGAACGGTTCCGGGCTTCAGGCAGGTCTCAAGAACCGGCATCTGTCGATGATCGCCATCGGCGGTGTCATCGGCGCGGGACTGTTCGTCGGATCCAGCTCCGGCATCGCCACCGCCGGACCGGGCATTCTGCTCTCCTACGCTCTCGTCGGCACGCTCGTGGTGCTGGTGATGCGCATGCTGGGGGAGATGTCCGCCGCCAATCCGACCTCCGGCTCGTTCTCCGCGCACGCCGACCGGGCGCTCGGCCGCTGGGCCGGGTTCTCCATCGGCTGGCTGTACTGGTTCTTCTGGGTCGTCGTGCTCGCGGTGGAGGCCACCGCCGGGGCGAAGATCCTCGAAGGATGGATCCCCGCCGTACCGCAGTGGGGCTGGGCCCTCATCGTGATGGTGGTGCTGACGGCCACCAACCTCGTCTCGGTCGGCTCCTACGGCGAGTTCGAGTTCTGGTTCGCGGGCATCAAGGTCGTCGCCATCGGCGCGTTCATCGTCGTGGGCGCGCTCGCCGTCTTCGGCGTGCTGCCCGGCGCCCACAGCGACAAGGCCGGACTGGGCAACCTCACCGACCACGGCGGCTTCCTGCCCCACGGGCCGGGCGCCATCCTCACCGGCGTGCTGCTCGTCGTCTTCTCCTTCATGGGCAGTGAGATCGCGACCCTGGCGGCCGGCGAGTCCGAGAACCCGCAGCGCGCCGTGACGAAGTCGACCAACAGCATCATCTGGCGGATCGGCGTCTTCTACCTCGGCTCGATCTTCATCGTCGTCACGCTGCTGCCCTGGAACGCCCCGTCCATCAAGGACCAGGGCTCGTACGTCGCCGCGCTGAACTCGCTGGGCATCGCGCACGCCGGCCAGATCATGAACTTCATCGTCCTGACGTCGGTGCTGTCCTGCCTCAACTCCGGTCTCTACACGGCCTCCCGGATGGCCTTCTCGCTCGGCGAGCGGGGCGACGCGCCCAAGGTCTTCGCCCGGACGACGAGCCGGGGCGTCCCGCTCGCGGCGATCGTCTCCTCCGTGGTGTTCGGGTTCGTGGCGGTCTTCTTCAACTACCGGTTCCCGGACTCCGTCTTCCTCTTCCTCGTGAACTCCAGCGGGGCCGTGGCCCTGTTCGTCTGGCTGGTCATCTGCTTCTCGCAGCTGCGGATGCGCAGGATCATCCAGGCGGAGGCGCCGGAGAAGCTGGTCGTGAAGATGTGGCTGTACCCGTATCTGACGTGGGCCACCGCCGCGCTGATCGTCTTCGTCCTCGGCTACATGCTGACCGACACCGAGGGCGAGAGCAGCGGGCGGACGACGGTGCTGCTGTCGCTCCTCGTCGCGGCGGTCGTGGTGGCCATCGCCTTCGTGCGGCAGTGGGACGCCCGCCGCAAGGGCCGGACGGACTCCCTCGCCGCCGCCGCCGGCGCCGGCGCCGGGCCCGAGACGCCGGTGGAGACCAAGGTCTGAGGTCCTGACCCGGACCGGGCGAACGGCAAAGGGGAGGAGGCTCGCTTCAGCGGGCCTCCTCCCCTTTGCCGTCCCCGGCTCAGGTCACCGTGAAGCCGGCCTTGACCTTGTCGTAGGTCCGCAGGGCCGCCGCCTCGACGCCGGGCCGGTACCAGGTGTTGACCTGGTACGACTTGCCGTTCTCGTCGAAGCCGAGGAGCCGGGCGTGCCAGGGGGTGCCCTTCAGGGTGAAGGTGTACTCCCAGACGACCGCGCGCAGACCCCGGAACGTCGTCTCCTCCAGGCGGATCTTGCGGTAGTCGCGGCCCGCGCGGGCGTTCTGCTCGGAGGTCCTCCAGGTGTCCATCAGGTCCCCTCGGGCGAGGGAGGACTTGGCGACCAGCTCCTGGAAGCCGTCCGGGGACGTGTAGTGCACCTCGGCCCCCGTCTTCACGTCGCGCCGCCAGCCCCTGGGCGTCGCCCAGGCGAAGCCGCCCGCCTCCTGGTGTGCGCCCGGCGGCAGACTCGGCGGCCTGAAGGTCCCCTCGACCGTCGGCGACGCGGAGGGGACGGCGCCGGTGGCCCCGGTTTCGCCGGCCGCCGAGCCGCCGGCCGGGGCTCCGCCCGCCGCGGAGGGCCCGGGTGAGGCGCCCGCGGTCCGCCCGCCGCCGTGCGCACCGGGATTCGTCGCCAGCAGGACGGCCGTGACCGCTCCGGCGACGACGAGGACGACGACCGCGACGACGGTGGCGAGGGCGCCGGAAGACCGGCGACCTGAGCGGGCCGGAGCGGGACTTCCGGCGGCCTGCGGGACCGGCGTGCGGGCGTCGAGCAGCGCGCGGGTGGGCGGTTCCCCCGCCGTCGGCGCCGGTGGCGGGAGGGGCGGTTGCGGGTGCGGGGGCTGTGGTGCGGGTCGCGGTGGCACCCTCAGCGTCGGAACCGGGGTCGGGGTCGGAACCGGGGTCGGGGTCGGGGCCGGAACCGGGGTCGCGGTCGGTGTCGGCATCGGGACCGGGCCGGGAGGCGGAGGCGGGGGCGAGGGCTGGGGCTGGGGCTGTGGAGGGGGCGGTGTCGGCGTGAGCGTGGGCGTCGGGGAGGGGGCCGGCGTCGGGGGTGGTGCGGGGGGCGGGAAGGCTATGGGTGCGAGAACGGCTTCCAGTGCCGTGAGGGTGGGGCGGGCGGCCGGGTCCTTGAGCAGCAGCGCGGCGAGGACGGCGTGCAACGGACCCGCGTCCGGCGGGAGTCGGGGCTCCTCGTAGAGCACGGCGTGCAGGGTGGCCAAGGTGCTGTTCCTGGCGAACGGGGAGTGGCCGGCCAGGGCGGCGCACAGCGTCGCACCCAGGGACCAGACGTCCGAGGGCGGCCCCTGCGGTCGGCCGGAGACCCGCTCGGGGGCCATGTAGTCGGGGGAGCCGACCAGCATGCCGACCATGGTCAGCGCCTTGGCGTCCTGGATCGCGGCGATGCCGAAGTCGGTGAGCACCACCCGCCGTTCCTCGCTCCCCCACCGGTCGCCGGTCTCCCACCCTTCCCCGCTCCCCCACCGGTCGCCGGTCTCCCACCCTTCCCCGCTCCCCCACCGGTCGCCGGTCTCCCACCGATCGCCGGCCTCCCGGTCGCCGCCGGTCTCCCGACTGCCGCCGGTCCCCCTTCCGTCGGCGTGTCCGCCGCCGTGTCCGCCGCCGTGTCTGCCGCCCTGGCCCGCTCGGGGGCCGCCGTCCCCCCGCCGCTCGCCCGCTCCCCGGCCGCCGTGCTCGACCAGGACGTTGCCGGGCTTGATGTCCCGGTGCAGCACGCCCCTCGCGTGCACCTCGCGCAGCGCGGTGACCAGCCCGAGGCCGATGCGGGCGGTCTCGCGCGGATCCAGCGGGCCGTCGTCGGCCATGATCTGCTCGAGGGAGCGGCCGACGACCAACTCCATGACGATCCACAGGCGTTCGCCCTCGTCCACGACGTCGTAGACGCGCACCACGTGCGGATGGTCGATGCGGGCGGTCGCCCTGGCCTCGCGCAGGGTGCGCGCACGGCGGGTGCGGGTGTCCTCCGGGCCCATGCCGTCGATGCGCATCTCCTTCACCGCGACCGGCCGGTCGAGCACCTCGTCGACGGCCCGCCACACCCGCCCCATTCCCCCCTGGCCGATACTCTCGGCCAGCCGGTAGCGCCCCGCCACCAGTAACCCGGGAAAACCGCCGCTCCCTGAATCACCGGAACTACCCGGAATTCCCGGTGTTCCCGGATTCCCCATGTCTCCCGAATTCCCCGGCAATCCGCTGCACCCCCGCCGTCGTCCGGACTCCGAAACACCATAGTCACACTTGGCGCCGTACCGGCATAGTGCGGAGAAATCTTGTGGTACCTCTTCAAGTACTGCGAATTCAGGCGCAGCAAAAGGGGGCCGAACATGAGTTCTCGTCGTGCGAAGAGCATTGCCGCACCACTGGTCGCGGCATCGTTCTCGGCAGTTTTGATCCTTTCCTTCCCTGCCGGGGCGGACGATCAGGGGCCGGGCAGCGGCAAGGGGGGAAAGCCGGTCGACGCGGCGCCCGCGGGCGTGCGGACGACCACGACACTGCCGGAGAGGATCTCGGTCGACAACGAATCCGGGAAGACGGTCATCACCGCCACGGTGAAGAACGGGGGAACCAAGGACAGCGGGCCCCTACGCCTTCTGGTCGTCGGCTTCGACGGGCTGACGGTCAAAAGCGTCCAGGGATGCGACGCGATCGCGGAGAAGGACCTTCCGGCGGGGTCGAACAGCGGTTTCTCGTGCCCCGTCGGCCCTCTCGCGGCCGGCGCGTCGACGTCGTACGCCGTCGACGCGGTCTTCGATCTGCGCAAGGCCGGGAAGATCTGCCTGCCGGTGCAGACGAGTGACGGCAAGAAGACGTACTGGCAGCAGGGGCCGGTGCCGTTCGGCACGACGAACCCGTCGCCGAACGCGCCCGCCACCCCGCTGCTCCTGGGCACCGACAACGCGCCCGCGGCTCCCGGCGGCGACGAACTGCCGCAGACCGGCGTCGGGCGGGACGTGCTCCCGCTGGGCGCGGCGGGCGTCTCGTTGCTCGCGGCGGGCGCGGCCGGACTGCGGTGGTCCCGCCGGCGGCCCGCGGCCCGCGAGGCGCAGGGGGCATGACGCGCCGGAGGCGTGACCCGACGGACGTCGTCGGATCACGCCTCCTCACAGGTTGTCGCCGGGCGGCCCCTCGCGGCCGCCTGACGGTCAGCGCCGGACGAGCTTCCAGGCGGTGGGCAGCAGGCCCATCGCCAGGGCCGCCTTGAGGGCGTCGCCGATCAGGAAGGGGGTGAGGCCGGCCGCGACGGCGGCGGAGGCGGAGAGGCCCGCCGCGTAGGCCAGGTACGGGACGCCGACGGCGTAGATGACCGCCTCGCCCAGCAGCATCGTGCCGGCCGTGCGCAGCACGGAGCGGTCGGCGCCGCGGCGGGCCAGGGCGCCCACGACGGCGGTCGCGAGGATCATGCCGAGGATGTAGCCGAAGGAGACGCCGATGCCCGAGGCGCCGTCGGCGAACCACGGCACGCCCGCGAGCCCGGCGAGCGCGTACACGGCGAGCGAGGAGACGCCGCGGCGGGCGCCCAGGGTCGTGCCGACGAGCAGCGCGGCGAAGGTCTGGCCGGTCACCGGGACCGGGGTGCCCGGGACCGGGACCGCGATCTGGGCGGCGAGGCCGGTCAGCGCGGCGCCGCCGAGCACGAGCGCGGCGTCCCGGACACGGGCGGCGCCGGCCCCGCCCACGCGCAGCGTGGGGGAAGGGAGCAGGTCGGCGAGGACCTGTCCGGGGCGGGCGGGGGTGACGGCGGCCGTGCTCATGGGAACTCCGCGGAGGTCGTACGGATCGGGACACGGCGACGCTATCCCAGCGGGGTCCGCGTGATCACCGTCAGCGATCGACAAACGGGCCGGTCGGGCCTTGGTGGGCTTCGGACAAAGCGTGGGGGTTACACCCGGTCCGGGGTGACGCCGGTCACTGAGGTGGGGTGGTGCGGGCTACGCGGGCCCGGCGGGAGCCGTCTGTAGGGTTCCGCCAATCGCGTCGGCGGCCGTCTCGCCCGTCGGTCGCCGTCTGGGCAGGACCGGTCCCCGCTGCTAGCTTCGAGCCATGGTTGCCCAGGCCCAGGCTCTGAACTTCTCGTCGCGTCGCCATGTCGACCTGCGACGGGTGAGCACTGCCGTCTGTCGCCCCGCGGTGTGAGGCGGGCGGAACCGGTCATCCGGCGCGCCGCGCTCCACAGACGGCGCAGTGTCGGACCGGCTCCTGACTTCCGAGGAAGTTCCCCATG
Source organism: Streptomyces sp. NBC_00704 (assembly GCF_036226605.1). Classification (NCBI taxonomy): domain Bacteria; kingdom Bacillati; phylum Actinomycetota; class Actinomycetes; order Kitasatosporales; family Streptomycetaceae; genus Streptomyces; species Streptomyces sp. NBC_00704. Next base: position 2,764,446 of record NZ_CP109000.1, read on the forward strand.
CCTCGTACCGCGGCTCCCCCCGCCCTGGTCTCCCTTCTCACCCGTGTCGCCGACAGCGACCGCCGGCGTACCAGCGCCAGCGTGATCCTGCGGTCCGTGCTGGAGCACGGGCCGGTGGCGCGCTCCACCATCGCCCGGCTGACGGGGCTGTCCCCCGCGTCGGTCACCGACCACTGCGCCCGGCTGGCCCGTGTCGGGCTGCTGCGGGAGGCGGACGCGCCCCGGCGCAGCAACGGCGTGGGCCGCCCGCACGTTCCCGTGGACCTGGACGACTCCCGGTTCGTGGTGGGCGGCGTCCATGTGGCGGCGTCCTGCACGACCGTCTCCCTGCTGGACCTGCGCGGACGGGTGGTGGCGCGGCGGAGGTCGGGGCATCGCGGTCTCGAACCGTCGAAGGTGCTGGCGCGGGCGGCCGACGGGCTGGCCGCGCTGCTGGACGAGACCCCGGGCCGCCGCCCGCTGGCGCTGGGAGTGGCCGCGGGCGGCTGGGTGGACCGGGACTCGGGGACCGTCGTCGAGCATCCGCTGCTGGGCTGGCGGGACGTGCCGGTGCGCGAGGCGATGAGCGCCCGCACCGGGCTGGCGGTCCATGTCGACGGTCATGCGCGGGCGCTGGTCAACGCGGAGCGGTTGTTCGGGCGGGCCCGCGGCAGCCGCAGCGTGCTGCACCTGTTCGTCGGGAACCTGGTCGACGCGGCCTTCGCCACGCATGACGAGGTGCACCACGGGCCGCGTTCCCAGTCCGGGTCGATCGCCCATCTGCCGTTGCCCGGCGGCACGCGGCCCTGCGACTGCGGCCGGATCGGCTGCCTCCAGGCGGAGCTGGGCGAGCGGACGCTGGGCCGGCGGGCCCGGGACGCGGGGGTGACCGACGGGGTGGACCCGATGGACGTGGTGGCCGCCGCGGACGCGGGGAACCCGGTGGCGGCACGGCTGCTGCGGGAGCGGGCGCGGATGGTGGGGCGGGCGGCCGGCCTGCTGCTGGACGTGCTCAATCCGGAGCGGGTGGTCGTCACGGAGGTGGGGGTGCTGTTCCGGGAGGACTGCCTGGCCGCGCTGCGCGACGAGGTGGGAGCGCAGCGCGCGGCCGCCGTCTCGCCGAGCAGTTTCCCGGACGCGGTGGCGGCCGTGGCGGGCGGGGCGGTGGCGCTGGACGTGCTCTACCGCGACCCGCTGACCCTTTCCGCGGACGCGGCGCCCCTTCCGACTTAATTCAGAAACTCCGAATGTTGACAGGGCTCGGGCCCGGACCGGAAAATCATATCCATGAGCTGTCGCACTTTCTGTTGCTGACGCCCCGGTGCGCCGGGAGCGCGCCCTTCTCCCCGCCCCCGCGCGGGTGAATTCCCTCCTTCGGCGAGTTTCCTCTGCCGGTCCTTTTCCGCATTCCGTCGCGCCTGGTCATGTCCTGTCGTCATGAACTGTCGCCGTGTTCTGTCGTCGTGTTCTGTCGTCACGTCCTGTCGCGCCTCGCACCGCCTCGTTGTGCCCGCCATGCCCGCCCTGTGTGTCTGCCGCCGCCGACGCCTTTGTCTCCGTTGCCGCTGCCAGGCTCTCTCCGTTTCCCTGGGGGTCCTCCCATGCCCGTTTCCCGCACCACGTCCGGCGTCGACCGGCGTCTCTTCCTCACCTCCCTGCTCGGCGCCGCCGCCGGGGTCGCCGGGCTCAGCGGCTGCGCGCAGAGCAGCGCCGCCACCGGCGGCGAGGCCGCCCCGACCGCTCCGCTCGCCGCCAAGGTGCCCGCCGGCACGAGCCTGAAGATCGCCTCCTTCCAGGGCCAGCAGGAGTTGCAGCTCAAACTGGCGCATCTGCCCGATCTGCCCTTCGAGGTGTCGAGCTGGCTGAACATCGGGGCGGGTCCGGACGTCATCAACGCGTTCCGCGCGAAATCCCTGGACCTCGCCAACAACGCCGGCATCCCGCCGATCCAGGCGCATTACCAGGGCTTCGACGCGAAGATCGTCGCGATCAACGTCACCCGCAGGCCGAACTACGTCTTCGCCACCAAGCCGGGAAGCGACATCCGTACCGTCGACGACTTCCGCGGAAAAAAACTGGCGTTCTCCCAGGGCCAGGCCCAGGGCGTCGTCCTGCTGCGGGCGCTGAAGAAGGCCGGCCTGAAGTACGACGACGTGAAGCTCGTCCCGCTGACCAGCAACCAGTTCCTCACCGCCCTTCAGTCGGGCCAGGTGGACATCGCCCCGCTCGGCAACACCCAGTCGCCGGCCTATCTCAAGCAGTACGGGTCCAAGGGCGCCCGTGTCATCACCACCGACGTCGTCGACCTGCTCAGCCTGCTGTGGGCGCCGGCGTCCGTCCTGAACGACAGGGCGAAGGCGGCCGCCGTCGCCGCGTTCATCCCGCAGTGGGCGCAGGGCCTGGTGTGGAGCTACGAGAACCCCGACGCCTGGAACGAGGAGTTCTTCGTCAAGACGCAGAACCTGACCCCCGACCAGGCCAAGTCGATCACCGCACTCGCCAACAAGCCGCTGTTCCAGCCGAGTTGGGACGAGGCCGTCAAGTGGGAGCAGGAGACCGCGGACCTCCTCGCGGAGGGCGGCTTCGTGAAGAAGTTCGACGTCGCCTCGCTCTTCGACCACCGCTTCGAGGGCATCGCCGCCAAGTCCGTGGCAGCCGAGTACCGGAGGTGACCGCCATGACCACCAGCACCGACACCAGCACCGGCGCGGAGATCGGCAAGGACGCCGGAACGAGCAAGGAGGCCGGCGCCGGCAAGGACGCCGGGACGGGCGGCGCAGCGGGCGCGGCCGTGACCGGGGCTCCCGCCGCCCCCGTGACGGCAGCCGACGCATCCCGGGCCCGCCGCCGGCGCCGCCGCGGGCTGGCTCCCGGCAGGCCCTGGCCGGCCTCCCGCCTCGCCGGACCGCTGCTCCTGATCGCCCTGTGGGCCGCCGCCTCCGCCGCCGGGCGGCTGGACACGGGGGCGATCCCCGCCCCCTGGACGGTGGTCGAGACCGGCGTCCACCTGTGGACGGACGGGACGCTGACCACCGACGTCCTCACCTCGCTGGAGCGCGCCGCATACGGCTTCGCGATCGGTCTCGTCGCCGGGGTGGCGCTCGCGCTGCTCTCGGGGCTGACCCGCACCGGCGAGGCGCTGATCGACGGGACGGTGCAGCTCAACCGGGCGATCCCGACCCTCGGTCTGATCCCGCTGTTCATCCTCTGGCTGGGCATCGGCGAGACCTTCAAGACCGCGATCATCGCCATCGTCGTCTACATCCCGATCTACCTCAACACGCATGCCGCGCTGTCCGGCATCGACCACCGGTTCGTCGAACTCGCCGAGGTGCAGGGCCTGTCGAAGGTCCGCTTCATCCGGCAGATCGTGATCCCCGGCGCACTGCCCGGATTCTTCGTGGGACTCCGGCTCGGCGTCACCGGATCCTGGCTCGGCCTGGTCGTGCTGGAGCAGATCAACGCCACCAGCGGGCTCGGCTACATGATGTTCCAGGCGCAGAACTACGGCCAGTCGGACGTCATCCTGGTCGGCCTCCTCATCTACGGCGTCTTCGGCCTGATCTCCGACAGCGCGGTCCGTCTCATCGAACGGAGGGTGCTGTCGTGGCGCCGCACACTGAGCAACTGACCCGGCCCGCCGCCGTCCGGCTGCGCGGTCTGACCCGGTCCTTCGACGGACGCACCGTCCTGGACGGCATCGACCTGGACATCCCCGCGGGCCAGTTCGTGGCCCTGCTCGGGCACAGCGGGTCCGGCAAGAGCACCCTGCTGCGGGCGGTCGCCGGCCTGGACCACGAGGTCACCGGGGACGGCGAGTTGACGGCCCCGGAGCGGGTGTCCGTCGTCTTCCAGGACTCCCGGCTGCTGCCCTGGCGGCGGGTGCTGGACAACGTGCTGCTCGGCCTGGACGGCAAGGAGGCCGTGCGCAGGGGGCGCGAGGCGCTCGCCGAGGTCGGGCTGAAGGGCCGCGAACGGGCCTGGCCCAACGAGCTGTCCGGCGGTGAGGCGCAGCGTGCCGCGCTGGCCCGCTCGCTGGTGCGTGAGCCCGAACTGCTGCTGGCCGACGAGCCGTTCGGGGCGCTGGACGCCCTGACCCGCATCAGGATGCACGCCCTGCTGCGGGTGCTGTGGGAGGCCCACCGGCCGTCCGTGCTGCTGGTCACGCACGACGTGGACGAGGCGATCGTGCTCGCCGACCGGGTCCTCGTCCTCGACCACGGGCGCATCGGGCTCGACCTGACCGTCGAGCGGCCGCACCCGCGCTCGTACCGGGATCCGCTGCTCGGCGAGTACCGCGAGCGGCTGCTGGCGGCGCTGGGCGTGACGACGGACGTCGCCTGACCCCGCCACCTCGCCCCTCCCTCTCCTCTCCTTCTTCTCTCTCCTCTCTCTCCTCTCTTTCTCTCTCCCCGTACCTGTCCGAAGCGAAGGACACTCCATGCCCCGCCAGCTTCATCTGAACGCCTTCCTCATGAACACCGGTCACCACGAGGCCTCGTGGCGGCTGCCCGAGAGCGATCCGTACGCCCATGTGGAGTTGGACCACTACGTCCGGCTGGCCCGGACCGCCGAGCGCGGCGCCTTCGACTCCCTGTTCCTGGCCGACGGGCCGCAGCTGTGGAGCGACATCGCCCAGCGGCCGGCCGGCGCCCTGGAGCCGCTCACCCTGCTGACCGCGCTGGCGACGGCCACCGAGCACATCGGCCTGATCGCCACCGCGTCCACCTCCTACAACTCCCCTTACAACCTGGCCCGCAAGTTCGCCTCGCTGGACATCATCAGCGGCGGCCGGGCGGGGTGGAACATCGTCACCACGGCGGGTGCGGAGGCGGCGCGCAACTTCGGTCTCGACGCCGAGCCCGCGCACGCCGAGCGCTACGCCCGGGCCGCCGAGTTCCTCGACGTGGCCCTCAAGCTCTGGGACAGCTGGGAGGACGACGCGATCGTCGCCGACAAGGCGGCCGGCGTCTGGGGCGACGACGACAAGATCCACCCGCCCCGGCACCGGGGGACGTACTTCAGCGTCGAGGGCGCCCTCAACGTCCCGCGTTCGCCGCAGGGTTATCCGCTGCTGGTGCAGGCGGGGTCGAGCGAGGACGGCAAGGCGTTCGCCGCCCGGTACGCGGAGGCGGTGTTCACCGCGCAGCAGACGCTCGCCGACGCGCAGGCGTTCTACGCGGACATCAAGGCGCGGGCCGCGGCGCAGGGCCGCGACCCCGGCCATCTCAAGGTGCTGCCGGGCATCGTGCCGGTGATCGGCTCGACGGAGGCGGAGGCGCGGGCCGCGGAGCACGTCCTGGAGGCGCACATCGTGCACACGCACGGGGTGCGGCGCCTGGAGCAGCTGCTCCAACTGGCGCCCGGGACACTGGAGCTGGACGCCCAGCTGCCCGCGGACCTGCCGCCCGAGGACGCCATCGAGGGCGCCAAGAGCCGTTACACCCTGATCGTGGAGCTGGCCCGGCGCGAACGCCTCACGGTGCGGCAGCTGGTGGGGCGGCTCGGCGGCGGGCGCGGGCACCTGACCTTCGCCGGCACGCCCGAGCAGGTCGCCGACGCGATCGAGACCTGGTTCACCCAGGGCGCCGCCGACGGCTTCAACATCATGCCCGCGGTGCTGCCGTCCGGCCTCGACGCCTTCGTCGACCACGTCGTGCCGCTGCTGCGCGCCCGCGGTCTGCTGCGGACCGGATACGGGGCGCGCACGACCCTGCGCGAGAGGTACGGCCTGCCCCGCCCCGCCAACCAGTACGTCCGCCCGGCGCTCGCCACCGTCTGAAAGACCCCGTCATGCCGGTCCGCCACAGGGCGGGCAGCCCCTCCGCAGACGTGGAGGGGCTGCCCGCACTGTGGGCGTTCTGGCCGTCTCACCCCTTGGGCGAGCCGGCACCCGCCACGCCTGCTTGCCGCATGGACGCACTTGCAAGTAACTTGCAAGAAGGCCGCCGGGTCATAAAGCTCCGCGCAGCCGCGTCCTGCCTCGTGATCGTCTTCTCAACTTTCGCACCGGCGGACGGAACGACGGAAGCCCCCGTGAGGACGTGACTCACGGGGGCTCTCCCATGGCCGGCGGAACCCTCCCGCCGACCGGGCGGTCACAGGTTGCTGAAGTCCGGGCCCTTGGTGCGGCTGCGCTTGATCTCGTAGAAGCCGGGGACCGACGCCACGGCGACCGTGCCGTCCCACAGACGGGCCGCCTCCTCGCCCTTGGGGGCCGGGGTGACCACCGGGCCGAAGAACGCGATCTGCTCGCCGTCCGGGCCGGGCACGGCGATGACGGGGGTGCCGACGTCCTGGCCGACCTTCTCGATGCCCTCCTTGTGCGACGCGCGCAGCTCGGCGTCGAACTCGAAGTCCTTCTGCTCGGCGTAGTCGATCAGGTCGGCGGGCAGCCCGACGTCGGCGAGCGCGCCGGCGATGGCGCCCAGGGTGGGGCCCTCGCCGTTGTTGTGGATGCGGGTGCCGAGCGCGGTGTAGAGCGGGCCGAGGACGTCCGCGCCGTGCTTCTGCGCGGCGGCCGCCACCACCCGGACCGGCTGCCACGCCTTGTTCTCCAGGAAGTCGCGGTACTCCTCGGGCAGCTCCGCGAGCCGGTCCTCGTTGAGGACGGCGAGGCTCATCAGATGCCAGCGGACCTCGATGTCACGGACCTTCTCCACTTCCAGCACCCAGCGCGACGTCATCCAGGCCCAGGGGCAGGACGGGTCGAACCAGAAGTCGACGGGGGTCTTCTCCGGCATGTCTCTCCTCAGAGATCCTCAAGCGATAAGCCTTTCCCCACGGAACGCCGCCGCCCGTGCCGCGCATTCCCCGCTGCCGCGCATTCGCCCGCTGCCGCGCATTCGCCTGCTGCCGCGTGTCAGGTGCGCATGGCAGGATCGCTCCTGTCCACAGCACATATGCGCCACGCAGTGAGGGAGTACCGCCCGTGCCCGGTGAGAACCTGTCCCGCGACGAGGCCCGGGAGCGGGCCGCCCTGCTGTCCGTCGACGGGTACGACGTGTCCCTCGACGTCCGCTCGGCGGTCGGCGACCAGGCCGCGGAGGGGGAGCCGCGCACCTTCCGGTCGGTCACCACCCTCCGCTTCCGCTGCAACGAGCCCGGCGCGTCCTCCTTCGCCGACCTCGTGGCGCCGGGCGTGACGTCGGTGTCCCTCAACGGCCGCGACCTCGACCCGGGCGAGGTCTTCGACGGCTCCCGCATCCTGCTGGAGGACCTGGCCGCCGAGAACGAGCTGATCGTCGACGCCCGCTGCGCCTACTCCCGCAGCGGGGAGGGCCTGCACCGCTTCGTCGACCCGGAGGACGGCGAGGTCTACCTCTACACGCAGTACGAGCCGGCCGACTCGCGCCGGGTGTTCGCCTGCTTCGAGCAGCCCGACCTGAAGGCCCCGTTCCGCTTCGAGGTGCGCGCGCCCGAGGAGTGGACGGTGTGGAGCAACGGCGCCGGCGACCGCACAGACGGTGTCTGGCGGTTCGCGGAGACGAAGCCGATCTCCACCTACATCACCTGCGTGGTGGCCGGCCCTTACCACCATGTGACGGACGTCTACCGGCGCGACCTGGGCGACGGCACGACCCTGGAGATCCCGCTCGGCGCGATGTGCCGCAAGGGCCTGGCCCCCTACTTCGAGGCCGACGACGTCTTCCTGATCACCAAGCAGGGCCTGGACTTCTTCCACGACCACTTCGACTACCCGTACCCCTTCGGCAAGTACGACCAGGCGTTCGTGCCCGAGTACAACCTCGGCGCGATGGAGAACCCGGGCCTGGTCACCTTCCGCGAGGAGTACGTCTTCCGCGGGAAGGTGACGCGCGCGTCCTACGAGGCGCGGGCGAACGTCATCCTGCACGAGATGGCCCACATGTGGTTCGGCGACCTGGTCACCATGGTGTGGTGGGACGACCTGTGGCTGAAGGAGTCCTTCGCGGACTTCATGGGCACGTTCGCGAACGTCGGCGCGACCCGCTTCTCCGACGCCTGGATCACCTTCGCCAACCGCCGCAAGGCCTGGGCCTACCGCGCCGACCAGCTCCCGTCCACGCACCCGGTCACCGCCGACATCCGCGACCTCCAGGACGCCAAGCTCAACTTCGACGGCATCACCTACGCCAAGGGCGCCAGCGTGCTCAAGCAGCTGGTGGCGTACGTCGGCCAGGACGCGTTCCTGGAGGGCGCGCGCCGCTACTTCAAGCGGCACGCCTACGGCAACACGCGCCTGGGCGACCTGCTGTCGGTGCTCGGGGAGACCAGCGGCCGGGACATGGCCGGCTGGGCGCGGTCCTGGCTCCAGACGGCGGGCGTGAACTCGCTGACCCCGCAGGTGCTGCTGGACCCGCGGGGCCGCGTGGACGAGCTGGCGGTGCTCCAGGAGGCGGCCGAGTCGCATCCCGAGCTGCGGCCGCACCGGGTGGCGATCGGCCTGTACCGCCTGACGGACGGCCGGCTGGAGCGCTACGCGCGCGCGGAGGCGGACGTCGACGGCCCGCGCACGGTGATCACGGAGCTGGCCGGGGAGCAGGCGCCCGACCTGGTGCTGGTCAACGACGACGACCTCACCTACTGCAAGATCCGGTTCGACGAGACCTCGCTGGCCACGCTGCGCGCGCACCTGGGCGGCCTGAGCGATCCACTGGCCCGCGCGCTGTGCTGGTCGGCGCTGTGGAACCTCACCCGGGACGCCCTGCTGCCCGCGTCCGACTTCGTGGACCTGGTGACGCGTTTCGCGCACCGCGAGTCCGACATCGGCGTCCTGCAGATGCTGCACGCCTGGGCGGACTCGGCGCTCGTGCACTACGCGCCCCAGGACCGGCGGCCCGCCGGCGAGCGGGCGCTGGCCCGGGTCGCCGAGCGCGATCTGCGGGCGGCCGAGCCGGGCAGCGGCCACCAGCTGGCCTGGGCGCGCTTCTTCGCGTCGGTCGCCTCCTCCGCGGCGGACCTGGACCTGCTGCGGAGCCTGCTGGACGGCACGACGAAGATCGACGGCCTGGAGGTGGACCAGGAGCTGCGCTGGGCGTTCCTGGAGCCGCTGACGGCGCACGGCGTGGTGGACGAGAAGGCGCTGGCGGCCGAACTGGCCCGCGACGACACCGCGTCCGGCAGGCGCCACCAGGTCCGCTGCCTGGCCGCCCGTCCGTCGGCGGCCGTCAAGGCGCAGGCGTGGGCCCAGCTGATGGAGTCGGACACGCTGTCCAACGCGCTGGCGGAGGCGACGATCGCGGGGTTCGCGCAGCCCTCGCAGCGCGAGCTGCTCGCGCCGTACGCGCCGAAGTACTTCGCCGCGATCGAGCGGATCTGGGCGGAGCGGTCCATCCAGAGCGCGATGAACGTGGTCAGGGGCCTGTTCCCGGCGCTCCAGGACTCGCCGCGGACGCTGGCCGCGACGGACGCCTGGCTGGCGGAGCACGAGTCGGCGGCCCCGGCGCTGCGGCGGCTGGTGCTGGAGGCGCGGGACGACCTGGCGCGGTCGCTGCGGGCGCAGGCGTACGGCGCGGAGGCGGCGGCCGCCCCGAACGCCTGACCTTTGGCCATGAATTCCGCGCACGGTCACCGTTACGGAATTCAGGCAATCGGACCCGTAACCCCTGGCCACCCCGAGCGGGACCAGGGGTTTTCGGCCCTTACTCGGCATCCGAACACTCGTCCTTTAGGGCGAGCTTGTCCGGATTTGTCGACGGGCGTGTAACAGCGGTTAGGGGGCCCGTCCGGCGCGGAATCCCCCTCTGCATGAACCACAACTTCCCGCTCCCCCAGGTTCCCCCGGCGTCCCCCCGCTCCGTCCGCCACCTGTCCGAGGTCCAGCGCCGCGTCACCACGGCGGCCCAGCTGCGCGTCCAGGGCGTCGCGCCCGCCGAGGCGAACGAGCGGTGCCGCCCCGGCGGGCCCTGGCAGCAGATCCTGCCGGGCGTGTACCTGCTCCACTCCGGCCCGCCGACCAGCGAGGAGCGACTGCACGCCGTGCTGGCCTACGCCGGCCGTGACACCTCGGCGCCGACCGGGGTGCCCGCCCAGCCGGGCTGCGGGGAGCCGCACCGGCCGGTCCACAAGGAGGCGATGATCACGGGCCTCGCGGCGCTGAACCTGCACGGTCTGTCGTGCGCTCCCCCGCTGCCGTCCCTGGAGCACATCGACGTCCTGGTGCCGCGGCTGCGCCGGCTGCGCTCCACGGGCTTCGCGCACGTCGTGCGCGCCTCCACGCTGCCGGCTCCCGGGCAGGCGACCGGCGTCGCGGTGGCGCCGGTGCCGCGCGCGCTGGCCGACGCGGTGGCCCAGCTGACGGACGCCGGGGTGGTGCGCCGCCTGCTGTCGGAGGCGGTGCGCGGCGGCCACTGCGAACCCGCCGCGGTCGTCCGGGAGTTGAACGAGGCCAGGCTGCTCGGCCGGCCGCACGTGGTGGACGCCGTGGACTCGCTGCTCGCCGAGGGCCGCGCGATCGCGGAGGAGCGCCTGTACACGATGGTGTGCGAGCACGGCCTGCCCGACCCGGTGTGGAACGTGGACCTGCGCCTGCCGGGCGGCCCGCACCTCGGCGGGCTGGACGCCTACTGGCCGGAGCACGCGGTCGCCGTCGAGCTGGACACCCGCGCCCCACGCCAGGACGAGGACGCGCTGTGGTCCGAGTACGCCCGCAAGCGCGAGCACCTGGAACGGCTGGGCATCACGGTCGTGTACGTCACGCCCAGGAAGCTGCGGGACGCGATGGAGCAGCAGGCGGCGGTCGTGCGCACCGCGCTGATGGCGTCCGATGACCGGGACCCGGCCGCGTATGTCGTGGTGCTGCCCCGTTAGTGACGGACCGGGGCGTCGCCAGGAGGGGAGAGGAGGGGTCGCCGGGGAAGGAAACCCGCCGGCCCCTCCTCGTGCGCCGGCCCTTCGTCGTGCGCCGGCCCTTCCTCAGGCGCCGGCCGCGCGCAGCGGGCAGCCCGTGCCCGCGCGGGTGGCCAGTTCGCCGCGCAGGACGGCGAGTTCGGCCATCCGGGCGTCGACGATCCGGATCTTCTCCTCGAACAGCGCGGAGAGCGCGTCCGCCTGGTCGGGGGCGTCGCGCAGCTCCTCGCCGTGCCGGGCGATCTCGGCGAGCGAGAACCCGAGGGCCCGCGCGGTGCGGACATAGGCCAGCCACTCGACCGTCTCCGGGCCGAAGTCGCGGTACCCGTTGGCCAGTCGGCGGCCCTCGACGAGCCCCACCCGCTCGTAGAAGCGCAGGGTGTCACGGGACATGCCGGTGCGGGCGGCGAGTTCTCCGATGCGCATGCGGCGACTCCGTCGACTGGGCGATCCGGGGCTTGACCTTGGAGCGTAGTCCACTGTTTAGCGTCGTCCCATGACCGATCACCTCACTCCCGGCCGACCCTCCTACCTCACCGTCGTGCGCGCGAGCGCCTGGTACGACCTCGTCGTCACGGCCGGTTTCGCGACGCCGTGGACGTACGCGGCGGTGCACCGCCTGCTGTCGTCGTGGAGCAGTTCCTGGGGAACGGGCGACTTCCCCCCGCTCGATCCGGTGCAGACGCTGTTCGCCAACCTGATGGGAGCGGTGGTGGTCGTCTGGGCGGTGCTGCGCCTGGCCCGGCCGCTGCCGGTGCACGGTCTGTACGACGGCGCCGCACGCGCCCTGTTCTCCGCCTGGATGGCGTACGCGGCGGCGCACGGCGCGCCCGGCGTGCTGTGGCTGTTCCTCGGCGTCGAGGCCGCCTTCGGGGCGGCGCAGCTGGCGCCGTGGGCGCGGGCGCACCGGCTCCGGGCACGGGCCACGACGCGGTGACGCGCTGACGCGGACAGCTGCGGCGAGACGTGCCGTGGCGGGGGCGCCATGGCGGGGACGACTGCGGCGGGGGTGCCGTGGCCGGGACGACTGGGGCGGGCGGCGGCTTCAGCGCTCGGGCACGTGCTTGCGGCCGTCCACCGGCCGTTCGCGCCACAGGCCGAGCGCGACGTCGACCAGGCGCACCCGGGTGAGCCCTTCGACCGCGTCCAGGTCGTGCCAGGCGGCGAGGTCGGTGGAGCCGTTCACCTCGTTGCGCAGCTCGCCGCCGGCCACCCGGGCCTCGTAGACGACGCGGACGCCGTGGTGGTCCACCGGACCGCGCAGACCCCCGCGGCCGAGGACGCGGCGGAAGGAGTCGATGCCGAGCAGGCCGGTCACCTCGACGCGGTACCCGGTCTCCTCCTCCAGCTCCCGGACGACCGTGTCGAGCGGGTCCTCCCCGTGCTCCATCCCGCCGCCCGGCAGCACCCACTCGTGCGAGCCGCCGGGGGCCGGCGAACGGGCGAGCAGCACACGGTCGTCACGGACGCAGACGGCGTAGGCCGCCACTCTCAGGGTCTGGCGCATGAGGGGACGCTAGCCGCCCGGACCGCGCCCGGCAGGCGATTTTCCGCACATCGCAACCGGTCACGTACCCATGACGGGTCAGACCGAGGGTGGGGACGAAGGAGAGCCTCGGGCGACCGCGGAAAGCGACGTCGTGCACGCGGGCCGACGTCGGACGGCAGACGGACGGCAGGCGGTCGGCAGACGGACAGCGGGCGGACAGTCCGCGCACAGCGGGCTCGTAGAGGGTTTTCCCCATACATCCATATCGTTTCGGTCAACTCTCCCCAAACAGCTGCCCCTTAGGTAAAGCTTTGCGGTCATCCGGGATCGCGTTCCGGACGGCCGTGATCAGGCAGGAACGGTCTCGATCACGTGCCGCTCGTTCCTTTACCTACAAGGGATGCCGATGACCCTCACCCCCCAGCGTGCACCGATATCGGGCACCAGACGCGTGGCCCGCATAGCCGTGGCCGCCGGCCTGGTGGCCGCACTGTCCGCGGCCGGGCCGATACCCCTGGCCTTCTCCGCCGACTCCGGACCGGCCCCGGGAACCTCCGACCCGGGCGCGAAGTCCGCACCCGTCAAGCTCGGTTCCGACGACGCCGCCCTCCTCGCCGAGGCCAAGGCCTCCGGCGCCAAGAACGTCACGCTGATGGTCGCCACCGCCCCCGGCCGGACCGAGCAGGTCGCCGAGGAGCTGGACGCGGTCAAGGGCGGCTCGGTGGGCCAGTCCTACGACAAGCTCGGCTACGTCCGCGCCACGGTCCCGACGGCCAAGGCCGAGTCGGCGATCGCCGCCGCCGCCGAGCTGTCCTCCGTGCACGCCATCGACCTGCGGCAGGACATCGTCCTCGACGACCCGGCCCCCGACGCGGACGCCGCCGGGCACACCCGGTCCGCCGGGTCCGCCGGGAAGGCGAAGACCTACCCCGCGCCGAACCGCAACACCCCCGCCGAGAACCCGTACAACCCGTCCTTCGAGACGGGCGCCGTCGACTTCGTGAAGAAGAACCCGAAGGCGGACGGCCGCGGCGTCACCATCGGCATCCTCGACTCCGGCGTGGACCTGGCGCACCCCGCGCTGCAGAAGACCACCACCGGCGAGCGCAAGATCGTCGACTGGGTGACCGCCACCGACCCGATCCTCGACGGCGACGCCTCCTGGCGCCCGATGACGACCTCGGTGTCCGGCCCCTCCTTCAGCTACGGCGGCCGCACCTGGACCGCGAAGCCCGGCTCGTACCAGGTCAACCTGTTCCGCGAGTCCGCCACCGCCGGCGGCGACGCCAAGGGCGACGTCAACCGCGACGGTGACACCACCGACGCGTGGGGCGTCCTGTACGACGCGGCCGCCGGCACCGTCACCGTCGACGTGAACAACAACGGCGACTTCGGCGACGACACCGCGATGAAGCCGTACAAGGACGGTTACCAGGTCGGGTACTTCGGCACCGACGACCCGAAGACCGACGTGGCCGAACGCCAGCCGTTCGTCGTGCAGATCCGCAAGGACGTGCCGATGGACCCGTTCGGCGGCGACTGGGTCGGCAAGAAGGCCGACTTCGCCAACATCGGTCTCATCGCCAGCGAGCACGGCACGCACGTCGCCGGCATCACCGCCGCGCACGGCCTGTTCGGCGGCCGGATGAACGGCGCCGCCCCCGGCGCGAAGATCGTCTCCTCCCGTGCCTGCGTCTTCGGCCCGGGCTGCACCAACGTCGCCCTCACCGAGGGCATGATCGACCTGGTCGTCAACCGCGGCGTCGACATCGTCAACATGTCGATCGGCGGTCTGCCGGGCCTCAACGACGGCAACAACGCGCGCGCCGAGCTGTACACGCGCCTCATCGACACCTACGGCGTCCAGCTCGTCATCTCCGCGGGCAACGAGGGCCCCGGCGCGAACACCATCGGCGACCCCGGTCTGGCCGACAAGGTGATCTCGGTCGGCGCGGCCATCTCCAAGGAGACCTGGGCCGCCAACTACGGCTCCCAGGTGACGAAGAAGTACGCGCTGCTGCCCTTCTCCTCGCGCGGCCCGCGTGAGGACGGCGGCTTCACGCCGACCCTGGTCGCCCCCGGCGCCGCGATCAACACCACCCAGACCTGGCTGCCGGGCTCCCCGGTCGCCGACGCGGGCTACACCCTGCCGGCCGGCTACTCCATGCTGCAGGGCACCTCGATGGCCTCCCCGCAGGCCGCGGGCGCCTCGGCGCTGCTGATCTCGGCCGCCAAGCAGGCCAGGGTCGCCCTCACGCCGACGGTCCTGCGCACCGCGCTGACCTCGACCGCGGACCACATCAAGGGTCTGCAGGCCTACGAGGAGGGCGCGGGCGCCATCGACATCGTCGGCGCCTGGAAGTCCATCCGGCACGGCGCCACGGCGCACGACTACACCGTCAGGGCCCCGGTCGACACCGCGCTCGACCAGGCCCTGAAGACGCCGGGCTTCGGCACCGGGATCTACGACCGTGAGAGCGGTCTGAAGGCCGGGCAGAAGAAGACGTACGACGTCACCGTCACCCGCACCTCCGGCCCCGACAAGGCGGTCCGCCACGAGCTGGAGCTGGAGAACAACGCGGCCGGCACGTTCCGGATCCTCGGCGACGACGAGGTCAGGCTGCCGCTGAACAAGCCGGTGACCGTCCGGATCCAGGCCCGGCCGAGGGCCGCGGGCATCGCCAGCGCCATCCTCACGGTCGACGACCCGAAGACCGAGGGCGTCGACAAGCAGATCCTCAACACGGTGGTCGTCTCGACGCCGGTGAAGCACACGTTCTCCGTGTCGAACACCGTGCAGCGCAACAGCTTCCAGTCCTACTTCCTGACCGTGCCCGAGGGCGCCAAGGCGTTCGAGGTCGCGATCGGCGGACTGAAGGACAAGAGCCAGACCCGGTTCATCTCGATCCACCCCTACGGCGTCGCGGTCGAGGACAGCTCCACGATCTACTGCTACAGCAACTACCCGGACACCAACGGCTGCCGGCCCGACGCCCGTTCGTACCAGAACCCGCAGGCCGGGGTCTGGGAGATCGAGGTCGAGTCGCGCCGCACCTCGCCGCTGCTCGACAACCCGTACAAGCTGGAGGCCACCGTCTACGGCGCGGCCTTCGCCCCGGAGAACGTGACCGTGCCCGAGGCGAAGGTCGGCGTCCCGGCCGCCGCCTCCTGGACGGTGACGAACAAGTTCGCCGCCTTCGACGGCAAGCTGGCCGGCGGTCCGCTCGGCTCGTCGAAGAAGGACCGCCCGTCCATCGCCAACGGCTCCACCCAGACCACCACGGTCGAGGTCCCGGCCGGGGCGAAGTCGCTCGACGTCTCCATCGGCAACGTCTCCGACGCCTCCGCCGACCTGGACCTGACGGTCTACGACGCGTCGGGCAAGCAGGTCGCGCAGCAGGCCGACGGCGACTCGGAGGAGGCGGTCTCCATCCCGTCGCCCGCCGCCGGCACGTACACCGTCGCGGTCGCGGGCTACTCGGTCCCGGCCGGCACGACCACGTACGACTACGTGGACGCGTTCCTGTCGTCCGCTCTCGGCACGGTCGCGGTCGACGGGTCCGCGCCGGTGAAGCTGGCCACGGGCGCCTCGACGGCGGTCTCCGCCACCGTCACCGCCGCGGCCACCGCCCCGGCGGGCCGGGTCCTGTTCGGCCAGGTCCAGCTGGTCAACGCGCGGGGCACCGTCGCGGGCGCCGGCAACGTGACGATCGAGAAGGTCACTCCGTAACACCGGCACCATCCGCAACACCTGAAGCACCTGGGCACGAAGAGGGGCGGGCGTCCGTACGGGCGCCCGCCCCTCGCCGTCGCCTATCCGCAGACGGCGGCCGTCTCGGGCAGGGTCCGGGCCAGGGCCCGGCGTTGCGGGGCGATGTCGGGTTCGCCGACGACCCACACGTCGGGGACGCCGCTCCCCCGCCCGAGGGCGACCAGCACGTGGTCGCCGGGGTCCAGCGGCGCCCCCGACGTCAGCTCTCTGTCCACGCCGACCTCGGGCGCGGTCCTCGCGGGCCGGTAGGCGTGGGCGACGCGCACGCTGACGCGTTCGCGGTTCGTGCCGGGCAGCGGGCGGACGCCCGTCACGTCGCCCTCGACGACGAGCCGGGTGCAGGCGAGGTAACCGGGATCGGCCAGGAGCCCGCCCGCGCCCTCGGACACCTTGCCCCCGGCCTCCCCTCGGCCGGCGTCGCTCGCCGCGCTGCTGCTCCCCGCGTCGTCGGCGGCCCCCGGCCCGGTCCGCACGAGCGCCCAGCCGGTCCCGAGGACCAGCGCTCCCGCGGCGGCCGCCCCGACGGCCCCCAGAAGCAGGGGACGCAGCCGGCGCGGGGCGCGCGCCCGGCGGACGGGCGCCGGCGACGGCCGTGCCGCGCCCTCGCGCACCGGTTCCGTCAGCGCGTCGGCGAGCACGCCCAGCTGCTCCCGGAGCAGCGCCACGTCGGCGACCGCCGAGCGGTGCTCCGCCATGAAGGCGGCGTCCGCACGGGCCTCGTCCGGCAGCGGCTCCCCGGTGATCGCCGCCGTCAGCGCGTCGGGCCCGCCGCGGCCGTCGTGTTCCGCGGTCACGTCAGACCACCTCGTCCTCGTGCAGGCGGGCGCGCAGGGCCCGGACCGCCGTGTGCAGGCGGCTCTTGACCGTGCCCTCCGGGACGCCCAGCTCCCGGGCGATGGAGCGCACCGGCAGATCGGCGTAGAAGCGCAGGACGACGACCTGCCGCTGGGCGTCCGGCAGGTCCTCCAGGCCGCGCGCGACGGCCAGGGACAGGACGCTGTCGTCCTCGCCGGAAGGGTGCTCGTGCCCGCGCAGGGAGGCCAGCCGCTCCCCCAGGCGCTCCTGCCTGCGCCGGGCCCGGTGCCAGTCCATGGCGAGGTTGGAGGCCACGACCGCCGCCCAGGCGGAGACGTCGCGCGGCGCCTCGTGTCCCTTGGCCGCACGCTCCAGCAGCCGCAGGCGGACCTGCTGTACCCCGTCCGGCAGGTCCGCCTGCGGCACACCGCCCAGCGCGAGCACCGCCCGCACCCGGCGCTCCTGCGCCGGGTCCAGCGGGTCGCCGCCGGGCCCGGCCGCCTCGTCCCCCTGGACCCGGCGGGTGATTCTGCGCAGCACGCGCACCCCTCCCTCGCCGCGTTTCTCCTACGACGCCGCCGCGCCCGGAAACGTTCGCCTCCGGCGCGGGCGAATTCGCAGCGGGCCGCGGAGGCGTACGTCACACCGGCGTCCGCGGCAGCACAGCTTGCGGCCGGTGGCCGCGCCGGAGGGAATTCCTCCAGCTCAGCGGGGGTGCGGGAGCGATTTCCGCAACCGCCGGACACCGGGGGGCGTCCCAGTCCTCGGGCATGGCGGGCAAAGAATTGGACAGGTAGGCCGGTGTCGGCCGCATGATGGGAAAGCCACGGCCAGGCAATGCGTACGCAGCGAGACAGAACGAGACAAAGGGAGTCGCCGTGAGGGTCGGAATCGTCGGAGCCACCGGTCAGGTCGGCACGGTCATGCGCAGCATCCTCAAGGAGCGGAACTTCCCGGTCACGGAGCTGCGCCTGTTCGCCTCGGCCCGCTCGGCGGGGACGGTCCTGGACGGCGTGACGGTGGAGGACGCGGCGACGGCCGACTACACCGGCCTCGACATCGTGCTGTTCTCCGCGGGCGGCGCGACGTCGAAGGCGCTCGCGGAGAAGGTGGCCTCGCAGGGCGCCGTCGTGATCGACAACTCCTCGGCCTGGCGCAAGGACCCGCAGGTGCCCCTGGTGGTCTCCGAGGTGAACCCGCACGCGATCGTGGACCGCCCCAAGGGCATCATCGCCAACCCGAACTGCACCACGATGGCCGCGATGCCGGTGCTGAAGCCGCTGCACGAGGAGGCGGGCCTGGAGGCGCTGGTCGTCGCCACCTACCAGGCGGTGTCCGGCTCGGGCGTCGCGGGCGTGGCGGAGCTGCACGGGCAGGCGCAGAAGGTCGTGGCGGACGCGGACCGGCTCACCCACGACGGCGCGGCGGTCGACTTCCCCGAGCCGCAGGTCTACCGGCGTCCCATCGCCTTCAACGTGGTCCCGCTCGCGGGCTCGATCGTCGACGACGGCCTGCACGAGACCGACGAGGAGCAGAAGCTCCGCAACGAGTCCCGCAAGATCCTGGAGATCCCGGAGCTGAAGGTCTCCGGCACCTGTGTGCGCGTCCCGGTCTTCTCCGGCCACTCCCTCCAGGTCAACGCCCGGTTCGCGCGTCCGCTGACGGTGGAGCGCGCCACGGAGCTGCTGGCCGGCGCGCCGGGCGTGGCCCTCTCCGACATCCCCACCCCGCTCCAGGCGGCCGGCCAGGACCCCTCGTACGTGGGCCGCATCCGGCAGGACGAGACCGTCGAGCACGGCCTCGCCCTGTTCGTCTCCAACGACAACCTGCGCAAGGGCGCGGCGCTGAACGCGGTGCAGATCGCGGAGCTGGTGGCGGCGGAGCTGAAGGACTGAGGCACGGCGTCCCCGGAGGGGGGCGGGCGTCCACACGGACGCCCGCCCCCCTCCGTCGTCCCCGCCGGGTCCCCCTTCCCGGCCTCTCCCCTTCCGTCCCGGCCTGTCCCCAGCGCCGTCCGGGTTCTCGTGCCGTGGCGGGCCGGGGCGTCAGCGCGGGCGCACCTCGTAGAGGAAGCAGCCGTACTCGACGGCCCGTACGTGGACGAGCGCGACCTCCGGGTCCGCGAACGCCTCGGCGAAGGCCGCGGGGAACCCGTCCGGGTCCTCGACGAGCCGGCCGCCCAGGATGCGGCCGTCGTAGGAGTAGCGGCGGACGGTGCGGTGGCTGTCCGTGAACGGCAGGGCGTCCCCGGCCGGGCCCGGGCACGCGCGCGCGTGGAGGAAGACGGGGCCCTGTTCGTCGTACGGTCCCGGGTCGGCGCCGGTCCCGGCCGCCCAGCGCCGCAGGGGCGCGTAGGAGACCAGGACGACCGAGTCGCCGGGCTCGCTGCGGCGCAGGCAGCAGCGCAGCGGGGCGCCGCCCTCCTCGTCGGTCACGGGGACGGCCGGGCGGCCCGCGTCGTCGGCGGCGCGCAGCTCGTCGAGGACGTCGGGCGGGATCGGGACCGGCCGTGCGGTGCGGACGCCGGGGCGGGTGGCTGTCGGAGTCGTCATGCGTCCAGCGTCCCGCCCGCCGCGCGGCGGCACCGGCGGAATCCGGACGTCGCGGTCGGGCCCGCCGCCGGCGCGGCACGGTAGGCGTACGCCTCCGGGCGGGCTCCCGCGGGGCCGGCCGGGGGCGCGGGGAACGTCGTCGCCCCGGGCGGCCCCCTCGTGGAAGGATGGCGCAACCGACACATATCGAGGAGATGACCGCGTGCCTGGCACAAACCTGACTCGCGAAGAGGCGCAGCAGCGGGCGAAGCTGCTCACCGTTGACTCGTACGAGATCGATCTCGACCTGTCCGGGGCGCAGGAGGGCGGCACCTACCGGTCCGTGACCACGGTGCGCTTCGACGTCGCCGGCACGGGCGCGGAGTCCTTCATCGACCTGGTGGCCCCGACCGTCCACGAAGTGACCCTCAACGGGGACGCGCTGGACCCGGCCGAGGTGTTCAAGGACTCCCGGATCGCGCTTCCCGGGCTCCTGGAGGGCCGCAACGTCCTGCGGGTGGTGGCGGACTGCGCCTACACCAACACCGGCGAGGGCCTGCACCGCTTCGTCGACCCGGTCGACGAGCAGGCCTACCTGTACACGCAGTTCGAGGTCCCGGACGCCCGTCGCGTCTTCGCGTCGTTCGAGCAGCCGGACCTGAAGGCCACCTTCCAGTTCACCGTGAAGGCGCCGTCCGGCTGGACCGTCGTCTCCAACTCCCCGACGCCGGAGCCGGCGGACGACGTCTGGGTCTTCGAGCCGACCCCGCGGATCTCCAGCTACATCACCGCGCTCGTCGTCGGGCCGTACCACAGCGTGCACAGCGTGTACGAGAAGGACGGCCAGTCGGTGCCGCTCGGCATCTACTGCCGGCCGTCCCTCGCCGAGTTCCTGGACTCGGACGCGATCTTCGAGGTCACCCGGCAGGGCTTCGACTGGTTCCAGGAGAAGTTCGACTACGCGTACCCGTTCAAGAAGTACGACCAGCTCTTCGTGCCGGAGTTCAACGCGGGCGCGATGGAGAACGCGGGCGCGGTCACCATCCGCGACCAGTACGTCTTCCGGTCCAAGGTGACCGACGCGGCGTACGAGGTGCGTGCGGAGACGATCCTGCACGAGCTGGCCCACATGTGGTTCGGCGACCTGGTCACCATGGAGTGGTGGAACGACCTCTGGCTGAACGAGTCGTTCGCCACCTACACGTCGATCGCCTGCCAGGCCTACGCGCCGGGCTCGCGCTGGCCCCACTCGTGGACCACGTTCGCCAACTCCATGAAGACGTGGGCCTACCGGCAGGACCAGCTGCCCTCCACCCACCCGATCATGGCCGAGATCGGCGACCTGGACGACGTCCTCGTCAACTTCGACGGCATCACGTACGCCAAGGGCGCGTCCGTCCTGAAGCAGCTCGTGGCGTACGTCGGCATGAACGAGTTCTTCTCGGGCGTGCAGACGTACTTCAAGCGCCACGCGTTCGGCAACACCCGTCTGTCGGACCTGCTCGGCGCGCTGGAGGAGACCTCCGGCCGCGACCTGGGCACCTGGTCGCAGAAGTGGCTGCAGACCGCCGGCATCAACGTGCTGCGCCCGGAGATCGAGACGGACGCCGACGGCGTCATCACGTCGTTCGCCATCCGCCAGGAGGCTCCGGCGCTCCCGGCGGGCGCGAAGGGCGAGCCGACGCTGCGCCCGCACCGCATCGCGGTCGGCCTGTACGGGCTGGACGGCGCGAGCGGCAAGCTGCTGCGCGACGAGCGCGTCGAGCTGGACATCGACGGCGAGCTGACCTCCGTGGCCCAGCTGGTCGGCAAGCGCCGTCCGGACGTCGTCCTGCTCAACGACGACGACCTGTCGTACGCCAAGGTCCGCCTGGACGAGCAGTCGCTCGCGTTCGTCACCGAGCACCTCGGCGACTTCGAGTCGTCGCTGCCGCGCGCCCTGTGCTGGGCGTCGGCCTGGGACATGACCCGGGACGGCGAACTGCCCACCCGCGACTACCTGTCCCTGGTGCTGTCCGGCATCGGCAAGGAGTCCGACATCGGCGTGGTGCAGTCGCTGCACCGTCAGGTCAAGCTCGCCATCGACCTGTACGCCGACCCGGCCGCCCGCGAGAACCTGCTGACCCGCTGGACGGACGCCACGCTCGCCCATCTGCGCTCCGCCGAGGCGGGCAGCGACCACCAGCTCGCGTGGGCGCGGGCGTTCGCGGCGACGGCGCGCACGCCGGACCAGATCGACCTGCTGGAGTCGCTCCTGGACGGCGGGCAGACCATCGAGGGCCTGGCCGTGGACACCGAGCTGCGCTGGGCGTTCGTGCAGCGACTGGTGGCGGTGGGGCAGTTCGACGAGTCCGACATCGCCGCCGAGCTGGAGCGGGACAAGACGGCGGCGGGCGAGCGGCACGCCGCGAGCGCACGGGCGGCGCGTCCGACGCCGGAGGCCAAGGCGGAGGCGTGGGCGTCGGTCGTGGAGTCCGACAAGCTGCCCAACGCCCTCCAGGAGGCCGTCATCGGCGGTTTCGTGCAGACCGACCAGCGTGAGCTGCTCGCGCCGTACACGGAGAAGTACTTCGAGGTCGTCAAGGACATCTGGGACTCCCGTTCGCACGAGATCGCCCAGCAGATCGCGATCGGCCTCTACCCCGCTGTCCAGGTCTCGCGCGAGACGCTGGACAGGACGGACGCCTGGCTGGCCTCGGCCGAGCCGAACGCGGCCCTGCGCCGCCTCGTCTCCGAGTCCCGCTCGGGCGTGGAGCGCGCGCTGAAGGCCCAGGCGGCCGACGCGAGCTGACCCGCCCGTTCGGCTCACCCGTACGGCGACAAGGGCGCCCGGTGTCACACCGGGCGCCCTTCGCATGCCCCGCCCCTACGGCACGGCTCGCGTCACGAACTCCGCTCGACGGCGGGCCGGTGGCCGGGAGCCGGGGCGGGCCCAGGCACCGGGGCCGGGGGCGGGGGCGGGGGCGTCCGGGGCGAGGTGTCCGCCGTGTCCGCCGTGAGCCGTCCGGCACGCGACCCGCCGCCGACCTCGGGCCGGCCCTTCCCGGACCGGCCCGCCGCGAGCCCTGCGGTGCGGGGCCGGCCCGCGCCGAGCTGGCCGGCGACCGTCGCGCCGAACGCCAGCGCCATGCCCGCCAGCTGGACCGGCGTCAGCGCCTGGCCCAGCGCGGCCCAGCCCACGACGGCGGCCGTCAGCGGGGAGAGCGGGGCGAGGAAGGTGACCTGGGTCGCGCTGAGGCGGCCGATGCCGCGGAACCAGAGCCAGTACGAGACGGCCGTGTTGGCGAGGGCGAGGTAGAGGTAACCGCCGACGGCCCGGCCGTCGAGAGCGGGCGGTGCGCCCTCGACGAGGAAGGCGAGCGGAGCGATCAGCAGACCGCCCGCGGTGAGCTGCCAGCCGGCCAGGGCGAGCGGGCCCACGCCGTCGGGACGGCCCCACTTCTTCGTCAGGACCGTGCCCGTCGACATCGACGCCGTGGAGGCGACCGCCGCGAGCACGCCCAGCAGGTCGAGCGCCCCGGCCGCCTTCAGCACGACGAGGCTGACCCCGGACGCGGCCACGGCCCCGGTGACCAGGTTGCGCGCGGTGGGCCGCTGCCCCAGCAGCAGCGCCGAGAGGCCGACGACGAACAGCGGCCCGACCGAGCCGACGACGGCCGCCATTCCGCCGGGCAGCCGGTAGGCGGACAGGAAGAGCAGGGGGAAGAAGGCGCCGATGTTCAGCGCGCCGAGTATCGCGGCCTTCCCCCACCAGAGGCCTCGCGGCAGGACCCGGCCCAGGGCGAGGAGCAGCAGCCCGGCGGGCAGGGCCCGCATCAGACCGGTGAACAGGGGCCGGTCCGGGGGGAGGAACTCGGTGGTCACGGCGTAGGTGGTGCCCCAGGAGACCGGGGCGAGGGCGGTGAGAAGGACGATCGCCGACTTCTTCATGGAAATAGCTTAGCGCCAAGCTACTTACCGTCAAGCCACTTTCTTGCGCGCGACCGGAACGCCTTGGATACTCGGTCCATGAGCAGTCAGCAGCCGCCGCGCAAGGACCCGGTCGACGCGATCGTCGAGCAGTGGGCGATGGTCCGCCCCGACCTCGACACCGCCGCCATGGAAGTGTTCGGCCGGATCTCCCGGCTCACGCGCGCGATGGGCGACCGGTTGGACGAGGCGTACGGGGCGCTGGGCATCGCCCGCGGGGAGTTCGACGTCCTGGCGACGCTGCGCCGCTCCGGTGAGCCCTACACCCTCTCGCCGCGCGGGCTGTCGGCGACGCTCATGCTCACCACGGGCGGGATGACCGGCCGGCTCGACAAACTGGAGCGGGCCGGACTGCTGCGCCGCTCCCCGGACCCGCACGACCGCCGCGGGCTCCAGGTGACGCTGACGGAGAAGGGGCTGGAACTGGTCGACCGCGCGGTGAGCGCGGGACTGGACGCCCAGACGAAGGCCCTGAACGCGGCCCTGAACGCCGAACAGGCCGACCGACTGGCCGACCTGTTGCGAGAACTGCTGCTGGCCACGGAGACGCCCGGCGGCTGACCGGCCGGCGCGCGGGAACGCCCGCCCCTCGCCGCGGCCGTACGGGTGACCGTACGGGACGCCCCTCCCCCACCGGGGCGGCCGTCATCACACGTTGACGGCCCACGGGCGCGGCGTCCTCCGACGGCGCCGCGGCCCGTGGGCCGGAGAACTCTCGGGCCCGGGCCCTGGGCCCCGGGCCTGTGCCTAGGCCTTGCCCTTGACCGCGATGTTGGAGCTGGTGGGGTCGTTGCGGTCCTTGGACCGGTCGAGGACCCAGACCAGGCCCGCGATCAGCGCGAACAGCGCGAGCGGGGCCAGGACATACAGACCCAGCGTCTCGATGACGCTCAGTCCCGGGCCGGGGTCGTCGCCGTCGTCGCGGGTCAGCGCGAGGGCGGGGGACGACATGAGCAGCATCATGAGCGTCGTACCGGCAGCCAGGGCGCCGGCGCGCAGGGCGTTCTTCTTGTCCACGGTGCAAAGTTAGCGAACCGCGTCGGGGAGCGCGCGTCCGGGGTGCCGTATGAGGCGCGGGACGCCCGGGTCCCTCCCCGCGCTCATTCGGCGTCCTCCCCGTGAGGGCCGTCCGGCAAAGGAGCGGGCCGCTCCCGCAGGACGTCCATCAGCGCGTGCAGTCGCGGCGAGGCGGCCAGCTGCTCCAGGGTGACCGGGCGGCCCTCCGCGTCGGCGACCGGCAGCCGCCAGTTCGGGTACTGGTCCCAGGTGCCGGGCAGGTTCTGCGGGCGGCGGTCGCCGACGCAGTCCGGGAGCCACACGCCGATCATGCGGGCGGGGGTGTGCAGCAGGAAGCGGTGCACGGCCTGCACCTCGGCCTCCTCCGAGGAAAGGTCCCCGCCCCCGCCGGCGCCCGCCAGCAGCCCGAGCCGGCTGAGCAGGCCCAGCCATTCCGCCGCGTCGTTGGCGGCCTCCGCGCGCTCCTCCTCCAGCGGCCGGGTCAGCAGGCCGAGCCGGTCGCGCAGTTCGACGTGCTCGCCGGTCAGGCGGGCGGCGGTGGACGGCAGGTCGTGGGTGGTGGCGGTGGCCAGGCAGTCGGCGCGCCAGCGGTCGGGCGGCAGCGGACGTCCGTCGCCCTCCCAGTCGCGTTCGAACCACAGGACGGACGTGCCGAGCACACCGCGCTCGCGCAGCGCCTCGCGCACTCCCGGCTCGACGGTGCCGAGATCCTCGCCGATCACCAGCGCGCCGGCCCGGGAGGCCTCCAGCACCAGCACGGCGAGCATGGCCTCCGCGTCGTAGCGCACGTACGCGCCCTGCGTCGGCGGCTCGCCCTGCGGCACCCACCACAGCCGGAACAGGCCCATCACATGGTCGATGCGCAGGGCGCCCGCGTAGCGGAACAGCGCCCGCAGCAGCCGCCGGTAGGGCGCGTAGCCGGAGGCGGCCAGCCGGTCCGGGCGCCACGGCGGCAGACCCCAGTCCTGGCCGCGGGCGTTGAAGGCGTCCGGCGGCGCGCCGACCGACATCCCGGCGGCGAAGAACTCCTGCTGCGCCCAGGCGTCCGCGCCCTCGGGGTGCACGCCGACCGCCAGGTCGTGCACGATCCCGACGGGCATGCCCGCCTCCCGCGCGGCGCGCTGGGCGGCGGTGAGCTGGGAGTCGGTGAGCCAGGCCAGACGGGAGTGCAGGTCCACGCGGTCCATCAGCTCCCCGCGCGCGCGGGCGGTCCCGGCCGAGCGCGGGTCGCGCAGCTCGGCCGGCCACTGCTGCCAGCGGGGACCGTGCACCTCGGCGAGCGCGCACCAGGTGGCGTGATCCTCCAGGGCCTGGCCCTGCTCGGCGAGGAAGTCGCAGTAGGCGGCGCGCCGGCCGGGTCCCAGCGGCACGCGGGCGACCAGCTCCAGGGCCTCCCGTTTGAGCGCCCACACGGCGTCCCGGTCGATCAGCCCGCCCTTGTCCAGGACGGCCTCGCGCAGCCGTCCGGCGCGTTCCGCCAGCGCGGCCCGCACCGCGTCGTCGCGGACGTAGGCGTATTCGGGTACGTCCTCGACGCGCAGGTGCACGGGGTCGGGGAAGCGGCGGGAGGAGGGCCGGTAGGGGGAGGGGTCGGTGGGGGTTCCGGGCACGGCCGCGTGCAGCGGGTTGACCTGGACGAACCCGGCTCCCAGCACCCGTCCCGCCCAGGCGGCCAGTTCACCGAGGTCGCCCAGGTCGCCCATGCCCCAGGAGCGGCGGGACAGCAGCGAGTACAGCTGGACGAGCAGCCCGTACGACCGGCCCGCGGGCGCGGGCAGCCGGGGCGGCGCGACGA
The DNA here is from genome assembly GCF_036226605.1 of Streptomyces sp. NBC_00704. NCBI lineage: Bacteria > Bacillati > Actinomycetota > Actinomycetes > Kitasatosporales > Streptomycetaceae > Streptomyces > Streptomyces sp. NBC_00704. The sequence goes on from NZ_CP109000.1 coordinate 2,790,623, forward strand.
CGAGGTGGGCGCTGCCGGAGCGTCCGTCGGGCGTGACGGCCGTCAGCCGGTGCACTCCGGGGGGAAGGCCGGCGAGGGAGGCGTGGGCGTCGTCGAACTCGTGGCTGTCGCCCTGCTCCGTCTCCACGCGCAGCCTGCTGCCCCCGGGGAGGGCGGCGAGCGCCTCCACCCGGTCGCCGGCCCAGCAGACCACGGTCGGCGGCAGCAGCCGCTCGCGCAGTTCGCGCTCCCGGGCGGCGAGCGCGGCGCGCACGGCCGCCGGGGAGCCCGCGTCGACGCCGAGCGCGGCCAGGACACGGACGACGGCGACGGCCGGGGCCGCGACCGTGCGGTCCGGGGAGGGCTGGTAGGAGGTCGCCACGCCGTGCAGCGCGGCGAGCCGGGCGAGCTCCTCTCCGGGGGGTTCGGTCATCTACGGCCTCGTGGAGTCGGGGTCCGCGGCGAGCGGCGGTTCGCTGGTCAGGGGCTCGGCGTCGGGCAGCGGCGGTTCGCTGGTCAGCGGGGACTGTGCGCGGTTCCCCCCGGCGCCGAAGGCGCACGGACGGGGATCGGCGAGATAGGCGGCGGTGGGGGCGGAAGTCTCCGCCGGGCGTTTGGACCGGGCCGGCGCGATCACGGGGGCCTCCTCCTCGGAAACGACATCGGATACCGCAGCCCTACCCAGCCCACGCGAGGACAGACGTCCCCCTCGCATCCCAACCTGCCACAACCCTCCGCGCTCCGCTCAGGCACACGGCCCCGGAAACGCCGCCGCCGCGTGAACCGGTCGGCCGGGCCCGGCCGATAGAAGAGGTGTGAGACTGTTCCGCCCCGTGAGGGGCCACCGGGAGGGCGACACGGACGCGGCGCTGCTGCGGGCCGTGGCGGACGGCGACCCGTCGGCGCTGGCCACGCTGTACGACCGGCATGCCGGATGGCTGTTCGCACGACTCGGCAGGCGCTGCGCCGACGCGGAGATCGTGCGCGAGGTGGTGCAGGACACCTTCGTGACCGTGTGGCGTTCGGCGGGCGCGCACGCCGGCAAGGAGGCGGGCGGCTGGCTGTGGACCATCGCCGCCCGCCGCCTCGTCGACGCGCGCCGCGTGCAGGAGCGGGCCGCGCGGGTCGAGACGGCGCGGGTGGAGGACTGGCCGTCGCCGGCCGTCGCCTCCGCCGAGGAGCGGGCGCTGACCGCCCTGGAGTTCGGCGACGTCGGCACCGCTCTCGACCGGATCTCGCCCGAACTGCGGGAGGTGCTGCGCGTGACCGTCGTCGACGGGCTCACCACCCGGGAGGCGGCCCGGCTGCTCGGCATACCCGAGGGCACGGTCAAGACCCGCGCGATGCGCGCCCGGGCCGAGCTTCGCGCGGCCCTCGCCCAACTGCAACCGCACCCGGCTCCGCATCCCCGTCCGGCGGGAGGCCCGGCATGAGCACGACCCCCTGGCACGCGTCCGACGACCTCGCCGCACGTTACGCGGACGGCTCCCTGCCGGAGTCGGACGCCTGGTCCCTGGAGAAGCACCTGGAGCGCTGCGGCGCGTGCGCGGCGCGCGTCTCGGCGGCCGTACGCCGCTCACCTGCGGCGGGGCCCGTACTGGCCGCGATACGCGAGGCGGTCCTCAGGGAGGCGACGCCGAGCGAGTCGGTCGCGTTCAGCGAGACGGCCGTGCCGAGCGAGTCGGCCGTGCAGAGCGACGCCGTACGCGAGAACGGCGGACTCAGGCACGCCGGACTCAAGGAAGCGAGGCTCAGGGAAGCGAGGCTCAGGGAAGCGAGGCTCAGGGAAGCCGGACTCAGGGAAGCCGGACTCAAGAAGGCAGCGCTCAAGCACACCGTGCTGAAGGACGCGGCGCTCGAACAGGCCGTGCTCAAGAACGCGGTGCACGAAAAGGCGGCGGTACTCAGGGAGGCGGCGCTCAAGGAGGCGGTCGGCGACCGGGCCCCGGAGGCCGGGCCGATGGCCGCTCACCCGGCCCACCCGGCCCACCCGGCCGATTCAGCCCGCCCGACCGGCTCGACGGGCTCGACGGATACGGCCGGTTCAGCCGACTCGGCCGGCTCGGCGCACCCGGTCCGCCCGGTCCCCCCGCCGCCTCGCCCCGGTCCCCCGGGCCGTTCCCCCCACCGTGCGCGTCAATGGTCCTTCTTCCTGGTCCGTGCGCTGTGGGCCGCGGGTCCCGCCGTCCGGGGCGCCTGGCTGCCCGCCGTGTCGCTGGTCGCCCTCGGCGCCCTCGGCCTCTCCTACGGGGGCGGGGCCGAGGCCGCGCGGCCGCTGCTGCTGGCGCTCGCGCCGCTGGCGCCCGTCGCCGGGGTCGCCCTCTCCTACGGGGTGCACGCCGACCCGCTGCACGAGATCGCGGCGGCCACACCGTCCGGAGGGCTGCGGCTGCTGCTGACGCGCACGGCCGCCGTACTCGCCGTCAGCCTGCCGCTGCTCACCCTCACCGGTCTGCTGCTGCCCGCCGCCGGTGCGCCGGGCGCGGCCGCCTGGCTGCTGCCGGGGCTCGCCCTGACGCTCGCCTCGCTGACGCTGGCGGGCTGGGTCGGCTGCCGTGCCGCCACCGCGCTGACGGGCGGGGGCTGGTCGTTCGCCGTCCTCGCCCCGGCGCTGACCGCGTCCGGCGGTCCCGCCCTCACCGGGCTGGCCGGGCAGCTCGACCACTACCTGGCCGGCCCTCGCGCCCAGGGCGCCTGGGGGGCCGCGGCCCTGCTGTGCGCCGCGCTGCTCGCCGCCCGCCGTTCCGCCTACGACCACATGGAGAAGCCGTGAGCACGATACGAGTGAGCGGACTGCGCGTGCGGCACCGCAGGGCCGTGGCGCTCGACGCCGTCGATCTCGACCTCGGCCCCGGGGTGCACGGACTGCTCGGCCCGAACGGCGCCGGCAAGACGTCGCTGATCCGGATCCTGGCGACCGTGGCGCGCCCGTCGGCCGGCCGGGTCGAGATCCTCGGCGAGGACGTCGGCGATCCGGCGCGGCGCGGCGCGGTCCGTGCGCGGCTCGGCTATCTGCCGCAGGAGTTCGGCTACTACCCGGGCTTCACCGTGCGCGAGTTCGTCGCGTACGTGGCGTGGCTGAAGGACATGCCCGCCGCGGACGTCCCGGACGCCGTCGACGCCGCCGTCCGGCGTGTCGGCCTCGGCGACCGGGCCGACGCCAAGGTGAGGACGCTGTCCGGCGGCATGATCCGCCGGGTGGGCATCGCCCAGGCCATCGTCAACGAGCCGGAGATCCTGCTCCTCGACGAGCCGACCGCCGGTCTCGACCCCGAGCAGCGCGTCGAGTTCCGCGCGCTGCTGCGCGAACTGGGCGCCCGCGCCACGGTCGTGGTCTCCACCCACCTGGTGGAGGACGTGGCCGCCGCCTGCACGGAGGTCACCCTCCTGGACGCGGGCAGGGTCGCCTACCGGGGCACCCCGGCCTCGCTCAGCGGCGTCGGCGAGGCCGCGGGGCCGGACGGCGTCGGCGACAACCCCCTCGAGCGCGGCTACACGGCGGCCCTGCGCGCCCACCGCACCCCCCTGGAGCCGACGCGATGACCCTCGTCACCGGAGATCCGGAGACCCTCGCCCCCGGGAAGCGGACCGCCCGGCCCGCCCCACCGCGCCCGCCGCACCCCCTGCGCGCCGAGGCCACCCGGGGTTTCGCCCCCTGGGCCGGAGCCGCCGCCTTCCTCACCCCGGCCGTGCTGCTGGCCGTCGAGGCGGACCGCTGGCAGGGCGGCTGGGCGGAGACCCGCACCGAACTGCACGCCATGCAGCTGGTCCTCGTACCGCTCGCGGCGGCCGCGGGCTGTTGGCAGGGCGGGCGGGAGCGGCGCCGGGGCACGGGGGAACTGTGGACGACGGTCGTGCGCGGACCGCTGGTCCGGTTGCTCGCGGCGGCGCTGCCGCTCGCGCTGTGGGTGGTGGCGGGCTATCTGCTCGCCGTGGCCGGGGCGCTGCTGGCGACCTGGCCGTACGCCCGGGGCGACCGGCCGTACGCGGACCTGCTGCCGGCCGACGTGGTGGCGCTCCTGGCCGCCGCGGTGGCCGGGCACGTCGTGGGGCGGGTGGTGGCCTGGCGGCCGGCGCCGCCGCTGCTGGCGGCGGCCGGATATCTCGCGCTGGCCCTGTCGGGAGAGGCGGGCGCGGGCGGTCTGCGCCGGCTGGACCCGGCGATGCCCGTGGCGGAGGGCCTGGTGCCGGTGGGGTGGCAGCCCGTCGCGATGTCCGTGTGGGTGTGCGGGCTGACGGCGGCGGCCGTTCTGGCGTACGCGCTGCGGGGGCGGCGTCGGCGTGCCGTCCTGCTGCCGTTGGCGGCGGCCGCGGCCGCGGGCGGGCTGCTGGTGCAGTCGGGGCCGGCGCTGTGGCGGGCGAACCCGGTGGAGGGCCGCCAGGTGTGCGACACCTCGACCGTGCCGCAGATCTGTGTGAACGCCCGCTACGCAGGCATGCTTCCGCAGGTGACGAAGGCGCTGTCGGGTGTCACCGGCCGCCTGGAGGGCGTACGGAACCTGCCCGTCCGGTTCGAGGACCGGCCGGGCGAGCCGGGTGACGGCGAGGTGCAGCTGCCCCTTCTGACGCCGATCGGCTGGTCGGTCGTGCGGGGCCGGCTGACCGATCCCGAGCAGTACGCGTGGGAAGCGGTGGCCGCGCTCCAGGAAGGCGCGCGGTGCGGCGAGCCCGGCGCGCGTCTGCGCGCGGTGGACGCCGCCGTCTCCGACCACCTCGCGCCGAACCCCCTCCAGGAGTACTTCGACGCGCTGGACGCGAAGGGAGACGCCGCCCGGCGGGCCGAGCTGAGGGAACGGCGGGCGGCTCGCGAGCGGCTGGCCTCGATGGACGCCGGCGAGCGGCGGACCTGGCTGTCGGCGTACTTCGCCGCGGTCGGCGACTGCGACCCGGCGGGGGTGCCCGCCCTGTGAGCCTCCACCGTCCCGCGCCGACCGGCATCGGCCTCTACGCCCGCTCGCGCGCCCTTCCCGTCACCCTTGCCCTGCTCGCCGTGACCTGCGCGTTCGCCGTGGGCGCGGCGCACCGGGCGGGCCAGGCGCACCCGGCCGCGGGCTGGTCGGCGCAGGTCGTGGCGTTGGCGCCGCTGTCGGCCGCCGCGCTGATCGGCGCGAGCCTGTACGCCCCGTCCGACGAGCTGGACCGCACGGCCGTGCGCCCCTGGTGGCTCCGCCGGCTGGTCCACCTGCTCGCCCTGTCGGCCCTGGCCTGCGTGCCGCCGGCGCTCGCCGTGCCCGGCGACGGGCCCGCCCTCGTCGCCGCGGTCTCGCTCCGCAACCTGCTCGGCTGCGTCGGCGTCACCGCGGTGGCGGCCGTCGTGGTGGGCGCCCGGCTGAGCTGGCTGCCCGCGTTCTGCTACCTCGGCGCGGTCCATCTCGCGTCGAGGGGGGTGCACGGGTGGGGGGTCACGGTGTGGGCGTGGCCGACGCGGCCGGGTCAGGAGGCGGGGGCGTGGCTGGCGGCGGGCGCGGTGTTCGTGGTGGGCACGGCGCTGCACGTGATCCGCGGCTCCCGGCCGGAGGGCACGCGCGCCTGAACGGCCGCGGGCGCGCGGGGCTGCGTACCGCGGGGTTTTCCGGACGCGGCCGGGCGGCCGCGTCCCGACGGGCCCCGCGGCCCGGCCATGGCCGACGCCCGGCCTGTCGTGCGGGGTCCGTGCGGGCCGGTACGTCAGGCCGCGGGCGCCGCGGGGCATGAAGAAGCCCGGAGCGGCCGGCTATGCGGAGATGCCGTCGATCCGGGCCAGGGCGTCGTCCGCGCCGTACGGTTGCAGGTACGGCAGCCAGCACGGGTCCCTGTGGCCCGTGCCGATGATGCGCCAGGCAAGGCCCGAGGGGGGCGCGGGTTTGTGACGCAGCCGCCAGCCGATCTCGACGAGGTGGCGGTCGGCCTTGACATGGTTGCAGCGACGGCAGGACGCGACGACGTTGTCCCACACGTGCTTGCCCCCGCGGCTGCGCGGGATGACGTGGTCGACGCTGGTGGCGACGCCACCGCAGTACATGCACCGGCCCCCGTCCCGCGCGAAGAGCGCTCGACGGGTCAGGGGGACAGGCCCGCGGTAGGGGACGCGGACGAACCGCTTGAGCCGGACCACGCTGGGTGCGGGGACTGTGACGGTCGCGCTGTGCATGAAGGCGCCGGATTCCTCCAGGGAGACGGCCTTGTTCTCCAGGACGAGGATGAGCGCGCGGCGGAGCGGTACGACGCCGAGCGGCTCGTACGACGCGTTGAGGACCAGGACATGCGGCACGGATGCCTCCTTGGGCGTCGGCGGCGCGTGGCTCGCGCCGGGACGATCTGCAGTCAGTCTCCCCTCTTGCCTGGTGGACGCGCCACCATGTCCCGGTAACGGGCTGGGAGTGTTTTCGACCACACCCTGTTTCTCCCCGGGATCACGCCCTGTTCACGCGCGGGTGAGGCCTGTCTCTCCTTTCCGGATCTCGCCGAACCCCACCCGATGCCCCGTTAGTGTGGTGGTCATGCCTGTCCGGTGACCTTTCCGTGACCTCGCAGCGCGCGTCGACGTCGACCGCCGCGCCGGACGGAGCAGCGCAGCACGTGGAGGTACCTGCCTTGTCCTTGTCCGCCGTCCTGTCGGCCGCCGGAGCGTCGCCCACGCCGATTCCCTCGGAGTCGCCGAGCGCGGTGACCGTCCCGTCCCTGCAGGACGCCCAGGAGAGCGCGACGAACGCGGCCAGCTGGGTCGAGCAGAACTGGTCGACGTGGTTGGCGATCGGTCTGCGCGTCCTGCTGATCCTGGTGATCGCGGTGGTGCTGAGAGTGGTGGTGCAGCGGTCGATCACCAAGCTGATCGACCGGATGACCCGCACCGTCGCCTCGGTGGACGGCACGGCGCTGGGCGGGCTGCTGGTCAACAACGAGCGGCGGCGGCAGCGCTCGCAGGCGATCGGGTCGGTGCTGCGCTCGGTGGCGAGCTTCCTGATCCTGGGCACGGCCGCGCTGATGGTGCTGGGCACCTTCGAGATCAATCTCGCCCCGCTGCTGGCCTCCGCGGGCGTCGCGGGCGTGGCGATCGGTTTCGGCGCCCGCAACCTGGTCACGGACTTCCTCTCCGGTGTGTTCATGATCCTGGAGGACCAGTACGGCGTCGGCGACCAGATCGACGCGGGCGTGGCCACCGGCGAGGTCATCGAGGTGGGGCTGCGCGTGACGAAGCTGCGCGGGGCCAACGGCGAGATCTGGTACGTCCGCAACGGCGAGGTGAAGCGGATCGGCAACCTGTCGCAGGGCTGGGCGACGGCCGGGGTCGACGTGACCGTCAGGGCGTCCGAGGACCTCGACCGGGTGAAGGCGACGCTGGACGAGGTCGCCGAGAAGATGAGCAAGGAGGAGCCCTGGAACGAGCTCCTGTGGAGCCCGATCGAGGTGCTCGGCCTGGACAGCGTCCTGCTCGACTCGATGGTCGTGCGGATCTCGGCGAAGACGATGCCGGGCAAGTCCCTGACGGTCGAGCGCGAGCTGCGCTGGCGCGTCAAGCGCGCCTTCGACGAGGCGGACATCCGCATCGTGGGCGGCGCGACCGCCCCGGTGACGGAGGACCCGGCCGATCCGGCGGCGGCCGTGGCGGCGCCGTCCGTCTTCTCCAACGCGGACTCGCCGCAGGTGGCGGCGACGACGCCGATCGTGCAGCCACGGGGGACGACGCCCGCGGCCAAGTAGGCCGTCCGGCCTCCCCGCGCTCGACCGAGGCGCCCCCGGGTAACGACTCCGTTGCCGCGGGGGCGTTTTGTCGTGTCGCGTCTTGACGCCCGCTTCGCCCCGGGCTTACGTTCCCTTCCACCGATAGGAAACTTTCCTAACAGTGCCGGATGTGGACGCGCGTCCGGCGGCGCTGAGAAGCTGTGCAGTCGAGAAAGGCAGGTGTCGATCCATGGCAGGAACCGCCGGCACGCCGGGCACCCCGCGCGTCCTGCGCGCCATGAACGACCGGGCGGCCCTCGACCTGCTCCTGGCGCACGGCCCCCTGTCCCGCACCCGCATCGGCAAGCTCACCGGCCTGTCCAAGCCCACCGCCTCGCAGCTCCTGGCCCGCCTGGAGGCCGCCGGGCTGGTGCTGGCCACCGGCACCACCGCGGGGCGCCCCGGCCCCAACGCCCAGCTGTACGAGGTCAATCCGGCCGCCGCGTACGCCGCAGGGCTCGACGTCACCCCCGAGCGCGTCCTCGCCGCCGTCGCCGACGTCACCGGCCGGACCGTGGGCACGCACGAGGTGCCCACGCCCGGCAGGAAGACCGCCGGCGCGGTCGTACGGCAGGTCACCGACGCGCTCGACGGCGCGGTGAAGGCGGCCGGCCTCACCCGGGCCGACGTGCGCCGGCTCGTCGTCGCCACCCCCGGCGCCTTCGACCCCACCACCGGACGCCTGCGCTACGCCTCCCACCTGCCCGGCTGGCACTCCCCCGCACTCCTCGACGACCTCGCCGCGGCCCTGCCGATGCCGGTCGAGTACGAGAACGACGTCAACCTCGCCGCCGTCGCCGAACAACGGCTCGGCGCGGCCCGCGGCCACGAGGACTTCGTCCTGCTGTGGAACGAGGGCGGTCTCGGCGCCGCGCTCGTCCTCGGCGGCCGGCTGCACCGCGGCTGGACCGGCGGCGCGGGAGAGGTGGGTTTCCTTCCGGTTCCGGGCGCGCCCCTGGTCCGGCAGGTGACCAAGGCCAACAGCGGCGGCTACCAGGAGCTGGCCGGCTCGCAGGCCCTGCCCCGGCTGGCCCGGGAGATCGGCATGACCTCGGTCCCGTCCGGCCCCTACGCCGAGGCCGCCGCGGCGCTCGTGGCACGGGCGGCCGCCGAGGACACCGTCCTGAACCGGCTGCTGCTCCAGACGTACGCGACCCGGCTCGCGACCGGTCTCGCCTCGCTCGTCTCCGTGCTCGACCCCGAACTCGTCGTCCTCAGCGGCGCCTCCCTGACCGCCGGCGGCGAGGTGCTGCGCGCCCTCGTCCAAGACGAGCTGGAGGAACTGGCCGCCTCGCGGCCCAAGCTCGTGATGGGCGACGTCACCGAACGGCCCGTGCTGCGCGGCGCACTGGAGAGCGCGCTCGCGGCCACCCGCGACGAGGTCTTCGACACCTCGCGCTAACCCCGCCGAGGCAGCCCCCTCACCCCCACCGCGCTCCGCTCCGCACACCTCACCCCACCTCACCTCACGTCTCACCGCACCGAACCTCCCTTCACCCTGCCCTGTCCTGCCCTGTTCCTGGAAGGCTCCGCCATGCCCGCACGCATACCCGAAGTCGTCCGAAAGGCGGCTTTCGCCCTCACCGCCTCCACGGCCCTGCTGCTGAGCACCACCGCCTGTACCGGCCAGTCCGAACCGCAGGCGGGCGACGACGCCTCCAAGGAGCAGACCATCACCTTCTGGCACGCCTGGAGCGCGCCGAACGAGGTGAAGGCCGTGAAGTCCCTGGTCGCGGGCTTCGAGAAGGCGCACCCCGCCATCCATGTGAACGTCGTCGGCAACATGACCGACGACAAGATCAACCAGGCGCTGCGCGCGGGCGGCAGCAAGGCGCCCGACGTGATCTCGTCGTTCACCACCAACAACGTCGGCAGGTTCTGCTCCTCCGGCGCCCTGGTCGACCTCGACCCCTTCTTCGAGAAGGCGCACATCGACCCCGCCGCCACCTTCCCGAAGGCGATGAACGAGTACACCCAGTACGACGGCGACCGCTGCGCCGCGCCCCTGCTCGGCGACGCCTACGGGCTCTACTACAACAAGACGGCCTTCGCGAAGGCGGGCGTCAAGTCCCCGCCGAAGACCTGGTCCGAGTTCGCGGCCGACGCCAGGAAGCTGACGATCGCCCGGGGCGACACGTACGAGCAGCTCGGCTTCATGCCGAACTACCACGGCTGGGAGACCACCACCGAGCACTACATGGGCCAGTTCTCGCCCACCTGGTTCAGCTCCGCCGGCAAGTCGACGATCGCCGCCGACCCGGCCGTCGCCGACGCCTTCACCCTGCAGAAGAAGCTTGTCGACGACCTCGGCGGCTTCCGGAAACTGGAGAGGTTCCGGGCCGGACTCGGCGACGAATGGGGTCCCAAGCACCCCTTCCAGACCGGCCAGGTGGCCATGCAACTGGACGGCGAGTGGCGTCTGGGCATGGCGACGGAGGCCGAGCCCGGCTTCGAGATCGGCGTCGCCCCGCTGCCCGTCCCCGACGACCGGGTGGACGAGTACGGCAAGGGCTACATCACCGGCACCATCGCCGGCATCGCCGCCACCAGCAAGAAGCAGAACGCCGCCTGGGAACTGCTGAAGTACATGACCACCGACACCGCCGCGGTCGTCGCCTTCTCCAACGCCATCCACAACGTGCCCTCCACGCTGGCCGCGCTGAAGTCCCCGGACCTGACGTACGACCCGCGCTTCAAGACGTTCCTCGACATCGCCGCCGACCCGAACTCGACCACCTCACCGGCCTCGGTCAACGGCGGCGTCTACCTGACGACCATCCAGCAGCTCGGCTACGACTACGAGAGCGGCAAGGTCACCGACCTGAAGGCCGGCCTGAAGAAGGCCGCGGCGCAGATCGACACGGACATCGCGCAGGCGAAGTAGCGATGGCGGCCACCCACACCCTGCGGGCGAAGCACCGGCGCTCGGCGCTGCGCACCCTCGCCTTCCTGTCGCCCTGGCTGATCGGCTTCGCGGTCTTCTTCGCGTACCCGATGATCTCGACGGTCTACTTCTCGTTCATGCACTACGACGGCTTCAGAGCGCCGACGTGGAGCGGCACGAAGAACTGGACGTACGTCTTCGAGCACTACCCGTTCTTCTGGCCCGCCCTGCGCAACACGCTCTGGCTCGTCGTGATCATGGTGACCCTGCGGGTCCTGTTCGGGCTCGGGATCGGCATGCTGATCACGAAGATCAAGACAGGCACGGGAGTCTTCCGGACCCTGTTCTACCTGCCCTACCTCGCCCCGCCGGTGGCGGCCACCATGGCGTTCGCGTTCCTGCTCAACCCCGGCACCGGACCGGTCGACTCCTTCCTGGAGCAGGCCGGCATCCCCGCCCCGGGCTGGTTCAACGACCCCGACTGGTCCAAGCCGGCCCTCACGCTGATGTTCCTGTGGGGCGTCGGCGACCTGATGGTCATCTTCATGGCCGCCCTGCTCGACGTGCCCAGGGAGCAGTACGAGGCGGCCGAACTCGACGGCGCGTCGGCGTGGCAGCGCTTCCGGTACGTCACTCTGCCCACCATCTCGCCGATCATCATGTTCGCGGTCGTCACCGGCGTGATCGCGGCGATGCAGTGCTACACGCAGCCGCTCGTCGCCGGCAAGGTCGCCTCGGGCGTCATCCAGGGCGCGGGCACCATGTTCGAGCCCGGCTACCCCGAGCACTCCACGCTCACCCTCCCCCAGCTCGTCTACAACCTCGGCTTCCAGCGCTTCGACTACGGCTCCGCCTGTGTCGTCGCCCTCGTCCTGTTCGCCCTGTCGATGGCGTTCACCGCGCTGTTGATGCGGCGCCGGGGCGGTCTCGTCCAGGCAGGTGACTGACGCTCATGACCCACGTACGGGAACGCCCGGCCGAGCAGACGGCTCCGCCCTCCTCGCCCGCCGGGCGCACCGCCCGCCGCAGAGCGCTGCTGGAATGGATCGCCGTCCACTCCCTGGGCGTGGCCGCGGCCCTGTTCTTCACGCTCCCCTTCGTGTTCGTGTTCCTCACCTCCCTGATGAGCGACTCGCAGGCGCTCAGCCGGGACCTGGTCCCGCACACCTGGGAGTGGGGCAACTACCGCAAGGTCTTCGACACACCCGGCTTCCTCGTCTGGTGGCGCAACACGCTGCTGTACGCGGGCCTGGGCACCGTCCTCACGGTCGTCTCCTCGGTGCCCGTCGCGTACGCGCTGGCCAAGTTCCGCTTCCGGGGCCGCAATCTGACGCTGATGCTGGTGATCTCGATGATGATGCTGCCGCCGCAGGTGGTCGTCATCCCGATGTACCTGTTCTGGGCCAAGCAGCTGGACCTGTCGGGCACCTTGTGGCCGCTGGTCGTCCCGCTGGCGTTCGGCGACGCGTTCTCGATCTTCCTGCTGCGCCAGTTCCTGACGACGATCCCCGACGAGTACCTCGACGCGGCGAAGGTGGACGGCTGCGGCGACCTGCGCACCCTGCTGAAGGTCGTCCTGCCGATGGCGAAGCCCGGCATCGCCGCCGTCGCCCTCTTCCAGTTCTTCGCCGCCTGGAACGACTACTTCGGCCCGCAGATCTACGCCTCGGAGAACCCGGACGCCTGGACGCTCTCCTACGCCCTGGAGTCGTTCAAGGGCGCGCACCACACCGACTGGAACCTCACCATGGCGGCCACCGTGCTCGTCATGGCCCCCGTGATCCTCGTGTTCTTCTTCGCGCAGAAGGCGTTCGTCGAAGGTGTCACCCTCACCGGAGTAAAGGGTTAACAAGGCATGAAACTCACCGTGGTCGGCGGCGGCTCGACCTACACACCCGAACTCGTCGACGGCTTCGCGCGCCTGCGGGACACTCTGCCCGTGGAGGAACTGGTCCTCGTCGACCCGGCGGCCGGCCGTCTGGAGCTCGTCGGCGGTCTGGCCCGGCGCATCTTCGCCCGGCAGGACCACCCCGGCCGGATCGTCACCACCTCCGACCTGGACGCGGCCGTCGACGGCGCCGACGCCGTGCTGCTGCAACTGCGGGTCGGCGGCCAGGCGGCACGGCTCCAGGACGAGACCTGGCCCCTGGACTGCGGCTGCGTCGGCCAGGAGACGACCGGCGCGGGCGGCCTGGCGAAGGCGCTGCGCACCGTCCCGGTGGTCCTGGACATCGCCGAACGCGTCCGGCGGGCCAACCCGCGCGCGTGGATCATCGACTTCACCAACCCGGTCGGCATCGTCACCCGCGCCCTGCTCCAGGCCGGTCACCGGGCGGTCGGTCTGTGCAACGTGGCGATCGGCCTGCAACGCAAGTTCGCGGCCCTCCTCGACGTGGCGCCGGCCGAGCTGCACCTCGACCACGTGGGCCTGAACCACCTCACCTGGGAGACCGGGGTACGGCTGCACGGGCCCGAGGGCGAGGACGTCCTGCCGCGCCTGCTGGCCCGCCACGCCGACGCGATCGCCACCGACCTGCGGCTGCCCCCCGCCCTGCTGGACCGGCTGGGCGTCATCCCCTCGTACTACCTGCGCTACTACTACGCGCACGACGAGGTCGTACGGGAACTGCGCACCAAGCCGTCGCGGGCGGCGGAGGTGGCGGCGATGGAGAAGGAGCTGCTGTCGCTGTACGCCGACCCGGCCCTCGACGAGAAGCCGGCGCTGCTGGCCCGGCGCGGCGGGGCCTTCTACTCGGAGGCGGCGGTGGACCTGGCGGCGGCGCTGCTGACCGGCTCGGGCAGCCCCTACCAGGTGGTGAACACCCGCAACGACGGCACGCTGCCCTTCCTCCCGGACGACGCGGTGATCGAGGTCCAGGCGGCCGTGGGGCCCGGCGGGGCCTCCCCGCTGCCCGTGCCGGCCGCCGACCCGCTCCGCACGGGCCTGATGGCGCAGGTGACCGCCTACGAGGACCTGGCCCTGGACGCGGCCCTGCGCGGCGGCCGCGACCGCGTGTTCAAGGCGCTGCTGTGCCACCCCCTGATCGGCCAGTACGAGTACGCCGAAGAGCTGACCGACCGACTGGTCGCACACAACCGGGAGCATCTCGCGTGGGCCTGACGGCAAGCGTTCTCGCCATCGACGCGGGCAACAGCAAGACCGACGTCGCGGTGGTGGCGGCCGGCGGGGAGGTGCTCGCCACGGCCCGCGGCGGCGGCTTCCGACCGCCCGCGGTGGGCGTGGCGGCGGCCGTGGACGACCTCGCGGACACCGTCACGCGCGCGTACGAGGCCGCCGGGGTCCCGTCCGCGACCCATGTGTCGGCCTGCCTCGCCAACGCGGATCTGCCGGTCGAGGAGGCCCAGTTGGCGGCCGCCCTGCACGCGCGCGCGTGGGGCGGGTCGGTGGACGTCCGCAACGACACCTTCGCGATCCTGCGGGCGGGCGTGGCCGAACCGCGGGGGGTGGCCGTGGTGTGCGGCGCCGGCATCAACTGCGTGGGCATGCGCCCCGACGGCCGCACGGCCCGCTTCCCGGCGCTCGGCCGGCTCTCCGGGGACTGGGGCGGCGGCTGGGGGCTGGCCGAGGAGGCCCTGTGGCACGCGGCGCGGGCGGCGGACGGCAGAGGAGGACCGACGGACCTCACCCGCACCCTTCCCGCCCACTTCGGCCTGCCGACCGTGTACGCGCTGATCGAGGCCCTGCACCTGGAGCGCGTCCCGCCGTCGCGCCGCCACGAACTGACCCCGGTCCTCTTCGCGACGGCGGCGCGGGGCGACGCGGTCGCGCGCGCGGTCGTCGACCGCCTGGCGGAGGAGGTGGCGACGATGGCGACGGTGGCGCTGACCCGCCTGGAACTGCTGGAGGAGGAGACGCCGGTGCTGCTCGGCGGCGGAGTCCTCACGGCGGGCCACGCACAACTGGACGACCGGGTGCGCGAACTGCTGGCGGCCAGGGCCCCCAAGGCGGTGCCCCGCGTGGTGCGCGCACGGCCGGTGCTCGGGGCGGCGCTGCTGGGCCTGGACCACGTGGGCGCGCCGGCCCGGGCGCAGCGCACCACCCGGGCCTTCTTCGAGGCCTGAGCGCGCGACGCCCGGCGCCGCCGGGAACGGCGGAGCCCCACGGGGCACGGGAGGCCGGAAATCCCGGTGGCCCGGAATCCCGGGGCCCGGAATCCCGGGGCCCGGAATCCCGGGGCCCGGAACGCTGTGCGGCGGGCGTGCGCCCGGTTCACGCCCGCGCGCCGCTCGCGACGCGAGCCCCCCGGAAGGAACCGAACACCCGCCGCAGACGTATTCATGAGCAGGGGGGACTGCGATCTGATCAAGATCGAGTGAAGGCCGGTGCGCACGACGCCTCCCGACAGCGATACTTACCGGCGGGAGATGACCATGGGGGAGGTCGAACAGTGGCAGACCTGGCAAGCCCGCCGACCAGAACGACGCCACCGCCGGCACGCCGTACGGCGTTCGCCGAGGGTGTCGACACGGTCCGCGCCGCGGCGACGACCGAACCGGGGCGGCTGCGCATCATCGGCGCTCTTCTCGCGCTCCTCGTCCTCGCCTTCGGCGCGGTGACGGCCTGGCAGACGACCGACCGCCGGGCCGCCGCCGACGACGTGCTGCACAAGAGCCAGCCGCTCAGCTCGGCCGCCGCCGACATCTACCGTTCGCTGGCCGACGCCAACACGGCCGCCTCCAGCGGCTTCCTGGCGGGCGGCCAGGAGACGGCGGCGTCCCGGCAGCGCTACGAGGAGGACATCGACAAGGCGGCCGCGGAACTCGTCACCGCGGCGAGCAACGCCGATCCCGGCTCCCCCTCCACCGAGTTCATCACCCGGCTGAACACGCTGCTGCCCGAGTACAAGGGCCTGGTGGAGCGTGCGCGGACGTACAACCGGCAGGGCTTCCCGGTCGGCGGCGCCTATCTGCGCTACGCCAACGAGAAGATGCAGGACGAGATGCTCCCGGCGGCGGAGGACCTCTACCAGTTGGAGAACCGGCGGCTGCGCGACGACTACGGCGACGCGACCCCCTACCCGTGGGCGGCGATCGCGCTGGGCGTCGTCGCGCTGGCCGCCCTGGCCTGGGCGCAGCACCGCAACTACCGCCGCACGAACCGGGTCCTGAACCACGGCCTGGTCGCCGCGTCGGCGGCCACCGCGGTCGTCCTGCTGTGGCTGGCCGTCGGGCACACGGTGGCCCGCGCGGGCCTGAACTCCTCCTACGACGACGGCGTCCGTTCGCTGAACGTCCTGCACGACGCCCGTATCGCCTCCCTCAAGGCGCGCGGCAACGAGAACCTGACGCTGGTCTCGCGCGGCGCCGAGACGGTGAAGGTGACGGCCGACGGCGACGAGATCACCCTCGACAAGTACGACCACGAGTTCACCACCGACATGGGCACCCTCGACAAGGGCCTCAGCCTCGCGGCGAAGCTCGCCGACGACCGCTCGGGCGAGAAGCCGGTGGCGACGGCCGAGAGCAACATGGCGGAGTGGAAGAAGCGCCACACCGCGGCCCGCGCCCAGGACGACAACGGCAACTACGAGCAGGCGCTCGCCCTGGTGATCGGCGGCAAGGACGCGACCGGCGCGTGCTTCGACGGCGTCGACAAGAACCTGGCGATCGCGCTGGCGCACGAGCAGACCGAGTTCCGGCAGGCCGCGGGCAACGGTCTGGACGCGATGACCGGCCTGTCCGTCGGGGCCGCCGTGCTCGCCGTGCTGGCAGCCGCGGGCGCGGTCCTCGGCATCGGGCGCAGACTGTCGGAGTACCGGTGATGGGGGACGTGACGACGATGCGTGCGCGACGTGTGCGGGCCCGGCTGCGGGGCTGGGGCGGAGTGGGAGCGATGGCGGCCGGCTGCGCCCTCGCGCTGGCGCTCGTGCTGATGCTGCCGTGGGCCCGCTCCGGCGGCGCCGCGGCCCCCGGCCGCACCGGCGGCAAGGTCGCCGAGGCGAGCCAGGCGGCGGACGCCGACTGCACGGCCCCCGAGAAGCAGACGCCGGCGCCGTCGGCCGCGGACGGCCCGGCCATCGCCGCGATCAAGGCCCGCCAGGGCGAGAAGCGCAAGCTCGTCGTCGGCGTCGACCAGAACAGCTACCGGTGGGGCTACCGCGACCCCAACAACACCGGTGCGGCGCTGGAGGGTTTCGACATCGACCTGGTCCACCGCATCGCGCAGGACATACTCGGCGACCCGAACGCGGTCCAGTTCAAGGCCATCCCCACCAACCAGCGCGTCCCGGCCGTCCAGGAGGGCCGGGTGGACATGGTGGTCCGCACGATGACGATCTCCTGCAGCCGGCTGAAGGACGTGGCGTTCTCCGCGCCCTACTTCAAGACCGGTCAGCAGGTCCTCGCCCCCAAGTCCTCGAAGATCACCGGCTACGACGGCAGTCTGGCGAAGTCCAGGGTCTGCACGGCGGCCGGTTCCACGGCCAACACCAAGCTGGCCGACGACAGGAAGGCGGGCCGGCTCGGCGCGGGCGTCGACATCGCCACCACCGTCCCCAACCAGCTCGACTGCCTGGTACGGCTCCAGCTCGGCGAGGTCGACGCCGTGGTCACCGACGGCGCGCTCGCGGCCAGCCAGGCCGCCCAGGACCCGACCGTCGAACTCAAGGGCGCCCCCTTCACGACCGAGTACTACGGCGTGGCGATGAAGAAGGACGCCGACGACCTGGTACGCCGGGTCAACCAGATCCTGGTGCAGTACCGCGCGAGCGGCTGGCAGACGTCGTACGACAGATGGCTGTCGGCGACACTGGGCGCCGACGCGGCGACCTCCAGGCCGCCCGCGCCGCAGTACCTGCGAACGGGCTGACGGGGCCGCGGGACGGGGCGAGGGAGCGGGGCGAGGGAGCGCGGCGGACGGCCGCCGGCGCGGGACGCCGGGCGGGCGGACCACCGAACGGACAACCACAGAGCGGGCAGACACCGAGCGGGCACACACCGAGCGGGCAACCGACACAGCAGCGAGAGGTGATCGATGGGCGTCACGGGACCCCCCGGGCCGGTGATGGACCGGGACGAGGTCGACCGTGCGCTGGCGCGGCTCGGCGCGGAGCACGAGGCGATCGAGACCTCGCTCCTCGCGCTCCAGGACCACGCGGGCCGCAGGCTCCTCGAAGGCGCCGACCTCACCGGCGTCACCAAGGAGCGCTGGGCGTCCGCGGAGGCGTCGATCACGTTGCTGTGGGCGTACTTCGACGCCTACAGCGACGCGCTGCGCAGCGCACGCGAGATCCGCTCGCGCCGCCGCTGGTCCAGCCGCGAGGACCTGGCGGAACTGACGGAGCTGCTGCGCGGCGAGTCCGTCACGGTCGCCGGATCGCTCGCCGGATCACTAGCCGGACCGCTCGCGGAAACGGTCACAGGAGAGGTCACCGGACCGGCCGCGGGCGACGACGACGCACCGGCGCCGCGGATCACGGGCAGGCTCAGCCAGAGCTTCACGCTCGCCACCCTCGTCGACCGCATGAACGAGCTGTACGCGACCTCGCTCGACATGGTGGTCACCGCCGACGCCGTCTGGTCGGCGCTGCCCGCGCGGATAGATTTACTGGCCGCCGAGCTCCAGCGCACCCGCCGGCTGGCGCACTCCGTCGGCGTCCGCCCGGGCGAGCACCCGGCGGGCGACGACCTGGAGCGCATCACCCGCACGCTGACGTCCCTGCGCGAGCAGGTCGTGTCCGACCCGCTGGCCTTCTGGGTGCGCGCACAGGGCAGCTCCGCCCCCGGCGGCGGCCGCCCGGACACCACCGTGTACGACCGTGAGGCGCGCGCCCTGGAGGACGTGCGGCGGGAGATCGACGCCGTGCTGACGGTCCGCCAGGACGCGGAACAGCGGCTGGTGCGCCTGCGGGACGTCCTCGGCCGCGCCGACCGCACCCTCGCCGAGGCGCGCACCGCGCGCGGCGAGGTGCTGGCGAAGATCGCCGCCACCGAGGTGCCCGTCGTCAGCGGCCCGCCGACCGCGCTGCAGGAGCAGCTCGCGACGGCCGCCGAGTACCGGCGGCACGCCCAGTGGCACCGCCTGTCCCCGCTCCTGGAGTCCCTGGAGCAGAAGGCGGACGACGAACTGCTGCGTGCCCGCGAGTCGTTGAGCGCGGTCACCCAGCCGCTGGCGGTCCGCGCCGAGCTGCGCGGCCGTCTGGACGCGTACAAGGCGAAGGTCGCCCGGCACGGGCTCGCCGAGGACCCGTTCCTCATCGAGCGCTACGACGCGGCGCGCCGCATGCTGTGGAGCGCGCCCTGTGATCTGCGCGTCGCCGAACAGGCCGTCCTGCGCTACCAGCGGGCGGCCGCCGAACTGCTCACGGTGCCGCGCGTGCCGGAGCAGGGCGGCCCTGAGGACCGTAGGGGGGAGCAGTAGCCATGAGTCAGGCAGGGCAGTCATGTCAGCGGCCGGGCTGCGAGGGGTCGTACGAGGATGTCGGCGACGGCGAGCTGTACTGCGACAACTGCGGTCTGGCCCCGGTCGTCTCGTCCCCCGATCCCGCCTCCGGGGCGGGCCGGGTCGGCTCGCTGCCGACCGGCGTGACCCGGGGCGGCAAGGACGGGACGGGCAGCGCGAGTTCACGCTCCAGCGGGCGCAGCGCCCGCAGCACCCGCACGTCGTCGCAGTCGTCGAAGTCGCGGCGCTCGGTGTCGGGGCGGCTGTCGCGCTCGCTGTCGGGCGCGTCGACGGGGCGTTCGGTGTCGGTGCGCAGCTCCGGCTCGACGGCCGGCTCCTCGGGCCGGGCCCGGCTGGGCGTCGGCCTGGTCTCGGTGCCGCAGGTGCCGAAGCCCGACCCGCGCGCGATGGTGCAGGAGAACCCCGAGGTCCCGGAGCGCAAGCGGTTCTGCTCGCGCTCCGACTGCGGTGCCCCGGTGGGCCGTTCGCGCGGTGAGCGGGAGGGCCGCACCGAGGGCTTCTGCACCAAGTGCGGCCACCCGTACTCCTTCGTGCCGAAGCTGAAGGCCGGCGACATCGTGCACGGCCAGTACGAGGTGGTGGGCGCCCTCGCGCACGGCGGGCTCGGCTGGGTCTACCTGGCCATCGACCGCCCGGTGCACGACCGCTGGGTGGTGCTGAAGGGCCTGCTGGACACGGGTGACCAGGACGCGATGGCCGCGGCCATCTCGGAGCGGCGCTTCCTGTCCGAGATCGAGCACGCCAACATCGTGCGGATCTACAACTTCGTCGAGCACCTCGACCAGCGCACCGGCTCCCTCGACGGCTACATCGTCATGGAGTACGTCGGCGGCAAGTCCCTCAAGGAGATCGCCAACGACCGCCGCACACCGGACGGCAAGCGGGACCCGCTCCCCGTCGAGCAGGCCTGCGCGTACGGCATCGAGGCCCTCGAGGCGCTCGGCCATCTGCACAGCCGCAACCTGCTGTACTGCGACTTCAAGGTCGACAACGCGATCCAGACCGAGGACGAGCTCAAGCTGATCGACATGGGCGCGGTCCGGCGGATGGACGACGACACGTCGGCCATCTACGGCACGATCGGCTACCAGGGCCCCGAGGTCGCCGAGGTCGGGCCGTCGGTCGCCTCCGACCTCTACACGGTGGGCCGTACCCTCGCCGTCCTCACCTTCGACTTCCAGGGCTACACGACCGTCTTCGCCGACTCCCTGCCCGACCCCGACACCATCGAGGTCTTCCGCCAGTACGAGTCGTTCTACCGGCTGCTCGTGCGCGCCACCGACCCCGACCCGGCACGCCGGTTCGCCTCCGCGCAGGAGATGGCGGAGCAGCTGACCGGCGTGCTGCGCGAGGTCGTCTCGCTGCAGAGCGGCCGCGCGCGGCCCGCGCTGTCGACGCTGTTCGGGCCGGAACTCAAGGTCACGGACACGGAGCTGTTCCCCAAGCTGGACGGGGAGGTGTCACGGCTGGGCGCCCGGACGGAGGTCGACTCCCTCCGTCTGTTCGGCCGTTCCGGGTCCACCCGGCCGGCCCGGACCGCGCCCGCGCTCGCCGGCGGCACGGGCGGGGCGGTCATGCCGTCCGGCGCTCCGGGCGCCGCGCCCGGCCTGCCCGGCACACCCGGCGCCGCACCGGCTCTCGCCTTCGCGGGCGGCGCGGGCGTCGTCCCCGCGGGCGGTCCGCTGCCGGGCGCGGGCAGTACGCCGGTGGGTGCGGGCGGCGGCCCGGTCCCGGCCGGCGGCGCCCCCGCGGTCGTCCCCGGCGGGCTGGTGCGGACCGTGCCCGCACCCGCCGCGGCCCTCGCCCTGCCCGTCCCCCACGTCGACCCCACCGACCCCAACGCGGGCTTCCTCGCGGGCCTTTCGGCCTCCGCGCCGGCCGAGCTGATCACGGCGCTCACCGCGGCGCCGGCGCCGTCGGTCGAGACCCGGCTGCGGCAGATCCGCGCCTGGCTGGAGAACGGCGACCACCGGGCCGCCCTCGCCCTGCTCGGCGAGCTGGAGGACGAACGCTCCGACGACTGGCGGGTGGTGTGGTACCGCGGCGTGGCCTCGCTGGTCACCGGCGACCACGAGGGCGCCGCGCTGTCCTTCGACGCGATCTACGACGCCTTCCCGGGCGAGCCCGCGCCCAAGCTGGCGCTCGGCCTGTGCGCCGAGGTGCTGGGACAGCTCGACAACGCCGCCGAGTACTACCGCCTGGTCTGGTCGACCGACCCGAGCTATGTGAGCGCGGCGTTCGGCCTGGCGCGCGTGCAACTGGCCGCCGGCAACCGCGGCAGCGCCGTCCGGACGCTGGAGTCGGTGCCGGAGTCGTCCATCCACTACACGGCGGCGCGGGTCGCGGCGGTGCGGGCCCGGCTCCGGCAGCGGACGGCCCTCGCCTCCGACGTACCCTTTCTGGAGGACCTCGTCGCCGCCGCGGCGCAGGTGGAGGCGCTGGACGCGTACGGCCTCGACCCGACGCGGCGCGAGCAGTTGTCCGCCGAAGTCCTCGGGTGCGCCCTCGACTGGATACTCTCCGGTGGCCGGGACGCCGCGCCGGCCGCCCGGGCCCTGCTCGGCAGCGAACTGGACGAGCGGGGGCTGCGCTTCGGCCTGGAGCGCTCGTACCGCACGCTGGCCCGGCTGGCGACCGGCGGCGAGGAAAGGATCGACCTGGTGGAACGCGCCAATCGTTACCGCCCCCGGACGTGGGTGTAGTCAATGTCGCAGATGCCCCGGCAGGCCGCGCTGCCGACGTGTCCGAGCTGCGCCGAGCCGGTCGACGCGGGTGACCGTTTCTGCGGCGCGTGCGGATACGACCTGTCCGCCGCGCCGTCGCGCCCGGACGACCACCCGACCCTCACGATGAACGGCTCCGCCCACCCGGCGTCCGCTCACCCCGCCTCCGCCCGTCCGGCCCCCGCGCAGCCCACCACGCACGGCACGGGGACGGCGGGAACCGTGGGGAACGCGGGAGCCGTGGGAGCCTCAGGAGCCATGGGACCTTCGGGAGCTGTGGGGTCTCCGGGACCTGTGGGGTCTTCGGGAGCCGAAGCGACGGGCGCGAACGGCACGGCCGTCCCCGGCACGGGTATTCCCGTCCCCGGCACGGGCGTTCCCGGCACGGGCGTTCCCGGCACGGGGGCCTCCGCCGGCGTGCCCGGGGCGCCGCTCCCGCCGCCCGCCGCTCCGGCCGCGCCCGCTCTGGCGGCCCCGCCCGCGCCCGTCGCCGGCGTCCGGTTCGACCGGCCGTCGGAACCCGACGAGTACGCCCTCCAGGCGCCCGACCCCCGGGTGGCCGCCGAGGCCGCCGCGGTGGCCGAGACCGCCAAGGTGTGCGTGGCCTGCCGCGCGGGCCGGGTGGACGACGACGGGTACTGCGAGAACTGCGGACACGCCCAGCCGCGTGAACGCGACCACATGGAGGCCGAGTCGGGCCCGATCGCCGCCGTCAGCGACCGCGGGCTGCGCCACCACCGCAACGAGGACTCCTTCGGCCTCGGCTGCGCCGCCCTGCCCGACGGCTCGCCCGCGCTCGTGGCGATCGTCTGCGACGGCGTCTCCTCCGCGACCCGGCCCGACGACGCCTCCCTGGCCGCCGCGAGGACGGCGAGCGAGTCCCTGCTGGCGGCCCTGCCGCAGGGAGCGCACCCCCAGCAGGCGATGCACGAGGCGATCGTCGCCGCCTCGCACGCGGTCAACGCGCTGGCCGACGAGCCGGCCACGGCCCGCGAGCAGGCCCCGCACCAGAACGCCCCCGCCTGCACCCTCGTCGGCTCGGTGGTCACCGCCGGCCTGCTGGTCGTCGGCTGGGTCGGCGACAGCCGTGCCTACTGGGTGCCCGCCGACCGCAGTTCGCCCCCGGCGCGACTCACCGAGGACGACTCGTGGGCGGCGCAGATGGTCGCCGCGGGCCTGATGAGCGAGGCGGAGGCCTACGCCGACGAGCGCGCCCACGCGATCACCGGCTGGCTCGGCGCCGACGCCTACGAACTGGAGCCGCACACCGCGTCCTTCAAGCCGGACCGGCCCGGTGTGGTCGTGGTGTGCACGGACGGCCTGTGGAACTACGCGGAGGCCGCCGAGGAGATGGCCGAGGTCCTCCCGCCGGACGCCGCCGACCGGCCGCTGCACAGCGCACGGGTACTGGTCGGCCACGCCCTCGACGGCGGGGGCCACGACAACGTAACAGTGGCCCTCGTGCCGTTCCCCGCCCCCGTCCAGGGGGCAGGATCGGCCTGAGGCCGCGCCGCGGGAAACCGGACGGACCGCCGAACGGGCAACCGGGCGAACCAACGGGCGAACAGGCGAACGGGCAAGCGAAAGAGCAGAACGAGGACGCCGGGACGCCGGAGGCCGGAGGCGCCGCCGGCACGGGGACGCATGGGGAAGCACGCACGGGCCGGTGGGGACCGGTCCGTGTCCGGACACCGCCCCGCGCACGCGGGGTTTTCCTAGGGGGATCTGAGCAGGCATGGCCAATTTCTCGAAGTCGAACGTGCCGCAGTTCTCGGTGGACGTCTACCAGAACGAGTACCTGCCGGAGGGCGGTCGCGAGGTCAGCGCGATCGTCACGGTCACCGCCACCGGCGGCGGCACGGTGGGCAGCGCGGTCGCCGCGCCGCACCTGTACGCGCCGGGCCAGGGCCCGTCCGCCGCCGTGGCGCTCATGGTCGACTGCTCCGGCTCGATGGACTACCCGCCGACCAAGATGCGCAACGCCCGCGACGCCACCGCCGCCGCCGTCGACACCCTGCGCGACGGCGTGCACTTCGCGGTGATCGGCGGCACGCACGTCGCCAAGGAGGTCTATCCGGGCGGCGGCCGGCTCGCGGTCGCCGACGCGACCACCCGCGAGCAGGCCAAGCACGCCCTGCGCCGGCTGAGCGCGGGCGGCGGCACCGCGATCGGCACCTGGCTGCGGCTCGCCGACCGGCTGCTGTCCACGGCCGACGTCGCCATCCGGCACGGCATCCTGCTCACCGACGGCCGCAACGAGCACGAGTCGCCGCAGGACCTCAAGGCCGCCCTCGACTCCTGCGCCGGACGGTTCACCTGTGACGCCCGGGGCGTGGGCACCGACTGGGAAGTGAAAGAAGTCACAGGGATAGCCTCCGCGCTGCTCGGCACCGCCGACATCGTCGCGGACCCGGCCGGCCTCGCCGCCGACTTCACGCAGATGATGGAGACGGCGATGGGCAAGGAGGTCGCGGACGTCGCCCTGCGGCTGTGGACCCCGGTCGGCACCACCGTCAAGTTCGTCAAGCAGGTCGCGCCGACCGTCGAGGAGCTGACCGGCCGCCGCACCGAGGCGGGCCCGCGCGCGGGCGACTACCCCACCGGTTCCTGGGGCGACGAGTCCCGTGACTACCACGTGTGCGTCGAGGTCCCGGCGGCGAACGTGGGCCAGGAGATGCTGGCCGCGCGCGTCTCGCTGGTGATCCCGCAGCCGGACGGCGCCGTCCACAACCTGGGGGCGCAGGGACTGGTGCGGGCCGTGTGGACCGACGACATGGCCGCCTCCACGTCGATCAACCCCCAGGTCGCCCACTACACGGGCCAGGCCGAACTGGCCCGGGTCATCCAGCAGGGCCTCGATCTGCGCAAAGCGGGGGATATGGATGGAGCGACGGCCAAACTGGGCCGGGCTGTGCAGCTCGCGAGCGTCTCGGGGAACGCGGATACTGCGAAACTGCTTGCGAAGGTGGTGGACGTGGTCGACGCGACGACAGGTACTGTGCGACTGAAGGCCAAGGTCGCGGACGCCGACGAGATGACGCTCGAGACCAGGTCCACGAAGACTGTTCGTGTAAAGAAGTGACCTGAACGGGCCGCGGGAAACCGCCGGCCTCCGGGACACCGAAGGAGAGAGGGGGACGCGCCGACATGCCGACCTGCCCGAACGGACACCAGTCGGGTTCCGACGACTGGTGCGAGGTCTGCGGTCACCGCATGGCCGGTGCCGTGCCCCCGCCCCCTCCCCCGCCGCCCCCGCCCGGCGGCGGCTACGGCTTCCCGCCGCCCCCGCCCGGCCAGGGCGGTCAGGGCCGGCCCGGCGGACCCCCCGCGTCCTCCGGACCCCGGCACGAGCCCGAGCTCTGCCCGCAGTGCCGCACGCCCCGCGAGGGCGGTGCGCCGTTCTGCGAGGAGTGCCGCTGGAACTTCCTGACCAACACGGCGACCTCGTACACCCCGGCCGCCCCGCGTCCGCCGGCCTCCGGCCCCGGCGCCGGTCCGGCAGGCCCGGGCCACGGTGGTCAGGGTCCCGGCGGTCAGGGCCCCGGTGGTCAGGGCGGACGGTTCCAGCCGCCCCCTCCGTCCTTCGGGGGCAGCGACTCCTTCGACTACCAGGGCTCCCGTCCGTCCCAGGTGAACCGCCCCGCCGAGCCGATCCCGCCGTTCGGCGGCGACCCCTCGGGTCCGGGCGGCCCCGGTGGACACGGCGGCCAGGGCGGCCCGGCCGGCGGTCCGCCGCCGTTCGGACGCGAGCCCTCCGGCCCCGGCGGACCCGGCGGCACCGCCGGCGGTCCCCCGCCGGGGGCGTACGGTCGCGAGCCCTCCGGCCCCGGCGGCCGTCCTCCCGGCCCGTCCGGCGACCCCTTCTCCCGCGAGCCCTCCGGCCCGCCCTCGGACCCCTACCGGCGTGAGCAGCCCGGTCAGCCCTCCGACCCCTTCCGGCGCGAGCCCGGCGGCGACCCCTTCTCCCGCGAGCCCTCCGGCCCCGGCGGCCGTCCTCCGGGCCAGGGCGGCCCCGGCGGTCCCGGTCCTGGTCAGGGGGGTCCGTCCGGCTTCGGCGGCGATCCCTCACGGCCGGTTCCGCCGCCGCCCGGCCCCACCGCCGGTGGCGGCTTCCCCGGCCAGGGCGGCCCCGGTGGTCCGGGCGGGCAGAACGCTCCCGGCGGACCCGGTGGTCCCGGCGGCCAGGGCGGTTTCGGACAGGGCGGCGGTCCCGGCGGCCAGGGCGTTCCGCAGGCGTTCCAGCCTCCCGGACAGCCCGGCCAGCCCGGTCCGTCCGGTCCGTCGGCCCCGTCCGGGTTCCCCCAGGAGACCGGCCGCCGGCAGCCCGGCGGCGCGCCCTTCGGCGGCGGTGACGACGACTGGGTGCTGTCCCCGCCGTCGAACACCGGTCCCGGCCAGGGCCAGGGCGACCCCCGCAACCCCGGCCCGCCCCAGGGCGGCGGTGGCTACGGCTACCCGCAGCCCGGCGCCACGCAGGCTCCGCCCGGACCGTCGTACCAGCAGCAGCCGGCGACCTGGACGGCCACGATCGGCCCGGACCGCGCGTACTTCATGGCGATGATGCACCGCTCCGGCCCCGAGGCCGCCGGACTGAACCTGCCCGCGTACTCGCCCGAGCAGCAGCGCACGCTCACCGGCAACCAGATCACCATCGGCCGCCGCCGCCACTCCACCGGCGAGACCCCCGACATAGACCTGTCGGTGCCCCCGGAGGACCCGGGCGTCTCGCACCAGCACGCGGTGCTGGTGCAGCAGCCGGACGGCAGCTGGGCCGTCGTCGACCAGAACTCGACGAACGGCACCACGGTGAACGGCTCGGAAGAACCGATCCAGCCGTTCGTCCCGGTGCCCCTCCAGGACGGCGACCAGGTGCACGTGGGCGCCTGGACGACGATCACCGTCCGACGCGGCTGACCGGGACGCCGTCCGGACTTTGACGGGGCGGCGGAGTGCGGGGGGCATCGGGGACACGGCCATCGCCCACCCCCGTGCCACCGCACCCCCGTGCCCCCGCACCCCCCGTGCCCCCGCGCCCTCGTGCCCCGCGTCCTCGCCTTCCCCTACGTCCGCGCCGGGGCGGGGTCCGACGGACCGGGCAGGGGCCACGCGTACGGCCCCTCCGGCGCGTCCAGCC
The DNA here is from genome assembly GCF_036226605.1 of Streptomyces sp. NBC_00704. Taxonomy (NCBI): domain Bacteria; kingdom Bacillati; phylum Actinomycetota; class Actinomycetes; order Kitasatosporales; family Streptomycetaceae; genus Streptomyces; species Streptomyces sp. NBC_00704. Next base: position 2,817,466 of record NZ_CP109000.1, read on the forward strand.
AGGCCCACGCGTGTCCGCCGTCGACCGTGACGCCGTAGCGCTCCCGCCCCGGCATCCCCTCGCGCTCCCACAGGGCGTACGCCTCCTGCGGGTCGAGGACGCCACGGGTGAGGGCCAGCAGGAAGCGGAACAGGTCGCTCTCCCTGGCCCGGTGCGGGACGCCCGCGAACGGCACGGGTTCCGGCTCGGGCCGGTCCGCGCCGCGCAACGGCACGAAGAAGGCGGGGGTGTGCAGGAAGCGTCCCTCGGCGTGTCCGGCGTCCCGCACGGTCAGCGCGATGAGCCCGGTGGCCAGCGGCGCCAGGACGAGCGCGCCGGGCGAGCACTGGGCGAGCCAGGGGGACGGGATCGACGTCAGCGTGCAGGTCGCGACGACCCGGTCGAAGGGGGCGCGCTCGGGAACCCCGCGCGCCCCGTCGCCGGTGACGACGGTGGGCCGGTATCCGGCGTCGGCGAGATGCCTGCGCGCGGACTCCGTGATCTCCGGATCCAGGTCGATCGTGGTGACGTTCGCGTCGCCGAGCCGGTACGACAGCAGCGCGGCGTTGTAGCCGGTGCCCGCGCCGATCTCCAGCACCCGCGCCCCGTCCCCGACCCGCAGTTCGGCCAGCATCAGCGCCATCAGGGAGGGCTGGCTGCTGGAGGAGACCAGCACGCCGTCACGCAGCCGGGTGGCCAGCGGGACGTCCTCGTAGGCGCCGCGCAGCCAGCGCTCCCTGCCGCGCGGGTCGGCGCTCTCGCACCAGCGCCGCTCGTAGCCGCCGGCGCCGCTGACGTAGTAGTAGGGCACGAAGAGGTGGCGCGGCACGGCCGCGAATGCCTCCCGCCACCGCGGGTCGGCGGCGAAGGTGCCACTGGCGTCGATCTCGCGCACCAGCGCGGTCCGCTCCGCTGCGGCGAGATCCGCGAGCCTCCCGCCGAGTCCGTGCTCACCCATGCCTCCACTGTGCGGGGCGGCACGCTCCGAGGCGAACCCGCGGGCAGGAGGTGACGGCGGCGGCCGGCGTCCCTTCCCCCGGTCCGGGAGCCTCTTGTCCCCGGTCCTAAGCCTTGCGTCCTCGGTCTCGGCGTCTGAGACCATGGGAGGCGTGAAAGAGATTCGGCGCGGCACGCTTCAAGAGCAGACCTTTTACGAGCAGGTCGGCGGGGAGGAGACCTTCCGCCGGCTGGTCCACCGCTTCTACCAGGGAGTCGCCGACGACCCGATCCTGCGGCCCCTGTACCCGGAGGAGGACCTGGGCCCGGCCGAGGAGCGCTTCGCGCTGTTCCTCATGCAGTACTGGGGCGGTCCGACGACGTACAGCGAGCGCCGCGGCCACCCGCGGCTGCGCATGCGGCACGCGCCCTTCGTCGTGGACCGTGCCGCGCACGACGCCTGGCTGAAGCACATGCGCGAGGCGGTCGACGAGCTCGGCCTGTCCGAGGAGCACGAGCACACGCTGTGGAACTACCTGACGTACGCGGCCGCGTCGATGGTGAACACCCCGGAGTAGTCCCGAGCGCGATCGAGCGTAGCCGCGACGCCGAGGGCCCCGGCATGACCGGCGCCGCCGCATCGGATCCAGGTGCCGGGACCGACGACGCAGGTTCCCCGCCCGACTTCCCGGCCCGACCGGAACGACCACGCCGGATCGCGGTGACCGGAACGACGAAGGTGACCGGAACGACGAAGGCGGGCACCCGCGAGCTGGTCGACGACGCAGGGAACCCGCCAGGTGGTCGACGACGTCAGTGGACGCTGATGTCGAGCGTTCCCAGCCCGCCCGACCGCTGCCGGACGGCGATCGACCCGTACGGTGTGCGCAGCCGCAGCCAGGTGCCGAGCGAGAGCAGCGCGACGTCCTCGGAGCGCGTCGAGGGCCGCAGGAAGCCCAGCGACTGGGCCGCGTGCACGGCCCGCACGGGAAGGCCGGTGCCGCCGACCGTCCGGGACCAGATCTCCCGGCCGATGCGGTCGAGTTCGGCCCGCGTCCGCAGGTCGGCGGTCAACTCCTCGGTGCGGGACCGGAATTCGGCGACGGCAGCGCCGACCGTCGCGCGCAGCGCGTCCGGCGAGGGCAGGTCGGGCCCGGGCCGCCAGCCGCCGCGCGGCGGCAGCACACCGGCCCACGGCGGCCCGGTGACGGCGGCGGGGACGGCGGCCGTGGCGGCGCTCTCGTCGACGGCCTCCAGCAGCTCGCCGGCCGACACGGTCACGTCCAGCGTGACGTCCAGGCCGTTCTCGTACGGCTTGGCCAGCCGGACCGCGCGGACGGCGAGCACCTCGAACGAGGGGGGCCGGCCGAAGACGGCGAGCGCGGTGCCGGCCGCCTGGAGCCGCACGGCCGCCCCACGGTCGTAGTGGAGCAGCCGGGAGAGGAAGGCCGCGAGGTCCGCCGCCTCCCCCTCGTCGGCGAGGTGGAGCACCGTCATGCGGCGACGGCCTCCTTGCCGGCCTTCTGGTCGTCGTCCCGGTACTCCGAGAGGAACTCGCGCTCCTCGTCGGTGAGCCGGCGCGGACGCTCGGCCTCGAAGTCGAACGGCACGACCACCGTCGAGGCCCGGACGTAGACGTGGTCGCCGTCCTTCACCTCGTAGGCGATGGTGAAGGAGGCGGCCCTGATCTGCGTGATCCACAGCTCGATGTCCACCGGCGTGTGCCGGTGGACGAGCTGCCGCTTGTAGTCGATCTCGTGGCGCGCCACCACGGACCCCTGCTTGAAGTCCTTCTCCGGACGGAACAGGAAGTCGATACGGGCTTCCTCCAGGTAGCGGAGGAAGACCACGTTGTTGACGTGGCCGTACGCGTCCATGTCCGCCCAGCGCAGCGGGCAGCGGTAGATGTGCCGCAAGATCGATCAGCCCCGGGTCAGCTTCTTGTAGGTGGCGCGGTGCGGACGCGCGGCGTCCGCGCCCAGCCGCTCGATCTTGTTCTTCTCGTACGACTCGAAGTTGCCCTCGAACCAGAACCACTTGGAGTCACCCTCGTAGGCGAGGATGTGCGTGGCGACCCGGTCCAGGAACCACCGGTCGTGGGAGACGACCACGGCCGCACCCGGGAACTCCAGCAGCGCGTTCTCCAGGGACGACAGGGTCTCGACGTCGAGGTCGTTCGTCGGCTCGTCGAGGAGGAGCAGGTTGCCGCCCTGCTTGAGGGTGAGCGCCAGGTTGAGGCGGTTGCGCTCACCGCCGGAGAGGACGCCGGCCGGCTTCTGCTGGTCCGGGCCCTTGAACCCGAACGCCGAGACGTACGCGCGCGAGGGCATCTCGACCTGTCCGACGTTGATGTAGTCCAGCTCGTCGGAGACGACGGCCCACAGCGTCTTCTTGGGGTCGATGTTGGCGCGGCTCTGGTCGACGTACGAGATCTTGACGGTCTCGCCGACCTTGATGGAACCGGAGTCCGGCTCCTCGAACCCCTGGATCATCTTGAAGAGCGTCGTCTTTCCGGCGCCGTTCGGGCCGATGACGCCGACGATGCCGTTGCGCGGCAGCGTGAAGCTCAGGTCGTCGATGAGGACCTTGTCCCCGAACGCCTTGGAGAGGTTGTTGACCTCGACGACGATGGAGCCCAGCCGCGGGCCCGGCGGGATCTGGATCTCCTCGAAGTCCAGCTTCCGCATCTTGTCGGCCTCGGCCGCCATCTCCTCGTACCGGGCGAGACGCGCCTTGGACTTGGCCTGACGCCCCTTGGCGTTGGACCGCACCCACTCCAGCTCTTCCTTGAGCCGCTTGGCGCGCTTGGCGTCCTTCTGCCCCTCGACCTTGAGACGCGTGGCCTTGGTCTCGAGGTAGGTGGAGTAGTTGCCCTCGTACGGGTGGGCGCGACCGCGGTCGAGCTCGAGGATCCACTCGGCGACGTTGTCGAGGAAGTACCGGTCGTGGGTGACGGCGACGACGGTGCCGGGGTACTTGGCGAGGTGCTGCTCCAGCCACTGCACGGACTCGGCGTCCAGGTGGTTGGTGGGCTCGTCGAGCAGCAGCAGGTCGGGGGCCTCCAGCAGCAGCTTGCAGAGCGCGACGCGACGGCGCTCACCGCCGGAGAGGTTGGTGACTGGCCAGTCGCCGGGCGGGCAGCCCAGGGCGTCCATGGCCTGCTCCAGCTGGGTGTCCAGGTCCCACGCGTTGGCGTGGTCCAGGTCCTCCTGCAGCTTGCCCATCTCGTCGAGCAGCGCGTCCGAGTAGTCGGTCGCCATCAGCTCGGCGACCTCGTTGAAGCGCTTGAGCTTGCCCATGATCTCGGCGGCGCCGTCCTGCACGTTCTCCAGAACGGTCTTGGACTCGTCGAGCGGCGGCTCCTGCAACAGCATGCCGACGCTGTAGCCGGGCGACAGGAACGCGTCACCGTTGGAGGGCTGCTCGAGCCCCGCCATGATCTTCAGAACGGTGGACTTACCGGCACCGTTCGGCCCGACCACACCGATCTTCGCGCCGGGCAGGAAGCTCAGCGTTACGTCGTCAAGGATGACCTTGTCGCCGTGCGCCTTGCGCGTCTTGCGCATGGTGTAGATGTACTCAGCCAAGAGAAACCGTCCGGCAGCTTGAAATCAGGCAGTGGGCAGATACACCCCATCTTGCCTGAGGTCCAGCCTCGGGTGGTAACTCGATTGACGGGGCGCGGCTGACCTGGGGGTTTCACCGGCGCGACGCGGTCGTCGGTCGAGGTCGGCCGACTTCGGACAGCGGTCGCCGGCCTCGACGGCCGAGGTCGGCTCAGACGTGAGGTCGCGGACGGCCGAGTCGGTCGAGTCCTGTGGCCGGAGTCGGTGCAGTCGTCCGGTCGGGGTCGTGCGGTCGAGTCGTGTGGCCGGAGTCGGTGCAGTCGTCCGGTCGGGGTCGTGCGGTCGAGTCGTGCGGCCGGAGTCGCTTCAGTCGTCCGGTCGGGGTCGTGCGGTCGGAGTCGGTTCAGTCGCGGGGTCGGGGTCGGTTCAGTCGTGGGGCTGGGTTTCCTTGCGGCCGATCAGGATCAGGGCCGCGCCGCCGATGATCACCAGGCCGATGGCGGTGCCCGCGATGAGGGGGGTGGCGGCGCCGCCGCCCGTCGCGGCGAGGTCGACGCCCTGGTCGGTGGAGGCGCCGCCGACCGTGGCGGGGCTGGGCTCGCTGAGGGTCTGGGTGGTCAGGCCCGCGGTCTCGTCGGCCCGGGTTCTGCAGTCCAGGACGCCGGTGAAGCGGTAGCCGACGCCTTGCGGGTCGTCGATCGTGAAGTCGTAGGCCTGGTCCTCCTGGAGCGGGATCGTCTCGGTGCGGGACGCGCCGGCCGGGATGGCGTGGTCGACGCCCATCAGCTCGTAGACGAAGGCTTCGTCACCTCGGTTGACGGCGGTGAGGTCGACACCGCCCTTCACGCAGTTCTTCGCCGCGGACAGCGCCGGGAGGGCGCCCTTTCGCGCCCAGGCCGCGCCGGCCGTCGCCGACACCGTCGACTCGCTGGAGCCGGCCAGGATCTGGGTCTGGCTGCGGCTCTCGGAGGTGAACGCGCGGCCCACGGGGACGGTCGTCGAGGCCTGCACGGTCAGCGCGGCCGAGCCGGGGACCGCGTCGGCGGGCACGTCGAAGAACAACTGGCTGCCGTCCGTCGCGGACGTGACCACCTTGCCGTCCTTGCCGACGATCCGCACCCCGCTGGTGGCGGCGTCCGGCGGAGGCGAGACCGTCACGGCGATCGCTCCGGTGTGCACGGTCACCGGGCCGAGCAGCTCGCCGGGCCGGCCGGAGACGGCGGGCGCGTCGAGGGTGAGGGAGCCACGGGGTTCCGCCACCGGGCGGGCCGCCTTCTGGAGGTAGTCCGCGAGCCGCTCGGCCCGCGGTCCGACGGCGTCGACGTCGGCGCCGTCCGAGTAGCGCCAGATGGCCACCTGGGTGCCGGCGGCGGCGTCCTGCTCGGTGAGACCGCCGTCGATGCCGGCCTTGCGGGCGAGCGAGGCGAGATCGTTCACCTGGGGGTAGGAGTTCTGCAGGATCCAGCGGATGCGCCCCGCGTTCCGGTTGGCGGCGAGGGACGTGCCGCTCCACGGCGTCTCGTGGTATCTGGCGTCCCGCTGCGTGGGGTTGTAGAGGTCGACGCAGTAGGTCTGCAGGGTTCCGCCACCCTCGACGGACATCTCGAACAGACCGGCCGACACCTCCTGGTCTCCGCCGTCGGCGTGGATCACGGCCGCGCCGTAGGTCTTGAGGCCGCCTATCGTCGCGGTGGCCCCTCCCTGACTCTGCGTCATCTCGGCGGCCGTCGCCGTGTCCGCACCGGTGACGACGCCCACCGCGACGAAGCCGGACACCAACGTCGCCACGGCGAGGCGCACCATGCCTCGTCCGCGCGAGAACCGCGCAGAGAACGAAGAAATCACACAATTCCCCTTCGAGCAGGACCCGTTGACGTGGGGGGCACGGTCCCACCTGCAGAATCTGAAGCTCCGTGAGCCACGTCCGGCATCCTAGAGACGTGGCGCACCACGCTTGCCGGTGATCTCATCGGATCGGCGATCCGACTCGGAATCGTTATCCCCAAGATCGCCGAGCGGCCGGGCTTATCGACAAATACACTCCACGACCCGGAGTTCATTCACCGATAAGCCGCATCCCGGTCAGCGACAGAGCCGGGGGCGCCCTGACGCTGCGTCACCGTTCCGTTCCCTCGCGCAGCGGTTCGTCCCGCGTCGCGCCGGGTCCCCGCTCACGTTGCCGCAGCCACCCCCGCGGCCACCGGCTCATGCCGCCGCCGGGTCTGCGGCTTTCGCTCCGGGGAACCCGCGGAGCCCGCGGCGCTTGCGGCATGGGCGGGATCTGCTGCGCGTGCGGGCTGCGCGGCGTGTGCCGAGGGATCGCGATCCGCGGGGTTCGCGGGCTCTGCGGGACCCACGAGATTCGTGGGACTTGCGGGACTCGTGGGACTTGCGGGACTCGTGGCCGGCGTCTCCCAGTCCGGCTCGGGCCGTGTCGGCGTTCCGGCGGCCTGCTCGGGGCGGCCCGACCTCCGGAACGCCGACGTGCCGCGGGCGAGGTCATGACCGATCGCCACCGCGTCGATGTCCGCCGACGTCCAGCCCTGCTGTCCCTCGCGCGACTCCGTGCGCACCTTCAGCCTGCCCTGCACGACGACCGGGTCGCCGACGTTGAGCGAGGCCATCGCGTTCGAGGCCAGCTGCCGGTTGGACCACACCGTGAAGAAGTTGGTGTGCCCGTCGGTCCAGGCGCTCTTCTCCCGGTCCCAGTAGCGCGAGGTCACCGCCAGCCGGAACCTCAACGACGCGCCCGACGCCAGCTCCCTGAACACCGGCTGCGTCGCCACGTTGCCCACCGCGCAGACCATCGTCTCGTTCATTCGAACCCCTCCCTCACCGGGCGATCGCGCACCCGGACAGGCCTACGGGCGTCTCCCGTACGGCCGAGTCCGCAGCGACGGTCGTGCACCGATGCACCACGCCCCGCCGGCTGACTCACGGCGACCGCGTCCGTCGCGACCGCCGCGAAGCCAGACTGCCTCCGCCGCGCCGGACCCGCCGGGCCCTGTGGATCACCCCCGGCCTGTGGACAACGCCACCACCCGGACGAGTGACACACATCCCCTGGACGGATCACCCCCGTGCATCGCCCGACGGCGCACGCCCGCAAATCGCCGGACATCTCACGCGAGAGGAGCAACGGACGTCTCACTCCCGTCGATCGCCCGCCGTCATCGTGCGCCGGCCGCCACCCCCGTGACCCGTGCGTACTGCTCCCGCACCTCCCGGTAGCGCAGCAGTTCCGAGGCGACCGGGTCCAGGACCCGCGCCCGGCCGCAGCCGGCCGCCGCCTCCCGCAGCCGGCGTTCCGCCTCCTGGCCGTAGCGCCGGGCCGGACCGCGGGCCGCCATCCGGCAGCTCCACTCGACCAGCGGCCCGCCCACGATGCCGGACACCATCAGCAGCACCGGAACCCCGAGATTCGGCGCGAGAACGCCCACGATCTGCCCGACCAGCCACAGACCCCCGACGACCTGGAGGAGCGTCATGGCCGCCTGCGCCATGACGGCCACGGGCCACCACCCCGGCCGCGGCGGCCGGCCGGGCGGCAGACCGGCCCGCGCCGCCAGTTCGTCCAGCGCCTCGGGCAGCCCCTGCGCGCCGCGCACGGCCGCCTCCCGCACGGCCTGCGCCCAGGCCGTGGGCAGCCCCGCCGAGGCCCGCTCGGACAGCGTGCGAACCGCCTGCTCGACGCGTTGCCGCGCCGTGGTCTCCTCGTCGGGCGGGGCGCTGACCGGCAGCCGCCCGGTGGGAGGGTCACGCCGGTCCTGGTGCCAGCGCCACAGCCGCAGCCATGGCGTCCCACACGCGCGGCCCGCGTTGCGCAGCCAGGCGCGCTCGGCCGCCTCACCGGCCGCGGTGGCGCCCACGGCGTCGGCGAGTCGGTCGGCGAACTCGTCCCGCGCCTCCTCGCTGAGCCCGGTGCGCCGTCCGGTGGCGTACACGGGACGCAGCCGCCATGCCGCGGTGTCCAGGTCGGCCGAGATGCGGCGTGCGGCGGCACCGCGCTCCGCGACGAACTGGCCGAGCAGTTCCCGCAGTTCCGGCAGACCGTCCCCGGTCAGCGCGGACAGGGCGAGCACGGTGGCGCCGGGCTCGCCGTACTCGCCGAGGGCGACGCCGTCCTCGTCCAGGAGGCGCCGCAGGTCGTCGAGGACCAGCTCGGCGGCCTCGCCGGGCAGCCGGTCGACCTGGTTGAGGACGATGAACATGACCTCCGCGTGGCCCGCCATCGGCCGCAGATAGCGCTCGTGCAGGACGGCGTCGGCGTACTTCTCCGGATCGACGACCCAGATGACCGCGTCGACCAGCCCCAGGACGCGGTCGACCTGCTCCCGGTGCTGGACGGCGGCGGAGTCGTGGTCGGGCAGGTCGATCAGGACGAGCCCGCGCAGCTGCTCCTCCGCGTCCGCGTTCTGCACCGGCCGCCTGCGCAGCCGTCCAGGGATGCCGAGCCGGTCGATGAGGGTCGACGCGCCGTCGCTCCAGGTGCACGCGATGGGCGCGGAGGTGGTCGGCCTGCGCACGCCCGTCTCCGAGATGTTCACCCCCGCGAGGGCGTTGAACAGCTGGGACTTCCCGCTCCCGGTGGCGCCCGCGAGGGCGACGACCGTGTGCTGCCCCGAGAGCCTGCGCCGGGCCGCCGCCTCGTCGAGGACCCGGCCGGCGCGGGCGAGCGTCCTGTTGTCGAGACGGGCACGGGAGAGCCCCACGAGCTCGCGCAGGGCGTCGAGCCGGGACCGCAGGTGCCCGTCGTAGACGAGCGGAGTCGAGGGCAGCGCCCCGCCGCCTCCGCCGCCTCCGCCGCCACCTCGGCTTCCTCCGCTTCCCGCTCCTCCGCCCGCGCCCCCTCCGGCCGTCCCGGCGCTCCGGGCCTCCTTGGCGGCGGCCTGCTCGGCGGCGGACGCCTCGGTCACCCTGCGGGCGATGAGACCGTCGTCCCAGGCCGCGCCGTCCTCCGCCGGCGAGTCGGTCCGCGCCCCCTCGCCGGGGTCGGCGTCCGACGGGGGGACCGCGCCGGGCACGCGCGCGTGGTGGGCTGCCTCGCGTTCCGCACGGTCGCGCCGCTCGGCGCGTCCCTCCCGCGCGCGGGACCGAGCCTCGGCCGCGTCCTCCTCCTCGTCCTCGTCACCGGCGTCCGTCACCGGACGCGCACTCCGCTCGGACGTTCCCCGCTCCTGCTCCCCGCCGTGCCCCGCGTCCCCGGTGTCCGTCGCGTCCCGGGCATCCCCCTTGCTGTCTGCGCTCCCGTCGACGCGCTCGTCCCCGTCGCCCATGGGACCCCTGCGGGCCCCCTGATCCGAGTGATCGGAGTGATCGGAGTAATCCGAGTGGCCCGAGTGGTCCCTGTGGCCGGAGCGATCCGAGTGGTCCCTGTGGTCCGTGTGGTCCGTGTGGTCCTGGTCAGTGACGGCGGTCACCGGTCACCTCTCCTTCTGCAGTACGGACAGCGCGGCGATGAGTTCGGCCTGGGGTTCAGGGTGGACTTCGAGTCCGTCGAGGGGGGCGAGCCGGCGCTCGCGCTCGGTGTGCATGACGCGGTCGAGGTGCTCGGCGAGCAGACGTCCGGCCCGGTCGCGCAGCCGCAGGGCCCCGTGCGCGCCGATCCGTTCCGCGAGCCCCTCGCCCGCCGAACGCGCCCTGCGGCCGCCCAGCAGCGCGGTGGCGACGAGGGCGGCGACGGCCTCGGGATCGGGCGCGACACCGCGTTCCAGGGTGCGCACCTCGTCCTCGGCGTACTCGTCGAGTTCGCGCCGCCAGCGTCGTACCGCGAGGCCGATCCGGTGCTCGACGCTCTCCGGATCGGCATCGTCATGGGCCGTCAGCTCCGGGGCTCGCGCCGCCGGTTCGCGCCGCCATGCCTCGTCGACGCGCTCGTCGGCGGCGGCGACCGCGCACAGCAGGAGCGCCGCGAGGCTCTCCGAGAGGGCGTCGAGGAGCTCGCCCGCGGTGCAGTCCAAGGGGAAGGCCCGCCAGCGCTTGAGGGCGTCGCCGGCGAGCACGGCGCCGCTCTGCAGCCGGCCCCGTACGCGCGTGTACTCGCTGTCGTACGCCGTCTCGACCGCCGAGGTCAGCCGCAGGGCCGCCGCGTACTGGGCGGCGGCCGCGCCCGCCAGTTCGGGCATGCGGGCCTTGAGGGAGTCGAGCACGCCGTGGGCCGTGCGGGTCAGCGCGTAGCGGCGGGCGCCGGAGTCCTGGGTGTGATGGACCAGCCAGGTTCGCAGCGACGCCACCGCGGTGGCCGGAAGCAGCCCGCCGCCCCAGGCGGACTCGGGCAGTTCGGGAACCGTGAAACGCGGGACGTCCCCGAGCCCGGCCTTGGTGAGCAGGGCGCCGTACTGCCGGGACACCTCGGAGACGACCTGGTGGGGCACGCGGTCGAGGACGGTCACGAGCATGACGTCGTACTCCTTGGCGGTGCGCAGCAGATGCCAGGGCACGGCGTCGGCGTAGCGTGCGGCCGTCGTCACCATCACCCAGATGTCGGCGGCGCAGATCAGTTCGGCGGCGAGGACGCGGTTGTCGGCGACGAGGGAGTCGACGTCGGGTGCGTCGAGCAGGGCGAGGCCGGGCGGGAGCGTGTCGGCGGTCTCGATGCGCAGCACGCGTCTGCCGTCCTCTCCGGGCAGCAACAGGTCCTCCATGGACTCCTGACGGTGCGCCCACACGCGGGTGAGGCCGGGCAGCACGCGCATGCCGCTGAACCAGTGCTGGTCCTCCGGATGGCACACGAGCACCGGTGTGCGTGTCGTCGGCCGCAGCACGCCCGCCTCGCTGACACGCCGCCCCACCAGGGAGTTGACGAGGGTGGACTTGCCTGCGCCGGTGGACCCGCCCACCACCGCGAGCAGCGGGGCCTCCGGCTGCCTGAGCCGGGGCACCAAGTAGTCGTCTAGCTGGGCGAGGAGTTCGTCGCGGTTGGCACGCGCGCGTGGGGCGCCCGCCAGGGGCAGCGGAAAGCGTGCGGCGGCGACACGGTCGCGCAGGGCGGAGAGTGCGTCGAGCAGCTGAGGCCGTACGTCCAAGGTCACCACACGCGAAGAATGCCCAATTTTAGGGGATTTATGAAGCATATAGGCATGTCTGCGCGCCGATAGGACACAACGGACGGAAGGCACGACTGGGACAGAGGCGCAGGCTAGGCATAACGAGTGCACAACACCCGTGTCGCGGGACGCCAAAAGCGATGCATGATTCGCACCTGCCTGCGATTATCAGGACCGCTTCACCGAACCTCCACATTGAGCCACGGAGGCGAAGCAACCGGGACAAGGAACCGGGAGCCCTATCCTTGTCCCCGGCAGCGTGACGGATCAGCCCACACCCGGGCAGCACGTACGAGGCCACCACACCGGCCCCCGTAGCTCAGTGGATAGAGCAGGCGCCTTCTAAGCGCTTGGCCGCAGGTTCGAGTCCTGCCGGGGGCGCAAGTCTCCGCCCTCCCTTTGGGAGGGCATTTTTGCTGGTCAGAGCACGTTTCACGCAACACGACAAAGCCCCGGCCACTCCCCCGATGATCATGGGCAGGGTCCGGGGCTGTCCGGCTGTAACCGGGTTTCCGCGGGTGGCTGTGTCGAATACGTGTCGAGGTTTTCGGCGAGAAGCCTTCAGCTCGCGTCGGCCGGCTCGGGGAGATCTCCTGCGGCCTCCAGGCACTTTTTCAGGTCAGGCAGCTGCCCCTCGACGCACCGCGCGTAAGTGGCCAGCAGGACCGGCACGCTGTCCCCGGCCCACTCGGTTACCTGGGCGGGCGGGATTCCGTCGAGGTGCCATGTGGTGAGGCGCGTGTGCTGGTTGTCGTACACACGCCTCCCGGTGGGTGAGTTGAAGACGTGCGGGGGCGGTACGGCCTTGTGCGCACTGCGCCACGCCCGACGGTGACAGCCCCCGCAAGGATGCCGCCCGTCTCCCCCTGGAACAGCAGATCACCGGGCTTGAGCTGCTCGTCCTCGATGCGCTGCCGCAGGACGCGCGTCAGGGCGGGATGCCCCGGCACGGTGCGCGTCTCGCCCTCGGCGCGGCCCTTGAGATCGCGCCCCTGGCGCCGCCACACGGGAACGAGGGGCCTGTGACCTGAGCAGGTCACAGGCCCCTCGTCATGTCCTGCGGTGAGGACGCCCGCGGCCAGACAGGTGCGAGGATGCCGCAGCGGTGACACCGCTCGCGTGGCTGTCGGCGTTGTCAGGCAGATGGCGGGAAGGGATGGCAGGGCTCGTTGGCGGCCGGGGGCTCGTTGGTGACCTTGCAGAGGTGGGCCGACGGGCCCCGCACGCCGGCTGACCACTTCACGCTGGGCGTCGTGACGTCATAGGTGCCCGGACCGCAGTGCGTGCGGGATGAGACGTAGGTCCGCGGTTCCTGAGGCTTTCCGATCCATACGCTGACGCTGGCCTGCACGTAGTAACAGGCCGTCGGGTCGGTGACGGTCAGCTTCCCCGAGAGCGAGACCTCGAAGGTGTCGGAGGTGGTCAGGGTGCCCTTGAAGCCGGCACCCGGGATTGCCAGGTTCTCCGGCGTGGACTGCGCTGCCGTGGCGGTTCCGGCGGTGAGCAGCAGTGTGGCACCTGCCGCGGCGGCAACCAGAGTCTTGCGCATGATGGGTGTCCTTTCGGTCGCTGCGGACGATCAATGCGGGCAGCAGGGACCTTAGGAAGCCCCTATATCCTCGCGATATCGATGAATCGCCAGCCGTGTTCCCCTGTCGTCTCCTGTGTGGTCAGCAGCGACAGGGATGTGGCGGAGTCGGATGGTCCAGCGAGGTTCGACTGGGGCCGGCGACCGTAGGCCTGGCGGGGATTCACGGTAAGAGCAGTCGAGCCCGACGTAGCCGCACGTCAGCCGTTCGCCCCGGTCGGCACCCGAGCCAACCCCAAGTAGCCACAGCTTGCCAACTGAGGGTTTACCGCCCGCGTTGACCTCATCGGTAGTGCCCTCAGTCTCAGCGGTGGTCGGCGAGAGCACCGGGGAGGGGAGCCGCGGTCGCGACGCGCGTGATGGCCAGAACTGGCGCGGCGGAGTTGGTGCGCAGGGTCGATGACTCGTCCGGCGTCGGCGGGCGGACGGGCGGGCGCAGATCGTTTCCCGGACAGCAGCCGGCGCAGGGCCGAGTACGGCGAATTTCTTGACTGCCTCCGGACACGGGGATTCGTCGTCGAGCACTCCGGCTGGCACCAGGTCGCGGGGGAGTGGATACGTGCCAGTCCGTGCGATGAGTGCCCTGGTGACTGATGCGGAAGAAACTCCGCGAGTGAACTGCCCGTCGGCACCCTCAGCAGCAAGGTCGTCAGGTATCCGTCAGCCTGAATCGTGGCGGTGCGAACGGTGACGCGTAGGGCCACTTCGGCGGCGGTCCACGGGTCCAGCGTCCCCCAGCCGCCGACGTACATGATCCGGCGGAGATCGCGGCACGGCTGGGCATCGCGGAGGGCGAGCTGTGCGTCCGCACGACGTACGAGTTCCTGGCGGACGGCAGGCCCGTTCAGCTGTCGACGAGTTGGGAGCCGTACGACCTCACGGCCGGCACTCTCGTCGCCCTGCCCGAGGGAGGGCCACATGCCGGGGCGGGCGTCGTGAACCGCATGGCCGCGATCGGCATCACCGTCGGCCACACCCTCTCCCTGCGGAAACGCTGCGGGGTTCTCCGATGTCCGGACGCACATCGCTGTGAGAGCAAGCGCCTTGACTGTCCACGATCGTGGACGCATACCCCGACAGGCAGTTGCAGTTCGAGCCGGCGGATGCCTGGCTACCGCTCCTCGTCCAGTACCTGGGCAGCCGCGCGTGGGTCCATGAGGTTGGACCACGCCTGTTCTGCCGGGAGCAGGCCCCGCTCGGGCAGGGCGTACTCCGGATACCAGCCCTCAGCCTCGCAGCCGGGTACGTTGCGCAGGATCAGCACGGTCAGGTTCGGCGGAACCGAGCCGGTGATCCGGACGGCGAGGTAGGTCTCGTGGCCGTCGTCCGCACGCACCTGGAGACCAAGGGTGAGGGTGTCGAACTCGCCTATGTGCTCACGGCCGTCGCGCAGCGTGGCGTGCGCCAGGTCCAGCAGAGTCGCCCGCAGGCGGCGCACGAAGCGGACACCGGCCTCGGCGCGGTGCCGGACATGGTTCTCGCGTGCGGGCAGGAGGTGAGCGGTGTGTGTCGCGGTCTTCAGCCCGTCAGAATGTCCCGCGTTGTAGCGAGCCCGGACGGCGCGGCCGTCGGTCTCCAGGGCTGCATAGAAGTCATCGCCCGAGCCGTCCTCGCGCCGACCCGCCGCGACCAGCCACGGCAGATCGGCGTCCAGCCATACCGCACCGCGCCGTCACTGCACCGACCTTGAACAGCACCTGGTCGTCCACGGACCGGATGCGTTCGTGCTTGCCGTCCTCGTCCGCGAACTGCTCGGACGCCTTGGCCGGCACCGGGTGGTCGATCTCGTCCAGCGGCACCGTGACCGGCGGCACCGCCAGGCACAAATCCTCGCGTAAGCAGCGCGTCGTCGGGCGGGCCGGGCGCAGCGGGCCGGGTCCGCTCATTCCTCGATTCCCCCGACCGCGTCGATCTCCTCTGCGGTCAGCCCGGTCAGCAGCATCACATCCGACTTCAGCGAGCCATCCAGCACACTGAGCGCCTCCACCATGCCGGACCGCAGATCCTCACGGCGCTGCTCCAGATACACCCGGACCGCATCGGCCACCAGGTCTTTCTTCGTCAGCCCCAGAAAATGAGCCCCCTGGCTGATCAACTTGTCCGTCGCCGGGTCCACCTTCAGCGGGGACTGGCGTACCGGCTTCGCCGCCGTCGTCATCGTCAACACCTCCCAGGCCGTAGCACCTAAGTACCTCAAGGTCGCGCTGCGCAACGCCCTGACCTCCGCCACGCCTCGGTCCCCCGTGCCCTCAGCCCGGAGCGCAGACGAACGCGCCGCATAAAGCCTCGACGGTCGCGGCCGGCCTACTCGTGGTCACGTTGGAGGCACAGAGACCCCCGAGACGCACGCTGACGGGGCACCTTGCATGAGGTGCCAGGCCCCGCCGTCAATACTTTCGCCGAGCACAGGGCTTGCGTATGCGCGCTTGCTTGTGATCAGCGAGGCCGGCGTTCCCTGAGTGCCTTGCGGGCCGTCTCCGTACGGACTGCTCGGTAATAGAGCGGCCCCACGTAGGAGTACCGCCACGGTAGTGCGTCGGTGAAGCCGTCGACCTGACGGAACTGCTCCCTGGCCGCCCTGTACCGGCCCTGTCGGTACAGGAAGTACCCCAGGAGGTGTCGTACCTCCGGAAGCCTCGGGTGGTTCGGTTCAGCGAGTGCCGCGTCAGCGAGCGCCGTGTCAACCATCTCGCGTACTTGCGGGCTGCGGAATCCGGTATCGCCCACCTCCTCCGCATGGTTCTCGTACCAGGCGATCAGGGGCAGCGCAGCCAGCAGGCTTCCTGGCGGCGCACTGGCCGCCGCTTTCTCGGCGAACTCCCGCGCGAGCTTCTTGGAGCCTCGCCATTTCGCGGTCCAATACTGGAGGGCACTCATGTGCGCTTCAAAGTGATGCGGCGCACGGGTCGTGATCTCGGACCACAGGGCAAGCATCTCCCTGTTGCGGTAGCCCAGTCCGAGCGCCCTCCAGATTTCCGCGACAAGCGGAGAGGGGTCGTCAGGGCTCAGTGCGCAGGCCTGCTCGATATGGTCCTGCGCGGCAGACAACTCCCGGTGGAATCTCTCGAACCGGCTCCGCGACGTGTACTGCGCCAGCGCCTTGCCCCTCAGCTTCCACGCGTACAGGACTTTGGTGCGCGCCACCACGAGCGCGGAGTCCGGGTCTCCGGGGCGGGCCTTCTGCCATGCCTTCAGCCAACGGTCGCTCTTTCTGGCGGCGAGGTACCCCAACCGCTGGGCGTACAGGGAGCGGCGCTCCCAGTCCTGACCAGCGTCCTCGAAGAGCTGGGCGGCGGGCTCCCAGCGCCCTCTGGCAGCACCCCTGCACGCGCGCTGTAGTGCGACATCGGGGCCGGCGAGGCGGGAGTTCTGCCATCGCATGGGTAACAGGCCGTACCAGAGCCAGTACCAAAGCAGCAGGCCGGCGGGGACAAGAGGTGTCATGGCTGGGCCAATCCCATCAGAAAACCGTCGCGAGGCACAGAGCGGGGTGGCGGTAGTATCGCCCGCCGCAAGGCGGAGGCCGGCATGCGGGGCGCCGTCCACACAGGCCGCACTCCCTGGGATCCCGCTTGGGCCTGTCGGCAGTCACATGATCCGCCGGACAGGCCGCAGCAGTCAGCGCGCCCGCCACGTTTGCTGACTGGGCTTCCGGCTGATACTCGAGCACGGTCAGGTTCGGCGGTACGGAACCGGTGATCGGGACGGCGAGGTAGGCCTCGTGACCGCCGTCCGCACGCACCGCCGCATTCGTGTCGAAGGCACCGCACGCCCACGGACGGCCGACTGCCGCCGCTCGTCCGGCACTTGGCTGCCGTGCGCGGGGCCGTGAGGGTTGGACCGCGCCCCTTCGGGCGGGGCGTGTCCCGCTCGCCGTGAGGCACAGGTTCTTGCCGTGGGCGCCGCAGCGCGGCTTGGGGTGAGGCCGGGCCGGGCAGGGCGGGCCGGGGCGGATTCCGGATCAGGTGAAGAGAGCCACCAGGCCGTTCACCCAGATCGCCAGGAACACGAGGGCCGCCGTCAGGCAGCCGAGGCCTGCCAGCACGCCGCCGATCGTCCATGGCTTGGCCGGCGCCTCGTGGCCGCCCTCCGGGTCGTCCCGGTAGGAGGCCGGGTCTTCCCAGTGGACGGGGTGGCCCGACTCCTCGGCGCAAGCGGTCCGTACCGCGACCAGTTGCTCCGCCGCGAAAGCCGTCGGGGCCTTCGTCTCGGAATCCTGCCAGGCGAGGGCCTTCATTCGCTGCCAGGGAGAGCGGTACCGCGCCTCGAAGGCGGCGTTCTCGTCGGCGTTGCGGTCGCTTTCGAGGTACATCCAGCGTCCGGCCTCGGCGGCGTCGCCGTAGAGCCGGTAGACCTCGGCCAGACGTCTACGAAGCGTCAGGTCGTGCGGGTACGACGAGACGAGGCCGCGCAGGCGCTGGCGCGCGACGGGGATCCGGCCGGCGGCCAGGTCCGCGTCCACTCGGGCAAGGGTCTCTCTCACGGGCATGAACGCATGATCGAGTAGCGCAGTGGCGGACGTCGACCTGGTTTCGATGCTCCGTCCCCGTCCCGGTCCACGTCTTCCTTCGTCCCCGTCCCCGTCCAAGTCCCCGTCCCGGTCCCCGTCCCGGTCCACGTCCCCGTCCCCGTCCCCCGCCCACCTCCTCCTCCCCGCCCACCTCCTCCTCCCCACCCACCTCCTCCTCCCGGCCCTCACGCCTCCCGTGCCGTGTCCGGTGCCATCGTTTTCCAGTCCCGGGTCCGGAGGTACTCGGCGAGTGCGGCCGAGCCGTCGCGCAGGGTGATGTGCACGCCGTCCGGCGGCGCCTCGTCGCCCTCGGTCGCGGGGGCGCCGGAGTTCGTGACCGCCACCGCCGCGGGATGCGTCCCGTGCGCGAGCAGGTCTGTCAGGGTCATGTGGGGCGGGGCGGCGGAGGCGGGGGCGAGTTGGCCGGGCCAGGTGAGCACCGTCGGGGGGTGTTCGGGGTCGGACAGTTGCAGGGCGCGCAGGGGTACGCCGAGTCCCACTCCGAGTGCCTTCAGCACGGCCTCCTTGCGGGTCCACGTGCGCAGGAAGGCGGCCTTGCGGGCGGCGGGCGGGCGGCGGTGCAGTGCGGCCAGTTCGGGGGCGGCGAGGGCGACGCGGGCGGCCGTGTCCACGTCGAGGCCGAGGTCCGCGTCCTCGACGTCGAGGCCCACGCGCCCGTTCTCGCAGACGGCGACGCCGATGACCGTACCGCTGTGCGCGACGGAGAAGTCGGGCCACGGTCCGCCCCGCGGCGGCGGTTCCAGACGGACCTTGCCGTGCGGGCCGCCGCAGCGCGGGCACACGCGGCGCAGGGGGACGTCCGCCGCCGGCATGCCCAGCGGTCCGGCCAGGGCGATCCGGCTCAGCGCACAGCCCACCAGGAACCGTCCGCGGTCCGCCGGGTCGACGGTCGCGTCGTGGCGGCGGCGCTCCACCGGGTCGAGCAGCGCCAGGAGTCCTGGACGGGCGTCGGCCAGAGCGGCCCACCACACGTGCACGGGCACGGGCACGGGATGTCCTGGCACGGCGTCTCGTCCCGGCGGCGCGGGGAAGGGAGCGGTCAGTGCACGGCGCGCAGCATGCGCGTCACGTTGATGCGCGTCGGCGAGAGGCCGAGTTCCACGCTCTGCATCATGCGCTCGCCGTTCAGCCGGCCGTAGGCGAGGAGGTCCACGTTCGCCAGGCTGAATTCGGGCCAGGTGTGAATGCTCAGGTGCGAGGCGGAAAGCAGGAGAATCGCGGTGACGGCGCCGTTCGGGAAAACGTGCGACGCCTCGCCGAGCACCGTGGCGTTTCCCTTTTCGGCGGCCGTGCGCAGCACCTGGAGGAGGCGCTCCTCGTCGGTCAGGATGCTGTGGTCGCTCACCCAAACGTCGACCGCATAAGAGCAGAGGTCGTCGACGTTTATGCCTTCGGTGGCGAGGCTGGAGGAGTTGGTCATGGGGAACCGGGGGTGACGAACCGCTGCCCCCGTCTCCTTTCATATAGGCGCTCGATCGTGCCCAGAGTAGCATCCGGGGCGCAGGAGGGCTCGCGCGCGCGGTGCGTCAAGGGGGCCGGGGGGCGTCCGGCGCATTCGGCGGAGAACCGGTCCGGCGCCTTTCGGGAGGCATTTCCCTTTCACGTCCGGGAGCGTGCAGGAAGTTTCCGGAAAACTCTCGGAAAGTTCTGGGAAAGTTCTCTGGAAGGTTGCGGTAGGTCCTCAGAACGTCTTCGATGAGTTCCCGGAACGTCTTCGGTGAGTTCCCGGAACGCCTTCCGGAATCGCCATGGAAGACATTCGAGGATTCTGCCGCGCGGACGTCACGCGATTACGTCCTGGGCGGGTGAATTCCGCCTCGTTCCGCTCTCGTTTCCCCGTGCCGGGTGCGGGACCGGACGGCTCTCCACCAGCCCGTATACTCGATGGTCCCGGAATCCACAGATCAGTTTGCCTGGAGCAGCATTGTGACCAACGCGCGTCGGCACCCTCGGAGCACCCCCGCCGATTCCGTGCTCACGGACGTCGCGGACGCCGTCCGGCTCCAGGAGGGTCCGCCCGGAGTGCGGTCCGTCCTGCGCGCCCTGCGCCGCCTCGCCCCGGCGTCCACGAAGGAGCTGAGCCGTGCGACGGGCCTGCCCGTGCCGATCGTGGCCGCCCTCGGCAACGAGCTGCGCCGCCGGGGTCTCGTCACGGAGTCGCGTCCGTCGCGGCTGACCGATGCCGGCGCCGATCTGGTCGCCCGGCTGGGCATGGACCTCGTCCTCGACGCCACCTGCCGCGCCTGCGACGGCCGTGAGCTGGTCATCCCCGACGTGCTGGACGAGGCGGTGACGCGGCTGCGCGCGCTCACGGAGTCCGGTCCCGCCGCCGACATGGCGATCGACCAGTCGCACTGCACGGCCGAGACGAAGGTGCGCCGGGTGCTCGCGCTGCTCACGGCGGGGGCGCTGCCGGGCGGTTCGCTGCTGCTGATCGGTGACGACGACCTGGTGTCCCTGGCCGTCGCCGTGGTGGGAGACGTGCTCGGCGGGCCCATCGTGGAGCGGGTGACCGTCGTGGACATCTCGCCGGAGATCCTCGATCACATCCAGAAGACGGCGGCCGGGCTCGGCACCCGCGTCGAGACCGTCCAGCACGATCTGCGCCGTCCGCTGCCCGCCGAGCTCCACGGGCAGCACGACGTCGCCATGACCGACCCGCCCTACACGCCCGAGGGCGCCCGGCTCTTCCTCTCCCGCGCCGTGGAGGGGCTGCGGCCCGGTCCGGCGCACAGCGTCTTCTTCTCCTTCGGCGGCAAGAGCCCGGACGAGATGCTGGAGGTGCAGCGGGAGATCATGGAACTCGGCCTGGTCACCAACGGCTACGTCCGCAACTTCAACGAGTACGAGGGCAGCGGCATCCTCGGCGGCGTCGGCTTCTTCCAGCACCTGCTGACCACCACCTCGACCGCCTCCCGGCAGGGCGAGTTCAGTGGCCCGCTCTACACCGGCGACAAGCGGACCCGGCAGCGCGAGTACACGTGCGCGGCGTGCGACGCGCGGATCCGGGTCGGCCCCGGCGCCCGCTGGACGTCGGTCGCCGCGCTGCGCGAGGACGGTTGCCCGCAGTGCGGCAAGGGACCCTTCCGCCCCGGCCGCCTGGTCCCGGCGGAGGAACCGCCGGCGCCGGCCGCCGAACCGCAGCCCCCGGCCCAGCCGCCCGCCACCACCACCCCGGCCTCGGCAACGCCGGCTGCCGACACTCCGGCCGCCGCCGTCTCGGCCCCCGTCGCTCCCCCCACCCCCCTCGCCGCCCCCGCCCCCGCCCCCGCTGCTCCGGTCGCGCCCGCGCCGCGCGCGTACGGCTGGCGTCCGCCGGAGGAGGCCGAGCGTGCCGCGCTCGCCGAGCGGGCCCGGCCGTACGTCACCCGGCAGGCCGACGAGCGCGATCTGCCGGCCATCGGACGGTTCGAGGCCGAGATCGCCCGTGTCTCCTTCGGCGAGGACGCCATCGACGACCCCGCCCGCTGGGAGTCGCGCCTCGGCCGCGCCATGGAGAAGTCCAAGGAGGGCATGATCGTCGCCCACCGCCCCGGCGAGGAGCCGGTCGGCTGGTGCTGGGTGAGCATCAACCAGAACGCGATGACCGGCGACCGGTACGCCAACTTCCGCTCCCTCGCGGTCTCCCCGCTGGACAACCGCGGCGACGTCGCCGAACTCCTGCTCACCGCGGGCCTGGAGTTCTGCGCGGCCAACGGCATCACGGAGGTCGTCGGCAGGGTCCATGTGGGCAACGTCCCGATGCGCACGGTCTACCGCAAGTTCGGCTTCGATCCGACCAGCCTGTCGATGAAGCTGTTCCTGCCGCCGAAGGGGGAGCAGGAGAAGGAGAAAGAGAAGGAGAGGCAGAAGAGGCAGGGCGGGGAAGCGGCGCGGGGGACGAACGCGGAGGGCGGCGCGCGATGAGCGGCGCGGAGGGCATCGACCCGGACCGGGTCAAGTGCGTCGTCTGGGACCTCGACGGCACCCTGTGGGACGAGGTCGCCGTCGAGTCGGCCACCGACGCGCTGCCCACGCCCCGCCCCGGCACGCTCGCCGCGATCGACGCGCTGGCCGCCCTCGGCGTGCTGAGCAGCATCGCGAGCCGCAGCGCCCCGTCGGTGCTCGACCGGCTGGAGACCGTGCCGGCGCTGCGCGAGCGGTTCCTGGCGCCGCAGGTGTCCTGGCAGGACAAGAGCGAGTCGCTGCGCAGGATCGCCGGGGAGCTGGGCATCGCGGTGGACGCGCTGCTCCTGGTCGACGACTCCCCCTACGAGCGGGCCGAGGTCGAGGCGCTCCTGCCGCAGGTGCGCACCCTGGCCCCCGAGGACGTCCCCGCGCTGCTCGCCGCGTTCGAGGGCCGCGAGGTCACCCCGGAGTCACGGGAGCGGGTGCGCCGCTACCGCACCGAGGAGACCCGCCGGGCCGAGGGCGAGCGCTTCCAGGGCTCGCGCGAGGAGTTCCTGCGCTGGTGCGACATGCGTCTGACCGTCGGCGCGGCGACGCCCGGCGAGGTCCCCCGCGCGCTGGAACTCGCCGCCCGCACCCACCGTCTGAACTCCTCCGGCCTCACCCCCGACCGGTTGCGCGAACTGGCCGCCGCGCCCGGACACGAGCTGTTCACGGCCCATATGACGGACCGTTTCGGCGAGTACGGCGTCATCGGCGCCGCCCTCGTCGACCGGACCGCCGCCGCCTGCTGGTCGGTGCCGCTGCTCGCCCTGTCCTGCCGGGTCGCCGGCCGGGGAGCGGCCGCGGCGTTCCTGTTCCGGCTGATGCGGCGGGCCCGCGAGCGGGGGGCGTCGGAGTTCCGGGTCATGCTGCGCCCGACGGACGCCAACCTGGAGATGCGGATCCTGCTCCGCCAGGCGGGTCTGCGCCGCGTGGACGTCCCCGGCGAGGGCGCGGCCGCCGATTCCGCGGTCCTGGGCCGGAGCCTGGACGACGAACTGCCCGAGCCGCCCGCCTGGCTGCGGGTCGCCGAACGAGAGGACGCCGAGGCGTGACGGACACCCTGGACCGGGGCGCGGTGGAACGCGAGCTGCGCTCGATGATCGCCGAGGCGGCCCGCCTGGACGAGGCGTTCGTCGCCGGACTGCCCGCGGACACCGACCTGTTCGGGCCGCGGATCGGCCTCACCTCGCTGGCCGGGGTGACCCTGCTGGGCGCCGTCGACCGGCGTTTCGGGGTGGATGTGGCCGCGCTGGACCTGAGTCTGGACAGCCTTCAGTCGATCGCCACCCTGAGCGACTTCGTCGCGGCCCACCTCCAGCCCTCCTAGCCACCCGTCTGTACGTCCACCCTGTTCAAAAAGGGTGATCCCTGCGGTCGTGCCGTGACCCGGTGGGAACGGCGGCGTTGAACGGGAAGTGCGACGGCGCCCCCTGCCGCCGCACGAACCGAATCAGCTAAGGAGAACGTGATGTCTCGCATCGCGAAGGTGGCCGCTGTTGCCCTCGGCACCAGCGCCGTGGTGGTCAGCGGGGCCGGCCTGGCCATGGCGGACGCGGGTGCCAACGCTGCTGCCATCGGCTCGCCGGGTGTCCTGTCGGGCAACGTCGTCCAGGTTCCGATCCACATCCCGGTCAACGTCTGCGGCAACACCGTCAGCGTCATCGGTCTGCTGAACCCCGCGTTCGGCAACACCTGCGCCAACGTCAGCGACCACGGCAAGGGCGGCGGCGACAAGCACGGCGGCCACAACGGCTACGGCGACTGAGCAGCCTTTCCCAGAAAAGAGCCCCGGCACCTCGAGCGCCGGGGCTCTCCCCCTTTTCCCTTTCCCCTGCCTCCGTCCGTGGGGCGTACCGGTGGGCGTCAGGCGTAGCGGTAGATGTGGGAGACGTCCTCGAGTGCGTCCGGGGTCACGTTCCAGGGGGGCAGCTTCTCGTGGCGGGCCACGATCCGGCGGTACTGGCGGCTGCTCGGGCCGGGCGGCTCGGCGGGGAGGTAGCGGTGCTCGCGGTGGCGGCTCTGCCAGCGGGTCCACAGCAGGTCGACGAAGGCGTGGTGCAGCCAGAACACCGGGTCGTTGACGGAGGCGCCGCCGAGCATGACCCCGCCGACCCACCGGTGCACCCGGTTGTGGTTGCGCCAGGCCGCGCTGCCCGAGCCGGAGCCCCAGCCCTCCAGCCTGTTGCGGAAGCCGCGGGCCACGGTCGAGTCCCAGGGCGACACGTCGTAGACGGGGTCGGCCAGCGCCGTCTCCACGTCGCTCGCGCCGGGCAGGTCGATGGGGGCGGCGGCCCGGCCGAGGTCGCGGGTGAGGAACTTGCCGTCGGTGACGTTCTCCTTGATGGTCCAGTCGCCGGTGGCGTACGCGAACGGTCCGGTCGTCACCTGGTGGTCGGAGCGGCGTCCGTTGCCCCCGAGCAGGTCCTTCGTCCAGGGCGCCGCGGTGGGGGCGCGGTCGCGCGTCCAGTCCCAGTAGGGCACCGTCACCGACGGGTCGACCCGGCGCAGGGCCGCCTCCAGGTCGAGCAGGAACCTGCGGTGCCAGGGCAGGAAGGAGGGCGTCATGTGGGCGCTGCGCAGACCGCCGTCGCCGTCGGAGACGTAGTGGTCGATGTGCATCCGCACGAACGCGTCGTACTCGCCTCTCTTCTTGACCGCCAGCAGTGCGTTCACGAAGCGCCGTCGCTCGGCGCCGGTGAGCGTGCTGACGTCCTTACGGATGTAGGCCATGGTGTCCCCCCATGTGCGTGTGGTGGTGTGCCGGACCGTCCTCGCGCAGCCGCTCCCCCGGGCTGAGCCCGTCGACGGCGGCGCGGACCGCCTCCAGCGGGGTGGCGTACGAGCGGTAGTGGTCGACCATGCTCAGCCAGGTGCCGTCGGCGCGGCGCATCAGGTGCAGCGGGCGGCCGTCGACCGTGACCTCCCAGCGCGCGCCGGCCGCGGCGACCCCTCCCGACGAGGTGAGGACGCCGTGGATGCGCCGGCCCCGGTAGGTCTCGTCGAACGAGGAGGCCGGGGGACCGCCGTCCGCCGGGCGCAGCGGCCGGGAGGCGGCGACGACCGGGGCGATGGCGAGCGCCGCGGAGCCTCCGAGCAGTCCGCGCAGCAGGTCCCGGCGCCGTGCTCGGCGGGCCGGCCCGGATCTGGCCGGACCCGCCACGGCTGCCGGAACTGCCGCAACTGCCGGGACTGCGCTCACGGGTGCTCCGTCGACGCTGGCGACCATGGTGTGCTCCTCGTCCGGGACGGTGGTCCGGTGCGGTTGTCTGTGGGGCTAACCGCCGGGAGGGCCGCCTGGTCACCGTCTGCGCCCGAACGGCCTGTTCCGGCGGCCGGTTCCGGAGGCCTGTTCCGGGGGCCCGTTCAGGCGGCCTTTTTCTGGCGGGCCGCCCCGGCGGCGGGATCCGGGTACGGCGACGGGCCCGGACGACGGCGTCCGGGCCCGTGTTCCGCGGCGGTCGGCCGCAGTGCTACAGCCCTCTTCTACAGCCCTCTTCTACGGCCCTCTGCTACAGCCCTCGGTCCACGCCGAGGTCCGCGCCGGGCACGGCCTGCAGTACGGGGGTGATCACGCCCGCCTCGGGCAGCTTCAGGTCGGGCAGGCCGAAGTGGTCGGGGTTGGGCGCGGTGAGGGGCGCGTCCAGGACGAGGCCGGGGCCCAGCGTGCGCAGGTCGGAGGCGGGGGCGTCCAGGCCGACGTGGTTGAACCGGTCGCCCAGCACCTCCGGAAGGGGCGCCCGTACGCCGAGGCCCGGCAGTCCGGCGGCGACGGGCAGCTGCGGGACGACGCGCTCCGGGATGAGGCGGCCCTCGACGAAGCGCGGCCCCTCGGGCGCGCCCGGCGTCGGCAGGGGGATCTCGCCGCCGATGGTGGGCAGTTCCACGTTGAGGGACTTCTCGACGCCGTCCAGCGGCACGGGGACGGGGACGGTGCCGACGGCGGATGCCGGGCTCGCGCAGACGGCGGCGCCGGCCGCGGCCGCCACACACGTGAGCACGGCGGCGAGGGTTCCTCGGGTGGTCGACTTCATCTCGGGTACGGGCCCTTTCGGTGGAGATTCGGGGGGGCGGTGCGTCCGTACCGGGTAACGAGCCGGAAATCGGCATCAGTTCACAATTCCCCCGGGTGCCGTAATAGTGCTACCGCCATACCGCCGAACCGGCGCGGCTCGGCGCGAAGGGCGGGCCGGCGCCGGGCGGTACCACCGCGGCGGCGGACGCCGCGGTCGTCAGCTCGTCCAGAAGTCCCACCAGCGGGTCAGCACCAGCATGCCGACGATCCCGATGTGCAGCAGCGGGGGCGCCCAGGTGAAGTCGTCGAGGAAGTGCCGCAGGCCGGCCGGCGCCGGAAGGTGGCCGTTGCGCACGTCGAAGGCGACGACGTACCAGAACGCGAGGATCGTGGCGACCCACGCCAGGCAGCACCACAGGCACAGCGCGTTGATCCGGTACAGCGACTCGAACTGGAGCCAGGACACGAAGCCGACGCCGAAGAGGCAGCCGGCGGTGAACGTCAGCCAGTACCAGCGGGGGAAGACGGCCCGGGCCAGCAGGCTCGCCCCGACGCACAGCACCGTCCCGTAGGCCACCAGGCCCAGCATCGGGTTGGGGAACCCGAACACCGAGGCCTGGTCGCTGCGCATGACGCTGCCGCAGGAGACGACGGGGTTGAGACTGCACCCCGGTGTGAAGCCGGGGTCCTCCAGCAGCTTGAACTCGTCGAGGGTGATGACCCAGGAGGCCAGCAGCCCGGCCGCTCCGGCGAGGACCAGCAGCAGGGCGAACGCGCGGCCGCCGCCCACGGCGACCGGCTGCGGCCGCCGCATCAGCCGCGCAGTCGGCGGGCGGGCAGGACGATGTGCGCCGCCGCCGTCAGGGTCTCCTCGGCGCCCGCGAACGCGGCCAGCGCCTCGGGCGCGACGGCGCGTCCGGGCGTCGCCTCCGGCCAGGCACGGGCGGTGAGGACGAGGTAGGCGTAGCCGCGCTCGGCGACGGCGGTGAGCCACTCCGCCGGCGGCAGGCACTGGGCGTTGAGGCCCGGCATGTTGAGGACGGCCGCGCCGGACTCGACGAGCAGGCTGAACGGCAGGCTGGGCCGCTCGGTGCCGTCGACGACGTCGCCGCCGACGGGCATGCCGTTGTCGGAGAGGAACCGTGCGACGGCGGCGGCCGTCCCCTCGGGCCCGTCCGCGGTGTCGCCGAGGGAGTAGGCGAGGAGGTAGGGCATGTCACGGCCGTCGGAGGCCTCGCCGCTCCACGGCATCACGACGAGGGTGCCCAGGTCGGCCACGCGGAAGGGGCGGGTTGCGCTTGGGGTTGAGGTCACCGCGCGACCCTATCGGCGGGTCGGCGGGCCGCCTGACGTGTTCTCACCCGACCGGGGGACGCCGGCGGGTCGCTCCACACGAACGAGGGACGGCCCGCTCGACTCCCCTCGAACAGCGCCCGCGCCGCGCCGTGTCACCCGGGCGGCCGCGACTGGCCGCGCCGTGGCATCCGGGGCCTTGCGGACATGGGCGAGGGCCGGTCCGTCGGTGACGGTCCGGCCCTGGCGGCAGGGGCGGTTCAGCCCTGAAGCGGCAGTCCGCCGAGCAGCGGGTTGTGGGTGTTGAGCGCGCCCGCCGCACCCTTGACGGTGCTGAGCACGGAGTCCTTGTTCTCGGTGTCGAGGGCGTCCGACTGGTGCTGGAGCGGCATGGCGTCCTCCAGGTTGACCGGCCCCCTGGCCAGGGTGTCCACGGCGCCGTTGAGGCTGGTGGGCGTGAGGTCGGCGGGGGTGGCGAACGCGGGCGCGGCCAGGCCGGCGAGGGCCACGGATCCGGCGACGACAGCGGCGGCCTTCAGGGACTTCATCGGGTTCCTTTCTTCGGCGACTCGGCGGCTCAAGTCGCCGGGGCACGTTCTGACGTCGTGTCTAACGAGGCCTGTCGGGTGCGGAAACCGGGTACGCGGAAAATTTCCGCACCCCGGCGGTGGAGATGCCGGGGTGCGGAGACGGCGGTGCGGAACGCCGGGCGGGGAGACGCCCGGCCGGCGGTCACGCCGGGGCGGGCGGTCAGCCGGTGGGCGGGGGCGGGGGCGGCAGCGCGGGCGTCGCCGGGGCCTGGGCCGCCTCGGCCGGCAGGCTGGGCAGGGCCGGCAGGCTCAGGCCGAGTCCGTCCAGGGTGGAGGAGAGCAGGTCGAGCAGGCCGTCCAGGACGCCGCCGACCGCCGACACGATCTGGCCGACGTCCAGGGAGGTGGCGGCCGCGAGCAGCGCGTCGACGGCCTTCTGCACGGCGGCGAGGGCGTCGGACACCGGGTCGGCCGCGGCCTTGGCGCCGCTGTCGGGCCCCTTGGCGAGGGCGGGCGGCACGGCGGCGGGTGCGGCGGGTGCGGCGGGGGCGACGGGGGTCTCGGCGGTGATCTTGGCGACGGCCGTCTTGACGGCGTCTCCGAGCCGGGTGGCCTCGCCGGGGGTGAGGCGGCCCTCGTCGGCCTTGAGGACGGTGGTGAGCGTCTGGGTGACGGGGGCGAGGACGGTGCTCAGATCACCGAGGCCCTTGCCCTGGGCGAGCAGCGCGGCGCTGCCGGGAACGGGCGCATCGGAGGCTGCTGCGACGCGCTCGCGGGCGGTGGCGCCGTCGGCCGCCATGGCGGCGGGTGCGGCGAGGCCGAGGACCAGGGAGGCGCACAGTGCGGTGGAAGCGATACGCCGTACGGGCAGACCACGCATGGGAAATCCTTTCGATTGCGTCGGGTCTCGTGCTCACCGTGCAAAGCGCCGTCGCACCCCGCAACACAACCGTCGCACCGGGTGACATTCCAGGGGCCGCCGGACCGGCATCGCGCCTGATGGGGGGCGTGCCGGGGCCCGTCGGGCGGGTGGGGGCCGGTTCCCCCGTCCGGGGCAAGGCCACGGCCACGCGAACGGCCGCCCTCCTGTCAGGAGGGCGGCCGTTCGGCGAATGACGTGTCGTGACCTCTCGGGGAGGTGACGTCAGTCGTTGACGCAGGTGTTGCCGAACGCCGGGTTCAGCAGGCCGATCACGTTGATCGTGTTGCCGCAGACGTTGACCGGGATGTGGACGGGAACCTGGACGACGTTGCCCGACAGCACGCCCGGGGAGTGCTCGGCGACGCCGTTCGCGCCACTGTCGGCGGCGGCGATGCCGGAGGCGCCGGCGACGGCCGCGGCGGCAACGGAGGTCAGGACCAGGCCCTTCGCGATACGCGACATGGAGAGGTGCTCCTTGGGGGTTTTGACACAGACACCCGGGCGGGGATGCCCGGCGCTGAAGTCAACGCGTGGGGCTCACGGGGGTTGTGCGGCCGAATGAGTGATGTCGCCGGGTATCGAGGTTCACCATACCGACACTGTTGTCCGGTTTCAGGGGATTAATCCGGACAGCGGTTAGAGTTGCGCCCCATCCGACGCACGCCTATAGCAAGCAAATCGCACGAAAGGGCATGCCGGTCATGCGCAATTCCCTGGGTCCGACGCTGCGTCGCGCCGCGGTCGGCGTCCTCGCCCTCGCCGCCCTCTGGGCGCCGGGCGGCGCCCGGGCCGCCGGCGCGCCGCCGGCCGCGGAGGCCCCCCGTCTCCCCTTCACCCAGCGCTACCACTCCACCCAGCACGGCGGGATCGTGCGCGCGGCCAACGCCGCCATCAGCTGCCGCGCCGCTCCGGCGGCCCGCCCGGCCCCCGACTGCCCGGCCGTGCGCGCGGGCCGGGCGGCGCGCAACAACGACTTCGACATGTTCTACGTCGACGTCGACGACGACCCCAACACCTACAACTCCTCCCGCGCCGAGGTCCGGTTGCCCCAGGGCGCGCGGGTGTCGTACGCGCGGCTGTACTGGGGCGGCAACCTGCGCGTCGGCGAGCAGAAGCCGCCCAGGGACAACGGGCGGGTGCTGATCGCCGAGCCGGGCGGCGCGTACAAGGCGGTGCTCGCCGACACCGTCGTCGGCCACCGGACGGCCCACGGCGCCGACGCCTTCCAGGCCTCCGCGGACGTCACGAAGCTGGTCCGCGCCAGCGGCCGGGGCCTCTACACGGTCGCACAGGTCAACGTCGCCATGGGCAGGTCGGCGACCGGGGCCTGGGGCGGCTGGACGCTGGTCGTGGCCTACGAGAACCCGGCCGAGCCGCTGCGGGACCTGTCCGTGTGGGACGGCTTCGACGCTCTCGACGCCCCCGCCGGCAAGGAGATCCGGCTGCGCGGACTGCGCATCCCGGCGGGCGCGGGCGGCCGGGCCGGGCTGGTCGCCTACGACGGCGACCGCGGCCGTTCGGGTGATTCGCTCATGCTGTCGACCGGTGGCCGGGCGGCCGTCGCGCTCACGGACCCGGTCAATCCATCTGACGATGTGTTGAATTCCACGATCAGCGAGCCGGGGGAGGCTCCGGGAGCGCGTGTACCGGCGTACGCCAACACCCTGGGCTACGACTCCGACGTGTTCGATCTGCGCAGGGGTTTGCGATCCGGCGGTGACCAGCTGACGGTTCGGCTCGTTGCCCACCGGGACGCGGCGTGGGCCGGGGCGCTCTTCGTCGCCGTCGACACACGGAAGAAGTAGTCAGGCGCGTACCCGCACGTCCCGAGCGCCACCGTGAGCGAGGAAACCGCGCAATGCACCAGCCAGAACCCGCCGGGAGAACCCGGGTCCTGCACCTCACCCAGCCCGTGGACGGCGGGGTCGCCCGGGTCGTGACGGACCTGGCGCGGGCCCAGCTCGCGGCCGGTCTGCACGTCACGGTGGCCTGCCCGGCCGGCCCGCTGGCCGGGGAGCTGCGGGCCCTGGGCGCGGAGGCCCGGCACTGGGCGGCGTCCCGGCCGCCCGGCCCCTCGCTCCCCGGCGAGGTGCGGCGCCTCGCACGCCTGCTCGACGAGGTACGCCCCGACCTGGTGCACGCGCACAGCGCCAAGGCCGGGCTGGCCGGCCGGCTCGCGCTGCGCGGACGGATCCCGACCGTGTTCCAGCCCCACGCCTGGTCCTTCGAGGCCGTCGGCGGCACGACCGCGGCGCTCGCGCTGCGCTGGGAGCGGTTCGGGGCGCGCTGGGCGGACCGGGTGCTCTGCGTGAGCGACGCCGAGCGCGCGACCGGTGAACGCGCCCGGATTCCCGGACGGTGGAGCGTCGTCCCCAACGGCATCGACACCGGGCGCTTCCACCCCGCCCCCGTCGACACCGTGCGCGCGGCCCTGCTTCCCGGGCTCGACGCGGCCGCCCCGCTGGTGGTGTGCGTGGGGCGGCTGTGCCGGCAGAAGGGGCAGGACGTGCTGCTGCGGGCCTGGGACGCCGTAGCGCGCCGCACGCCCGGCGCCCGCCTGGCGCTGGTGGGCGACGGCCCGGAGGCGGAGCGACTGCGGCGCGGGGCCCCGGAGTCGGTGCTGTTCACCGGGTCCGTCGCCGACGCCGTGCCCTGGTACCAGGCCGCCGACCTGGTCGTGCTGCCCTCCCGCTGGGAGGGCATGGCACTGGCCCCGCTGGAGGCGCTCGCCTGCGGGCGGGCCGTGGTCGTCAGCGACGTGGACGGGGCCCGGGAGAGCCTGCCGGACGCCCTCGCGTCCCGCTGCCTGGTGCCCGCCGACGACCCCGCGGCGCTGGCCGACGCCGTCACCGCACTGCTCCTCGACCCGCTGCTGCGCGAGTCGCTCGGCCACCAGGGGCGCCGGCACGTCCTGGCCACGCACGACGTGCGGCACACGGCCGAGAGGGTGGCGGGCGTCTACCGCGAGCTGCTCACGACCACACAAGGGGCGCCCGTCGCGCCCACCGAGTGCAGGGAGTCCATCCACTCGTGACTGCGGAAAGCACCGTCCCCTCTCCTGGCGCGCAGCCCGGATACTCGTCCGTCTCGGTCATCCCGCGCCGGGGAAGCGCGACGGGATTCAGGTTCCCCGCCCGACGGCCCGCCGCACGGCCCGCGTCCCCGCTGCCGCTGCTGCTCACCGACGGCCTCGCCGCGCTGGCCGGCGCGGCGGCGCTGACCGGCGCGCAGCACCGGCCGCTCCTGACGGCCCTGCTGGTGGCGGCGACGATGCTGCTGCGTCCGCAGCGGAGCCGCCCGGTGACGGGGGTGCTCGACGAACTGCCCGTGCTCTGCGGCCGGATCGCCGTCGGCTGGCTGGCGCTGGCCGCGGCCGTCGGGGCGTGGAACCCGGCGCACGCGCTCTCCGCCCGCACCCTGCTCCTCGGCTGCGCGGCGCAGGCCGCCGCCTGCTGCGCCGGCCGTGCGGTGGTCCATCTGCGGCGGCGGCGGACGCTGCTGCGCCGCCCGCGCGCCGCGCTCGTCATCGGGCCCGCCACGACCGCGCAGCGGGTGGCGGCCGCCGTGCTGCGCCACCCCCGGTGCGGGATCCGCCCGGTGGGGATCGTGACCGAGAACCCCGACGGCGCCGACGGACTGCCGGTGCTGACCACCGGTCAGGAGGTGCAGCGGGCCCTCATCCAGAACGGCGTCCGCGACGTCCTGTGCGTCCACCCGGCCGTGCGCGGCGTGCAGGGCCCGCTGCTGCGGGCGCTCGCCGAGTCGGGTTGCACGGTGTGGGAGATCGACGCCGACACGCCCTCGTACGCGAGCCGCGAGCAGCTCGCCGGGTTCGCCTGCCGGCGCCTCGACATGGGCGCCCGGCGCCGGGGCAGCCTCGGCAAACGCCTGCTGGACGTCACCGTCTCCGGAACGCTGCTGCTGCTGGTGAGCCCGCTGCTGCTGCTGTGCGCGACCGTGCTGCGGCTGACCGACGGGCCCGGCGTCGTCTTCCGGCAGGAGCGCATCGGCAAGGACGGCAGGCCCTTCACCCTGCTGAAGTTCCGCACCCACCGCCCGGTCGACGAGCACGAGGCCGCGACCCGCTGGAGCGTGGCCGGCGAGCGCCGGATGAGCCCCTTCTGCCGCTTCCTTCGCCAGACCTCGCTGGACGAGCTGCTCCAGCTGTGGAACGTCCTGTGCGGCGACATGAGCCTGGTCGGCCCGCGACCCGAACGCCCCTTCTTCGTCGGCGAGTTCAGCCAGAGCTACCCCGGCTACGCGGCCCGCCACCGCATGCAGACCGGCATCACCGGCCTCGCCCAGGTGCACGGGCTGCGCGGCGACACCTCGATCGAGGACCGGGCCCGCTTCGACAACGCGTACATCGACAACTGGTCGCTGTGGCAGGACGTGTGCATCCTGCTGCGCACCGCGGCCGCCCTCGTGCGACCGACCGGGAGCTGAAACCGCCGATGAGCCAAGGACCCGTCCGGACCTTCCCGCCCGCGCTGCGGCGTCTGGCACGGCGCTTCGCCGTGCTGTCGGGGTCGCCCGCGTACGCCCACGCGGGCGGCCCCGCACCGTGCGGCGCGGCGCACGGGGATCCGGACCGCCCGTCCTGCGGGCAGCCCGGAGCGCCCTCCGGACCGGCCCTCGCCCAGCCCCTGACGGCCGCGCGGACGCTGTCCCCGGTGCTGCCCGTGGTCGCCGTGGTCGCCCTGCTGGGCCTGCCGCCCGCGCCCGGCGGCGAGGGCGCCGGACCGGCGGACGCGCTGTCCGCGCTGGTCGTGCTGTTCTGCGCGGTGCGGCTGCTGCGGCAGCGACGGCGTCCGCTGTCCCGGACGGCCGCGCTGCTCCTCGCCCTGCCGGTCGCGGGCCTCGCGCTCGCCGCGATGGGCGCCTCCTCGCCGGGCGCGGGCCTCACCGGCCTGGGCCGCTACCTGCAGATCTTCGTGCTGGTCCCGGCGGCCGTGGTGCTCCTGGTCCGCGACCGGGCCGACTTCCGGGTGCTGGCCTGGTCGTTCGTCGCGCTGGCGGGCTGGCAGGGGGCGGTCGGCGTCCACCAGTTCGTCACCGCCACCGGAGCCTCGTACCAGGGCGAGACGATCCGGGCGGTCGGCACGTTCGGGCCGCAGGACGTGATGGGCATGGCGACCGTGGTGTCGTTCGGGCTGGTCTGCGCGCTCGGTCTGGCGCTCGGCGGGGCACGGGCACGGCAGCGGGCGGTCGCCGTCGGCTGCGCCCTGGCGCTGCTCGTGCCGCTGGCCCTGTCCTTCAGCCGGGGCGCGTGGATCGCGACCGCGCTGACCTGCACAATCCAGCTGGCCCTCGCGGGCCTGCGGCGGGCGCTGACGATCGGCGCGGTGGGCCTGGCGGCCGGGGTGATCCTGGTCGGCGGCCTCGGGGTCGGCTCGGCGATGCTCCAGGAGCGCGTCGACAGCATCACCCAGGTCGCCGACGCCCCCGACCAGTCGGTCACCGACCGGTACACGCTGTGGGCGGCCGCGGTCGGCATGTGGCGCGAACGACCGCTCACCGGCGTCGGGTTGAAGGGCTTCCCCGAGCACCGGGACGCGCACGCGTCGCTCGCCCTGTCCTCCGGCAGCGACACCGACGGCGCGGGCTCGGGCTTCGTCCGGCAGCCGCTGCTGTCCCCGCACAACATGTACCTGCTCGTCCTGGCCGAGCAGGGGCTGATCGGGCTGCTCGCCCTGGCGGGCTGCTGGCTGGCGATGCTGGCCCGCGGGCTGCGCGGCTGGGCCCGCGTGCGGCGCGCGGGGCCCGGCCTGGACTGCGCGCTCGTCGCCTGCGGCCTCCTGGTCTGGCAGCTGATCGACTTCGTGTACGCCGACATCGGCGGGCCGTCGACCGTTCTGACGGCCGTCGTCTTCGGCGCCGTGGCCTGGTGGGCGCTGGTCGGCGCCGACGGCCGCGAGGAGGCGCTCGCGCGATGACCGTCACGCCTCCCCGGACGCCTCGCACGGACGGCCCCCCGTCCGTACCGCCGGCCCGGGACGCCACACAGTCCGGGCAGGCCACCGCCGAGACGGAGCGGGAGGCGACCGAGACCACCTGGGCGACCGGCACCGCCGAGACGATGGAGTCGGCCGGCAAGGCCGATGCGGCCGGGGCGGCCGAGCCGGCCGGTGAGGCCGTGACTCTCGAGGTGGCCGGTGCTCTCGGTGGGGTGGTGGAGGCGGGCGGGGCGCACGGGGCGGTCGGGACGGCCGATGCCGCGGAGGCCGTCGGGCCCGGTGGGGCCGTCACGCCTGCTGCCGGGGTCGGGGGGCCGGGCGGCGGGGATCTTCCCGTGGTGTCCCGGGGGTTTCTCGCCCGGGCCGCGCTCGTCACCGCCGGGCTGTCGGTGGCCGGGGCCCTGCTGGGGCTGCTCCGGGACCAGGCGCTGGCCCGGCTGTTCGGGGCGGGCAGTGACACGGACGCGTTCCTCGTCGCGTGGACCGTGCCCGAGTTCGCGGCCACCCTGCTCATCGAGGACGGACTGGCGTTCGCGCTGATCCCGGCGTTCAGCATGGCGCTGGCCCGCCGTTCCCGGGGCGAGCCGGGCGACCCCGTGCGCGCCCTGGTCGCCGGCACGCTCCCCCGGCTGTCGCTGGCCTTCGTCGCGGTGGGCGCCCTGCTGATCGGCATCGCGCCGCAGCTCGTCGGGGCCCTCGCGCCCGGCCTGCCCGACCCCGCGCTCGCCGTCGACTGCACCCGGCTCACCGCCACCTGCGCGGTGAGCTTCGGGCTCGCCGGCTATTGCAGCGCCGCCCTGCGGGCGCACCGGCGGTACGTCGCCCCGGCGGCGATCTACGTGGCCTACAACGTCGGCATCATCGCCGGGATGTACGCGCTCGGCGGCCGCTGGGGGGTGCGGTCGGCGGCGGCCGGGGTCGCGGTCGGCGGGCTCCTCATGGTCCTCGTGCAACTCCCCTCCCTCGTACGGCGGTTGAGGCGGCAGGCCGGGGACGGGGAGCGGGCCGTCGCGCACGAGGCCCCCCGGCCCCTCGACACCGCGCTCCTCACGACGGTGCTGCTGTTCGCGCTGTGCCGGCAGTCGCAGGTCCTCGTCGAGCGCTTCCTCGCCTCGCAGCTGCCGGCCGGCGCGATCTCGCACCTCAACTACGCGCAGAAGGTCGCGCAGATGCCGATGATCCTGTCGGTGATGGTGTGCACGGTCACCTTCCCCGTCGTCGCGCGGGCGCTGGCCGAAGGCGACGTCGCCCGCGCCCGCGGCCGGGTGGAACGGGACCTGGCGCTGGCCGCGTGCATCGTGCTGCTCGGCACGGCGGCGGTGGTCGCCTGCGCGCCCCAGATGATCGAGGTGCTGTTCCAGCGGGGCGCGTTCACCGCGCGGGACACCGCGGCCACGGCCGGACTGATGCGGGTGTACGCGCTCGGACTGCTCGGCCAGACCCTGACCGGCGTGCTGGTGCGCTCCTACTTCTCGGCCGGCCGCGGCACCTGGTACCCGGTCGGCGCGATGGCCGGCGGGATCGTCGTCACCTCCTGGCTCGGCGCCTGGAGCGTCCACACCTGGGGGGTGTACGGGATCGCCGCCGCCAACGCGACCGGCATCACCGTCACCGCCCTGGTCCTGCTGGCCGGGATGGGACCGCGCAGCGTGCCCGTCGACGTCCGGGGCGTGCTGCGCGAACTGAGCCGGCCGGTACGGGCCGCCCTGGTGGCCACCCTGGCCGGGATGTTCGCCGCCGGCCGGTGCGACGACGCGCTCCTCGGGCTCGTCGTCGGCGGGCTCACCGTGGCCGTCGTCTTCCTGTCCCTGGGCCGGGCTCTGCGCGCCCAGGGCATCGTCCGCGCACTCCACTCCGTACGTTCCGCGACCCGGAGGCTCTCCC
Organism: Streptomyces sp. NBC_00704; assembly: GCF_036226605.1. Classification (NCBI taxonomy): domain Bacteria; kingdom Bacillati; phylum Actinomycetota; class Actinomycetes; order Kitasatosporales; family Streptomycetaceae; genus Streptomyces; species Streptomyces sp. NBC_00704. Next base: position 2,853,643 of record NZ_CP109000.1, read on the forward strand.
ATGGCCGCTCCTGACCACCGCCCGCCCACCGCCGTCCCGTGGGTGGCGATGTACCACTCCGTGGGGGACTGCTCCGAGGACCCCTACCGCATCACGGTGACCCCCGAGCGGCTGGAGAAGCAGCTGAGGTGGCTGCGCCGGCGCGGGCTGCGGGGCGTCTCCGTGGGCGAACTGCTCGCCGCCCGCGGCCGCGGCGAGGGCCGCGGCCTGGTGGGCCTCACCTTCGACGACGGGTACGCCGACTTCCTCACCGACGCGCTGCCCGTGCTGCGCCGCAACGGCTGCACGGCCACCCTCTTCGTGCTGCCCGGCCGGTTCGGCGGCGACAACGCCTGGGATCCGCTGGGCCCGCGCAAGCCCCTGCTGACCGCGGACGGCGTCCGCCGCGCGGCCGACGAGGGCGTCGAGATCGGCTCGCACGGACTCACCCACGTCGACCTGACCGCGGCCGACGACCTCGCGCTCAAGACGGAGACGGTCGAGAGCCGGGCCGTCCTCGCCGAGCTGCTCGGCGCCGCGCCCGACGGATTCTGCTACCCGTACGGGACGATCGACCGGCGGGCCGTGGACGCCGTGCGCGAGGCCGGCTACGCCTACGCCTGCGCGATCGACCCGGGCCCGCTGAACGGCCCGCACGCCCTCCCCCGGCTGCACGTCGGGCAGAACGACGACGCGCTGCGGCTGTATCTGAAGTACCGGCTGCACCGGCTGCGCCGCCGGCCCGTGGAGGGGCTGCGGTGAAGGCGCTGCACATCATCACCGGGCTCGGCGTCGGCGGCGCGGAGCAGCAACTGCGGCTGCTGCTGCGGCATCTGCCCGCGCGGTGCGACGTGGTGACGCTGACGAACCCGGGCTCGGTGGCCGACGGGCTGGCCGAGGACGGGGTCCGGGTCGTCTGCCTCGGCATGGCCGGCAACCGCGACCTGGGCGCGCTGCCCCGGCTGGTGCGGATCATCCGCTCCGGCGGCTACGACCTGGTGCACACCCACCTCTACCGGGCGTGTGTCTACGGCCGGCTGGCCGCACGTCTCGCCGGGGTCCGCGCCGTCGTCGCCACCGAGCACTCGCTGGGCGAGTCGCAGCTGGAGGGCCGCGCGCTGACGTCCGGGGTGCGCGCCCTGTATCTGGCGAGCGAGCGGCTGGGCCGCACGACGGTCGCCGTCTCCCCCACGGTCGCCGACCGGCTGCTCGACTGGGGCGTGCCGGCCCCGCGGATCGAGGTCGTCCCCAACGGCGTCGACCTGGCCCGCTTCCGCTTCGACCCGCGGGCCCGGCGGACCACCCGGCGACGGCTCGGGCTGCCGGACGACGCCCGCGTCGTCGGCGGGGTGGGCCGTCTCGCGGCCGGCAAGCGCTTCGACGTCCTCGTCCGGGCCCTCGCCCGCCTCCCCGGCGACCACTGGCTGCTGCTGGTGGGGGGCGGGCCCGAGGAGAGCGTGCTGCGGCGCCTCGCCCACGAGGCGGGGGTCGCCGACCGCGTCCTGTTCGCCGGGGAGCGCCCGTGCGTCCCCGACGGCACGCCGGGGCCCGACCTGCCGTCCCTCCTCAGCGCCATGGACGTGTTCGTCTCCCCCTCGCCGGAGGAGACCTTCGGTCTCGCGGCCGTGGAGGCGCTCGCCTCGGGGCTCCCCGTGCTCTACGCCTCCTGCCCCGCGATCGACCACCTGCCCGCGTGTCCGGCCGGCGCCCGCCGGGTGAGCGGCGGCGCCGAGGCCGTCGTCCGCGCGCTGACCGAGACGCACCCGGCGGCCCCCGGCCCGCGCACCGCCCCGGACGCCGCCCGCCACTACGACATCACCCGCAGCGCCGCCCAGCTCATGGACGTGTACGCGGCCGCCCTGTCCGGACCACCCCGGTCGTCCTCCGCTTCCCCGACACCCCAGGGAGTCAGTTCCCCATGACCGAGAACCCCCGTCGCCCTGCCGCCCTGCGCCGCGCCAAGACGCTGCCGCCGTGGTCCCTGCTCGCGGCCGGCGTCGTCGCAGGCGGTCTGCTCGGCGGCGCCTACGGAGTCGTCAAGCCGCCCGTCTACACGGCCACCGCCTATGTCGTCGCGGTCCCGACGGCCAAGTCGGACCCGGCGTCCGCGCTCGGCTTCGCGCAGGCCTACGGCCGGGTCGCCACCCAGCTCGCCGTGCTCGGCGACGCCCAGGTGTGGGCGGGCGTGCCCGTGAAGACGCTCCAGCAGAACGTGCAGACGGCGACCTCGCCGGACGCCCCGATGGTCGCGATCACGGCGACCTCCCCGCGCGCCGACCTCGCCGCCGACATGGCCAACGCGGTCACCCGCGCGCTGACCCAGCACGCCAAGGGCGCCGAGGCCGCCACCAACGTCGACTTGCAGCAGTTCGCCCGCGCGGTGCGGCCGACCGCGCCCTCCTCGGCGTCCCCGACGGTGACCGGGCTGGTCGGGGCGAGCGCGGGCGGGCTGCTCGGCGGGCTGCTCCTGCTGGTGCGGCCGAGGCGGCGCTCGCAGGAGGAGGCCGGACGTCCGGCCGCCGTCCCCGGCCCGGCGCTGGCCGCCGACGCCCACGGAGCGCTGTGAAACCGGCGCTCACCACCGAACTCGTCACCGACGAGCGGGTCTTCGCCGACCTCGCGCCCGCCTGGGGGCGGCTGTACCGGCGGTGCGCGACGGCCACGCCGTTCCAGAGCCACGCCTGGCTGCACTCGTGGTGGCTCTCCTACGGCCGGCGCGGGCGGCTGCGGCTGCTGCTGGTCCGCGACGGCGGTGAGCTGGTCGCGGCGGCCCCGCTGACGGCCGTCCGCCGGCCGCTGCCCGCGCTCGTGCCGCTCGGCGGGGCGATCTCCGACTACGGGGACGTCCTCGTCGACGACGAGCACGGCGAGCGGGCCGTCGCCGCGCTCACCGAGGGCCTCGCCGGGGTCGCCCGGACCGCGCTGATCGACTTCCGTGAAGTGCGGCCCGGCGGCGCGGTGGAGCAGGTCTACGAGCGCTGGCACGGGCCGCGCCGGCGGGTGAGCGACTCGGTGTGCCTGGAGCTGCCCGCCGTCGCCATGGAGGACCTGGTGGCGCGGCTGCCGTCGGCGAAGGCCCAGCGGGTGCGCGCCAAGCTGCGCAAGCTGACCGCGCTCGGCGTGCAGCGCAAAGCGGTGTGTCCCGAGGAGGTGGACTCGGCGCTGCGGCGGCTGCTGGAACTGCACGAGTTGCAGTGGCAGGGCCGCAAGGTGACGGGGGAACACCTGCGCTCCCGCTTCTGCGAGCACCTGGTGCGCTCGGTGGGGCCGATGGTGCGCGCCGGGGACGCGGTGGTGACCGAGTTCCGGCTGGACGACGACGTCGTGGCCGTCGACCTGACCCTGCTGTCGCGACGGCTGGCCGGGGGGTACCTGTACGGCGCCCATCCGCGGCTGCGGGAGAGCAAGGCGGACGTCGCGGTGATGCTGCTGGACGCGTGCGCGGAGCACACCCGGGACGGGGGGCGCGCCGCGCTGAGCCTGCTGCGCGGGGACGAGCCGTACAAGCACCACTGGCGGCCCGAACCGGTCGTCAACCAGCGGCTGCTGCTGGCCCGTCGGCGCACCGCCCCGCTGCTGTCGGCCGCCGTGTGCGACGTGGCCGCCCGCCGCCGCGGCAAGGAGTTGCTGCTCCGTCTGGAGCAGCGGAGGGAGCGGGCCGGTGGCGGCAGGTCCTGACGCGGGCCTGCCGCCACCGCACCGCGGTTCATCCCTTGCCCGGCAACCAGTCCAGGCGGAAGCAGAGCTTGCCGCCGAGCCAGTACTCGACCCAGTCGCCGAGGTCCATCGGCGTGCAGTCGGCCGGGGGTTCGCCGGTCGGGTCGGTGGTGGGAGGCTGCGGGACCGTCGGTTCCACGGAGGGTTCCTGGGAGGGCGCCGGGGTCGTCGGCGGCGTGCTCGGCCCGTCGAGGCGGCCGGACAGCAGCGAGCGGTAGACCTCGGACGCGCGGGGGTTCTGCCGGCACTGCCACACGCCGTGCGGGCAGTAGTCGGTCAGCGTGTTGTACAGCGGCCTGTGCTCGTCCATCCAGGCGATCATGCGCCGCATGTACTCGGCGTTGTCACCGTTGCGGAAGAGTCCCCATTCGGGATAGGAAATGGGCTTGCCGTGGGCTTTGGCGAAATCCACGTGCGCCTGGAGTCCGTACGGTTCTTTCACCTGCTCGTCGAAGGACAGGCCGGTCGGCTGATCGTAGGAGTCCATTCCCAGGATGTCGACGGTGTCGTCCCCGGGATAGCACTCGGTCCAGGGAACGGCATCCTTGCCGCGGGTCGGCGTGAAGTCGAACCGGAATCTCTGGCCCGGCACCGAACGCATCGTCGAGACGATCCTGTTCCAGTACTTCTTCCAGGCCTCCGGGTCCGGCCCGCAGCGATGGGTGTACGTGATGCCGTTCATCTCCCAGCCCAGCACGATCACCGTGTCCGGCACCTTCAGCGCGACCAGCCTGCGGGCGAGCGCCCTGAAGTGGTGATCGAAGTCCCCGGCCGCGCCCTGCCGCAGCAGCCGGCGCACCTCGGCGTCGGAGACGCCCTCCTCGTTGCGCTCCATCATGGGCACGTTGAGGACGAGCATCCGGTCGTCCTGCTCCAGCCGCCAGTCGGCCCACACGTCGAGGAAGCCGGGCGGGCCCTCGATGTTGTGCCAGCGGTCGCCCGGCAGGTAGGTGTGGCCGACGCGCAGCTTCGAGCCGCCCAGCCATTCGCTGAGCTCGGCGATCCGGGCCACGCCCCGGGCGCCGTAGTCGAGGTAGGCGCCGAAGGCGGGGGCCGGCCCGGCGGCCGCGCCGGACGGGGACGGGGACGGGGACGCGGACCCGTCGGACGGGGCGGGTGCGGCGGACGCGCCGGACGGGACAGGTGCGGCGGACTCTCCGGACGCGTCCGGACTCTGACTCGGCGTCACCGGTGCGGCCGGCGGGGCCGGCGTGACGCCCGGCGTGGGGACGGCCGGGTCGGGTGCGGCGGGCGCCGGAGCGGTCGGGGTGGGAGCGGGAGGATCGGCGACCCGCACCACCCCCGCGCCCGCGGCGAATCCGGGTCCGGACGCCAGGACGGCGGATGCCGCGACCGCCGCCGCGACGACGGCCAGCCTGCGGGACCGTGCGCGTCGCTGTTGTGGAGCCATGCCTGCTCCTTTCTCCACTTTCGCGTAACGCGCACTGCCCGCGCATTACTGACACTCAGTCATATGAAAGTCATACGAAAAGGAATCACGCCACCGCCGTTAGGGCTTTCGAGTTTCTCGATCGCCCGTTCCGGTGAAACGAGCCGAAGGAAAACGACCACATGCCCCAGTCGCCCCTCGACCCCCGCGTCCCCGCCGTCCTCCTGCGGATCGACCGGAATCCCTTTCACCACGGCACGCTGGGCGCCGTGCGCTCGCTCGGCCGGGCCGGAGTCGACGTGCACGTCGTCGCCGACTCGACGGGAAGCCCCGTACGCGCCTCCCGGTTCGTGACCGGGCTGCACCCCCCGCCGCCGCCCAGCGCCGCCCCCGCCGACATCGCCGCCGCCCTGCTGCGGGTCGCCGCCCGCGTCGAACGGCCCGCCGTGCTGATCCCGATGGACGACGCGGGCGCCGTCGCCGTGAGCGCGCTGCGCGCCGAACTGACGCCCGCCTACCTGCTCCCCCCGCAACCGCGCCATGTGCCCGCACTCGTCGCCGACAAGGCCGAACTGGCCGGACTGTGCGCGGCGGCGGACGTGCCGCACCCGGTCACCCTGATCCCCGAGAGCGCCTCCCAGGCCGCCTCCGCCGCCTGGCGCCTCGGCCTGCCGGTGGTCGCCAAGTGGAGCCGCCCCTGGCTGCTGCCCGCGGGCTCGGGACTGCGCAGCACGGTCGTGGTGCGCTCCACCCAGGAGGCCCGCGACCTCTACCTGCGCACCGACGAAGCGGGCAGCAGGCTGCTGTTGCAGACGTTCCTGCCGCCGGGCCCGGACCGCGACTGGTTCTTCCACGGCTACGCCGACCGCTCCGGCACGCTCGCCGCCGGCGGCCCCGGCCGCAAGCTGTGCGCCTGGCCGCGCGGGGCGGGTCTGACGGCGGTGGGCGAGTGGACCGACAACCCGCAGGTGGAGGCGCAGGCCGAGCGGCTCACCGACAGCCTCGGCTACCGGGGCGTCCTCGACCTCGACTTCCGCCGCTGCGGCAGCACCGGCGCCTACCACCTGCTCGACTTCAACCCCCGCCCCGGCGCCCAGTTCCGGCTCTTCGCCGACGCCGCCGGCCTCGACGTCGTCCGCGCCCAGCACCTCGACCTGACCCACCGTCCGCTGCCGCCGCGGACGCCGCAGCCCGGCCGGGCGTTCGTCGTGGAGAACTACGCGCCGCTCGCCGCGCTGCGCACCCCGCGCCACAACCGCGAGCTGGCCTGGCACGCGCACGACGACACCGCACCCGGCCGCGCCCTGTGGGGCCTGTGGGGCTCCCACGTCGCCCGCCGGCTGCTGGACCGGCTCCCCCGGCCGGGCGCGGCGCGCGTGAGCGGCGACCTGCCCCGCGTGGTCCGCCAGTCGCCGCCGCCCGCGCCGTCCCTGACCGGCCTGCCGGGCCTGCCGGACGCGGACGGCGCCCCGGACGCGGCCCCGGCCGAACCGACCGACGACGAGAGAGCGAGCAGATGCTGATGTACGACCTGCTGGTGGTGGGCGCGGGCCCGTACGGCCTGTCCATCGCCTCCCACGCCGCGGACGCGGGGCTGAGCCTGCGCGTCTTCGGCCGGCCGATGGCCTCCTGGCGCGACAACATGCCGGCCGGGATGTTCCTGAAGTCCGAGCCGTGGGCCTCCAACCTCTCCGACCCGGCGGGCCGTTGGCGACTCGACGCGTACTGCGCGACCCGCGGCACGGCGGCACGCCACGGACAGCCGATCCCGGTGGAGATGTTCGCCGGGTACGGGCTGTGGTTCGCCCGCAACGCCGTCCCCGAGGTGGACGAGCGCACGGTGACCCGGATCGCCGCCCGGCCCGGCTTCTTCGAGGCGGTCACCGAGGACGGCGAGACGGTGCGGGCCAGGACGGTCGCCCTCGCCGTCGGCGTCCTGCCGTTCACCGAGATCCCCGCCGCCCTGCGCGCCCTGCCCCGCGACCTCGTCACGCACAGCAGCCACCACGGCGATCTCGAACGGTTCCGCGGCCGGGACGTCACGGTGATCGGCGGCGGCCAGGCCGCCCTGGAGACGGCCGCGCTCCTCGCCGAACAGGGCACCCGCGTCCGGGTCCTGGCCCGCGCCGGCCGGCTGGGCTGGAACGACGTACCGCCGCCCTGGGAACGGCCGTGGTGGCGGTCGGCCCGCTCGCCGCACAGCGGCCTCGGCTGCGGCTGGCGCAACTGGTTCTACGCCGAACGCCCCGGCCTGTACCGCAGGCTGCCGGAGCCGACCCGGGCGCGGATCGCGGCGACGGCGCTCGGACCGGCCGGCGCGTGGTGGGTGCGCGACCGCGTGGAGGGCTCCGTGGAGGTGCTCCTCGGCCACGAGGTGACGGCGGCGCGGGCGGTGCCGGGCGGGGTGCGGCTGGAGGTGACCGGCTCGGGCCGCGTCGAGACCGAGCACGTGATCGCGGCCACCGGCTTCCGGGCGACCCGCGACCGGCTCGGTCTGCTCGCCCCCGCACTGCGCGACTCGCTGGCCGTGGTGGCCGACGGCTCCCCCGAGGTCGGCCGGGACTTCGAGTCGTCCCACCCCGGCCTGTTCCTGGCCGGCCTGGTGACGGCGGCGGGATTCGGTCCGGCGATGCGCTTCGTCCACGGCGCGACGTTCACGGCGGGGACCCTCGTGCGCGGAGTGCGGCGCAGGCTGCGCACCGGGCTGCCGGACGCGGCGATCCCGGCGCCGGGCCGGCGCGGGGCGGCACAGGCCGTACGGGGCTGAGGCGGGACGGCGCGAGGGTGCCGGACGCGGGAGCGTGCGGCACCCTCGGCGTTCAGCGCCGCGAGGCGCCCTTGCCCCGCCGGTACAGGACGGCGCCGCCCGCGATGAGCGCGGCGCTCACCCCAGAAGCGGCCAGCAGCGCCGCGCTGTCGCTTCCGGTGTGCGGCAGCTGCGGCCGGTCGTGCCCGCCGCCACCGCCGCCGCCGTACGGAGGCGTGGTGTGCCCGCCCCCGGGCGGTGTGCTGTGCCCGCCCCCGGACGGAGGCGAGCTGTGACCCCCGTGCGGGGGCGGTGTCGAGTGCCCGCCACCGGGCGGGGACGAATGACCGCCGCCGGGAGGACTGCTGTGCCCACCACCGGGCGGGGACGAGTGACCGCCGCCGGGAGGACTGCTGTGGCCACTGCCGGGCGGGGACGAGTGACCGCCGCCGGGAGGACTGCTGTGGCCACCGCCGGGAGGAGACGAATGCCCACCTCCCGGCGGACTGCTGTGCCCACCACCGGGCGGACTGCTGTGCCCACCCCCCGGAGGAGACGAGTGCCCGCCACCGGGCGGACTGCTGTGACCACCACCGGGAGGAGACGAATGCCCACCTCCCGGCGGACTGCTGTGCCCACCACCGGGCGGACTGCTGTGCCCACCCCCCGGAGGAGACGAGTGCCCGCCACCGGGCGGACTGCTGTGACCACCACCGGGAGGAGACGAGTGACCCCCACCGGGCGGACTGCTGTGACCACCACCGGGCGGGGACGAGTGACCGCCGCCGGGAGGGCTGCTGTGACCGCCACCGGGCGGGGACGAGTGACCGCCGCCGGGAGGAGTCGAGTGGCCCCCACTGGGCGGAGACGAATGTCCACCTCCCGGCGGACTGCTGTGCCCACTACCCGGAGGAGACGAGTGACCGCCACCGGGCGGGCTGCTGTGGCCGCCGCCGGGAGGCATCGAGTGGCCACCACCGGGCGGACTGCTGTGCCCACCACCGGGAGGCATCGAGTGGCCACCACCGGGCGGACTGCTGTGCCCACCACCAGGAGGCATCGAGTGGCCGCCGCCCGGCGTGCCGTGGCCCCCGCCGCCGCACGTGTCGCCGTAGCCTCCGCAGTCCTCCTCCGGCCCGTTGTTCCCGTACCCGGAGTCGCCGTAACCGGAGTCGCCGTCGCCGGAGTCCCCGTACCCGGAGTCCCCGTACCCGGAGTCGCCGTAACCCGAGTCGCCGTAACCGGAGTCCCCGTCGTCGGAGTCCCCGTAGCCGGAGTCCTCCTGACCCGGGCCTCCGTAGCCGGAGTCGTCGTCGGCGGGTGCGGTGCGGGCGCTGCGCCGGTGGGCGGCCGAGGCGTCGGCGCAGTCGGCGCCGAACGCGGGGGCGAGCGCCGCGACGGCGTCGACCGTGTTGCCGCAGGCGTTGGCCGGGGCGTGCGCCGGCGCCTGACCGTGGTTGCCCGAGAGGACTCCGGGCGCTTGCGCGGCGGCCCCCTCGGCCTGCGAGTCGGCGAGGGCGTACCCGCCCCCGCACAGGGACAGAATGCTCGTCGCGGCGGCTGCCGCGACCATTCCCCTGCTCAGGGTCTGTCGCAATTCCGTTGTCTTCCTGCTCGGAGAAGTGGGAAAGGCCGGCCCTGGACCACGCGGAGTCGTCCAGGGCCGGCCTCGGACCGGCCGTCAGCGGCCGGCGTGACGCGGCGTCAGTCGTTGACGCAGATGTTGCCCGCGGCCGGGTTCAGCAGCCCGATCACGTTGATCGAGTTGCCGCACACGTTGACCGGGATGTGGATCGGAACCTGGACGACGTTGCCCGACAGGAACCCGGGCGAGCCGACGGCCACGCCGTTGGCACCGGCGTCGGCGAAGGCGGGGGCGGCCCCACCCAGGGCCAGGACCAGACCCGCGACAACAGCAGCGCACTTCTTCATGAGTTTCCCTTCTCTGCGGTCATGCCCAGATGACGGTCGAAACCGAGCGAGCGCAACCGGAAGGGCTCGCACCATGACTCGCAGGCTGCAAACGACAGATAGACGGGCGAAGAAACCCGGGAACACGCGGCGCGCGGGAATTCACTCGAACGCATTCATATGATCGGCGGGTCGGGCGCATCAGCGAGGAAACGGTTCACCCGGACGGCGGGACAGCTCACGGACAACTCCCGGAGCACCGGCCGGAATCGGGGTGCGAAAAACACGTCCGCCGCACGGCCGCCGGATGAGGGACGGACCGTGCGGCGGGCGGCGCCGGGGGACGTCAGCCGTTGGCCGCGCCGTTGCCCGAGAGGGCGGAGATGTCGTCCAGGATGTGCGACAGCGGCTCGTCGCCCTTGGCCTGGGTGCTGTTCTCGGCGCACTGCTGGTTCTGCGGGGCGGACAGGACGGGGATGTCCTGGACGCCGATGTTCGCGAGGACGGCGACGAGCGACTGCACGTCGGCCTTGACCGGCAGGCCCACGCAGAGCTTGTTGGCGGTGCCCTGGACCAGGGTCGCCTGGGGGCTCATGTCGCCCTTGGTCACCGAGTTGCCGAACGCCTCGTGCGCCCCGTTGCCGCTGGCGGAGGTGGTGCCCGCGTCGTCCCCGATGGCAAGCGCCTGGGGGGCGGCAGCCGCCGACACTCCGATGACGGAAGCGGCGACCGCAGCCGCGGCCATTGCCTTCTTCAGCATTTCGCTATTCCTTTCCCTGTCCTGAGCTCCGGGCCAGGACCATGTGCCTGCCACCGAACCAACCGGAAGTCCCGGGTTTGGTTGCGGCACGTCACCCGATCGATTTCGCCGACACGCCCGGCCACGTTCACTCCGATGGGCCATCGGAGTGAAGCCGGAGAACCAAAACACGGATCGTGGGTTAACCAGAACGCTCCGGTGGACGGGGTTTTCACGAAAGGGACTTACAAGTGATCAAGAAGGTACTGGCCACCGCCGCGGTCGCCGCCTCCGTCGTCGGCGCTTCCGCCGTCGCAGCGGCTCCGGCCCTCGCCATCGGCAACGACAGCGGGACGACCTCCGCCAGCGGCAACGGCGCGAGCCAGTCGTTCGGCAACTCGGCCACCTTCGGCAACATGAGCCCGCAGATGGCGCTCGTCCAGGGCTCCCTCAACAAGCCCTGCATCGGCCTGCCGGCGAAGGCCAACGTGCAGTCGATCCTCGCGCTCGTCAACGTCGGCGTGCAGGACATCCCGATCCTGTCGGCGCCGCAGAACCAGCAGTGCGTCGAGAACAGCACCCAGGCCAAGGGCGACGAGCCGCTGTCGCACATCCTGGACGACATCTCCGCCCTCTCGGGCAACGGTGCCGCCAACCACTGAGTCCGACGTGGTGAACGGGTTCTTTTCCTGAGCCCCGGGGTGGATTCTCCGCCCGGACAGCGGGCCGCCGGATCATCGGCGGCCCGCTGTTCTAACGTGCGGCGCGTGACGGTGAAGAGAAACCCTTGGCCCCGCCGCCTGGCGATTCCCGGAGTCGTCCTCGCCTGCACGGGGGCGCTGCTCGGCGTCTCCGGGCCGCCCGGCGAGGAACACGCCCCGCGTGCGATGAACATCCTGCTGATGGGAACCGACGAACGGGACACCATCAGCGAAGCCGAGAAGCAGCGGTTCCATGCCGGCGGCCGGCCCTGCGGCTGCACGGACGTCCTGATGCTGATCCATCTGTCGGCCCACCGGGACCGCGTCAGCGTGATCGGCATGCCCCGCGACTCCGCCGCGCAGATCCCGCCCTACCGCGAGGGGCCGGACGCCAGGGAGCGCCCGCCGCATCCGGCGAAGCTCAACACGGCCTTCCAGGAGGGCGGCCCGGAGCTCGCCGTGGCGACCGTGGAGTCGATGACCGGGGTGAACGTCGACCGGTTCGTGCAGGTCGACTTCCGGCGCTTCATGGACACGGTGAACGAGGCCGGCGGCGTCGAGGTGTGCACGCCCCGACGGCTTCACGACTCCGCGACCGCGCTGGACCTCGCGCCCGGAAAGCACCGGCTCGACGGCGGCCGGTCCCTGCAGTACGTCCGGTCACGGCACGTCGACTCCAGCGCCGACCTCGGCCGCATCCAGCGCCAGCAGCGGTTCCTGGTGCAGGCCTGGCGCGGGCTGCAGATGCGCGACCTGCTGCGCGACCCGGGGCGTGCGCTGCACCTGGTGCGCACGCTGCTCGGGTCCGGTCCGCAGGGCTTCTCCGTCAACGAACTCGTCCAGGAGGCGGTCGCGCTGCGCGGTCTGCCCGCCTCGGCCACGGAGTTCACCACGGTGCCGATCAGCGGGTTCGCCCCGGCGTCCCTGGGCATCGGCGCGGCGCTGACCTGGGACGAGCACAAGGCGGACGAGCTCTTCGCGAAGGTGCGCAGGGACCAGCCGCTGGTCTCCGAGGGCGACGACCCGCGGCCCGCCGATCCCCCGACCGTGCTCGGCAGCACGGTGCCGGTGCGCGGGAGCGCGTACGCGTGCACCTGAGGGGCGTGCGTCCGCCGTGCCCGGCGCGCTGGGCCGATCGGGGCACAGCACGCAACCCCGGGCGGGTTGCGGGCGTTGTCGATCACGCAGCTCCTCCCCCGGAGTCCGCCTTTCGAAGGGAACGAACATGAAGAAGCTGTGGGCATCCGCGGCACTCGCCGCCTCGGTCGCCGGCCTCGCGGCCGTCACCGCCCCGCAGGCGCTGGCCATCGGCGACGACAGCGGCACCACGTCGGCCAGCGGCAACGGCGCCTCGTCGGAGTTCGGCAACTCGGCCACCTTCGGCGACATGAGCCCGCAGCTCTCGCTGGTCCAGGGTTCGCTGAACAAGCCGTGCGTCGGTCTGCCGGTGAAGGCGAACGTGCAGTCGCTCGTCGCGCTCCTCAACGTCGGCGTCCAGGACATCCCGATCCTGTCCGCGCCGCAGAACCAGCAGTGCGTCGAGAACAGCACCCAGGCCAAGGGCGACGAGCCGCTCTCGCACATCCTGGACGACATCTCGGTCCTCGCGGGCAACGGCGCCGGCAACGGCTGAGCCACACCCCGACGTTCCGCGACGGCGGGTCACCGGTTCTCCGGTGGCCCGCCGTTTCGCGTGCCGTGCGGGCGCTGGACTCGCCGTCGGGACGGGCCGGCGCCGCGCAGGTCGATGTCGGTGCGGGAGGCCAGGTCGGGGCGCCGCCGGGCCGGGCGGGGCCGCGTCAGGACACCACGTCCTTGCGGGCGAAGCCGCGGAAGGCGAGGGCGAACAGGACCAGGGCGTAGGTCACGGAGACGGCGGCGCCCTGGATCATGCCGGACCACTCGGGGGTGGGCTGGACCGCGTCGGCCCAGGCGAACTGCCAGTGCGCGGGCAGGAAGTCGCGCCAGTCGCCGAGGGCGGTGACGGCGTCCAGCACGTTGCCGACGATGGTCAGGCCGACCGCGCCGCCGACCGCGCCGAGCGGGGCGTCCGTCCTGGTCGACAGCCAGAACGCCAGTCCCGCGGTGACCAGTTGCGAGACGAAGACGTAGCCGACGACGACCACCAGCCGCTGGGCCGCGGCGCCCGGGGCGAGCGCGCCGCCGGTGGGCAGTTCCAGCGGGCCCCAGCCGTAGGCCGCGGAGCCGACGGCGAGGGCGACGACCGGCAGCAGGACCATCGCGGCCAGGCTGAGGCCGAGGCCCACGACGAGCTTGGACCACAAGAGGCGGGCCCGGGGCACGGGCGCGGCGAGGAGGTAGCGCAGGGAGGACCAGCCGGCCTCCGAGGCGACCGTGTCCCCGCAGAACAGGGCGACCGGGATGACGAGCAGGAAGCCGGCGGAGACGAACAGGTTGACGGCGGCGAAGTTGGCGCCGGACGCCGTCGCCGTGTCCATCAGGGTCACCTGGCCGTTGCGGCCGCCGGGCTCGCCGCCGATGGCGAAGGCGACGAGCAGCACGAACGGCAGGACGGCGAGGATGCCGCCCATGACCAGCGTGCGGCGGCGCTTGAGCTGGCGGACCAGCTCGACGCGCAGCGGCAGGGTGCGCGACGCCCGGTAGCCGGAGGCGACCTCGGTGAGGGTGCTCATGCGGGACCTCCGATCAGGGTGAGGAAGGCGTCCTCCAGGCGGCGGTGCGGGCCGACCGAGGTCACCGGCACGTCGAGCCGCACGAGGTCGGCGATCAGGCGGCGGGCGGTGCCGTCGGCGTCCAGGCGGACCAGCAGGCCGTCGTCGGCGCGCAGCGCGGAGGCCACCCCGGGCAGGGCGGCGATCTTCTCGACGACCGGCTCGTCCACGGGGGCGGCGGTGCCGACGAGGAGGGTGTCCCCGGAGCCGACGATCTCGGCGACCGGGCCCGTCTGGACGAGCTTCCCGCGGTCCATCACCACGAGGTGCGTGCAGGACTGCTCGACCTCGGACAGCAGGTGGCTGGAGACGATGACCGTGCGGCCGGCCGCCGCGTAGCGGATCATCACCTCGCGCATCTCGCGGATCTGCGGCGGGTCGAGGCCGTTGGTGGGCTCGTCGAGGATGAGCAGGTCAGGCAGGCCGAGCATGGCCTGGGCGATGGCCAGGCGCTGGCGCATGCCCTGGGAGTAGGTGCGCACCGCGCGGGCCAGGGCGTCGCCGAGGCCGGCGATCTCCAGGGCCTCGTCGAGGTGGGCGTCCCCCGCGGGGCGGCCGGTGGCCCGCCAGTACAGCTCCAGGTTCTCCCGGCCGGTCAGGTGCGGCAGGAAGCCGGCGCCCTCGACGAAGGAGCCGACGCGGGACAGGACGGGCGCGCCGGGACGGATCGCGTGGCCGAAGACGCGGACCTCGCCGCCGTCGGGCGTGATCAGTCCCATCAGCATGCGCAGGGTCGTCGTCTTGCCGGCGCCGTTCGGGCCGAGGAGTCCGAGGACCTGCCCCCTCTCGACGCGGAAGGACACGTCGCGCACGCTGTAGCGGTCGCCGCTCGCGTACTTCTTGCTCAGACCGGTGATCTGGAGGGGGACGTCGGCGAGCGCGGGGTCGGGGGCCGGGCCCGCGGTGCGGCGGCGGGCGGACAGGAGCAGGGCGAGCGCGAGTGCCGCGCCGGTGAGGGGGAGCCACCACACCCAGGACGGCAGCGGGGCGGCGGCCGTGGTCACGGCCGGCGCGGTGGGGACCGACAGGTCGCTCTTCACGGAGACGGTGTACGTCGCCGGGGCGGTCGGGGAGGCGTAGCCGAGGTCGGTGGAGGCGAGGACCAGGCGCAGCCGGTGGCCCTCCTCGACCTTGTGGTCGATCGCCGGGAGGGTGATCGTGACGTCCTTGCCTTTCCCGGCGTCCTCGACGCGGACCGGGCTGACGAGCTGGGAGGGCAGCACCTGGGCGCCCCGGCCGCCGCCGACGTCGTAGACCTTGGCGAAGAGGACGGCGGTGGCGGACGTCGACCTCACGTGGACGGTGACCGTCGGGGAGCCGGTGATCCGCAGGTCGCCGGTGACCGGGGCGGAGTCGAAGGCGGCGTACTGGCCGGGGAAGTCGAGGGAGAGGCCGACGCCGAGGGAGGAGAGCCGGGCGAGGCCGCCGCCGCCGAGGCCGGGCAGGGCGGAGACGGCGGGCGGGGTGGCGCCGGGCGGGTTGGCGAAGGACTGCTCCTCGCGGCGGCCGGTGAGCGGGAAGGAGCGCTCGTGGTCGCTCAGGCCGGGGTAGCGGTCGGCGCTCGCGCCCCGGAGCTGTGCGGCGCCGTCGGTGGAGTCGACGCCTCCGGTGCGGGTGACGCGGAAGGCGGGGCCGGTGCCGGCGGACCGGTCGCCCTTGAGGTAGCGGTCGAACCAGGCGTTCACCCGGGCCTGGACGCGGCGGGCCTCCATGTCGCCGCCGTCGTGGCCGCCGGCGATCCAGTCGACGGCGACGGGCGCGCCGTTCGCGCGGATCGCCTTCTCGGCCGCGTCGGACTGGGCGAGGGTGAAGAGGGAGTCGGTCTGCCCTTGCAGAAAGAGGGTGGGCACCTTGATGCGGTCGGCGACGGCGGACGGCGAGCGCGCTTCGAGGAGCCGGCGGGCGGCGGCGTCCGGGGCGCCGGACTCGGCGACGCGCGCGTACATCGCCGCCAGCGCGGGGGTGAAGCGGGCGGTCCCGCCGCCGGTGTTGAAGAAGACCCCGGCCCACAGCTTCTTGAACACGCCGTCGGGGAACAGGGCGTCCGTGAGGTTCCAGTAGGTGATCGCGGGGGCGATGGCGTCGACGCGGTGGTCGTACCCGGCGGCCAGCAGGGAGACCGCGCCGCCGTAGGAGGCGCCGGCGACGCCCACGCGCGGGTCGCCGGGCTTGTCGAGCTGCACCTCGGGGCGCTTCGCGAGCCAGTCGATCAGCCGGGAGACGTCGGCGACCTCGCCCTTCGGGTCGTTCAGCCCGATCTTGCCGGTGGACCTGCCGAAGCCGCGCGCCGACCAGGTCAGCACGGCGTATCCGTCGCGGGCGAGTTTCTCGGCCTGCGGCCTGACGTCGTCCTTGCTGCCTCCGAAACCGTGCGCGAGGAGCACGGCGGGGCGCCGGCCGGGGCCGCCGGAGGTGAAGTAGGAGGTGTCCAGGCGTACGCCGTCCACCGTCATGACCCGGTCGGCGCCGTGCACGGCGGGCGGGTCGCCGCCGGCGGCGACGGCCGTCCAGGTACCGGCGCCGGCGAGTACGACGACGGCGGCCACGGCGGAGACGATCCGTCGTGGCCGTCGGGGCCGCCGTGGTCCTCGCAGACCGGGCAGTCGAAGATCCATGCTTCAACCGTACGGGGTCGGCTCGGTGGCGAGAGGGCGACCGTGGGCCGAATCCGCCGCCCTCCCGGCGGCGTACACGGCGCTCCCCGTGTACCGCGGACGCGGTATGCCGGCGGGGTTCAGGAGCGGGCGTCCTCGGGGAGGGACACCAGCCAGCGGGTCGCGCGGCGCGGGCGGAGGTAGAGGGCCCAGTAGAGGGTGGCGACGGCGGTGATGCCGCCGGTCCACAGCAGGTAGCTCGTCTCCTGCCGGGTCAGGACGTAGCCGAGGACGGCGATCAGCAGGACCGGCAGGACCGGCCACAGGGGCATGCGCCAGGCGGCGGTGTGCCGGTGGTGGCCGCGGCGGGAGAGCAGCGCGGCGACGGCGACCAGCAGGTACATCCCGGTCACCGAGACGCCGGTGACGCCGTAGAGGGTGTCCAGGTTCACGAAGCAGAGCAGCGCGCCGGGGACGCCGACGGCCAGGGTGGCCACCCAGGGGGAGCCGAAGCGGCCGAGCTTGGCGAAGACGTCGTTGACGGGCTGCGGCCAGGCCTTGTCGCGGGCGGAGGCGAACAGGACCCGGGAGTTCTGGATGACCATGACGATGCCGGCGTTGATGATCGCGAGCGCCACGCAGAGGCTGACGAAGGCGCCGACGGCCGAGTTGGACCAGGCGGTGACCATGGAGCCGATGTCGCCGCCGGTGAGCTGGGAGAGGTCGGAGGCGCCGAAGGTGATGGCGACGACCGGGACCAGGATGATCACCGTGGAGATGGCGAGGGTGGCCAGGACGGTGCGGGCGACGTTGCGGCGCGGGTGCTCCAGCTCCTCGGAGAGGTAGACGGCGGTCGAGAAGCCCTGGGTGACGAAGAGGGCGATGGCCAGGCCGGAGACGACCAGCATGCCGGTCACCGTGTCGGTGCGGCCGTGCGCGCCGGCCACCTGCATCGAGACGAGGCTGCCCGCGCCGCGGTGGCCGTGGGCGAAGCCCAGCACGGCGACGACGGCGGCCGCGATGACCTCCAGGACCAGGAAGACGCCGGTGATCCAGGCGTTGGCGCGCAGGTCGAGCAGACCGGCGAGGGTGGCGAGCAGCATGACGCCGGCGCCCGCGAGGGCGGGGTCCAGATGGACGAGGGGGGCGAGGTAGTCGGCCGTGCCCATGGCGATGACCGGCGGGACGATCATCACGACGAGCAGGGACAGGACGAAGACCAGCCAGCCGGCGAGCCGTCCGGCCAGCGTGGACACCATGGCGTACTCGCCGCCCGCGCTGGGGATGAGGGTGCCCAGCTCCGAGTAGCAGAACGCCACGGCGACGCAGAGCAGCGAGCCGATCGCGATGGTGAGGGCGGTCGCGGTGCCGAGGGAGCCGAACAGGTCCGGGACGACGACGAACAGGGTGGAGGCGGGGGTGACGCAGGAGAGGGTCAGAAGAGTGCCGCCGACGACTCCGATGGAGCGCTTGAGCGTCTGGGGGCTGTCGGGCGCCTGAGGGAGGGCGGTCTCGACAGGGCGGAGCGTGTCGGTCATGCGGCGGTTCCGATCGACTCGTGCGGCGGGTGAGGGGCGGGAGCGCTATCGCCTCCGGCGGTTTGGTCGTACGTCGTTCGTCCGCTCCCGGCGGCTGCATGGAATCCCGACGGAAACCACCGCGTCAATAGGTGCTTGCCTACGGAATCCGCAGCCAGAACCCGCCTATGGCCGCGAATACATCAGTCACCACCGATTCCCACCGCCCTCCTCGCCCCTACGGGAACCGCAGCCCGTACACGGAAAAAAGACACCGGTGCCACCTCCGGCGACGCTGCTCGTTGATCACCGGACAGAAGGGAGAGCCGATGGTCGGCTCGTCGCACGAGGCGCTGCACCGCATCTTCCAGAAGGACCCCGCACTACTCACCCGCGCCCTGCAACAGGTCCTGGACGTTCCGTTCCCGGAGCCGTACGACTTCGCCGGCATGAACGTCGACCTCACCGAGATCGAGCCCGCCGAGCGGCGCGTCGACACGCTGCTGCGGGCCGAGACCGACGAGGGCAGCTACCTCCTGGTGGTGGAGTCGCAGGGCAAGCCTGACGAGAGGAAACGCGGCAGCTGGCCGTACTACCTCAGCTACCTCTACGAGAAGTACCGCTGCGAGCCCGTCCTCATCGTCGTCACGCAGAGCAGCGCGACGGCCCGCTGGGCATCGCAGCCCATCCACCTCGGCGTGCGGGGCAGACCCTCGATGACCGTGCGTCCTTTCGTGCTGGGCCCGGACAACGTGCCCGTGATCGCCACCGAGCGGGAAGCCCGGCAGGACCCGCCTCTCGCCGCGCTCTCGGCCATGACCCACGGTCGGGGACGGCACGCCCCCGCCATACTGGAAGCGCTGGCAGCCGCCCTGCGGACCATCGACCGCGACAGCGCCGCGGTGCTCGTGCAGTTCGTCGACTCATGCCTGGCAGACGACCAGGTCCGGCAGATGTGGAGGGACCTCATGACGGCGATGCAGTACTTCTGGCGGCACCCGCTCGCTCAGGAGGTGCGCGAGGAGGGCCGGGAAGAGGGCCGGATTCAGGCTCAGGCGAAGATGACGCTCGACATCCTCGAATGGCGTGGCATCCAGGTGCCCGACGCGGTTCGTGAGCGCGTCGAGAGCTGCACCGACTCCGGGCAGCTCACCGTCTGGGCGGAACGCGCCGTGCATGCCGCCACCGCCGACGACCTGTTCGAGGCCGGGCGGGAGTGAGACGGCGGCGCCCCGCGCCTCGGGAGGGAGGAGCGGGGCGCGCGTGGGCTCAGTGGTTGCGGGGGAAGCCCAGGTCGACGCCGGCGGGGCCGTCCGCGGGGTCGGGCCAGCGGGTGGTGACGACCTTGCCGCGGGTGTAGAAGTGCGTGCCGTCGTTGCCGTAGATGTGGTGGTCGCCGAAGAGCGAGTCCTTCCAGCCGCCGAAGCTGTGGTAGCCCACGGGGACCGGGATCGGCACGTTCACGCCGACCATGCCGGCCTCGACCTCCAGCTGGAAGCGGCGGGCCGCGCCGCCGTCCCGGGTGAAGATCGCGGTGCCGTTGCCGAACGGCGAGGCGTTGATGAGGGCGATGCCCTCGTCGTAGCTGTCGACGCGCAGCACGGTCAGCACCGGGCCGAAGATCTCGTCCTGGTAGGCCTTCGCGGTGGTCGGCACCTTGTCGAGGAGGGAGATGCCGATCCAGTGGCCGTCCTCGAAGCCGTCGACGGTGTAGCCGGTGCCGTCGAGGACGACCTCGGCGCCCTCGGCCGCCGCGCCCGTCACGTACGACGCCACCTTGTCGCGGTGGACGGCCGTGATGAGCGGGCCCATCTCGCTCGTCGGGTCGTTGCCGGGACCGATCTTGATCTTCTCGGCGCGCTCGCGGATCTTCTGCACCAGCTCGTCGCCGATCGCGCCGACGGCGACGACCGCGGAGATCGCCATGCAGCGCTCGCCCGCCGAGCCGTACGCGGCGGAGACGGCGGCGTCGGCGGCCGCGTCCAGGTCCGCGTCGGGCAGGACCAGCATGTGGTTCTTCGCGCCGCCCAGCGCCTGGACGCGCTTGCCGTTCGCGGAGGCGGTGGTGTGGATGTAGCGGGCGATCGGCGTCGAGCCGACGAAGGACACGGCCTTGACGTCCGGGTGCTCCAGGAGCCGGTCCACGGCCACCTTGTCGCCCTGCACGACGTTGAACACGCCGTCCGGGAGGCCGGCCTCGGACAGCAGCTCGGCGATCTTCAGCGAGGCCGACGGGTCCTTCTCGGACGGCTTCAGCACGAACGTGTTGCCGCAGGCGATCGCGATGGGGAACATCCACATCGGGACCATCGCCGGGAAGTTGAACGGCGTGATGCCCGCGACGACGCCGAGCGGCTGGCGGATCGACGCGACGTCCACCCGGCTGGCCACCTCGGTGGACAGCTCGCCCTTGAGCTGCACGGTGATCCCGCAGGCCAGGTCCACGATCTCCAGGCCGCGCGCGACCTCGCCGAGCGCGTCGCCGTGCACCTTGCCGTGCTCGGCGGTGATCAGCTCGGCGATCGCGTCCCGGTTCGCGTCGAGCAGCGCCCGGAACGCGAACAGGACGGTGCTCCGCTTGGCCAGCGAGGACGTGCCCCAGGTGGCGTAGGCGTCCTTCGCGGCCGCGACCGCGGCGTCGACCTCGTCCACCGAGGCGAACGCGACCTTCGTGGTGACGGCGCCCGTCGCCGGGTCGGTGACCGGCCCGTACGAACCCGACGCGCCTTCGACGGTCTTGCCGCCGATCCAGTGGTTGACGATCTTCGTCATGACCGAGTGCTCCTTCACAGATGGCGGCGTCGGGTGGAGACGTGCCGTTCGTACAGCTCACGTGCCTTCACCGCGGACGCTCGGGTCGCGGTCTCGGCCACAGGTACATCCCACCAGGCCTGCGCCGGCGGCGGGCCCGACACAGTGTCGGCCGTTTCGGTCTCGACGTAGACACATGTGGGAGTGTCGGCGCGCCGCGCCTCGGCGAGGGCCTCGCGCAGTTCGCGGACGGTCTTCGCGCGCAGCACGCGCATGCCGAGGCTGGCCACGTTGGCGGCCAGGTCGACGGGCAGCGGGGCCCCGGTGAACGTGCCGTCGTCCGCGGTGTAGCGGTAGGCCGTGCCGAACCGCTCGCCGCCCACCGACTCCGACAGGCCGCCGATCGACGCGTAGCCGTGGTTCTGCACGAGCAGGATCTTGATCGCGATCCCCTCCTGCACGGCCGTCACGATCTCCGTGGGCATCATCAGGTACGTGCCGTCGCCGACCAGCGCCCAGACGTTGCGCTCGGGCGCGGCCAGCTTCACACCGATGGCGGCCGGGATCTCGTACCCCATGCAGGAGTAGCCGTATTCCAGGTGGTACTGGTCCCGCGAGCGCGCCCGCCACAGCTTGTGCAGGTCGCCGGGGAGCGAGCCGGCCGCGTTGATGATCACGTCCGACTCGTCGGCGAGGGCGTCGAGCGCGCCGAGCACCTGCGCCTGGGTGGGGCGCACGTCGGGCTCGTCCGCCTCGTAGCAGGCGTCGACGCGCTGCTCCCAGCGCTCCTTGTCCTCGCCGTACTCGGTGACGTAGGCGTCGGCGACCCGGTGTCCGTGCGTGCGCAGCGCCCCGGTCAGCGCCTCCAGTGCGCTGCGGGCGTCCGCGACCAGCGGGAGGCCGGCGAGCTTGTGGCCGTCGAAGGAGGCGATGTTGAGGTTGAGGAAGCGGACGCCGTCGCCCTGGAACAGGGTGTTGGAGGCGGTGGTGAAGTCGGTGTAGCGGGTGCCGACGCCGATGACCAGGTCGGCGGTGCGGGCCAGTTCGTCGGCGGTCGCGGTGCCGGTGTGGCCGACGCCGCCCACGTCCTGGGGGTGGTCGTGGCGCAGCGAGCCCTTGCCGGCCTGGGTGGAGGCGACGGGGATGCCGGTGGCCTCGGCGAACTCGGCGAGGGCCTCCTCGGCGCGGCTGTGGTGGACTCCGCCGCCCGCGACGACGAGGGGCCGGCGGGCCGCGCGGACCGCCCGGACGGCCTCGGCGAGTTCGGCCGGGTCGGCGCCGGGCCGGCGGACGGTCCAGGTGCGCTCGGCGAAGAACTCGTCGGGCCAGTCGTCAGCCTCGGCCTGGACGTCCTGGGGCAGCGCGAGGGTGACCGCGCCCGTCTCCACCGGGTCGGTGAGCACGCGCATCGCCTGGAGCGCCGCCGGGATCAGGGCCTCGGGGCGGGTGACGCGGTCGAAGTACCGCGACACCGGCCGCAGGCAGTCGTTGACGGACACGTCGCCCGCGTAGGGGACTTCGAGCTGCTGGAGCACCGGGTCGGCCACGCGGGTCGCGAAGACGTCGCCGGGCAGCAGGAGCACCGGGATGTGGTTGACGGTGGCGAGGGCGGCGCCGGTGACCAGGTTGGTCGCGCCGGGGCCGATGGACGTCGTCACCGCGTGGGTGGACAGGCGGTTCGACTGGCGGGCGTAGCCGACGGCCGCGTGCACCATGGACTGCTCGTTGCGTCCCTGGTGGAAGGGCATCTCGTCGCCGTACTCGACCAGCGCCTGGCCGAGGCCGGCCACGTTGCCGTGGCCGAAGATGCCCCACGTCGCGCCGATCAGCCGCTGCCGTACGCCGTCGCGCTCGGTGTACTGCGCGGCCAGGAAGCGCACCAGCGCCTGGGCCACGGTGAGCCTCGTGGTCATCGGTAACCCCCTTCTGCGTGGGCCGGGTGGAAGCAGATCCGCCACTCGCGGGTCTCGCCCGGACCGGCCATGACGTTGAGGTAGTACATGGCGTGGCCGGGCTGGGCGATCGACGGGCCGTGCCAGCCGTCGGGGACGAGGACGGCGTCGCCGGAGCGGACCTCGGCGAGGACGTCGGAGCCGCCCTCGCGGGAGGGCGACACGCGCTGGTAGCCGGACCCGTGCGGGCCGTCGATCTCGAAGTAGTAGATCTCCTCGAGCTCGGCCTCCTCGCCCGGCCGGTGCTCGTCGTGCTTGTGCGGCGGGTACGAGGACCAGTTGCCGCCGGGGGTGATCACCTCGACGGCGATGAGCCTGTCGCAGTCGAAGGCGTCGGCGGAGGCGAAGTTGCGCACCAGACGGGCGCAGTTGCCGCTGCCGCGCTCTTCGACGGGGACCTCCGGCGCGGGGCCGTAGCGGGCGGGGAGTCGTCGCTCGCACTTCGCTCCTGCCAGGGCGAAGCGGCCTCCCGCGCCGGAGGCGATCTGGACCCGGGCGTCGCGGGGAACGTACGCGAAGTCGGAGACCGACGCGAACACCGTTTCCCTGCCCAGGAGTTGGAACTCGTTTTCGTCAGTGCGCACGGTACATCCGCCTGCCAGCGGAAGGACGATCCACTCGCTGTCACCGGTGGTGAAGGTGTGGGCCGCGCCCGGCTCCAGCTCGACGACGCGCAGGCTGCAGTAGTCCCAGCCGGCCCGTTCGGGGTCGATGTCGAGCGTGTAGCGGTCGCCGGCGGTCGTGCCGTGCGGGAGGTGGAGGTCGGGGACGTGCGGCTCGGGGTGCGGCTCTCGGTGCGTCATGCGGCCCTCACAGGAGTCCTACGGCGATGTCCACGGCGGCGGCGACGTCCCCGTCCGGCGGGTAGAGCAGCGAACGGCCGACCACCAGGCCCTGGACGGTGGGCAGTTGCAGCGCCCCGCGCCACTTCTCGTACGCGACGTCCTGTTCCTCGGCGGAGCCGCCGACCTCGCCGCCCAGCAGCACGGCGGGCAGGGTCGAGGTCTGCATGACCTCGGCCATGTCGTCGGGGTTGTCGGTGACCGGGACCTTCAGCCAGGTGTAGGCGGAGGTGCCGCCGAGGCCGGAGGCGATGGCGATCGACCGGGTGACGGCCTCGGCGGACAGGTCGTTGCGCAGCCTGCCGTCGGGGCCGCGCCGGCTGATGAACGGCTCGACGAAGAGCGGGAGTCTGCGGGCGGCCATGTCGTCGACGGCGCGGGCGGTGGTCTCCAGGGTGGTGAGGGAGCCCGGGTCGTCGTAGTCGACGCGCAGCAGCAGCTTGCCCGCGTCGAAGTGGAGCCGCTCGATGTCCTCGGCGCGGTGGCCGGTGAAGCGGTCGTCCAGCTCGAAGACGGCGCCCTGGAGGCCGCCGCGGTTCATCGAGCCCATGACGACCTTGCCGTCGAGGGCCCCGAGCAGCAGCAGGTCGTCGAGGATGTCGGCGGTCGCGAGGACGCCGTCGACTCCCGGCCGGGACAGCGCGAGGCAGAGCCGTTCGAGCAGGTCGGCGCGGTTGGCCATGGCCAGCCTGGCCCCGCCGACGCCGAGCGCGCCGCGGGCCGGATGGTCGGCGGCGACGATCATCAGCCGGCCGGAGTCGCCCAGCAGCGGGCGGCGCGGGCGGCGGGCGGCCGCCTCGGCGATCGCCTCGGGGTGCCGCGTGCGCAGCCGGACGAGTTCGCTGACGTCGACGTTCGTCACAGGACGGCCCCCGCCTCGATCGCGGCTTCCACTTCGTCCGGCGTGGGCATGGCGGAGGAGCACTCCAGACGGGAGGCGACGATGGCGCCGGCCGCGTTGGCGTGGCGCATGGTCTTCTCCAGGTCCCAGCCGGCGAGCAGGCCGTGGCAGAGGGAGCCGCCGAACGCGTCCCCCGCGCCGAGGCCGTTGAGGACCTCGACCGGCAGCGGCGGCACCTCGGCCGACTCGCCCGCGCGGCTGACGGCGAGGACGCCCTTGGGGCCCTGCTTCACCACGGCGAGTTCGACTCCGGCGTCCAGCAGCGCCTGCGCCGCGGCCCGCGGCTCGCGCACGCCGGTGGCGACCTCGACCTCGTCGAGGTTGCCGACCGCGACCGTGGCGTGCTTGAGGGCCTCGGCGTAGAACGGGCGGGCGACCTCGGCCGGGTCGCCCCCGGCGGGGTCCTTCCAGAACATCGGCCGCCAGTCGAGGTCGAAGACCGTGATGCCGGCCTTGGCCCGGTGGGCGAGGGCGGCGAGGGTCGCCGTGCGGCTGGGCTCCTCGCTCAGGCCGGTGCCGGTGACCCAGAAGACCCGGGTCTCGCGGACGGCGTCGAGGTCCAGCTCGTGGGCGTCGATCTCCAGGTCCGGCGCCTTGGGCCGGCGGTAGAAGTACAGCGGGAAGTCGTCCGGCGGGAAGATCTCGCAGAAGGTGACCGGCGTCGGCAGTCCGGGCACGCCCGTGACCCAGCGGTCGTCCACGCCGAAGCCGCGCAGCGCCTCGTGCACATACGTGCCGAAGGGGTCGTCGCCGGTGCGGGAGATCACCGCCGTCTCCCGGCCGAGACGGGCCGCGGCGACGGCCACGTTGGTCGCCGACCCGCCCAGGAACTTCCCGAAGGACGTGACCTGCGGGAGGGGGACACCCGTTTGCAGCGGATAGAGGTCCACTCCGATCCGCCCCATGGTGATCAGGTCGTACGCCATCGAGTTCCCTTCACAGTCGGCCCGGCCCCGGAAAGACCGCCCACGGCACGTCCGCGGCGCACGTCCCGTATCGGCTCTCACGGCTTTCTAGCCCCGCACGCCGGACCCTGTCAATGTTTTGTCCAGACATTCGGACCAGCCCTTGACACCCCTGGGGCGAGACTTCACGCTGACCGCCATGACGTCGTTGTCTCCCGAATCCTCACTCTCCC
The DNA here is from genome assembly GCF_036226605.1 of Streptomyces sp. NBC_00704. Lineage (NCBI taxonomy): Bacteria > Bacillati > Actinomycetota > Actinomycetes > Kitasatosporales > Streptomycetaceae > Streptomyces > Streptomyces sp. NBC_00704. The sequence goes on from NZ_CP109000.1 coordinate 2,879,214, forward strand.
GCATCCGGATCGGATCGGCCCCCGACAGCTGGGGCGTCTGGTTCCCGGACGATCCCGCCCAGGTCCCCTGGCAGCGCTTCCTGGACGAGGTCGCGCAGTCCGGCTACGAGTGGATCGAGCTGGGCCCCTACGGGTACCTGCCGACCGATCCCGCGGTCCTCGCCGAGGAGACGGCGAAGCGCGGGCTGAAGGTGTCGGCGGGCACGGTCTTCACCGGCCTGCACCACGGCGAGGCCGTGTGGGAGAAGACCTGGGCCCATGTCGCGGACAACGCGGTCCTCGCCCAGGCGATGGGGGCGCGCCACCTCGTCGTGATCCCGTCGTTCTGGCGGGACGACAAGACCGGCGACGTCCTGGAACCGGACACCCTGACCCCCGAGCAGTGGCGCAACCTGACCTCGCTGACCGAGCGGCTGGGCAGGGAGGTGCGGGAGCGGTACGGCTTGCAGATCGTCGTCCACCCGCACGCCGACACCCACATCGACAGCGAGGAGAACGTCGCCCGCTTCCTGGACGGCACCGACTCCGGCCTGGTCTCGCTGTGCCTGGACACCGGGCACTACGCGTACTGCGGCGGCGACAGCGTCAAGCTGATCGAGACCTACGGGGAGCGCATCGGCTACCTGCACCTCAAGCAGGTCGACCCGCGGATCCTGGCGGACGTGCGGGCGAAGGGGACGCCGTTCGGGCCGGCCGTGGCCCAGGGCGTGATGTGCGAGCCCCCCACCGGGGTGCCCGCGCTGGGACCGGTCCTGGAGGCCGCGCAGAAACTCGACGTGGACCTGTTCGCGATCGTCGAGCAGGACATGTACCCGTGCGCACCGGACACCCCGCTCCCCATCGCGCAGCGCACCCGGGCGTTCCTGCGGTCCTGCGGGGCGTAGGGCGGCCCGCAGGGCGGCCGCCCGGCCGCACCGTCCCGCGGGACCCGTGAGCCCCACGGGTCCCGCGGGGCGGTCGCGCCCCGGGCGTCGCCTGTGTCACGCGTGTCACGAACACCGCCCTTCCGTCACACATGTCGCGGGTACGCGGCTCTCTTGTCACCGTCTGTCAACAGCCGCTTCCGGTCGGTCACCGCGCGTCGTTCACGGGGCACTTGCCTGCTGATCGCCAGCGCGCGCCGGGCTCCCCCCGGCGGCCTCCCGGCCGCCGCCCCGCGCGCAGGAGGGTGCGGCTCATGACCGACCGAAGGCTCTGGTCCTACAAGGAGATCGCGGCGCACATCAAGGTGCAGCCGGACACCGTACGGTCCTACCGCAAACACGGGCTGCTGCCCGCGCCCGACCACGTCGAGGGCGGCAAGCCCTACTGGTACGCCGACACCGTCCGCGCCTGGGTCGCCTCCCGCCCGGGCAACAGAGGACGCGCCCTCGACTGACCGGCCCGGCCCGGAGCGGCCCCGGCGGGCGGTCAGGCCCACGGCTCGACGACCGTCACCCCCGCGCCGGGGGCCGTGCCCAGGGCCGCGAGCGCCGCCGGGGCCGCGTCCAGCGGGATCGTCGAGGTCACGAGGAGGTCCGGGCGCAGCGCCCCCGAGCGGACCAGCTCCAGCATGCCGGGATAGGCGTGGGCGGCCATGCCGTGACTGCCCAGCAGCTCCAGTTCCAGCGCGACGGCGCGGGCCAGCGGGACGGCGGTGAGGCCGTCGCCCGAAGGCAGCAGCCCGACCTGGACGTGCCGGCCCCGGCGGCGCAGCCCGTTCACGGAGGCGGCACAGGTGGCGGGCGAGCCGAGGGCGTCGAGCGAGAGATGCGCGCCGCCGCCGGTCAGCTCGCGCACCGCCGCCGCCGTGTCCGGAACGCGGGCCGCGTCCACGCACTCCGCCGCGCCGAACCGGCGCGCCAGCTCCAGGGCCCGCGGCGAGACGTCCACCGCGACCACCCGCGCCCCGCTCGCCGCCGCGATCATCACCGCCGACAGGCCGACGCCGCCGCAGCCGTGCACCGCCACCCACTCCCCCGCCGCGAGCCGGCCCTGCCGCACGACGGCCCGGAACGCCGTGGCGAACCGGCAGCCGAGGGAGGCGGCGGTGGCGTACGACAGGCCGTCCGGGATCGCGACGAGGTTGACGTCGGCGTGGTCCAGGGCCACGTACTGGGCGAACGAGCCCCAGTGCGTGAAGCCGGGCTGGGTCTGGCGTTCGCACACCTGGTGATCGCCGGCCGCGCACGACGGGCAGCCGCCGCAGCCGCACACGAAGGGCACGGTGACCCGGTCGCCGGGCTTCCAGCCGGTGACCCGGGGCCCCACCTCCGCGACCACCCCGGCGAGTTCGTGTCCGGGGACGTGCGGCAGCACGATGTCCGGGTCGTGGCCCACCCAGCCGTGCCAGTCGCTGCGGCACAGGCCGGTGGCCTCGACGCGCACCACCACACCGTGCTCCGCGGGGCGGGGGTCGGGCAGCTCCCGCACCTCGGCCGGCTCCCCGAACCGCTCGAACACCACAGCCCGCATACGCCCTCGCCCCGCTTCCGCTCGCGCCGCGTCTCCTCGCCGAAGATCTCCGCGAACGCTAGCCGCGTCGGCCCGTCCTGTCGCCGCCACGCCGGGACGCCTCTTGGAGAAATACCCCCTAGGGGTATAGTCTCGAAGCAACGGGAGACCCCTCGCGGCCCCGCCCGCCCCACCTGCCTCCACGAGGAGAACGACATGACCGCACAGACCGACACCCCGGGCTCCGTCACCACCGTCTACAAGGTGAACGGCATGAGCTGCGGCCACTGCGAGGGCGCCGTCTCCGGCGAGCTCTCGGAGCTGGCCGGTGTCAGCTCGGTGAAGGCCGTCGCCTCGACCGGCGAGGTCACGGTCGTCTCCGCCGAGGCGCTCGACGAGGCCGCGGTGCGCGCCGCCGTGGACGAGGCCGGCTTCGAGCTGGCCGGCCGGGCCTGAGGCCCGCCCCCCGGCGCCCCGCTGCGCCGCCCCCGCCGCGCCCGAGCGCGGCCCGAGGGAACCCTTCCTCCGCCCGCCGGGCCGTACCGACCAGCTGATACTGGTTCCGTACGGCCCGGCCCGCTTCCTGGAGCACGGACATGACCAGCACCGCCACCCCATCGCCCACAGCGCAGCCGCCCGGCCCGACCGCCGAGGTGGAGCTGATCGTCGGCGGGATGACCTGCGCCTCCTGCGCGGCCCGCGTGGAGAAGAAGCTCAACCGCATGGACGGCGTCACCGCGACGGTCAACTACGCCACGGAGAAGGCGAAGGTCAGCTACCCGGCCGGCATCGAGGTCGCCGACCTCATCGCGACCGTGGTCAGGACCGGGTACACCGCCGAACAACCCGCGCCCGAACCGGTCCGCCGCACCCCGGCCGACGAGACACGCGGGGCGGACGCGACGGGCGGGCCGGCCGGGACGGACGGGGAGGCCGCGACCGGGGACACCGAGCCGGCGGGACTGCGCCACCGGGTCCTCGTCTCCGCGCTGCTCGCCGCGCCGGTCGTCCTGCTCGCCATGATCCCGTCCCTTCAGTTCGACAACTGGCAGTGGCTGTCGCTGACGCTCGCCGCGCCCGTGGTCGTGTGGGGCGGCGGGCCGCTGCACCGGGCCGCCTGGACGAACCTGCGGCACGGCGCGGCCACCATGGACACCCTCGTCTCCGTCGGCACGCTGGCCGCCCTCGGCTGGTCGCTGTGGGCGCTGTTCCTCGGCGACGCGGGCATGCCCGGCATGCGGCACCCCTTCGAACTCACCGTCTCGCGCACCGACGGAGCCTCCACCATCTATCTGGAGGTCGCCGCCGGCGTCACCGTCTTCATCCTGCTCGGTCGCTACCTGGAGGCCCGCTCCAAGCGACACGCGGGGGCGGCGCTGCGGGCGCTGATGGAGCTGGGCGCCAGGGACGTGGCCGTGCTGCGCGGGGGCACTGAGGAGCGGATCCCGGTCGACCTGCTGGCCGTCGGCGACCGGTTCGTCGTCCGCCCCGGCGAGAAGATCGCCACCGACGGGACGGTCGTGGAGGGCGTGTCCGCCGTGGACGCCTCGATGCTGACCGGCGAGTCCGTGCCGGTGGACGTCGGGCCCGGCGACACCGTCACCGGCGCGACCGTGAACGCCGGCGGCCGGCTGGTCGTCGAGGCCTCCCGGATCGGCGCGGACACCCGGCTCGCCCGTATGGCGCGCCTCGTCGAGGAGGCGCAGAACGGCAAGGCCGAGGTGCAGCGGCTCGCCGACCGGATATCCGGGATCTTCGTGCCGGTGGTGCTGCTGATCGCCGTCGCCGTCTTCGGCGGCTGGCTCCTCGCGACGGGCGACACCGTCGCCGCGTTCACGTCGGCCGTCGCCGTCCTGATCATCGCCTGCCCGTGCGCGCTCGGCCTCGCCACGCCCACCGCGCTGCTGGTGGGCACCGGACGCGGCGCGCAGCTCGGCATCCTCATCAAGGGCCCGGAGGTCCTGGAGTCCACCCGCCGCGTCGACACGGTCGTCCTGGACAAGACCGGGACCGTCACCACCGGCCGGATGACCCTCCACGACGTGTGGGCGGCCGACGGCGTCGACGAGCGGGAGCTGCTGCGGCTGGCGGGCGCCCTGGAGCACGCGTCCGAGCATCCGGTCGCCCGGGCGGTGGCGGCGGGCGCCGGGGAACGCGTCGGCGCGCTGCCCGCGGTCGAACGGTTCGAGAACGTGCCCGGACGCGGGGTGCGCGGGCGCGTGGAGGGCCGCGAGGTGGCCGTGGGCCGCCTCTTCGAGTCCGTCCCGCCACCGGTGGCACGGGCCGCGGCGGACGCCGAGCGGGACGGCCGCACGGCGGTCGTCATCGGCTGGGACGGCGCGGCGCGCGGCGTGCTCGCCGTCGCGGACGCGGTCAAGGAGACCAGCGCCGAGGCGGTCCGCGAACTGCGCGCCCTGGGGCTCACGCCGGTGCTGCTGACCGGGGACAACCAGGTGGTCGCCGAGGCGGTGGGCCGGGCCGTGGGGATCGACCGGGTGATCGCCGGGGTGCTCCCGGAGGACAAGGTCGACGTCGTCCGGCGGCTTCAGGACGAGGGGCGGGTCGTCGCCATGGTCGGGGACGGGGTCAACGACGCGGCCGCGCTGGCCGTCGCCGACCTCGGCCTCGCCATGGGCACGGGCACGGACGCGGCGATCGAGGCGAGCGACCTGACGCTGGTGCGCGGGGACCTGCGGGTGGCCGCGGACGCGATCCGGCTGTCGCGGCGGACCCTCGCCACGATCAAGGGCAACCTCGTGTGGGCCTTCGGCTACAACGTGGCCGCGCTGCCGCTGGCCGCGGCCGGACTGCTGAACCCGATGATCGCGGGGGCGGCGATGGCGTTCTCGTCGGTCTTCGTCGTGACGAACAGTCTGCGGCTGCGCACGTTCACGTGAGCGCGCGTAGATACCGCCGAGTAGGACCAGGCCAATGACCTGGACCCCTGGAGTCCTGCGCGAGCCTCACATAAGCTCTTCACAAGGCTCGCGCATCATCCTTACGCTTGGGCCTCGATCGCCGTATCCGGTCTCTTGCGCATCTAACGGACATATGCAAGAGACACAGATCACAGTGATGGGAACGTAACCATCGAAGGGGTTCGAAGGTCTAAGTTGACGATGTCGGGAAGCGTCTTGGGGGGCGTGACCTGACATCTGAGGATGTCTTGGGGGACGTCCTCAGAGATGCGTTGCCGGGGCAGTACACCGGGAAGCTTTGAGCGGCCCTCCCAGCGTGCGCTGTCCCGGCAGATCGCACACGGCGGTGGTGCGGCGAGTTCTGCTCGTTCTGCTCAACCGCGGGCACGACAACCGAAGATGGTCACACAACAGCGAATTCAGGCGCTGTCCTCACAACGCCCGGCCGGATCCCGTGGGGGGAATCCGCACCGGGACATGGGAAGGCGCCCTGGTCGTCGGCCCGTGGGGGGACCGCCGCCGGGGCGCCTTCCGTTTTACCCAAGCCCCGAAACGGCAACGCCCCCCCCAGAGCCACCGGGGCACCTTCGATCGAGGTCCGACCGTGCCCACTTCACGGGCGCACGGGCACTCTTCGCCGCCGGGCCAACTGTCCCCACTCCAGGGCCACGGGGGCACCCTTCGAACCAGGTCCGACCGTCCCCACTTCACGGGCGCACGGGCACTCTTCGCCGCCGGTCCGACCATCCCCACCCCAGAGCCACCCGGGCACCCTTCGAACCAGGTCCGACCGTCCCCACCCAAGGGGCGCGCGGGCACCTTCGATCGAGGTCCAACCGTCCCCACTTCACGGCCACGCGGGCACCCGTCGAACCAGGTCCGACCATCCCCACCCAAGGGGCGCGCGGGCACCTTCGATCGAGGTCCGACCGTCCCCACCTAAGGGGCGCGGGGAACTGCGCGACCAGCCCCCACCCACCCGCGCACAAAAACGCAGCTCAACGCCCCCCGGCCCCCGGCAAACGCACGACTGCCCGAACCAAAAAGGCCCGGGCAGTCGAACAAAAAGAACGTCAGGACATCACGAGGGGCACAAAACCCCCCCGCCCCCCGCCGGAGGCATCAGCGCTGCTCGACCGGAACGAAGTCCCGCTCCACCACACCGGTGTAGATCTGCCGCGGGCGGCCGATCCGCGACCCGGGCTCCTTGATCATCTCGTGCCACTGGGCGATCCAGCCCGGCAGGCGGCCCAGGGCGAACAGGACCGTGAACATCTCGGTCGGGAAGCCCATGGCCCGGTAGATCAGGCCGGTGTAGAAGTCGACGTTCGGGTAGAGGTTGCGCGAGACGAAGTAGTCGTCGGAGAGCGCGTGCTCCTCCAGCTTCAGCGCGATGTCCAGCAGCTCGTCGGACTTGCCGAGGGCCGAGAGGACGTCGTGCGCCGCGGCCTTGATGATCTTGGCGCGCGGGTCGAAGGACTTGTACACCCGGTGGCCGAAGCCCATCAGGCGGACGCCGTCCTCCTTGTTCTTCACCTTGCGGATGAAGGAGTCGACGTCGCCGCCGCCCGCCTGGATGCCCTCGAGCATCTCCAGCACGGACTGGTTGGCGCCGCCGTGCAGCGGGCCCCACAGCGCGTTGATGCCGGCCGAGATCGACGCGAACATGTTCGCCTGGGACGAGCCGACCAGGCGGACCGTCGACGTCGAGCAGTTCTGCTCGTGGTCGGCGTGCAGGATCAGCAGCTTGTCGAGGGCGGAGACGACGACCGGGTCGAGGTCGTACTCCTGCGCCGGCACCGAGAACGTCATGCGCAGGAAGTTCTCGACGTAGCCGAGGTCGTTGCGCGGGTAGACGAACGGGTGGCCGATCGACTTCTTGTACGCGTACGCCGCGATCGTCGGAAGCTTGGCGAGCAGCCGGATCGTGGAGAGGTTGCGCTGCTTCTCGTCGAAGGGGTTGTGGCTGTCCTGGTAGAACGTGGACAGCGCGGACACCACGGACGACAGCATGGCCATCGGGTGGGCGTCGCGCGGGAAGCCCTTGTAGAAGTTCTTGACGTCCTCGTGCAGCAGGGTGTGCTGCGTGATGTCGTTCTGGAAGACGGTGAGCTCGTCGACGGTCGGCAGCTCGCCGTTGATCAGGAGGTAGGCGACCTCGAGGAAGGTCGACCGCTCGGCCAGCTGCTCGATCGGGTAGCCGCGGTACCGGAGGATGCCCTGCTCGCCGTCGAGGTACGTGATGGCGGATTTATAGGCGGCGGTGTTGCCGTAGCCGCTGTCCAGGGTCACCAGACCGGTCTGGGCGCGGAGCTTCCCGATGTCGAAGCCCTTGTCGCCGACGGTGCTGTCGATCACCGGGTAGGTGTACTCGCCGTCGCCGTACCGCAGTACTACAGCATTGTTGGTGTGCTCGCTCACGTCATCCCTCACCGACGTTGTGCCTCTTCTTCGAGGTTGCCCTGACTGTCTCTACCATCCCCCATTTGGCGCAGGAGAGTGCACTCGGGGTCGACCATTGGGCGTATCAGCGGCACTCAGTGCCGCCAACTAGCTCATCCTGCCGCCTTGGTCACGGTTGGGGAAGTGCTCTGTGACCTTCGTGACTCATTTGATCGATCATTTTTTACACCTTCTCCCGAACTCCCCGAACCAGCGGGGTCAGCGGCCCGCCAGCCGGAAGTCCAGGGCCGTACAGCGGCGGCCCGCCGACACCGTGCGCACCGCCTGGCCGATCGCCTTGCGGGAGCCGACGAGGACGACGAGCTTTTTCGCGCGGGTGACGGCCGTATACAGAAGATTCCGTTGCAGCATCATCCATGCCCCGGTGGTGACGGGGATCACCACGGCGGGGTATTCGCTCCCCTGGGAGCGGTGGATGGTCACCGCGTACGCGTGGGCCAGCTCGTCCAGTTCGTCGAAGTCGTAGGGCACCTCCTCGTCCTCGTCGGTCAGGACCGTCAGACGCTGGTCGACCGGGTCGAGGGAGGTGACGACGCCCACGGTGCCGTTGAAGACGCCGTTCTGCCCCTTGTCGTAGTTGTTGCGGATCTGGGTGACCTTGTCGCCGACGCGGAACACCCGCCCGCCGAACCGCTTCTCCGGCAGGTCGGGGCGGCCCGGTGTGACGGCCTGCTGGAGCAGTCCGTTGAGGGCGCCCGCGCCGGCCGGGCCGCGGTGCATGGGCGCCAGGACCTGCACGTCCCGGCGCGGGTCCAGGCCGAACTTCGCCGGGATGCGGCGCGCGGCCACGTCCACCGTGAGCCGGCCGGCCTCCTCGGTGTCGTCCTCGACGAAGAGGAAGAAGTCCTTCACGCCGTCGGTGAGCGGGTGCTGACCGGCGTTGATCCGGTGCGCGTTGGTCACCACGCCGGACTGCTGGGCCTGGCGGAACACGCGCGTGAGGCGCACGGCCGGCACCGGGCCGCCGTCGGCGAGGAGGTCGCGCAGCACCTCGCCCGCGCCGACGCTGGGGAGTTGGTCGACGTCGCCGACGAAGAGCAGGTGGGCGCCGGGCGGGACGGCCTTGACGAGCTTGTTGGCGAGGAGCAGGTCCAGCATGGACGCCTCGTCGACCACCACCAGGTCGGCGTCCAGCGGGCGGTCGCGGTCGTAGGCCGCGTCACCGCCGGGCTTGAGCTCCAGCAGACGGTGGACGGTGGAGGCCTCGGCGCCGGTCAGTTCGGCCAGCCGCTTGGCGGCGCGGCCGGTGGGCGCGGCGAGCACCACCTTCGCCTTCCGCGCGCGGGCCAGCTCCACGATCGAGCGGACCGTGAACGACTTGCCGCAGCCGGGACCGCCGGTGAGGACGGCGACCTTCTCGGTGAGCGCGAGCCGCACGGCCGCCTCCTGCTCGGGCGCGAGGTCGGCCTTCGTGCGGCTCCTCAGCCACGCCAGCGCCTTGTCCCAGGCCACGTCGCGGAAGGCCGGCATCCGGTCCTCGTCGGTGCGCAGCAGCCGCAACAGCTGGGCGGACAGGGAGAGTTCGGCGCGGTGGAAGGGGACCAGGTAGACGGCCGTGACGGGTTCGCCGCCCTCGGCCGCCGGGACCTTCTCGCGGACGACCCCCGGCTCCCCGCCCTCCTCCGGCGGCTCGGCGAGCTCCGCGAGGCACTCGATGACCAGGCCGGTGTCGACCTGGAGGAGCTTGACCGCGTCGGCGATCAGGCGCTCCTCGGGGAGGTAGCAGTGGCCCTGGTCGGTGGCCTGGGACAGGGCGTACTGCAGGCCGGCCTTGACGCGTTCCGGGCTGTCGTGCGGGATGCCGACCGACTGGGCGATCCGGTCCGCGGTGAGGAAGCCGATGCCCCAGACGTCGGAGGCCAGCCGGTAGGGCTGGTTCTTCACGACGGAGATCGACGCGTCGCCGTACTTCTTGTAGATGCGCACCGCGATGGACGTGGACACCTCGACGGTCTGGAGGAAGAGCATGACCTCCTTGATCGCCTTCTGTTCCTCCCAGGCGTCGGCGATCTTCTTGGTGCGTTTCGGGCCGAGGCCGGGGACCTCGACGAGCCGTTTCGGCTCCTCCTCGATGATCTTCAGGGTGTCCGTGCCGAAGTGCCGGGTGATGCGGTCGGCGAAGACCGGGCCGATTCCCTTGACCAGGCCGGAGCCCAGATAGCGGCGGATGCCCTGGACGGTGGCGGGCAGCACGGTGGTGTAGTTCTCGACGGTGAACTGCTTGCCGTACTGGGGGTGGGAGCCCCAGCGGCCCTCCATGCGCAGGGACTCGCCGACCTGGGCGCCGAGCAGGGCGCCGACGACCGTGAGGAGGTCGCCGCCGCCTCTGCCCGTGTCGACCCGGGCGACCGTGTAGCCGTTGTCCTCGTTGGCGTACGTGATGCGTTCCAGCACGCCTTCCAGCGTGGCGAGCCGCCGCTCCTCCGCCCCCTGGGCGGCCCCCGTCTGTTGGGACATGATCCGACGGTACCGCCCGCCACCGACAACGCCGCCCGGGACCGTCACCGGGGTGATCCGGGGACGGTCCCCGGGGGCGAACCGGGGGGTCCCGAGGCGCTCCCGAAGCGGTCCCGAGGCGGTCCCGGGGCCAATCCCTCCGAGGGGATCCGTCCGGGGGTCAGTTCTGCTCGGTCGTCACGCAGGTGCCGACGACATAGCCGGTGACGCCGCTGCGGGTCACCTTCACCCAGCGCTTGCTGACGATGCCGCACTTCTCGTAGGCGGTGGCGCCGTAGTACATCGTGCAGGAGGCCGGCGCGCTCTGGCCCTTGTTCAGCTGGGCGAGAGCGGTGGCGCCGGTACTGGTGGCGGAGCGGATGACGACGGTCTCGAGGGCCTTGGCCGTGCAGCTCGCCGCGGCGGCCGGGCCGGCGGCCACGAAGGAGGCGGCGACCAGGGCGACGGCCCCCGCGGACGCACCGAGTATGCGGCTTGCGCGCATGTGTGTTCTCCCCTGTTTTTCTTGCACGGCGCCTTCCGGACACCGCGCTCTCTTGGCACGGGCATGCCACCCGCGCCGGTCGAAGGCAGCCTAGGTGTGCCGCCCGGACGGGTTCATCACGATCGGGTTTCAGCCACGCCAGGGTCTTGATTAACGCCCGTGTAATCGATTCCAATCCTTCGTGACGCGTCGATGTAATCGATTCCACGACCGCACGGCGCGCACCAACCGAGTCCACGAGGAGGTGGAGCGGCGATGGCGAGCATCAAGGACGTCGCTGCCGAGGCGGGCGTCTCCGTCGCCACGGTGTCACGCGTACTGAACGACCATCCGTCGGTCAGCGACGACGCACGCACGCGCGTGCTGGCCGCGGTCGAGGCGCTGGGCTACCGCCCGAACGCCGTCGCCCGGTCGCTGCGCACCGACCAGACCCGCACCCTCGGCCTGGTCATCAGCGACGTGATGAACCCCTTCTTCACCGAGCTGGCCCGCTCCGTCGAGGAGGAGGCCCGCGCCCTCGGCTACAGCGTGATCATCGGCAACGCCGACGAGCGGCCCGACCTCCAGGACCACCACGTCACGACCCTGCTGGACCGCAGGATCGACGGCCTGCTGGTCTCCCCCACCGACGGCGGCTCCCCCCGGATGCTGGACGCCGCGCGCGCGGGCACGCCGATGGTGTTCGTCGACCGGTGGATCCCCGGCCTGGACGTGCCCGTGGTCAGATCCGACGGACGGGCCGCCGTCCGCGACCTCGTGGCGCATCTGCACGGCCTCGGCCACCGGCGGCTCGCCATCATCGCGGGTCCCGCGGCCACCACCACCGGCAGCGAGCGCGTGGAGGCCTTCCGGGCCGCCCTGGCCGAGTACGGGCTCCCCCTCCCGGACGCCTACACGGGGCAGGGCGACTTCCAGGCCGAGAGCGGCCGCCGGGTCACCGAGAGCTTCCTCGACCTGCCCGAACCGCCCGAGGTCGTGTTCGCGGCCGACAACCTGATGGCGCTCGGCGCGCTGGACGCCGTCCGCGCGCGCGGGCTGCGCGTTCCCCAGGACCTGGCGCTCGCCGCGTTCGACGACATCCCGTGGTTCGTGCACACCGATCCGCCGGTCACGGCGATCGCCCAGCCGACGGGCGAGCTGGGGCGGGCCGCCGTGCGCGCGCTCGTCGACCGCATCGAGGGCCGGCCCCCGCAGTCGGTCACCTTCGCCGCCCGCCTCGTCGTACGCCGCTCGTGCGGCGAGTCCCCCGCAACGAACAGGAGCCAGACGTGAGCAACGCGGACGAGTTGCTGCGCATCGAGGGCATACGCAAGACCTTCCCCGGCGTGGTCGCGCTCGACAGCGTCGACTTCGACCTGCGGCGGGGCGAGGTGCACGTGCTGCTCGGTGAGAACGGCGCGGGCAAGAGCACCCTCATCAAGATGCTCTCCGGCGCCTACCGCCCGGACGCCGGGCGGATCCTGGCCGGCGGCGAGGAGGTGCGCATCCACGGTGCGCAGGACTCCGAGCGCCTCGGGATCGCCACCATCTACCAGGAGTTCAACCTCGTCCCCGATCTGACGGTGGCCGAGAACATCTTCCTGGGACGCCAGCCCCGCCGGTTCGGGGTGATCGACCGCAAGCGGATGGAGGCCGACGCCGCCGTCCTGCTGGAACGCGTGGGCGTGAACGTGTCGCCCCGCGCGCGGGTGTGTGAACTGGGCATCGCCCGGCTTCAGATGGTCGAGATCGCCAAGGCGCTCAGCCTGGACGCGCGCGTGCTCATCATGGACGAGCCGACCGCCGTGCTGACCTCGGAGGAGGTCGAGAGGCTCTTCGCCATCGTGCGCAGGCTGCGCGAGGACGGCGTCGGCATCGTGTTCATCACCCACCACCTGGAGGAGATCGCCGCCCTCGGCGACCGTGTCACGGTCATCCGCGACGGCCGCACCGTCGGACAGGTCCCGGCGTCCACCCCGCAGGACGAACTCGTCCGCCTCATGGTGGGCCGCTCCATCGAGCAGCAGTACCCCAGGGAGCGCGCCGAAGCGGGCGCCGCGCTGCTGTCCGTCGAGGGCCTCACCCGGGACGGCGTCTTCCACGACGTCTCCTTCGAGGTGCGCGCCGGTGAGGTCGTCGGCATCGCCGGCCTGGTCGGCGCGGGCCGTACCGAGGTCGTACGGGCCGTCTTCGGGGCCGACCCCTACGACCGGGGCGCCGTGCGGGTCGCGGGGGCGCCGCTGCGCGGGCACGACGTCAACGCGACGATGACGGCCGGGATCGGGCTGGTGCCCGAGGACCGCAAGGGCCAGGGCCTCGTGCTGGACCAGTCGGTCGAGGAGAACCTCGGGCTCGTGACCATGCGGGCCGCGACCCGCGGCGGCCTGGTCGACCTCCGGGGACAGCGCGCGGCCGCGGCCCGGATCGCGAAACAGCTCGGGGTGCGGATGGCCGGACCCGGCCAGCACGTGCGCACCCTGTCCGGCGGCAACCAGCAGAAGGTCGTCATCGGCAAGTGGCTGCTGGCCGACACGAAGGTGCTGATCCTCGACGAGCCCACGCGCGGGATCGACGTCGGCGCCAAGGTCGAGATCTACCAGCTCGTCAACGAGCTGACGGCGGCCGGCGCCGCGGTCCTGATGATCTCCAGCGACCTGCCCGAGGTGCTCGGCATGAGCGACCGGGTGCTGGTGATGGCCCAGGGCCGGATCGCCGGCGAACTGCCTGCCGAGCAGGCCACCCAGGACGCGGTGATGGCCCTCGCCGTCAGCGCGCCCGCCGCCCCCCGTACCACCCCTACGACCACGGAAGTGGAGACCGGCCGTGACCGCTGACACGCACCCGAGCACGAAGGGCGCCGGCGGCGCCGCGGCGGTCCGCCGTCTGCTCCTCGACAACGGCGCGCTCACCGCGCTGATCGTCCTCCTCATCGCCATGTCGGCGCTGTCGGGCGACTTCCTGACCACGGACAACCTGCTCAACGTGGGCGTCCAGGCGGCCGTGACCGCCATCCTCGCCTTCGGCGTGACGTTCGTGATCGTCTCGGCCGGCATCGACCTGTCGGTCGGCTCGGTGGCGGCGCTGTCGGCGACCGTGCTGGCCTGGAGCGCCACCCAGCACGGCGTCCCGGTGGCCGTGGCGCTGCTCCTGGCCGTCGCCACCGGCATCGCCGCCGGCCTGGTGAACGGTTTCCTCATCGCGTACGGCAAACTTCCGCCGTTCATCGCGACGCTGGCGATGCTGTCGGTGGCGCGCGGTCTGTCGCTGGTGATCTCCGAGGGCTCCCCGATCGCCTTCCCCGACTCCGTCTCGCACCTCGGCGACACCCTCGGCGGCTGGCTGCCGGTGCCGGTGCTCGTGATGGTCGTGATGGGCCTGATCGCCGCGTTCGTGCTCGGCCGGACCTACATCGGCCGCTCGATGTACGCCATCGGCGGCAACGAGGAGGCCGCCCGCCTCTCCGGTCTGCGGGTGAAGAGGCAGAAGCTCGCCATCTACGCCCTGTCCGGCGTCTTCGCGGCCGCCGCGGGCGTCGTGCTCGCCTCCCGGCTGTCCTCCGCGCAGCCGCAGGCCGCCGACGGCTACGAACTGGACGCCATCGCCGCCGTCGTCATCGGCGGGGCCTCCCTCGCCGGCGGCACCGGCAAGGCCTCGGGCACCCTGATCGGCGCGCTGATCCTGGCGGTGCTGCGCAACGGGCTGAACCTGCTGTCCGTCTCCGCGTTCTGGCAGCAGGTCGTCATCGGTGTCGTGATCGCGCTGGCGGTGCTGCTCGACACCCTGCGCCGCAAGGCGGGGGCGACCCCGATGACGGCCGGTACGGGCAGCGCCGGCGGCAGGGGCCGGCAGGCGGCGACGTACGGTCTCGCGGCCGTCGTCACCATCGCGGTCGTCGGCGCGACCTCCTTCCTGCACGGCGGCGGCTCGCCGGGCGCGAACCCGAGGATCGGCCTGGCGCTGTCCACGCTCAACAACCCGTTCTTCGTGCAGATCCAGTCCGGCGCGAAGGCCGAGGCGAAGAAGCTGGGCGTGGACCTGACCGTCACCGACGCGCAGAACGACGCCTCGCAGCAGGCCAACCAGCTTCAGAACTTCACCAGTTCCGGCTACGACTCGATCATCGTCAACCCGGTCGACTCGGACGCGGCGAGCAACTCGGTGAAGGCCGCCGACAAGGCGAAGATCCCGGTGATCGCGGTCGACCGGGGCGTCAACAAGGCCACGGTGGACGCGCTGGTCGCCTCCGACAACGTGGCCGGCGGTGAGCTGGCCGCCAGGACGGTCGCCGAGAAGCTGGGCGGCTCCGGCAGGATCGTGATCCTCCAGGGCCAGGCCGGCACCTCCGCGGCGCGCGAGCGGGCGGAAGGTTTCGCCAAGGGGCTGAAGGCCTACCCCGGCATCCAGGTGCTGGCCCAGCAGCCGGCCGACTTCGACCGCACCAAGGGCCTCGACGTGATGTCGAACCTGCTCCAGGCGCACCCGGACGTCCAGGGCGTCATCGCCGCCAACGACGAGATGGCGCTCGGCGCGATCAAGGCGCTGGGCTCCAAGGCGGGCAAGTCCGTGCAGGTCGTCGGCTTCGACGGCACCCCGGACGGCCTCAAGGCCGTCGCACAGGGCACGCTGTACGCCTCGGTGGCGCAGCAGCCGTCCCAGCTGGGGAAGATCGCCGTGGACAACGCCCTGAAGGCGCTGCGGGGCAAGAAGGTCGAGGAGACGGTGAAGGTGCCCGTGAAGGTGGTCACCGAGGCGAACGCGGCCGGGTTCAGCGGCTGACATCGAACGGAAGGCGGGCGGTCCCTCGTACGGACCGCCCGCCTCACGTCACGTATCAGGGGAGTTCTTCCATGTACGACTACGACCTGCTGGTGGTGGGGTCGGCCAACGCCGACCTGGTGATCGGCGTCGAGCGCCGGCCGGCGGCCGGGGAGACGGTGCTCGGTTCCGACCTGGCCGTGCACCCGGGCGGCAAGGGCGCGAACCAGGCCGTCGCGGCCGCCCGCCTCGGGGCCCGCACCGCCCTGCTGGCCCGGGTCGGCGACGACGCCCACGGGCGGCTGCTGCTCGACGCGCAGCGGGCGGCCGGGGTCGACACGGCGAACGTGCTGGCGGGCGGGGCGCCCACGGGCGTCGCGTTGATCACCGTGGACCCGTCGGGGGACAACAGCATCGTGGTCTCTCCGGGCGCGAACGGCCGGCTGACCCCGGTGGACGTCCGTGCCGCGAGCGGGCTCCTGCACACCTCGAAGGCGGTGTCGGCGCAGCTGGAGATCCCGCTGGAGACGGTCGTGGAGGTCGTCCGGAACCTGGCGCCGGGCGGCCGGTTCGTGCTGAACCCGTCGCCGCCGCGCCCGCTGCCGGCCGAGGTGCTGGCGGCCTGCGACCCGCTGATCGTCAACGAGCACGAGGCGAAGGTGATCCTCGGCGAGGCGGGCGACGCGGCCTCCGGGCCCGAGGACTGGGCGCGGCTCCTGCTCGCGAAGGGCCCGCGGTCGGTGGTCGTCACGCTGGGCGCGCAGGGCGCGCTGGTGGCGTCGGCGGACGGTGGCGTGCAGCACGTCGCCCCGGTGAAGGTGGACGCCGTGGACACGACGGGGGCGGGCGACGCGTTCACCGCGGCGCTGGCCTGGCGGCTGGGCCGTGGCGCCTCGCTCGCGGAGGCGGCGGCGTACGCGGCGCGGGTGGGAGCGGTGTCCGTGACCCGGCGGGGAGCGCAGGAGTCGTTCCCGACCGCCGAGGAGGTCGACGCCCTGTGAAGAAGGCGGGGATCCTCAACCGTCATCTCGCCGGGGCGCTGGCCGAGTTGGGTCACGGCGACGGGGTGCTGGTGTGCGACGTCGGCATGCCGATACCGGACGGGCCGCGCGTCGTCGACCTCGCCTTCCGGGCGGGGGTGCCGTCCTTCGAGGAGGTGGTCGACGGGCTGCTCGCCGAACTGGTGGTGGAGGGAGCGACGGCGGCGCAGGAGGTCCGGGAGGCCAACCCTTCGGCCGCCGGACTCCTCGCGGGCCGCTTCCGGTCCCTGACGTACGTCTCGCACGAGCGGCTGAAGGAACTGTCCGCGGGGGCGCGGCTGGTGGTCCGCACGGGCGAGGCACGGCCTTACGCGAACGTGCTGTTGCGGTGCGGGGTGTTCTTCTGAGGCGCCCCGGGCGGGCGGCTCGTGCGGCGAATTGACGCGTGTTCGACGAGGCGGGGGCGGTGCTGGAGCGGGTGGGAGGCGCTGCCGGAGAGGTGCGGACGCGGTGCCGGAGAGGTGCCGGAGAGGTGCCGGTGTCGTCCCGAATGTGTCCGGATCAGGTCACGCGGCGATCTACGACGTTGCGTCCGCAACGGGTCGTGCGACACCATGCTCGAACAGGTATGTGATGTGTACGTGACGCACGGGGGTGACACGTGAAGTTCGACATGGGATCGACGACCCTCTCGGATCTGGGCAAGAGCACGGTCGGTTCGAGCACCGACCTGGGCACGCTGATCCGCGGACTCATCCAGGCGGCCGAGCCGCTGGAGGGCAAGTTCAACGGCTCCGGAAAGGTCGCCTTCGACTCGTTCAAGACGCGTGCGGACGAAATCACCGCCGCGCTCAACGAATCGCTCGGCGCGATCCTCGAAGGCCAGGGCGGGATGGACACCGCGTTCGCCGGCGGTGACACCGAGCAGCACGACAACGCCAACAAGAACATGGGCGCGGCCAACTTCGACGCGGCCCGCTTCGGCGCGCGCTAGGCCTCGGTCCAAGGCGCAGGCAGACAACCACAGGGGGTTTGTGACGATGGGTCAGAATCTGGACCGCCGCTCGTACGACACCGGCGCCTCGGGCGAGGTGCAGGGTGGACTGCAGGGAATAGCCGCGCAGTTGGAGCGGGTGCTCGCCGACCGCGACAAGGCCGTGAAGGCCGCCATGGCCGACTTCCAGGCCGACGGGGTGTCCGAGGAGTACCACGGCAAGGAACTGCGCTGGAACCGGGCGGCCAACGAGGTGCGCAGCATCATCCAACTGGTGCGCACCACGCTGGAGGACAACGACGGGACGGCCCAGTCGACGATGGCGAAGGCACGGGCGGCCGTCGACAACATCGGCTGACGCGCGGCGTCGACGGGGCGACGGGGCGACGGGGCGACGGGGCGACGGCACACGGAGGTCACGGGTGTCACGGATTACGGGGAATCCACATGACGGGGTGGGACATCTCGCCGTCGGGCGTGCAACACGTTCTCACGGAGACGGCGAAGGCGGCCGAGGGCCTCTCGAACACCGGGAAGGCCCTGCAGGAGACCGCGCCCAGCGCGGCCGGATCCGCCGGCACGATCCAGCAGGGCGGCGTCGAGAAGAGCGGGGTCCAGGGACCGGTCGGCGCGGCGCTGGCCGAGTTCTTCACGGCCTACCAGGAGAAGCTGGCGTATGTCGCGGTGCGCACGTCGAACTCGCTCAACGGGGCGGCCACCGCGACCAACGCCTACGTCAAGGGCGATCTGGACATGGCGGCGCAGGCCCAGGCGAACGCGCTGAAGGAGCCGAAGATCGACCTGCCGGGCGCGAGCGGACAGCAGGGGGGCAAGTGAGCGCGGACCTCATCGACCCGCAGAACATTCCGCAGTTCACCGGCGACCTGGAACAACTGGGCACGGACTCGATGCTTCTGACCGCGGAGGCCCTCACCTTCCGCCAGTCGGGGTCGGACGTGCACACCCGCTTCCAGGGGCTGTCGGCGTGCTACTCGGCCCCGGAGGCCGACCAGTTGTTCGCCACGACCGCGCCGGTGGCCGCCAAGGCGGACGAGTTCGCCGACGATCTGGAGAAGGTGGCGGCCGCCCTCAGCTCGTACGAAACGGAGGTCCAGCCGCTCGTCGCCAAACTGAAGAGCCTCAAGCAGCGCGCGGAGACCTTCCGGCACGACATCGCGGGCGACGACCACTGGCGCGAGGACGACGACAACGTCCAGCTCAACAACGACCTGGTGCACGACGTCACCGCCGCCACCACCGCGTTCTGGCAGGCGGAGATCACCTGCCACAACAAGATCACCGCGCTGGTGGGCGGGACGACGCTGATCCTCGAGGACGGCGCGCAGAAACGGCTGGTGAAGCGCGGCACCAGCACGTACGGCTTCACCGCCGACCTGCTGAACCAGTCCGAGGAACTGCCCTGGGGCAAGACCGTGGAGAAGGAGCGGCACGGGCTGGACTGGCTGGGCCACCAGGTGATCGACTTCGGCAAGGGCTTCTTCGTCGACGGCGTATGGGGCACGATCCGGGGCCTCGGCACCTTCGTCGGCTTCGACGGCTGGGACGCGGCCGGTGAGGCCTGGACCGGGCTCGGCAAGCTTGCGACGGGCCTGGCCATCACCGTGACCCCGATCGCCGGCAGCCTGTACTGGACGATGCCCGAGGACAAGCTGCCCGGGTATCTGCGCGAGACCCGCAACACGGTCAAGGAGGCGGGCATGGCGCTGGTGGCGTGGGACGAGTGGGGCAAGAACCCCGCCCGGGCCGGCGGCGCGGTCACCTTCAACGTCCTGACCACGATCTTCACCGGCGGTGCCGGTACGGCGGCGAAGGGCGGGGCGGTCGCCCGCACGCTCGCCGTGCTCGGCAAGACCGGGCGGCTGGTCGACCCGATGACGTACCTCGGCAAGGCCGCGAAGTTCGGCACGGTCAAGGTCGCCGACCTGTTCGCCGGCCTGAAGGACCTGCACGCGGGCGCCTTCAACGACCTGATCTCCGGGGCGGGACGCGTCCAGCCGGACGGCAGCGTGCTGCGGATCGCCGACGACCTCCCGGTGATCCACGACAACGTCCTGCAGTGGCCGGACGGCACCCGCCTCAACCTGGACGACAGCTCGGTCGTGCGCCCGGACGGGACGGCGGCCCCGGCGACGGTGGAACTGTCGGCGGCGGACAGGGACTTGCTGCGACAGACGCTGCCGCATCGCGAACCGGTCATGACCAGCTCAGGGGGCCACGCCACCGGGACGGCATACGGGGCTGGGGAGAGCCACCCCGGCACCCATGCCGCTCATGACGGCTCGGCGGCATCCGAGCACCACCCGCCCTCGGCATCGCAGCCGTCGAGTGGGGGAAACGGCCATGGTCCCGCCGGTTCCGAGCACCACACGCCCCAGCACGGTGGACCGGGCGGCGGCAAACCATCAGACGTCCCAGCGGGGCAGGAGCCGCTTCATCATCGCGCCAATGACCCACTACCCGAACTCACCCCGGAAGAAAGGGCGGATCACTGGGGCCACTTGAAAGAGGTCGAAGGCCGGAGCCCGGACCAGTTCGACGATCTCCAACGAGACCCCGACAAGAACGGCGGTATTTCCGAGCCTTCCAAGGACGAGGCCCGTGTCGGTCTGGACCTGCGGGAGCAGGGGCGTCTGCCCGATGACATTCAACGCCCTACAGAGGCAGACCGGGGAGAGTTCTACTCACCCAGCGCCGACAGGTATTACGACATCAAGGGTGTCCACTCCGACTGGCCGCCGTTCAACAATGTGCGGGACAAGTCACAGCCATTCAAGGGCGCTTATGACCCCGCCAAGAACGGCCGCTGGGTCAAGAAGCTCGAGGAACAGATCGTCGAGAAGCAGCGCGTTGTTATCCTGGATGTGCGAAACGCGAATCAGGCGGCGATCGACGACATCAAGTCCATCGTCCACAAGAACGGCTGGGAAGATGATGTCATCTGGTATCCGTGAACCTTGGAGTCCTGCCACGACTCCGCCCGACCCCCAAGCCGCGAAGCGCCTGGAGGAGTGGCTCCAGCGGGGAGGCGACGGCGGACTCGATGTCATGGGTCTCGATCTGAGCGGAGCGGATCTCTCCGGGGGCGCCTTCCAGGAGTCATGGTTCACAGATACCAAGCTGGTCAGGACCAAACTTATCGGCGCAGATCTCTACCGCTCCGATGCCGAGGGCGCCGATTTCTCCGGAGCCGATCTGACGCGGGCCTCACTGGTACGGGTCAACTTCGACGACGCGGTCCTTCGGGGAGCGAATCTCGACGGTGCGGACCTGGTGAAGGCATCGCTCTACGGGGTAGACGCGTCGGCCGCGTCCATGCGGGGAACCCGTCTCATGGGAGCGTCGCTGATCGACGTGAACCTGTGCGGCTCCGACCTGTCCCAGTCGGTCGTCCGCGAGAACACGTTCAAAGTCACCGTGGACGAAACGACCAAATTCACAGGAATGTCCGGCACCGTCTTCGGTCCCGTTCAGCTGACCGACCGGACAGGTCAACACGAAATCGGCGGCACCGAACTGGAACGCTGGCTACGGGAGCGCGGCGGCGATGTAAGCGTACTGAGAGGCCGGGTATGACAGGGAAGTCACCGGTCGTGAATCAGTCCGCGGCCCCTCACGACACGGATGCTCAGGAAGTCGACAAAGGCAAGTCCGCCGTCCACGAGATAAGCAACGCCGCCCGACGCGTAGCCATAGAAGACCCTGAAGTGGACATGGATGACGCTCAGCGCCTGCTCTACCGCGGGGAGCTCTTCACCGGCGAGGTGACGGAGTACCTCGGCGACAAGCTCGTGAGCCTGGACGAATACGTCGACGGAGTTCAGCACGGTCCGTCACTGGAATGGTACAAAGACGGAACTCTGCGGTCGGAGAGCATGGTACGCAAGGGACTGGCCTGCGGGGAATCCAAGGAATGGAATTCGAACGGAACCCTGGCATCGCTTCGAGTATTCGACGATGACGGTCTCACGCTCCGCGAGAGTTACGAGTGGGACGAGGACGGCAGGCCGACGAAGAGCTGGCGCATGGACGACGGCTCCGAAGAGCCCTGATGAAGCAGTTCAACATCAAGAAATGAGGGAACCGCACATGCCGACGAGGATTTCGCGGCCGCCGGCAGAAGGAAGTCACCCGGATCCGGAAGGGCTGCGGCAGAGAATCAATGCGCGCACCCTCAAGGACGTCGAGGATTTGGAGGCGTACCCCGACAGCCTCGGTATGACGTTCAATCGGGCGCGTCAGAGGGCCGCGCTCCTGTGCACCGAGGATCCCACCGCCAAGATGCTCGAGACCTGGGAGGCCTGGGTCATGGCCATGCAGGTGGGGTCGGCACTCTTCGCCTCGGCGACCGCTCCTGAGGGCACCACCGTGCCCTGCATGATCGCGCATGAGGTACGCAGCATTCCCGCCGTGGGTCCCACCCACTTCACGGACGCCGGTACCTGGCTGGACGCCTTCTGGCTGGCCGTGGTCTGCCGGGACCAGGCGCGGATGACGGCGTTGTGCCAGGTGCCGATCGAGACGCTGCGGGCGTCCGGCGCCGTGTTCGAGGAGTACATCTACCACTGGGTGGACGCCCTCCAGACGTACTGGCTGGAACGGCCGGGCCTCGGGGACAAGCTCGTCGCCGCGTTCGACGGCACCGACCCGGACCGGCTGCGGATCGTGGACCGGGAGCTGATGCTCAAGGTCCTGTTCCCGCCGCTCAACCTCTTCCACCGGTTCGTCGCCCAGGACCCCGTGAAGTTCAACGAGGCACTCGTCCGCGCGCTCGAACTGCACAAGGAGTACTGGACCGCCGACCCGGAACGCGAGGAGTCCGGTGACGGCGACATCCCGCTGGCCGTCCTCGCGATCACCTGTCTCGCGTACGACGCCGGCCGGCCGATCGAGGTCGAGTCGGAGTACCTTCCCGAGCACCTGCTCAAGCGCAGTTGGCTGGGCGAGTTCCCGACGTGAGGTAGGTGGACGGTGTGACCGCTCAGGACTATGACAGCCAGCTTCTGGAGTCAGTCGCCGTGCGGCGGCGGCGGTTGCGGGACGCCCTGTTGTTCGGGGCGCAGCGGCAACGGCGGGCCGTGGACGAGCGGGTGGGGAAGGTGGTCGCCGGGATGGTGGTCGCGGCCGTGTTGTGCGCGGGGTGCGTGGGGTGGTCGTTCGTGTCGCACCGGGTGATCGGGCAGACCACGAGCCCCTACTCCCCCGGCGTCTCCACACCCTCCGGCAGTCCTGCCGGCCGGTGATAGGTTCGCGAACGTGATGTCTACGGGGGCCTTGAATCGTAGGGCGGCCGGCGGGCCGGCCGTGCTGAGTCGCGTCACCCTCGTCGGTGAGCGGCGCCGCGTCGACCTCGTGCTGCCGGCGCAGGAGCCGGTCGGGGTGCTGCTGCCCGAGATCATGCGGTTGCTGGACGACCGGGTGGAGGGCCGGCCCGCGTCGCGTCACCTCGTGACGGTGGACGGCTCCGCACTCGATCACGACAGCACACTGGAGACGGCGGGCATCCGCGACGGGGCCGTGCTGCGTCTCGTCCGCGCGGAGGACGCGCCGCCCGCTCCCGTGGTCCACGACGTCACCGACGAGGTGGCGGAGGGGCTCGGCGACCGGCTGGGGCAGTGGGGACCCGTCGCGCGGCGGATCACGGCGGGGGTCGCGTGCGTGGGCTGGGCGGTCGTCGCCGCCCTGTTCGCACGTGCGCAGTACGACCGTTCCGTCGTCGCCGGTGCGCTGCTCGCCTCCGCCGGTGCGGCCGCGGTCGCCGGTGCGGTCCTGGGGCGGCTGCGCAGGCAGGCGCCGGCGGTGACCCTGCTGTGCGCCGGTGGCGCGCTCGGCGTGCTGGGCGCGTGGAGCCTCGTCGACGTGGTCGGCGGGGATTCCGCGGGCGCTCTGCGGCTTGCCGGGGTGGCCGCCGTCGGCGCGCTGGTCCTCGTCCTGCTCGGGCTGTTCACGCCGCTGGGGCGGGGCGGTGTCGTGGGCGCCGCCGCCGTGGCCCTGACCGCCGTCGGCTGGGAGGCCGTCGTGGCCGCGCAGTCCGGCGCCGGGACGGCGGAGCAGCAGGCTCATGTCGGGGCCGTCGTCGGCGTCGTCTGTGTGGTGGTGCTCGGAGTGCTGCCGCGGCTGGCGCTGATGGCGTCCGGTCTCTCGGGGCTCGACGACCGGCGGGCGGGCGGGGTGTCCGTCAGCCGCTACCAGGTGTCCGCCGCTCTGGCCGCCGCCCATCGCGCTCTGGTGCTCGCCACGATCACCGTGGCCGTGTCGGCCGCGGCGGCCGCCGTGCTGGCGGTGCGGTCTCCCTCAGGGTGGACGGTGTCGCTCGCCGCGGTCGTCGCAGTGGTGCTGGCTCTGCGGGCCCGGGCGTTTCCGCTGGTCGCCGAGGTGGTCGTGCTGCTGGCCGCGGCAGCAGGAGTCGCCGTACGGTTGCTGACGGTATGGGCGGAGCGGTCCTCGACCGCTGCCCCGCTGGCCGTGCTCGTCGTGTTGGCGGTCCTGCCGCTGGCCGTGCTCGCCGTGCAGCCGGCCGAGCATGTGCGGGTGCGGTTGCGGCGGTTCGGCGACCTGCTCGAGTCGGTCGGGGTCGTCGCCCTTCTTCCGCTGCTCGTCGGCGTGTTCGGTGTGTACGGGCGACTGCTCGACACCTTCGCTTAGGAGGCGCGGCGGCATGACGCAGGGGGAACAGCGGCGGGAGCAGCCGCCGGCGCGCGGCGACGGCCTCGGCGGCGGCGACCGTGGCGGTGACGGCGGCGACTGGCAGCGCGACGTGTTGCGGGAGCTGGGCGGCGGGCGTGAGGCGGCCTCCGGACGGTCCGGGGAGCCGGCCCTCCGGCTCGTGCACCCCGCACCCCCGCAGCCCGCACCCCCGCAGCCCGCGGCCACCGGGACGGCAGCGGTTCCCCGGTCCGCAGCAGACGCGGTCGGCGGCACCGACGGTGGCGGTGGCGGTGGCCTGTCCGGTCCTCACGTGTCCGGCCCTCACGAATCCGGCCCTCACGAATCCGCGCCGCACATATCGGGGCCGCACATATCCGGGCCGGTGCCCCCGGCCCTCGTGTCCGATGCCGCGGCCGCCGGTTCCCCGGCCGCCGGCACGCCGGACCCGGAGCGGCCCGCGTCGCCCGCCCCTTCCGCCCCGCCTGCCCCGCCCGCCCCCTCTGGCCCGGACCCCCGGCTTCCGGCGTCCCCCGCTCCCGAGTCCTCCCCCACCCTCGACCCGCGTCTCCTCCTCGCCCTGGGATCTCCCCTGCACGGCGACTCCGTGGCCCGGCGCACGGGGCGGGCGTTGCGCAAACTCACCTCGTCCGTCGCGCAGGACGTCGCCGAACAGACCCGGATCGCCCGCGAGTTGCAGCAGCCCGTCACGACGGGCCGGGTGGTGGCCGTCACCTCCATTCGCGGCGGCGTCGGCAAGTCCACCGTCTCCGCGTTGCTCGGACGCACCCTCAACCACTACCGGCACGACCTGGTGCTGACGATGGAGGCGGACGCCGCGCTGGGCACCCTGCCCGTGCGCATGGGCGCGGAGGCGGTGCGCTGGACGTGCGCCGACCTCGCGCCGATCCTCACCCCGTCGATGCGGCTGACGGACGTGACCGGCTATCTGGTGCCGGTGTCGGACGGCGGCTGGCTGCTGCCCGCGAGCCGGGGCCAGGTCGGCGCGCCGCTCGACATGACGACGTACCGCAAGGTGACGCTGGCGTTGCGCCGCTACTTCGCCGTGACCGTCGTCGACTGCGAGTCGCTCCCCGGCGAGGTGGCCCGTACGGCCATGGACACCGCGCACGCCCGGGTCGTGGTCGCGCCGATGACGGCGGAGGGCGTCGGAGCCACCCGTCAGGTGCTGGACTGGCTGGCGCGGCTGCCGCACTCGGCGCTGGCCGGCACGGTCGTCGCACTGGTCTGCGGCGCCCCCGACACCGTCCTCGACGACAAAACGGCCGCCGGGCATCTCCGGGAGACGGGCGTCACCGTCGTCACCGTGCCGTACGACCGTCATCTGGCCGGCGGCGGGCCCATCCGCACCGACCTGCTGGCGCAGACCACCCAGCACGCCGTTCTACGGCTGGCCGCCGAGGTGATGGGGCGCGCGGTGAGGGTGCGATGAGCACCCGGCCGCCACGAAGCCGCCCGCGCCCGCCCTGCCCCTCCTCCGTCACGACCCGCTCCGGAGAACTCCGCCCGTGACCCTGAGAATCGTCCACCGGCCCGCCCGCAGCACCCGCCCGCTCGAACCCGTCCGGCCGCGCACGGTCGAGGCGCCGCCCAACCTGCCCGAGGGCAAGATCGGCAACGCGGCGACCGCGCTGCTGCCGATGGCCGGCGTCATGGGTTCCGTGGTCATGATGACCGTGATCCGCAACAGCCGGTTCGCGGTGCTGGGCGCGGTCGTCCTGGTCTTCGCGCTGCTGGGGGCGGTGGCCCTGTTCCTGTCCCAGCGCGGCAAGGCGCAGCGCACCCGGCGCACCCAGCGCGAGCGCTACCTGGACTACCTGGAGGAGTTGCGGGAGGAGATGGGGGCCGCCGAGCGCCGGCTGCGGGATGCGGAGCGGGAGCTGAACCCGTCGCCGGACGCCCTGTACGACCTGGTGCGGGATCCGGCCCGGCTGTGGGAGCGGCGCCGCAAGGACGCCGACTTCCTGCGGGTGCGGGTCGGCCTCGGTGACGTGCCGGTCCAGGAGCCGGTCGTTCAGCAGAGCGGCGCCGGCGGGGTGCTGACGCCGCCGGACCCGTTCATGCTCAACGAGGCGCGCGCCCTGCAACGCAGGTTCGCGACGGCCGCCGACGTGCCGTTGCCGGTGCCGCTGGACCGCGCCGGGAACGTCAGCGTCGTCGGCGACCGGGAGGGCGTCCTGCGGGTGGCCCGTGCGCTGCTCGTGCAGACGGCCGTGACGCACGCGCCGGACGACGTGGCGCTCGCGCTGGCCGTCCCTCCCGAGCGGTCGGCCGAGTGGGAGTGGGCCAAGTGGCTGCCCCATGTGCTGGATCCGCAGGCGCACGACGGCCCGGTGGCCGCACGCCGCATCGCGCCCGATCCGAGGCGACTGGCCGAACGGCTCCGCCACGATCTGGGCCGGCGGTCCGCGTACGCGGCAGAGGTGCGGCGCGGTCTGGCCGACCGGGACGCGTTGCGGCTGGCCGGCCGGTTGCTGGTCGTCGTGGACGCCTACGGCGAGCCCGCGGGCGACCTGCCGCGCCCGGACTCGGCGGTCGGGCTGTCCGACATGGGCGTCACCGTGGTGCACCTCCTCCAGGAGCAGATCCACGAACCGGACGAGGTCGGCGTCCGCATCTCCGTCCACGGCGACCGGGTGGTCGTCGACGATCTGCGCGGCTTCGCCGCCGAGGGCGTCGTCGACCCGGTCACCGTCGCGGGCGCCGAGGGCATCGCCCGTCTGCTGGCCCCGCTGCGGCTGTCACCGGAGTCCGCCGCCGAAGGCGCTCCCGTCACCGGACCGGTCGACTTCCCCGCGCTCCTCGGCATCGCCGACCCCGCCGAACCGGATGTCCCCACGCTGTGGAAGCCGCGCGGCGAACGTGACTTCCTGCGCGTCCCCATCGGGCTGACGGAGCGTCACGAGTCCGTGCTGCTCGACCTGAAGGAGTCCTCCCAGCTAGGCATGGGACCGCACGGCCTGTGCGTGGGCGCGACCGGTTCCGGCAAGAGCGAGCTGCTGCGCACCCTCGTGCTCGCACTGGCCGCCACGCACTCCCCGGAGGACCTCGCGCTCGTCCTGGTCGACTACAAGGGCGGCGCCACCTTCGCCCCCTTCGCCGAACTGCCCCACGTCGCAGGGATGATCACCAACCTGGAGAACCAGGCCGGTCTCGTCGAGCGGGTCCACACGAGCCTCGCCGGCGAGGTCAGACGCCGCCAGCAGGTTCTCAAGGACGCCGGGAACGTCGCCGACATCGGTCACTACGCCGTGCTGCGCGCGACCCGCAGGCCGGACCTCGAACCGCTCCCGCACCTGTTCGTCGTCATCGACGAGTTCGGCGAACTCCTCACCGCCAAACCGGACTTCATCGACCTGTTCCTGTCCATCGGCCGTATCGGCCGCTCCATCGGCGTGCATCTGCTGCTGTCCAGTCAGCGCATCGAGGGCGGCAAGCTCAAGGGCCTGGACACCTACCTGTCGTACCGGCTGGGCTTGCGGACGTTCTCCGCCGACGAGTCCCGCACGGTCCTCGACACCACCGACGCCTTCCATCTGCCGCCCCTGCCGGGGTTCGGCTATCTGAAGGTCGACACGTCCACCTACGAACGGTTCAAGGCCGGATACGTCTCCGGGGCGCACCGCGGACCCGCGGTGCGCGACCGGCACGACGACGAACCGCTGGTCCTGCCCTACCCGACGTACGACACCGGGCAGCGGGCCGAGGAGGAGCAGGAGGAATCGGCCGCCACCCGGCGGGAGACCGGCCCGACCGTGCTGTCCCTCATGGTCGGCCGGCTCGCCGGCGCCGCGCCGGCCGTGCGCCGCATCTGGCTGCCGCCGCTGCCGGACGCCGTCACCCTGGACGCGGCCGCCGGCCCGGTCCGGGTCTCCGAGCGCGGACTGCACCTGGCGCGCGCCACGGGCGGCATGCGGGCGCCGCTCGGCGTGCTCGACGACCCGGCCCGGCAGTGGCAGGGCCAGTGGGTGCTGGACCTGACCACGGCCGGCGGGCACGTGGCCGTGATCGGCGGCCCCCAGTCCGGCAAGACCACGCTGCTGAGGACCCTCGTGCTGTCCCTGGCGGCCACCCACACCCCGCGCGACGTCGCCGTGTACGGCCTGGACCTGGTCGGCGGCGGCCTCTCGGCGCTGGCCGCCCTGCCGCACGTCGGCGGCATCGCCGGACGGGCCGACCGCGAGCGCGCGGCCCGTACGGTCGCCGAGGTGCGGACCATGCTCGCCGAGCGCGAGACGGTGTTCCGCGAGCACGGCATCGACTCCGTCGACCAGCTCCGCCGGCTCCGCGCCGAGGGCCGGCTGCCGCAGCTCGGCTCCACCGACGTGGTCCTCGTCGTCGACGGGTTCGGTGCGCTGCGCGACGACTTCGCCGACCTCGACGAGCCCGTCGCCGACCTGTTGAAGCGCGGCGGCGGCTACGGGATCCACGTGGTGGCGGGCATGCTGCGCTGGAACGACGTCCGCATCGCCACCCAGTCGATGTTCGGCACGCGCGTCGAACTGCGCCTGAACGACCCGGCCGACTCCTCCGTCGACCGCAAGCTCTCCGAGACCCTCTCGCCGGACGTGCCGGGCCGGGTGCTCACCGACGGCAGACTGTTCGCGCAGGTCGCCCTGCCGCGCCTCGACGGCTCGCCCACGACGGGCGACCTGGGCCCGGCCCTGGACGAGGCGGCGCGGACCGTCCACGCCACCTGGCACGGCGCACCCGCCGCCCCGGTGCGGGTGCTGCCCGCCCGGCTTCCGGCGACCCGGCTGCCCTCGCCGGCCGCCGAACCGCGGCGCATACCCATCGGCCTCGGCCAGGAAGCCCTCGCCCCCGTACTGCTCGACCTCTTCGGCGGCGACCAGCACCTGCTGGTCCTCGGCGACAACGAATGCGGCAAGACGAATCTTCTGAAGCTGATCGTCGCCGGCCTCGTCGAGCGGTACTCCGACGAGGAGCTGGTCTTCGGCGTCTTCGACCCTCGCCGCGGGCTGCGCGGCGTCGTCCCCGAGCCGTACCGGGGCGGTTACGCCCACAACGCCGCGCTCGCCGGCGCCCTCTCCACCGGCATCGCCGCCGAACTCGAAAAACGGCTCCCGGAGACCGCCGACCCCGACGCGCCCGAGACCGGCGAACCCTCCTTCCGCGGCCCGCGGATCGTCATCCTCGTCGACGACTACGACATCCTCACCACCGCCGGACAGCAGCCCCTCGCGCCCTTCGTGCCGTACGTCTCCAGCGCCCAGGACATCGGCCTGCACTTCGTCCTCGCGCGCCGCGCCGCCGGAGCCTCCCGTGCCCTGTACGAACCGCTCCTGACCACCCTGCGCGAGACGGGCGCCACCGCCCTGGTCATGACCGGCGACCGTACCGAGGGACAGCTTTTCCCCGGCCTGTACGCCTCCCAGCAGCCGCCCGGCCGCGGCACCCTGGTCCGCCGGGGCCGCCGCCACCAGCTCGTCCAGACCGCGCTGGCCGATGCCGGGGAGACCAGGAACGCCGGGGCCGCCGGAAAGGACGAGTCGTGACCAAGGACGTCATCGCCCTCACCCCCAAGATGCCGGACACCTGGGCTCTGCTGGCCGGCCTGTACGCGGGCGGCCCCCGGACGCGGGTGACCGCCGGATCCGAGGGCGCCGTGCTGCGGCTGTGCGCCCCGGACGGCAGACCCCTGGTGTCCGTGGAGGCCCCACTGCTCGTCCAGGTCCCCGGGGAGGCCGAACGGCTGCTCGGGCGGGACGTGCCCGTGCCGTTCTGGTGGACCGAGGCGCGGGCCTCCGGCGCCGTGCCCGAGGCCGAGCGGCTCGCGGGGTCGGTGTGCGGGCGGCTCGCCCTGCTGCTGGGCGGCAGCACCTGGCCCGAGACGGCCGCGAGCACCGACGTCGTGGACGTGAGCGCGGTCGTCGCACCCGACGACGGCGGGCCGGTCGTGGACGTCCTCACCGAGAGCACGGCCGTCGTCCTGGCCGACCGGCCCGTCCTGGCCCTGACCACCTGGCTCTCCGAACTGCTGCGCGACACCGCGGAGTCGGGCCGCGCCCTGCACCTCGTCACCCCGCCGCACGTGCGGCTCAGCGCCCCGGCCCGCGCCACGCTCGTACAGCCGCCCAACCGCTGGGTCGTCCAGGACCCGGCGCAGGGCTATTACGACGGACTGTCCGGAGCGGTGCTGCGCTGGCAGGACGGGACGTTCGCGCCGGCGGTCGGAGCCGACGGCACGGCCGCGGTCGCCGACGCGTTCGGACGGACGTCCCCGAGCGCGGAGCGGCAGCTGATCGTGGCGTTCCGTACCGTGCTCCCCGCACAGGAGGACGTCGTCCTGGGCGAAGGCGTGGAGACGGCCTGGCGGGCGCTCACCGGCTCGCCGCCCGCGGGCTGGGGCACGGCGGAGCCCGTCAACCTGCCGTGGTCGCCGCACAGGCTGACCGGCCTGGCACGCGACCGGGCGCCGGAGCCCACCCACCTGGTCGTCGCCGGGCACCCCGGCCGGCCCGCGCTGGCGTGGATACGGGTCACCCGGACGACGGCGGGCGTCGAGCAGGACGTCACCCTGACCCTCGGCCACGGGGCCGACGAGGAGCCGCCGCTGGACGCGATCACGCCCCTCGCGGAGACCCTCGTCGAGCAGCACGGCCTGACGACGATGCTGGTCTCGGTCCGCCGGGCCTCCCGCGACCTCACCACCGCGCCCGTGCTCCAGGCACCGCCCCTTCCGGTCGCCTTCACTTTGGGCGCGCGGGACGTACGCGACATCGGCCTCACCCACGCCCGCCGCCCACCCCTCCCGGTGCGCCCCCTCGCCCTGGGCCCCGCCTCCGCCCCGGCCCTGCACTACCCACTGGGAGACGGCACGGACCCGCGCGCCCTCACCGAGCTTCAGCAACTGGCGGCACACCTGCGGGCCGGGATGCCGGGGGCGGAGCGAGAGGCCTGAGGGCCGCTTCCGCTTCCGCTCCCGCCGGATCGCCGACGAACAGCGGAGCGAACGAAACAGGCCATCGGCACATGCCAGGCGCATCAAACACCTCCCCGGCGCATTGCATCACTTGTAATGAACTCCGCAGGTCAAACGGGTGACAGGGGCAAATCGCCCCCCATGATGTGGTCGTTCCCCACCCCTCCCACAAAGGAGCACGACCATGTCGGAGACAGCCGAGCCCAACGTCGGCACGTTCACCCTCGGCGCCGCTATCACCGTCGAACCCCCCACCCCGGTCGAGGTCCCGGAACACGAGGACTGGACCCTGCCGAACGGCTTCGCCTGGATCTTCCGGGGCGAGGGCAACACCACCCCCGGCAGCCTCGTCCGCCCCGTGATCATGGCCGACGGTTTCAACCTCGGCCGCAGCAAGCTCGACAAGCTGTATCAGGGCCTGGAGAGCGGCTTCCCCTTCGTCAGCGAGCTGCGCAGCCGCGGCAGAGACGTCATCCTGCTCGGTTTCGAGGAGCGCAGCGCGTCGATCCTGGACAACGCGCAGGCCGCCGAGGCAGCCATCGTCGAGGCCATCACCCGGCGGCAGGGCAACGCCCCGCTGGTCGTCGGCGGGTTCAGCATGGGCGGCATCGTCACCCGGTACGCGCTGGCCAAGATGGAGTCCCAGGGGAACCGCCCCCACGAGACCGAGCTGTACTTCTCGTACGACAGCCCCCACCGGGGCGCGTCCATCCCCGTCGGCGTGCAGGCGTTCTCGTACTTCATCCCGTTCGCGAACGACTTCGCGAAGCAGATGGACAGCCCGGCGGCGCGTCAGATGCTGTGGCGGCACTACGACAAGGACACCGGGAAGATCGGGATCGCCAAGGAGCGCACGGAGTTCCTCGACGCGCTGGCAGAGGTCGGCTGGTGGCCGGCGGAGCCGCGGAAGATCGCGGTCGCCAACGGCCGCGCCGACGGGGTCGGCCTCCCGGACGTCACGCCCGGGGCCATCGCGCTGCGCATCGCCCAGATCTACCCGGGCACCACCTTCTACACCCAGGCCCAGGGCGACGACGTGACGGTCGCCTACCTGAACCGGCGGTTCCCCGCGGCCGAGAAGACCATCACCACCGACGGCTTCCCGGAGCTGGACGGCGCGCCGGGCGGCACCCTGCACACGTACAAGATCCTCGCCGACGCGATGGAGAAGCTCGGCGGCACGGTGGATCTGCGGCACGAGGAGGTGTGCTTCGTGCCGTCGGTGAGCGCGGTCGCCATCCGCGACGTCGACACGCAGGATGCGTTGTACGCGAAGATCACCGAAATGTCCCCGGAAGAGAGCGAGCTGGACGACTTCGTCTGTTCGTCGACGACCACGCCGCACACCGGGATCACTCGGGAGCTGTGCACCTGGCTGCTGAGCCACCTGCCCGACTGACCCGCCGCGTCACGTCCGGGCACCACCGGGGCCGCCCATCCGCTCACACCTGGCGGAGGGCGGCCCCTTCGTCACTCCCGGAGCCGGCCGTACTAGGCAGACGGCTCGGGCGCCTCGGGTGCGGGCGGCAGGGGGTCGGAGACGAATGAACCCCGGGCCCGTACGGTCACCACCAGTCCCCTGTCCCGAAGGATGTCCAGAGCGCGGCGCACGGTGCCCGGACCGACCTTGTGCTCGTGCGTCATGGTGAGTTCGCCCGGCAGCCTCGTGCCCGGCGGGTACTCACCGGAACGGATCTTCCGTTCGATGATCGCGGCGAGCTGTTCATAGACGTACTGCGGCGAATCGGGGCTGATCTTGTCCACCCGCTGACCGTATGCCGCTACCTTCCACCGCGCATTACTTAGTACTACTACCAACCACTACCTACCACTACCGCTACTGGGCTAGGCTCCGGAGGACAAAGACGCCCCGGCGGGAAGGGTGAAGGCTTCCGCGCCGGGGCTCAGCCGACCCAAGGAGTCGACCTGTGCGCAGCCTACTGACCGCGATCCTGAGCTTCTTCCTGCCGCCGCGCGGAGCGCACCGCACGCTCGGGCCCCCGCCGCTCCCGGCCTCTCCCCCGCAGCCGCGCGCCCGCGCAACCGGGACGCGCCCGCTCCCCACGGATGTGATCCTCGCCGACGGGCTCCCTCTGGTGCGCCCGTACCTCGTAGCCCTGGGTCACCAGCTCCACGTACCGTCGGGGGCCGTCGCATGAGCGCGCGGCGCTTTCGCAGCATCGGCGTCGATCCCGCCACCGGCAAGGAGGCGTTCGTGGTCGCGCGTCCCGGCGGGGTCCTGGAGGAGCTGGCCGACGCGCACGCCCTGAAGGCCGCCGCCGTCCTGGCGACGGTCGTCGGGGCCGTACTGGAGGGAGGCAGGTCGTCGGACGCCGAACTCGCCGCTTTCGTACCGTCGCTGCACGCAGCACTCGAGGAATGCGTCGGCATCATGGCGGCGGACAGGGAGCGCTGAGACGGGAGGGCCTGTGGGCGCCCGGCACGCCCAGCGGCCGTCGCACGGCGCCCGCGGCCGGGCGCCGCCCCCGGACGGCCGCTTCTGGTACCGAAAACTCGCACCACTACTGGTACCGTTTTCTCGTACCGCCAGGAGAAGAGGAGTCTGCCATGTCGATAAGTGCCAGCGAGGCGAGGAAGACCCTGTTCCCCCTGATCGAGCAGGTCAACAACGACCACACCGTCGTGGAGATCACCTCCAGGTCGGGCGACGCGGTGCTGATGTCCGCCGATGACTACCGCTCATGGCAGGAGACCGTGTACCTCCTGCGGTCCCCCGCCAACGCGGCGCGGCTGATGAGGGCCGTCGCAGCCTACAAAGCCGGGGAAACCGTCGAGAAGACCGTCGACGAGCTGTACGCCGCCACGGAGGGTGAGGGGTGAGGGACATCCGCTTCACTCCCGACGGATGGGACGACTTCGCGTATTGGGCGACGACCGATCCGAAGATGTGCCGCCGTCTGGCGAAGGTGATCGACGACTGCCGACGCGATCCCTTCGCGGGGATCGGGAAGCCGGAGCCCCTGAGGGGCGAGCTGTCCGGGTTCTGGTCCCGCCGGATCGACGACGAGCACCGTCTGGTGTACGCGGTGGAGGACAAGGCCGTCGTGGTCATCAAGGCCCGGTACCACTACGGCTGACCGCTCGCCGCAGCGACACGAGCGGTCTTCGGGTCTTGGTCGCCGTCCCGGACCCGGTGGCCGTATGGTCCGGGACGGTGACCCGTCCGGTGACGGAGGCTACCGGTTCACGTGCGCCAGGAACCGCTGCGCCGTCTCGGCCAGGACCTCGCGGCCGTCCCGGGCCCACAGGCCGTCGTTGAAGAGTTCGACCTCGATCGCGCCCGTGTACCCGGCCGCCTCCACGTGGCCCTGCCACTCGCGCATGTCGATCGCGCCGTCGCCGATCTGGCCGCGGCCGTTGAGGACGCCCTCGGGCAGGGGCGTCGTCCAGTCGGCGAGCTGGAAGGTGTGGATGCGGCCGCCCGCGCCCGCCCGGACGATCTGGGCGGGGGCCTGGTCGTCCCACCAGATGTGGTAGGTGTCGACGGTGACGCCGACCTGGTGGGCCGGGAAGCGTTCCGCGAGGTCCAGGGCCTGGGTGAGGGTGGAGACCACGCAGCGGTCGGCCGCGTACATGGGGTGCAGGGGCTCGATGGCCAGCTTCACCCCGTGCTCCTCGGCGTAGGGGCCGAGGACGGCGAGGGCGTCGGCGATGCGTTCGCGGGCGCCGTGCAGGTCCTTGGATCCGGCGGGCAGGCCGCCGGAGACGAGGACGAGCACCTCGGTGCCGAGGGCGGCCGCCTCGTCGACCGCCCGGCGGTTGTCGGCGAGGGCCTCCGCCCGCTCGTCCGGGTCTGTCGCCGTGAGGAAGCCGCCGCGGCACAGGGTCGTCACCGTCAGGCCCG
Organism: Streptomyces sp. NBC_00704; assembly: GCF_036226605.1. Classification (NCBI taxonomy): domain Bacteria; kingdom Bacillati; phylum Actinomycetota; class Actinomycetes; order Kitasatosporales; family Streptomycetaceae; genus Streptomyces; species Streptomyces sp. NBC_00704. The sequence continues at coordinate 2,914,169 of NZ_CP109000.1, forward strand.
CGTCGCGCACCAGCTTGGCGGTCGCCTCCACGCCGTACGTCTGCACGGGCTCACGCCACAGGCCGACGTTGGTCACGCCCAAGTCGACGCAGGCGGCGGCGAGTTCGGGCAGGGACAGCTGCTTCACCGTCATCTGGTTGATGGAGAAGCGGCTCAGGTCCGGGTTGCTCACTGGGTCACTCCGTACAGGGCGAGCAGGGTCTTCATCCGCTCCTCGGCCAGCTTCGGGTCGGGGAACAGGCCCAGGCCGTCGGCGAGTTCGTAGGCGCAGGCGAAGTGCGGGAGGGAGCGGGCCGACTGCAGGCCGCCGACCATCGTGAAGTGCGACTGGTGGCCGGCCAGCCAGGCCAGGAACACCACGCCCGTCTTGTAGAAGCGGGTGGGGGGCTGGAACAGGTGGCGGGACAACTCGACGGTGGGGTCGAGGAGTTCACGGAAGCCGGCCGTGTTCCCCGTGTCGAGGACGCGGACCGCCTCCGCCGCCAGCGGGCCCAGCGGGTCGAAGATGCCGAGCAGGGCGTGGCTGAAGCCCTGTTCGTCGCCCGCGATCAGCTCGGGGTAGTTGAAGTCGTCGCCGGTGTAGCAGCGCACGCCCTGCGGCAGCCTGCGCCGGATGTCGATCTCGCGCCCGGCGTCGAGCAGCGAGACCTTGATGCCCTCCACCTTGTCGGGGTGGGCGGCGATGACCTCCAGGAAGGTGTCCGTGGCCGCGTCCAGGTCGGACGAGCCCCAGTAGCCCTCCAGCGCCGGGTCGAACATCGGGCCCAGCCAGTGCAGGATCACCGGCTCGGACGCCTGGCGCAGCAGGTGGCCGTAGACGTCCAGGTAGTCCTCGGGGCCCGAGGCGGCCGCCGCGAGGGCACGCGACGCCATCAGGATGGAGCGCGCGCCCGATTCCTCGACGAGGGCGAGCTGCTCCTCGTAGGCCGCGCGGACCTCGGCGAGCGTGCCGCCGGCGGTGAGCTGGTCGGTGCCGACGCCGCAGGCGATCCGGCCGCCGACCGTCCTGGCCTCGGCGGCGGAGCGGCGGATCAGCTCGGCCGCGCCCGCCCAGTCCAGGCCCATGCCGCGCTGGGCGGTGTCCATCGCCTCGGCGACGCCGAGCCCGTGGGACCACAGGTGGCGGCGGAAGGCGAGGGTGGCGTCCCAGTCGACGGCGGCGGGCGAGTCGGGCGAGACGTCCGCGAACGGGTCGGCGACGACGTGCGCCGCCGAGTAGACGGTACGGGAGGTGAAGGGCGCGCCGGTGGTCAGGGCGAGCGGTTCGGTGCGGGGTTCGTAGGTCCGCAGGGCGCCGTCCGCGCCGGGCAGCCGGATCGTCACAGCGTGACCTCCGGGACGTCCAGGCGGCGGCCCTCGGCGGAGGACCTCAGGCCCAGTTCGGCGAGCTGGACGCCGCGGGCGCCGGCCAGCAGGTCCCAGTGGTAGGGGGCGTCGGCGTAGACGTGCCTGAGGAACAGCTCCCACTGGGCCTTGAAGCCGTTGTCGAACTCGCCGTTGTCGGGGACCTCCTGCCACTGGTCGCGGAAGACCTCGGTGGCGGGGATGTCCGGGTTCCAGACCGGCTTGGGGGTGGCGGAGCGGTGCTGGACGCGGCAGTTGCGCAGTCCGGCGACGGCGGAGCCCTCGGTGCCGTCGACCTGGAACTCGACGAGTTCGTCGCGGTTCACGCGCACCGCCCAGGAGGAGTTGATCTGGGCGATGGCGCCGCCCTCCAGCTCGAAGACGCCGTAGGCGGCGTCGTCGGCGGTGGCGTCGTAGGGCTTGTCCTGCTCGTCCCAGCGCTGCGGGATGTGGGTGGCGGTGAGGGCCTGGACGGACTTCACCCGGCCGAACAGCTCGTGCAGGACGTACTCCCAGTGCGGGAACATGTCGACGACGATGCCGCCGCCGTCCTCCGCGCGGTAGTTCCACGACGGACGCTGGGCGGCCTGCCAGTCGCCCTCGAAGACCCAGTAGCCGAACTCCCCGCGCACGGACAGGATCCGGCCGAAGAAGCCGCCGTCGATGAGCCGCTTGAGCTTGAGCAGGCCCGGCAGGAACAGCTTGTCCTGGACGACGCCGTGCTTGACGCCCGCGGCGGTGGCCAGGCGGGCCAGCTCCAGGGCGCCGTCGAGGCCGGTGGCGGTGGGCTTCTCGGTGTAGATGTGCTTGCCGGCGGCGACGGCCTTGCGGATCGCCTCCTCGCGGGCGGAGGTGACCTGGGCGTCGAAGTAGATCTCGACGGTCGGGTCGTCGAGCACCGCGTCGAGGTCGGTGGAGACGTTCTCCGGGTCCAGGCCGTGCTGCTCGGCGAGCGCCTTGAGGGCGTGCTCGCGGCGGCCGACGAGGACGGGTTCCGGCCACAGGACGGTGCCGTCGCCGAGGTCGAGGCCGCCCTGGTCGCGCAGGGCCAGGATGGAGCGGACGAGGTGCTGGCGGTAACCCATGCGTCCGGTCACGCCGTTCATGGCGATCCGCACCGTTCTGCGTGTCACGTCGATCCCTTCATAGGCGTCGCGCGCAAGGTGTCTGCGCGGTTCGTACGCGTTGTGCGCGCCGCGTACGCCTCTTCCTGATCAGCGTGACAGCAAGCGCTTTCTATACAGGAAGAAGCTAGCCTCTGACCGGTGGTCCGGACAAGACCGTGTCCATCCCGAGTTGTTCGAGGGGGCGAACAACGGGGGTCCTGGGCCGTAAGGTCGGCTCGACACGCCCGGAACCGCGCCTGCCAAGGCCGCTGTCCACCAGGGCGTACGACGACGTACGACGAGATGTGTGACCGGAGGACGACGAGATGACGGTGACCCTGGCGGACGTGGCGGCCCGCGCGCAGGTCTCGCCCGCGACGGTGTCGCGCGTGCTGAACGGGAACTACCCCGTGGCGGCCACCACCAGGGAGCGGGTGCTGCGGGCGGTCGACGAGCTGGACTACGTGCTGAACGGGCCGGCGAGCGCGCTGGCCGCGGCCACCTCCGACCTGGTCGGCATCCTGGTGAACGACATCGCCGACCCCTTCTTCGGGATCATGGCGAGCGCGATCCAGTCCGAGATCGGGGGTCCGGGCGGCCGCGCCGGCGGCGAACGGCTCGCGGTGGTCTGCAACACCGGGGGCTCGCCGGAGCGCGAGCTGACCTACCTGACGCTGTTGCAGCGGCAGCGGGCGGCGGCCGTGGTGCTCACCGGCGGGGCCGTGGAGGACGAGCCGCACGCCTCGGCGGTGGCGTCCAAGCTGCGCCGGCTCGGCGAGGCCGGCACCCGCGTGGTGCTGTGCGGCCGGCCGCCCGCGCCGGACACCTCGGCCATAGCCCTGACCTTCGACAACCGCGGGGGCGGACGCGAGCTGACCGAGCACCTCCTCGGGCTCGGCCACCGGCGGCTCGGCTACATCGCGGGCCCCGAGGAGCGCACGACCACCCGGCACCGGCTGGAGGGCCACCGGGCGGCGCTGGCCGCGGCCGGCGTCGAGGAGGACCCGCGCTGGACCGTGCACGGCCGCTACGACCGCCGGGCCGGCTACGAGGCGACGCTGGAGCTGCTGCGCCGCGACCCCTCGCTGACGGCGGTCGTCGCCGCCAACGACTCCGTCGCGCTCGGAGCCTGCGCCGCCCTGCGGGAGTCGGGGCTGCGGATCCCGGAGGACGTGTCGGTGGCGGGCTTCGACGACCTGCCGTTCAGCATCGACGTCGTGCCGTCCCTGACGACGGTGCGGCTGCCGCTGGCGGAGGCGGGGGCCCGCGCGGGACGGATCGCCATGGGCCGCGAGGAGCCGCCGCCGGGCGGCATCGCCACGATCCGCGGCGAGTTGATGGTGCGCGGGTCGTCGGGCGCCCCCCGGAAGTGAGACTGCGCTCCGCCCACCGGGAGGCCCGGCTGCCGGAGGTCGTCCGCAGCGCCGATCCCGGCAGCCCGTTCGCCGCGGGGAGCGTGCGGGGCGAGGTCGCCGAGGTCCGGGGCGAGGACGAGGCAGGACAGACCCTGGACTTGGGACGTCTGGGTCGGGGGCGGGATGCGGCAGACCCTGGATCTGGGACGTCCGGGTCGAGGACGCGGCACGGAAGATCCTCGACCTGGTCGGCGGCCTGCCCGACGGCGAGCGGAGCGGCTGCTTCCTGCCGGGCCGGGCCGTCCGCGTCCACGACTGCGCCGCGACGACCGAGCCGCTCTTCGGGACCGCGTTCTGCTCACCGGCAGACACAGGGGGAATCGCCCTCGCCTGCGCTGGACCCGTGTGCCGCCTCCGGGTGAGAGTGGTGGCATGAAGTTCGCCTTTTCCACTCTCGGTGTCCCCGGTCTGCCCGTCTCCGAAGTGCTGCGGCTCGCGGTCGCGCACGGCTATCACGGCGTGGAGGTACGCGCCCATCCCGAGGAACCGGTCCACCCGGGACTGACTGCGCAGGAACGCGCCGACGTCGCCGCCGAGTTCAAGTCGGCGGGCGTCGAGATCCTCGGGATCGCCGGGTACGCGCGGGCCGCCGCGCCCGGCGACGACGAACCCGTGCTCGACGAGATCCGCGCCCTCGTCGGCCTCGCCCGCGATCTCGGCGCGCCCTTCGTCCGCGTCTTCCCCGGCGGAACCCCGGACGGATCCGAGGAGCAGAGCGACGCGGACGCCGACGCCGACGCGATCGCGGCCCGGCGCCTCGGGACCGCCGCCGAACACGCCGCCGACCTCGGCGTGCGCATCCTGGTGGAGACCCACGACTCGCACCGCACGGGCGCGGACGTCATCCGGATCATCGGCCCCGTCGGACACCGGCAGGTCGGCGCGCTGTGGGACGTCATGCACACCTGGCTGGGCGGCGAGCAGCCGCAGGACACCTACGCCGCGCTCTCCCCGTTCCTCGGGTACGTGCAGGTCAAGGACATCGCCTCGGCCGAGGACACGACGCCGCTGGCTCTGGGCTCCGGCGTGCTGCCCCTCGCGGAGTGCGTCGAGGTCCTGGCCCGCAACGGCTGGGACGGCTGGCTGTGCTGGGAGTACGAGAAGCGCTGGCACGAGAACGCCGAGCCGCTGGCGGGCCTCCTCGACGACGGCCGCGCCCACCTGGGCCGGCTGCTCAACGACTCGGCGTGACGGACGCCGGTCACCACCGGCGGATCCCACGAAGACGACGGACGAGCGCGGCGCCCGAGCGGATCACCTGAGCGGTGCACGCGAGTGACCGGCCGGCGAACCGCCCGACCGCGCCCGTGACGTCGGGCGGGCGCGGTCGGCCCGGGCCTGGGGCTCAGGTCCGGCCGGAGAGGTGGCGGGCGACGCGGGCGGTCAGGCGCTGTTCGCATTCGGGCCATTCGCCCGCCGTGAGGGAGAAGATCGCGGAGTCGCGGAGGCTGTCGTCCTCGCCCGGTGCCCAGGAGCGCGACCAGCTGCGCAGGACGCCCTCGAAGCGGGCGCCGACGCTCTCGATCGCCGCGCGCGAACGGGCGTTGCGGGCGTCCGTCTTGAGGTCCACCCGGGAGACGTCCCACTGCTCGAAGGCGTGCCGGAAGAGCAGCAGCTTGGCCTCGGCGTTGACGCCCGTGCCCTGGGCGGAGCCGGCGAGCCAGGTGAAGCCGACCTCGACGGCGTCGAGGCGGTCGTCGGAGCGCCAGCACCGCGGCTCCCAGTACGAGGTCGCGCCGACCGCCCGGCCGGAGGCGAGGCTGATCTGCGCGTACGGGGCGAGCCGGCCGGTCGCCGCGCGGGCGAGCTGGGCTTCGACGTAGTCGGCGGTCTCGTGCCCGCGGGGCACCCACGTGTAGGCGTACGTGGAGCGGTCCTCCTCCGCCGCCTCCGCCAGTTCGGCGGCGTGCCGCCGCTCCAGCGGCTCCAGGCGCACCAGTGCGCCCTCCAGAACCGGTCCCTCCAGCATGAAGCCCACCCGACGCCGTCCTCTCCCAGCCGTGCCGTTCGCGGGCCGCCCGCCCGGCGGCGGACGGCGTCCTGATCAGACGTCCAGTCGCGCGAACGCCTCGTGGAAGCCGGGGAAAGTCTTGCGGACGCAGCCGGGGTCGTCGAACGAGATTCCGGGGACGCGCAGGCCGGTCACCGCGAAGGACATGACGATGCGGTGGTCGCCGAAGGTCTTGACGTCGGCGCCGACGGGGGCGGCGCCGGGCACGATCTCGATCCAGTCCGGGCCGGTGGCCACCCGCACCCCCATCCGCCGCAGGTTCTCCGCGCAGGCCTCCAGCCGGTCGCACTCCTTGACCCGGGTGTTCGCCACGTCCTCGATGCGCACGGGCCCGGAGGCGAAGGGGGCGATCGCGGCGAGCGTCGGCATCGTGTCGGAGATGTCCCGCATGGTGACGGTGAGGCCGCGCAGTTCGCCCGTCCCGGCCACCGTCGTGCGGTCGGCGCCGACCTCGACGCGGGCGCCCATCCGGCGCAGGACGTCCACGAAGCCCAGGTCGCCCTGGAGCGCGTCCGCGCCGAGCCCCGGCACGGTCACCTCGCCGCCGGTGACGGCGGCCGCCGCGAAGAAGTAGCTCGCGGTCGACGCGTCGGGCTCGATGGCGTACGTGGTCGCCCGGTAGCCGCCCGGCGGGACGACGAAGGTGTTCCCCTCGCGGACCACGTCCGCGCCGAAGGCCCGCATCATGGCGATCGTGATGTCCACGTACGGCGCGGACACCAGGTCGGTGACGGTGACGCGCAGCCCGGTGCGGGTGAGCGGGCCGAGCAGCAGGAGGGCGGTCAGGTACTGGGAGGACTGGCCGGCGTCCAGCACGACCTCCCCGCCCTCGACGCCGGCCGCCCGCACGGTGAGCGGGTGGTGGCCCTCCGCCTCCTCGTGCCGCAGGTCCACGCCCAGGTCGCGCAGTGCGCGGGTGAGCGGGAGCAGGGGGCGGCGGCGCATCTGGGGCGAGGCGTCGAAGCGGTAGACGCCGTGCCCGGCGGCGACAAGGGCCGGCAGGAAGCGTGCCGTGGTCGCGCCGTCCCGGCAGTACACGTCGGCCTCGGCGCGCGCCGGTCCCTGCGGGCGGCCGTCGATCTGCCAGGCGTCCGGCGTCCGTCCGACGCGGTAGCCGAGCCGGGTCAGGCCCTCGGCGAACCCCTCGGTGTCGTCCGAACGCAGGGGCCGCTGAAGGGTGGTGACTCCGTCGGCGGCCGCGGCCAGGAACAGGGCGCGGGCGGTGAGTGACTTGGAACCGGGGATGTCGACGAGGGCCATGCCCCTCATGATCCCGCGCCGGTCCGCCCCGCTGCCGGTACGTCCACGGGATGGACGACCGCCGGACCCGCTCCGTCGGCGGGGGCGGCCGCGGAAACCGCCCCGGAACCGGGCACGGGAACGGCCGCGGAAACCGTCCCGGAACCGGGCACGGGAACGGGCGAGGAAGCCGGCGGGGAACCGGGCGCTGGGACGGGCGAGGAGGCCGGCGGGGACGCCGGAGCTTGCGCGCCGTCCCGCGCGGGACGGCCGGCGGGCTTCCGCGCCGGCGCCAGGGAGGTCAGCGCGACGCCGCCCACCAGGAGCGCGGCGGCGCACCAGCGCGGGCCGCTCACCGACTCGTCGAGGAAGACGGCGGCCGACGTCATGCCGAAGACCGGGACCAGCAGGGAGAAGGGGGCGACGGTGGACGCCGGGTGACGGTGCAGCAGCCAGCCCCAGGCCCCGAACCCGAAGACGGTCGTCACCCAGGCGACGTAGACGAGCGTGCCCGCGCCCTGCCAGTCCAGGCCGCGCAGGGCGGCCAGATCGCGCGTGGGGCCCTCGGTCAGCAGGGAGAGGGCGAGCAGCGGCAGGACCGGGACGGTGCTCACCCACACCATGAAGTTCAGCGCGTCCGGCGGGGACGCCTTGCGGGTGAGCACGTTCGACGCGCCCCAGCAGGCCGCCGCCGCGATGACCAGGGCGAACGCGCCGAGCGGGCCCGAGGCGCCCTCGTCCGCGGCCGCCACGCCGATGCCGGCCAGGGCCACGGCCATCCCCAGCAGACGGATCCGGGTGGGACGTTCGCCGAGCACGGCGAACGCGATGGCGGCGGTGAACACCGACTGGATCTGGAGGACCAGCGAGGACAGGCCGGCCGGCATGCCCGCGTCCATGCCGACGAACAGCAGCCCGAACTTCGCCACGCCCAGCACGAGTCCCACCGAGACGATCCACTTCCAGGCCACCTTCGGGCGGCCCACCAGGAACACCGCGGGCAGCGCCGCCACCAGGAAGCGCAGGGCGGAGAAGAGCAGCGGCGGGAAGTGGCCGAGGCCGATCTCGATGACGGTGAAGTTGACGCCCCAGACGGCGGCGACGAGGACGGCGAGGGCGAGGTGAGCGGGTCGCATGCGTCGAGGATCGCCCGTCCGGACCATGTAGCACCAGCGAAGATTGCTGCATGGTTGGATGAAGCAACGCTGATCTGTTCCGGCGTCCCCGCTGATCCGTCCCCGCGTCCGAGGAGCCCGCCGTGCTCGATCTCCAGCGCCTGCGCGCCCTGCACGCCGTGTCGGTGCACGGAACCGTCGGCGCCGCGGCCGCCGCCCTCGGCTACACGCCGTCGGCGGTCTCCCAGCAGCTCGCCAAGCTGGAGCGGGAGACCAGGACCGTGCTGCTGGAGCGGGAGGGGCGCGGCATCCGCCTCACCGACGAGGCGCTGCAACTCGTCGCCGCGGCCAAGGAGTTGCTGGCGATCGTGGAGCGCACCGAGACCGAGCTGGAGGAGCGGCGCGGGGTGCCGGCCGGGCGGCTGACCATCGCCGCGTTCGCCTCGGCGGCGCGCGGGCTGCTGCCGGGCGCCCTCGCCGACCTGGCCCGCAGGCATCCCGCGCTGGACGCCCGGCTCACCGAGGTCGACCCGCATCTGTCGGTGGACCTGGTCGCGAAGGGGGCCGTGGACCTCGCCGTCGCACACGACTGGGACATCGCGCCGCTGCCCGCCCCGGCCGGCGTCGAGCACGCGGTGATCGGGGACGACGCGTGCGACCTGCTGGTCCCCGAGGGGCATCCGTTCGCCGGGCGGACGGGGGTGCGGCGCGAGGAGCTGGGCGGCGAGCGCTGGATCTGCCAGCCACCGGGCCGGGTCTGCCACGACTGGCTGGTGCGCACCCTGCGCGCGGCGGGGCACGAGCCCGACCTGGTGCACACCGCCGAGGAGAACCCGACCCTGGTGGCACTGGTCGCGGCCGGGCTGGGCGTCGCCCTCATCCCGCGGCTCGGTCGGGGCCCGCTGCCGCCGGGCGCGGTGGAGGTGCCGCTCGACCCGACGCCCGTCCGGCGGCTGTACGCGCTGTGGCGGTCGGGGGCGGCGAGGCGGCCGGCGATCGCCGAGACGGTGCGGGTGCTGCGCGAGCAGTGGCCGCACGCGTCAGCCCGCCGACCGTGACCGCCCGAAGCCGTCACGGGGACCGGCCCGCCCAGCGCCGCCCGGGGGCAGTCGCGGGGAGTGGTCCGCGCCGCGCCGTCCGGCGGCCGGTCGCCGGGCCGTTGTCGGCGCGCCTCCTCCAATGCGCGGACGGCGGCGTCCCCGCGGGTAGCGTGCGCCACCGGCCCCCCACCGGAAGGAGCGCACATGCCCTCCAGACGCACCGTTCTCGCCGCCACCGCCGGCGTCACCGCCGCCCTCGCCGCGGGCGGCACGGCCCGCGCGGGCGACCGTCGGCCCGAGGTCCTGCTGTCCCGGATGACCCTGCCGGAGAAGGTCGGCCAGGTCTTCGTCTCACGGGTCCACGGCCACTCGGCGACCGCGCCCGACCCGGCCGACGCCGCCGCCAACCTCGCCGACTTCGGCGTGCGCACGGCCGCCGAGCTGCTCGCGCGCTACCGGCTCGGCGGGATCATCTACTTCACGTGGGCGCACAACACCCGCGACCCCGGCCAGATCGCGGAGCTGTCCGACGGCCTCCAGCGGGCGTCCCTCGGGCAGCCGCGCGGGCTGCCGGTGCTGATCTCCACCGACCAGGAGCACGGCGTCGTGTGCCGGGTGGGCAGGCCCGCCGCCCTCTTCCCGGGCGCGATGGCGATCGGCGCGGGAGGCGACCGGGCCGACGCCCGCACCCTCGGGCTGCTCTCGGGCCGTGAGCTGCGGGCCATGGGCATCCGGCAGGACTACTCCCCCGTCGCCGACGTCAACGTCGACCCGGCGAACCCGGTGATCGGCGTCCGCTCCTTCGGCGCCGACCCGGACGCGGTGGCCGGCCTGGTCGCGGCGGAGATCGAGGGGTACCGGGCCGCCGGGGTGGCGGCGACCGCCAAGCACTTCCCCGGCCACGGCGACACGGCCGTCGACAGCCACACCGGCTTCCCCGTCATCACCCACACGCGCGAGGAGTGGGAGGCGCTGGACGCGCCGCCGTTCCGGGCCGCGATCGCGGCCGGCGTCGACTCCCTGATGACCGCGCACATCGTCATGCCCTCCCTCGACGGCTCCGGCGACCCGGCCACCCTGTCCCGGCCCGTCGTCACCGGCCTGCTGCGCGAACGGCTGGGCTTCGACGGGGTCGTGATCACCGACGCCCTCGACATGGCGGGCGTGCGCACCAAGTACGGCGACGACCGGGTGCCGGTGCTCGCGCTGCGGGCAGGCGTCGACCAGCTCCTCAACCCGCCGAAGCTGGACGTGGCCTGGAACGCCGTGCTGAACGCGGTGCGCAACGGCGAGCTGACCGAGGAGCGGCTCGACGAGTCGGTGCTGCGGATCCTGCGGCTGAAGGAAAGGCTGGGCCTGTTCGACGATCCCTACGTGCGCGTGGGCGACGTCGGCCGGACGGTGGGCGCCCCGGCGCATCTGACGGCGGCCGACCGGCTCGCCGAGCGCACCACGACGCTGCTCGTCAACGAGGGTCCCGTGCTCCCGCTGTCCCCCCGGACCCACCCGCGGATCCTGGTGGCGGGCGCCGACCCGGCCTCCCCGTCCGGCACGACGGGCCCGCCCACCGGGGTCCTCGCCGCCGCGCTCACCGCGCTCGGCTTCACGGCGACGGCCCTGCCGACGGGCACGGACCCCTCGCCGGAGGCGATCGCCCGGGCGGTGGCCGCCGCGGCCGGGGCCGACGCCGTGGTGGTGACGACCTACGACGTCACGGCGGACAGCTCACAGCGCACCCTGGTGCGGGAGCTGACCGCGACCGGCCGGCCCGTCGTCGCGGCGGCCGTCCGCAACCCCTACGACGTGGCCCTGCTCGCGTCCGTGCGGGCCTGCCTGGCGACCTACTGCTGGACGGACGTCGAACTGCGGGCGGCCGCCCGGGTGATCGCCGGCGCGGTCTCCCCGCGCGGCCGGCTCCCGGTACCCGTGCGCCGTGCGGACGACCCCGCCCGCACGCTCTATCCGATCGGACACGGTCTGACCTACTGGGCCTGACTGCCGGGTGCGCGTGGGCGTCGCTTCCGGCGCACGAAGGGAGGGCCGCGGGCGTCCGGGCACATCGCCCGGCGTCCACGGCCCTCCCTTCCTTTCCTCACCACTCCAACCGGTCGGACCGGTGTGGGTCGGCGGTGCCGGCGCGGCGGCGCGCTACGGGCGCAGCGCCGGTTCCCGCTCCACGTCACGCACGTCCAGGCGCGCGTCGAACTTCGCCAGCGGCCTGGCCTGTGCGGCCGTCGGCGCCGGGACGCCCGCCCAGTCCAGGATGCGGGCCGTGGCCAGCGCCTTCTGGCCGGGGACGAGACCGGCCACGTTCGCGCCGTGGTTCAGGCCGGGAGCGGTGAAGACGTAGCTGTCCTTCGCGCCCTTGCCCAGCCGGAACCGCTCGGCGCCCCACGGGTCGTTCTGGCCGTAGACGAAGAGCATGTGCCGGGCGTTGTGCCGCACCCACGCGTCGACGTCGCGCATCGCGGACGGCTGGAACCTCATGGGGATGTCCCGGGGGACGAAGTTGCGCGGCGGCTGGTAGCCGTAGCGGACGTACTTCTTCTCGATGTACGGGAAGTGGATGGTGGGCGCGCCGAGTTGGGTGCCCGCCTGGTAGTAGTACGGGGTGTACGTCGCCAGGCCCTGGTCGGCGTAGGCGGAGAAGCCGGAGATCGTGTCGACCGAGTTCCAGATCTCGTCGTCCGTGGCCGTGGCCGCGTCCGCCGGGACGGTGGCGCAGTCGGACAGCAGGCTGTACTGCCAGAAGCCCCAGACGTAGTCGAGGACGACGGCCTCGTAGGCGCGGTCCAGGCTGCCGACGGTGGTGAAGGTGTAGCCGTTCTCCGCCGCGTAGGCCGCGTACTTCTTCTCCAGCGGCGCCCGGCGCACCAGCGCCTCGCGCTGCACGGCGTTCAGCCGGTCGCGGCACTCCTTGGTGCCGACGGAGGCGAAGAAGCGGTCGTAGGCCGAGTCCTCGTCGTTGACGACGTCGTTGGGGGCCACGTAGGCGACGACGCCGTCCATGTCCCGGGGGTAGAAGCGCTCGTAGTAGGTGGCCGTCATACCGCCCTTGGAGCCGCCGGTGGAGATCCACTTCTTGCCGTAGATCTTCTTCAGCGCGGTGAAGATGCGGTGCTGGTCGCTCGCCGCCTGCCAGATGTCCAGCTTGGACCAGTCGGCGGGGGACGGGCGGGACGGGGTGAAGAAGCGGTACTCCATGGAGACCTGGTTGCCGTCCACGATCTGGGTGGGCTCCCGGCGGCCCGGTGTCGTGGAGACGTTGTATCCGCCGGTGTAGAACACCGTCGGGCGGCTGACGTCTTTGTGCAGCACGGTGATCCGCTGCTGGAACGTGCCCTTGCCGGGGTGCCTGTGGTCCACCGGCTGCGTGTATTCGAGGACGAAGAACCGGTAGCCGGGGTACGGCTTCTCCTCGACCAGGCTCATGCCCGGCACGGCGAGGAGCCGGTCCTTGATGTCGACGGCCTCCGGTGTTGCGGCGGTGGCCGCTCCCGCCGTGCTCACCGTGCCTATGAGCACCATGAGCGCGAGCAGCCATCTGAGCGCCTTGCGCATGCGCGTGCACCCTCCCTGTGAGACTGATGTGCGTCGCCGGAAGGTATCGGAGCAACACCCGTCACACCAGAGGGGCTTGGCGCTTCAAGGACTTCAGCGGGGGTTCAGCAGCGGAACCAGACGGACCGGTACGAGCCGCCGGTCACTGTTCCCGTCACCCGCACGTAGCGGTGGCCCGCGTACACCCGCGCCGGAGGCGAACTGCGGGTGTCCCGGCGGGACTTCGACACGGCGCGCAGACCGCGTGCCTGAAGGCTCACCGCGACCAGCCGTCTGGTGCCCGGGTGCTTCTGCACGGTGACGGCGCAGACGTACCCGCCGTCGCGGAAGAGCTGCACGGAGCCCGTGGAGAAGGGCAGGGTGCGCACCTTGCGGCCCTTGCAGCCGTTGGCGGTGGCGGCCTGGGCGGCGCCCGGTGCGGCGACGGCGAGGAGAGCGGACACGATCAGCAGGACGAGGCCCGCCGCCAGCCGCCTGGCCACCGCACCCTTCGCGCCACTCCGGTCCTTCCGCGCGCCCCTCCGGGCCTTCGCGCTCCTCGCGGCCTCCCCGTCCGTCGCGCCCTTCCTCGCTGCCGGGCGCGTCAGCCCGGCGGGCCCGTTCGGCCCCGAAGCGCCTGTGCCCACGGTCCGTCCCTCCCACGTTCCCCGTACGCGATAGCCGCTCGCGTCATCCGTACTGATGTACGGACGCCGTACACCCGTCGGATGGTTGCGCGGCCACCGCCGTGGGCGGGGCCGGGTACGGGTACGGGTACGGGATCAGACGGCCGCGGGCTCGTCCTCGCCCACGAAGGTGCGCCACAGCCGGGCGTAACGGCCCTCCAGCGCCAGCAGTTCGTCGTGCGTGCCGTCCTCGACGACCCGGCCGTGGTCCATCACCACGACGCGGTCCGCGCGGGCCGCGGTGGTCAGCCGGTGGGCGACGACCAGGGTGGTGCGGCGGCCGGCCAGCCGGTCCGTGGCCTGGTTGACCTGGGCTTCCGTGGCGAGGTCGAGGGCGGCCGTCGCCTCGTCGAGGAGCAGCACGTCCGGGTCGACGAGTTCGGCGCGGGCCAGGGCGATCAGCTGGCGCTGGCCCGCGGAGAGGTTGCGGCCGCGTTCGGCGACGGCGTGCAGATAGCCGCCGTCGAGGGTGGCGATCATCTCGTGCGCGCCGACCGCCCGGGCCGCCGCCTCGACCTCGGCGTCGGTGGCCTCGGGCCGGCCGTAGGCGATGGCGTCGCGGACGGTGCCGGGGAACAGGTACGCCTCCTGCGGGACGACGCCCAGCCGGTGGCGGTACGAGGTGAGGTCGAGGGAGCGCAGATCCGTGCCGTCGACCGTGACGCGGCCGGCGGTGGGATCGTAGAAGCGGGCCACCAGCTTGACGACGGTCGACTTGCCCGCGCCGGTCTCGCCGACGAAGGCGACGGTCTGGCCGGCCGGGATGCGCAGCTCGATGCCGCTCAGGGCCTCCTCGGGCTCGTCGTCGGCGCCGTACGCGAAGTGCACGCCCTCGAAGGCGATCTCGCCGCGCAGGGAGGTGACCTCCCGAGGTTCGTCGGCGGCGGCGGTGGACGTCGGCTCCCGCAGCAGCTCCTGGATGCGGCCCAGGGAGACGGTCGCCTGCTGGTAGCCGTCGAAGACTTGGGAGAGCTGCTGGACGGGGGCGAAGAACAGGTCGATGTAGAGGAGGTAGGCGACCAGGGCGCCGGTGGTCAGCGTGGCCGCGTCGACCCGGCCCGCGCCCGCGATGAGGACCGCAGCGGCCGCGACCGACGACAGCAGCTGCACGAACGGGAAGTAGACCGAGATCAGCCACTGGCCCCGGATGCGGGCCTCGCGGTAACTGTCGGAGCGTTCGGCGAACCGGGCCGCGCCGTCCCGCTCGCGCCGGAAGGCCTGCACGATCCTGAGCCCGGACACCGACTCCTGGAGGTCGGCGTTGACCGTCGACACCCGCTCGCGGGCGAGTTCGTACGCCCGCACGCTCGCCCTGCGGAAGAAGTAGGTGGCGACGGCCAGGGGCGGGAGCGTGGCGAAGACGATCAGCGCCAGCTGCACGTCGATCACCAGCAGGGCGGCCATGATGCCGAAGAAGGTGACGACCGAGACGAACGCGGTGACCAGGCCGGTCTGGAGGAACGTGGACAGGGCGTCGACGTCGGTCGTCATCCGCGTCATGATGCGGCCGGTCAGCTCGCGCTCGTAGTAGTCGAGCCCGAGGCGCTGGAGCTGGGCGAAGATCTTCAGGCGCAGGGTGTAGAGGACCCGTTCGCCGGTGCGGCCGGTCATCCGGATCTCGCCGGTCTGCGCGACCCACTGCACGAGCACCGCGAGCAGGGCGAGCAGGGAGGCGGTCCAGACGGCGCCCAGCGCCGTCCGGGTCACGCCCTGGTCGATGCCGTGCCGGATCATCACCGGCAGCAGCAGGCTGGTCCCGGCGTCGACGGCGACGAGCGCGAGGCTGACGAGCAGGGGCGCGCGGAAGCCGCGCAGCAGCCGGCGCAGCCCGTAGGACTCCTCCGGCTGGACGGCGCGCGCCTCGTCGACGTCCGGCACGTCGAGGGCCGGGGGCAGCGCCTCGACCTGGGCGAGGAGGCCGGGCGCGGCCGGCGTCCCGGCCAGGGCCGTGTCCTTCGGCTCGCGGTCGCCCGTCCACAGCCGGGGGGTCACCCCGCGTTCGGCGTCGAACTCGGCGTCCAGTTCGTCGCGGACGGTGGTGTCCTCGCTCGGCGCGACGCGCGGGGCGTGGCCGGGCGAGACGCCGCCCAGCTCGTCGGGGTCGGTGAGCAGGCGGCGGTAGAGCGCGGAGCGTTCCTGGAGCTCCTCGTGGGTGCCGAGGTCGGCGAGCCGGCCCGCGTCGAGGACGGCGATGCGGTCGGCGAGGTTGAGGGTGGACCGGCGGTGGGCGATCAGCAGGGTGGTGCGGCCCCGCATGACCTGCTTGAGGGCCTCGTGGATCTCGTGCTCGACGGCGGCGTCCACGGCGGACGTCGCGTCGTCCAGGACGAGCAGGCGCGGGTCGGTGAGGATGGCGCGGGCGAGCGCGACGCGCTGGCGCTGGCCGCCGGAGAGGGTGAGTCCGTGCTCGCCGACCGTGGTGTCGTAGCCGTCGGGCAGCTCCGCGATGAAGCGGTCGGCCTGGGCGGCGCGGGCGGCGGCCTCGACCTGCTCGCGGGTCGCGTCGGGACGGCCGTACGCGATGTTGGCGTGGACCGTGTCGGAGAACAGGAACGAGTCCTCGGGGACCAGGCCGATCGCGGCCCGCAGCGAGTCGAGGGTCAGCTCGCGCACGTCGTGGCCGCCGATGAGGACGGCGCCGCGGGTGACGTCGTAGAAGCGGGGCAGCAGGAGCGAGACCGTGGACTTCCCGGAGCCGGACGAGCCCACGACCGCCAGGGTCTCGCCGGGGCGGATTTCGAAGGTGAGTCCGTCGAGGACGGGCCGGCCGGGGTCGTAGCCGAACGCGACGTCGTCGAACTCCACCGTGGCCGGGGCGTCGGCGGGCAGTTCCTTGGCGCCGTCCCGCATGGACGGCTCGGTGTCGATCAGCTCCAGGACGCGTTCGGTGCCCGCGCGGGCCTGCTGGCCGACGGTGAGCACCACGGCGAGCATCCGGACCGGGCCGACGAGCTGGGCGAGGTAGGTGGAGAAGGCGACGAACGTGCCGAGGGTGATGTGGCCGCGCACGGCCAGCCAGCCGCCGAGGGCCAGCATGGCGACCTGGCCGAGGGCGGGGACGGCCTGGAGGGCGGGGGTGTACGCGCTGTTCAGGCGGATGGTGCGCAGCCGGCCCGCGAAGAGCCGGCGGCCGACCTCGCGCAGTTTGCCGGTCTCCTGGTCCTCCTGGCCGAAGCCCTTCACCACGCGGACGCCGGTGACGGCGCCGTCGACCACGCCCGCGACCGCCGCCGCCTGGGCCTGCGCGTACCAGGTGGCGGGGTGCAGCTTGGTCCGGCTGCGCCGGGCGATGTAGGCGAGGGCGGGCGCCACGGCCAGCGCGACCAGGGTCAGCGGCAGCGACAGCCACGCCATGATCACCAGGGAGATCGCGAAGAGGAGCAGGTTCCCGATCGTCATCGGGAGCATGAAGAGCAGGCCCTGGATGAGCTGGAGGTCGCTGGTGGCGCGGCCGACCACCTGGCCGGTGGACAGCTCGTCCTGCCGGCGGCCGTCGAGCCGGGTGATCGTGTCGAACATCTCGGTCCGCAGATCGTGCTGGACGTCGAGGGCGAGCCGTCCGCCGTAGTAGCGGCGCACGTAGGTGAGGGCGTACACCAGCAGGGCGGCGGCTGTCAGGGCCCCGGCCCAGGGGGCCATGCCCCGGCTGTGGTCGCCGATGACGTCGTCGATGATCACCTTGGTGACCAGCGGGACCAGCGCCATGACAGCCATGCCGGCGAGGGAGGAGCCGAGCGCGAGGACCACGTCCGCCGGATGGCGCCAGGCGTACGCGGCCAGTCTGCGCGCCCAGCTCGGTCGCCGCTCCCCCTGCTGCGCTGCCACGCCGGTGCCTTCCTGTCGTCCTGGTCTGCCGGAAGGCACCAACGCCGGAGCAGGCGGATTTCATCCCTCCGCAACGATTCGCGTCGCGCGGTGGGCGTGCCGGGACGCAGCGTCACGGCGCCCGCGCCGCCAACGACCTGCGAACGGCCCGCGAACGGCCCGCCAACGGGCCGCTCAGGACGCGGCGAGGTCCCGGTGGATCACCTTGGCGACGCCCTGGATGGTCGCGATGCCGTAGTCCATGGTGGCGTTGCCCTGGGTCAGGACGGTGATGACGTAGTCGTGGCCGCCGCCCTTGAAGGTGCCGATGCTGTGCACCCGCCAGGCCTGCGTGGCCCGCGACAGCCAGCCGTTCTTGACCCGCCAGGTGACGCCGGAGGGCCGCCCGAACGGCGTTCCCCAGCGCTGGGAGGGTATGACCTGGCCCATCAGCGTGTTGACGTAGGCGCGCGAGGCGTCGGTGAGGACCGCGTTCTTGGCGGTGAGCAGCTTGAGCAGTTTCTGCTGGTCGTTGGCGGTGATCTGGGTGAGACCCCAGTAGTTGTCCGCGCCGGGCTTGGTCTGCGTCATCTTCGCGGCCGTCAGGAAGCCCTTGATCTTCGTCAGGCCGAGCTGCTTCCACAGGGTGGAGGTGGAGTCGTTGTCCGACTTGGTGATCATGGCGGTGGCGAGGGTCTTCTCCCGGCTGGTCAGCGCCCGCCCGGTCTTCTGCGCGTCCCACAGCAGCGCGGACAGGACGGTCACCTTGACGACGCTGGCCGAGTCGAACGCGGTGGAGCCGCGCAGGAAGCAGGTGGTCTGGGCGGTGCGGTCGTAGAGGCCGACGGCGATCGTGCCCCGGCGGCCCGCGACCGCGGCGGTGATGTCCTTCTTCAGCTTGGTCGCCAGAGCCGCCTTGGTCGAGGTGCAGCTGACGGTCGAGGTGGCGGCCGAGGCGGGCGACGCGGCCACGCCGGTCACGAGAAGGCCGGCGCCGAGCGCCGCGGCGAGCAGCCGGGCGCGTCGGGTCGTGCTGGATGTCCCCTGATTCATGCCCAGTTGACACACGAGTTCGTAGGAATGGTTGTACGAACGCACCGCACGAATCCTCGGATTCGCGGGCGGACTCTCACAGGCGGCGGCCAGCTCCGGCACAGCGGCCGCCCACGACGGCCGTACAGCATGCGCAGGGTGACCTCAGCCACCGATCCCCACACCCACCCGAGCGTGTCCCCCGACGGGGCGCCGCAGGCCCCCGCGACCGGCGCTCCGCCACCGGACCGGGCGCCGCGCTGGTCCCTGCCCGCGCTGATCGCGATCCTGGCCCTCGCCGCCGCCCTCTACGGCTGGAACCTGTCGGCCGGCAGCCTCAACAGCTTCTACAGCGCGGCCGTCTACAGCGGCACGAAGAGCTGGGAGGCGTGGTTCTTCGGCTCGCTCGACGCCGGGAACTTCATCACCGTCGACAAGCCGCCCCTCGCCCTCATGATCATGGGCTTGTCCTGCCGGGTCCTCGGCTTCGGCACCTGGCAGATGATGCTGCCGCAGATCGCGGCGGCGCTGGGCACGATCTGGATCCTGCACGCCTGCGTCAAGCGGGCGTTCGGCCACGCGGCCGCCGCCCTCGCGGCCCTCGTGCTCGCCCTGACCCCGATCACCGTCGCCATCAACCGCGACAACAACCCCGACACGATCCTGGTGCTGCTGATGGTCGGCGGCGCGGCCCTCGCGCTGCGCGCCACCCGAGACGACCGGCTGCTCGCGCTGCTCGGCTCCGCGGTCTGCTTCGGGCTCGCGTTCAACACCAAGATGCTCCAGGGCTACATCGCCCTGCCCGCCGTCCTCGCCGTGTACCTGTACGCGTCGCGGCTCGGATGGCGCAGGAAGGCCGTGAACCTGGCGCTGGCCGCCGTGGCGCTGGCCGTCTCCAGCTTCTGGTGGGCCACGGCCGTGTCCCTGGTCCCCGCCGGCGACCGCCCCTACATCGGGGGTTCGGCCGACGGCAGCGCCTGGGACCTGATCATGGGCTACAACGGCCTCGGCCGGGTCCTCGGCGGCGAGGGCAACGGCGGAGGCGGCGGCGGAGGCGGCGGCACCTTCGCCGGGACCGCGGGCCTCGGCCGGATGTTCAACGACGTCCTCGGCGGCCAGATCTCCTGGCTGATCCCCTTCGCGGGCATCGCGCTCGTCGCCGGCCTGGCGCTGTGCGGGCGCGCCCCGCGCACCGACGCCACGCGTGCCGCGCTGCTCCTGTGGGGCGGCTGGCTCGTGCTGCACTACCTGACCTTCGCCCTGGCCGAGGGCACGATGCACCCGTACTACACCACCGCGCTCGCTCCGGGCGTCGCGGCGCTGTGCGGGGGCGGCGGGGTCCTGCTCTGGCGGGCCTTCCGCGGCGGCGACGCCCGCTGGTCGTGGGCGCTGCCCGCGGGGCTCGTGGTGACCGGCGTCTGGGCGGTCGTGCTGCTGCGCCGGGCCACGGGCTGGAACACCTGGCTGTGGCCGGCCGTCGGCGTGGTCACGCTCCTGGCGGTGGCGGGTCTGTGCGTCCTGCGGTCGTCGCGGTCCGGCCTGCGGGTACGGCTGCTGGGCGCGGCCCTCGCGGCGACGGTCGTGGCCGCCCTCGCCGGTCCGGCGGCGTACGCCGCGTCGCCCGCCTTCGGTTCGGGCGGCGGCATGATGGGCGGCACCAACCCCACCGCGGGCCCGTCGACCGGCAGCGGCATGGGCGGACCCGGCGGCGGCGGACCCGGCGGCCGGACGCAGGCCGGCCGACAGGGCTCCTCCGGCGGCGAGTTCCCCGGCGGCGGCCCGCAGAGCGGCGGCGACGGCGCACCCCCTCAGGGCGGCGGCACGAACGGCGCCCCGAACGGGCAGGGCGGCCAGGAGGGGCAGGACGGTCAGGACGGTCAACAGGGCGGCGCGAACGGGGAGTTCCCCGGCGGCGCGGCGGGCGGCGCGCCCGGCGAGACGGATGCGGGCGCCGACGCCGGCACGGGCTCGGGCACGGGCTCAGGGATGAGTGGGGGCAGGGGCATGGGCGGAGCCGACAGCGCGCTGGCCTCCTACCTGAAGAAGCATCAGGACGGCGCCACCTGGCTCATCGCGGTCTCCAACTCGCAGAGCGCCGGCCAGCTGATCCTGAGCACCGGCGAGCCCGTCATCTCGATGTTCGGCTTCACCGGCTCCGACAACGCGATGACCCTGGCCAAACTCAAGGAACTGGTGCGCGACGGCGAGCTGCACTACATCCAGCTCGGCGGGGGCGGCGGTCCCGGCGGCGGGAACAACAGCCTGCTCACCGAGATCACCGCCTGGGTGCAGAAGCACGGCACGGCGGTGAAGGAGAGCGCGTACAGCGCGACTTCCTCCTCGTCCTCGTCCGGCACGGAGGCCTCGTCCGGCACACAGAGCGGCCAGAGCAGCCAGAGCAGCCAGTCGACGGTCTACCGGCTGGCCCCCTCCGACGTGGGCTGAGCGGCCGGCCCACCGCACCGAACGGCCTCCGGCCTCGCGCCGGGGGCCGTTCCCCGTGGGCCGACTCGCGGGGACCGGGGGCGATTTGCCGCGTCCCGTCACCCGATCTACACATCAGGTTCATTGCCATGACCGCATGTGCATGTCACTCTCCCGATTGCCGCCTTCAATCAACCCGCGTAGATCGGACACCCCACATGCTGGCGACACGCATACGCCGATGGAAGTCGGTGGCGCTGGCCACCACCGCCGTCCTGGTCGGCATCACCGCCCCCGCGCTCACCGCGACCCCCGCCGCGGCGACCACGACGGCGTACGACTCGACGTACTACAAGAACGCGGTCGGCAAGACGGGTTCGAGCCTGAAGTCGTCCCTGCACACGATCATCAGCGCCAACGTCTCGAAGATCTCGTACTCGGCCGTCTGGAACGCGCTGAAGGTCACCGACCAGGACCCGAAGAACAGCGCCAACGTCATCCTCCTGTACAGCGGCGTCTCCCGCAGCAAGTCCCTCAACGGCGGTGACGTCGGCGACTGGAACCGCGAGCACACCTGGGCCAAGTCCCACGGCGACTTCGGCGAGGTCACCGGTCCCGGCACCGACCTGCACCACCTGCGTCCCGCGGACGTGACGGTCAACAGCATCCGCGGCAACAAGGACTTCGACAACGGCGGCAGCACCGTCTCGGGCGGCGGCGGCAGCCTCACCGACTCCGACTCCTTCGAGCCCCGCGACGCCGACAAGGGCGACGTGGCCCGCATGATCCTCTACATGGCGGTCCGCTACGACGGCGGCGACGGCTTCGCCGACCTGGAGCCGAACGAGAAGGTCGGCAACGGCAGCAACCCGTACATCGGCAAGCTGTCCGTCCTGAAGGCGTGGAGCGAGCAGGACCCGCCCAGCGCCTTCGAGGAGAAGCGCAACCAGGTCATCTACGACACCTACCAGCACAACCGCAACCCGTTCATCGACCACCCGGAGTGGGTCGAGGCGATCTGGTAGTCCGCCGCGCGGGCGGGCCGGGGCGTTCGGCGCGCCCTACTCCCCGCCCGCGCCGCGCGGAGCCCCGTACCAGCGCCACCGGGTGAGCCGCGCACGGCCCGGCAGGTCCCCCCGGCCCGTGGCCCACAGCAGAGCGGGCCACGGGCCGGTGTCCGCGGGGACGTCGGGGAAGAGCCGGGCCAGCACCCGGCCGCACACACCGGCGTCCGGCTCCCACCGCACTCCCAGCCCCTCGGCGACGTCGTGCAGGTGCACCAGGGTCTCCACGACGCCCATCGCGGCGAAGCCCTCGGGGTCCGAGGCCCCGAAGACGTGGTGCGAGCGGACCGTCGCCGGGGTCGTGCGCACCATCGCCGCCAGCATCGCCCCGCAGGCCTCCAGCACCTGGGCGAGGCCCGCCGCCCCGGCCGCCCGGTCAGCGAAGACGACGTTCGCCGGACCGCCGGGACGCCTCGGGCCCCAGGCGAACGGCACCTCGGTGTCCGACGGCGGCTCCTCGGGCCCCAGTTGGGCTGCGTAGGCGAACAGGTCGTCGGCCAGGTGCTCGACGGTCTCCCAGCAACTCCACTCCAGCGAGCCCGCCCGGACGTCCCAGTCGGCCGCCCGCGCACCCCGGACCACGTCCGCCGCCCGCCGCACCGCCTCCCGCACGTCATCGGCGGTGACGGGACCGGGGGCGGGGGCGGGGGCGGACGAAGGGCTCGCGTCGGACATGCCGCGACCGTACCAACGATCCGCGGAGGGCCACCGCCCGTTTCGCCGCCCCGCACCGGTCCGTTCAGCCGAGGTGCGTCGCCGCGAACATCCGCAGGAGCGCCGGGAGGACGACCACCGACGGGCCCGGCGTGTCCAGCGCCGCCGCCAGGTCCGCCGCCAGGGTCTTCGGGGACGTCCGCACGGCCGGCACGCCGAAGGACTCCGCCAGGGCGACGAAGTCGGGGCGGGTCAGCTCCGTGGCCGTCGTCTCGCCGAACGCCTGCGTCATGTACTCGCGCAGGATGCCGTAGCCGCCGTCGTCCACGATCAGCCAGGTGACGTCCAGACCGTGCTGGAGAGCCGTGGCCAGTTCGGCGACCGAGTACAGGGCGCCGCCGTCGCCGGACACCGCGAGCACCGGGCGGGTCGGGTCCGCGACCGCAGCGCCCAGGGCCGCGGGGAAGGCGTAGCCGAGGCCGCCGGCGCCCTGCGCGGAGTGCAGGAGGTTGGGGCCCCCGGCGTCGAAGGCCGACCAGGCCCAGTAGGCGAGGATCGTCATGTCCCAGAAGGACGGGGAGTCCGCGGGCAGCGCCTCGCGCACCGCGGCCAGCACGTCCTGTTCCAGGGTGAGTTCCTGGGCGGCGATGCGGTCGGCGACCTTGGCGAGCAGGTCCCGTACCCGGCCGGGCGCGGTCTCGTCCCGCCGCTCCCGCACCGTCTCCAGGAGGGCCTGCAACGCGAGGCGGGCGTCGGCGTGGATGCCCAGCGCCGGATGGTTCGACTCCAGCTTCCCCAGGTCCGCCTCGATCTGGACGACCCGGCCCCGCGGCTTGAACGTGTGGTAGTTGGACGAGAGTTCACCGAGCCCGGAGCCGACGACCAGCAGGACGTCCGCGTCCTCGAGGAAGTCCGTGGTGTGCCGGTCCTCGATCCAGGACTGGAGCGAGAGGGGGTGCGTCCAGGGGAACGCGCCCTTGCCGCCGGGCGTGGTGACCACCGGGGCCTGCAGGGCCTCCGCCAGCTGCTTCAGCTTGCCCGAGGCGTCCGCCCGTACGACCCCACCGCCCGCGATGATCGCCGGACGGGCCGCCCTCGACAGCAGGTCGGCCGCCACGGCCGTCAGCTCGGGGCGCGGCGGCCGCTCCTCGGGGAAGACGTCGCCGCCGGTCACCACCGGGACCGGCGTCGGGGCGAGCAGCACGTCCTGCGGGATCTCCACCCACACCGGGCCGTGCGGCACGCTCAGCGCGGACTTCCAGGCCGCCTCGATCGCGGACGGGATCTGCGACTGGGTGCGGACGGTGTGGACCGACTTCACCACGCCACGGAACGAGGCCGCCTGGTCGGGCAGTTCGTGCAGATAGCCGTGGCGGCCGCCACCCAGGCCGGCGGTCGGGATCTGACTGCTGATCGCCAGCACCGGTGCCGAGGCGGCCGCCGCCTCCTGGAGCGCCGCGAGCGAGGTCAGCGCGCCCGGCCCCGTCGACAGCAGCAGCGGGGCCGCCTCGCCGGTGATCCGGCCGTACGCGTCCGCCGCGAACCCCGCGTTGTTCTCCACCCGCAGGCCGATGTACCGCAGCGAGGAGCGACGCAGCGCGTCGAACATGCCGAGCGCGTGCTGGCCGGGCAGCCCGAAGACGGTGGTGGCGCCGAGCCCGGCCAGGGTCTCCACGACCAGGTCCCCGCCGTTGCGACCGGAGGGAGGGTTCAGAGCAGCGGCGGTCTGCGCCTCCGTCGGGCGGAACACCAGGTCGTGGTCGTGGGTCACTTGCCCTCGTTCTCCTCGCGGGCCGCGGCGATCCGGCGGGCCATGATCGTGGTCAGTTCGTACGCCGTGTGGGAGGCGGCCACCGACGTGATCTCGGCGTGATCGTACGCGGGGGCCACCTCGACGACGTCCGCGGAGACGAGGTTGCACGAGGCGAGGCCGCGCAGGATCTCCAGCAGCTCGCGGGAGGTCATGCCGCCGGCCTCGGGGGTGCCGGTGCCGGGCGCGTGGGCCGGGTCGAGGCAGTCGATGTCGATGGAGATGTACAGGGGGCGGTTCCCGATGCGCTGGCGCAGCTGGTCGGCGACCTCGTCGGCGCCGCGGCGGTAGACGTCGGCGGAGGTGACGATGCCGAAGCCCATCTTCTCGTCGTCGGTCAGGTCCTGCTTGCCGTAGAGCGGGCCGCGGATGCCGACGTGGGAGAGGGCCTCGGTGTCGAGGATGCCCTCCTCGACGGCCCGGCGGAACGGGGTGCCGTGGGTGTACTCGGCGCCGAAGTAGGTGTCCCAGGTGTCGAGGTGGGCGTCGAAGTGGAGCAGGGCGACCGGGCCGTGCTTCTTCGCGACCGAGCGCAGCAGGGGCAGGGCGATGGTGTGGTCGCCGCCCAGGGTCATCAGGCGCGCGCCGGTGCCGATGAGGTCGTCGGCGGCCGCCTCGATGGTGTCGACGGCCTCGTTGATGTGGAAGGGGTTGGCGGCGATGTCGCCGGCGTCCGCCACCTGCGCGAGCGCGAAGGGCGAGGCGTCCTGCGCGGGGTTGTACGGGCGCAGGAGGCGGGAGGCCTCGCGGATGGCGTTGCCGCCGAAGCGGGCGCCGGGCCGGTAGGAGACGCCGGAGTCGAACGGCACGCCCACCACGGCGACGTCGGCGCGGCCGACCTCGTCGAGCCGGGGCAGCCGGGCGAAGGTCGCGGGGCCCGCGTAGCGCGGGACGCGGGAGGAGTCGACGGGGCCGCGGGGCGTGTCGTTGCTGGTCATGGTCGAATGCTCTCTTTCTCACGCTTCATCGCGTATGCACTGCTTGTCTCCCGACCCTACGGGGACCGGGTCGGAGGGCTCCCGTCAACCCTAGGCAGCCTTGCGACGGCTGCGAACTGTACGTTTCGTCCATCAGGGGACCGTCGACCGTCCGGGACTGTACGAACCGTCCGGGAGCGTCCGGGACCGGCAGGGGCCGACCGGGACCGGCGCGGGAGGGTGCGTGACGCGTGTCCCAGCGTCCGGAACCGCGAAGACGCGCACAGCCGCCTGCCTCACAATGGAGCCCATGCCGATACCCGGGACGCCCAGCCGCGCCGAACTCGTCGACCACCTCGTCAGGACCCGTATCGCCGGAGACGTCGCGACGCCCCGCGAGAACAACCTGTCCCACTACCGTCAGCTCGCGAACGGCGTGCGCAACTTCTGGCTCGGTCTGGAACTCGGCGACCGCTGGAGCGACGAGCAGGACGTGCTCGCGGTGATGGCGGAGCGGGTGGGCGTGAACGACGACCCCGAGCACCGCTACGGGCAGGACACCATCGACCCGCAGCTGACGGTCGGCGGCCTGGACCGGATGGCGGCCCGGCTGCGCAAGGCCGCGGAGGGACGGCAGCGGGTCCTGTTCGCCACCGGCCACCCGGGCGGGCTGCTGGACGTGCACCGGGCCACGGCGGCCGCCCTGCGCGCGGCGGGCTGCGAGATCGTCGTCATCCCGCAGGGGCTGCAGACCGACGAGGGGTACGTCTGGCAGGTCGCCGACGTGGCGGTGCTGGAGCACGGGGCCACGCTGTGGCACACCCACTCCGGCGAGCCGATGAAGGCGATCCTGACGGCGCTGGAGCGCGAGGGGCGTCCGCTGCCGGACCTGGTCGTGGCCGACCACGGCTGGGCGGGTTACGCCGGCCGGCACGGCGTCGACTCCGTCGGCTACGCGGACTGCAACGACCCGGCCCTGTTCATCGGCGAGGCGGAGGGCGTCGTCCAGGTGGCGGTGCCCCTGGACGACCACGTCGTCAGCCCGCGCCACTACGACCCGATGGTCGCCTACCTGCTCGCGGAGGCGGGCCTGTGACCGCCGGCGGCCGGACCCGGCCCGACCGCCCCCCGGCCGCCTGACCGAAAGCCGGGAGCCGGAGGTCAAGGACCGGGGGGCGGAGGGCCGGGGGCCGG
Organism: Streptomyces sp. NBC_00704; assembly: GCF_036226605.1. Classification (NCBI taxonomy): domain Bacteria; kingdom Bacillati; phylum Actinomycetota; class Actinomycetes; order Kitasatosporales; family Streptomycetaceae; genus Streptomyces; species Streptomyces sp. NBC_00704. The sequence goes on from NZ_CP109000.1 coordinate 2,940,564, forward strand.
AGGGCTCGCGGCTCAGTCGTCGTCCCGCGGGACGCGGACCACGCCCTCCTGGATGACCGACACGGCGAGCCGGCCGTCCTGCGTGTAGATGCGGGCCTGGCCGAGGCCGCGCCCGCCGGACGCGGACGGCGACTCCTGGTCGTACAGGAGCCACTCGTCGGCGCGGAACGGGCGGTGGAACCACATGGCGTGGTCGAGGGACGCCCCCACCACGTCGCCCACGGCCCAGCCGCCGCGGCCGTGCGCGAGCAGCACCGAGTCGAGCAGGGTCATGTCGGAGACGTAGGTGGCCAGGACGACGTGCAGCAGGGGGTCGTCCGCCAGCTTGCCGTTGGTGCGGAACCACACCTGGCTGTGCGGTTCGCGCGGCTCCCCGAACCGGCCGTACGGCGGGTCGTCGACGTACCGCAGGTCGATCGCCTCGCGCGCTTCGAGGAACCGCTCGACGACCGCCGGGTCGAGGTGGTCGTAGGCGCGCAGCCGCTCCTGGCCGGTCGGCACCGACTCGGGGTCGGGCGCCGGCGGCATGGGCGTCTGGTGGTCGAGGCCCTCCTCGTACGTCTGGAAGGACGCCGACAGCGTGAAGATCGGCCGGCCGTGCTGGACGGCGACCGCGCGGCGGGTGGTGAAGGAGCGGCCGTCGCGGATGCGCTCGACGTCGTAGACGATGGGCGCGCCGGGGTCCCCCATGCGCAGGAAGTACGCGTGCAGGGAGTGGGCGTGCCGGTCCGCGGGGACCGTACGCCCGGCGGCGACCAGCGCCTGGGCCGCCACCTGCCCGCCGAACACGCGCGGGACGACGGCGGACCGGGACCGGCCGCGGAAGATGTTCTCCTCGATCTGCTCCAGGTCGAGCAGATCGAGGAGATCCTGTAGTGCCTGGCTCATGGGTGTCAGGTGTACCGGGCCGCGGTTGCCGGGACCTTACAGACCCATGTCCTTGGCGATGATCGACTTCATGATCTCGCTGGTGCCGCCGTAGATGCGGTTGACGCGGTTGTCCGCGTACAGGCGGGCGATCGGGTACTCGTTCATGAAGCCGTAGCCGCCGTGCAGCTGGAGGCAGCGGTCGATCACGCGGTGGGCGACCTCGGTGCAGAACAGCTTGGCGCTGGCGGCCTCGGCCGGCGTCAGCTCACCGGCGTCCAGGGCCTCCGTGGCGCGGTCGGCGACGGCCTCGGCCGCGTCGACCTCGGCCTGGCAGGCGGCCAGCTCGAACTTGGTGTTCTGGAAGTGCGCGACGGGCTTGCCGAAGACCGTGCGCTCCTGCACGTACTGCTTGGCGAACCGGACGGCGGCCTTGGCCTGCGCGTACGCGCCGTAGGCGATGCCCCAGCGCTCGGAGGCGAGGTTGTGGCCGAGGTAGTAGAAGCCCTTGTTCTCCTCGCCGAGGAGGTCCTCGACGGGCACCTTGACGTCGACGAACGCCAGCTCGGCGGTGTCGGACGTCTTCAGGCCGAGCTTGTCCAGCTTGCGGCCGACCGAGTAGCCCTCGGCCTTGGTGTCCACCACGAACAGGGAGATGCCGTGGCGGCGGTCCTCGGCGGTGGGCGCGGCGGTGCGCGCGCAGACGATCATGCGGTCGGCGTGGACGCCGCCGGTGATGAAGGTCTTGGAGCCGTTGAGGACGTAGTGCGTGCCGTCCTCGGAGAGCTTGGCGGTGCTCTTCATGCCCGCGAGGTCGGAGCCGGTGCCCGGCTCGGTCATCGCGATCGCCCACATCTCCTCGCCGGAGACGAACTTCGGCAGGAAGCGCTTCTTCTGCTCGTCGGTGGCGAGCAGCTTGAGGTAGGGCAGACCGAGCAGCACGTGCACGCCGGAGCCGCCGAAGGTGACGCCCGCGCGGGCGGTCTCCTCGTACAGGACGGCCTCGAACTTGTAGGAGTCGATGCCGGCGCCGCCGTACTCCTCGTCGACGCGGATGCCGAAGACGCCCAGCTCGGCGAGCTTGTAGTAGAAGTCGCGCGGCGCCTGGCCGGCCGCGAACCACTCGTCGTAGACCGGGACGACCTCGGCCTCGATGAAGGCCCGCAGGGTCTCCCGGAACGCCTCGTGGTCCTCGTTGAACACCGTACGGCGCACCGCCGGCCCCTCTCTGCGCCTAAGCCGGCGCCGCTCTCGCGGATGTGGTGCTCGCCGTCGGGGTCCTCAACGCGCGGTTGAGCCCTCGATGGCTAAGCGCTTGCTCAGGTCAACCGTACCGGCGGGTAGGGAGAGGCGTCCATAGGGGCGGCCGTAACGCTCGTCACTCCCCCGCGGCCGCCGCCGCGAACGCGCCGAGCGCCATGCGGTGCAGGAGTCCGGCCGTGGTCGCGCGGCCGGGCAGGGAACCCGGCCGGCCGAGGTGCGGGGTGGAGTTCAGCAGGCCGAAGACCGAGTGGACCGCGGAGCGCGCGGCGGGCTCGGCGAGGCCCGGGTGCACCGCGCACAGGACCTCCACCCACAGCTCCACGTACTGCCGCTGGAGCTGGCGGACCAGCTTGCGGTCGCTCTCGCGCAGGCGGTCCAGCTCACGGTCGTGCAGGGTGATCAGGGGACGGTCGTCGAGGGCGAAGTCGATGTGCCCCTCGACGAGCGAGTCGAGCACCGCCTCGGAGGGCACCCCGTCGGCCTCCGCCAGCCGCCGCTTCGCACCGGTCAGCAGCCGGCCGCTGATGCCCACCAGGAGTTCGGCGAGCATCGCGTCCTTGCCGGGGAAGTGGCGGTACAGCCCCGGACCGCTGATGCCGACCGCGGCCCCTATCTCGTCGACCCCGACGCCGTGGAAGCCACGCTCGGCGAACAGGCGCGCGGCCTCCCTGAGGATCTGCTCGCGCCGGGTGGGGGCGTCCGTTCTCGTGGCCATGAGGGCAATTCTAGACAGCGACGTTAGCGGTCGTTAACCTGAGCGAAATGGTTAACGCTCATTAACAGTCGATCACTGGCGTGAGGGGACCGCGAGGATGGAAGAGGCACCGGAGCTGACGAGCGCGGCAGATCCCGCGTCGGAGGCCTGGAGGGCCAACGAGGACGCGCACCGCGCCCTCGCCGAGGAGCTGCGCGGCAAGCTCGCCGCGGCCCGGCTGGGAGGCGGTGAGAGGGCGCGGGCCCGGCACACCGCGCGCGGCAAGCTGCTGCCCCGCGACCGGGTCGACACGCTCCTGGACCCGGGCTCGCCGTTCCTGGAGCTGGCCCCCCTCGCCGCCGACGGGATGTACGACGGACAGGCCCCGGCCGCCGGCGTGATCGCCGGGATCGGCCGGGTCGCCGGGCGCGAGTGCGTGGTCGTGGCCAACGACGCCACCGTCAAGGGCGGCACCTACTACCCGATGACGGTGAAGAAGCACCTGCGCGCCCAGGAGGTCGCGCTGGAGAACCGGCTGCCGTGCCTGTACCTGGTGGACTCGGGCGGCGCCTTCCTGCCCATGCAGGACGAGGTGTTCCCCGACCGCGAGCACTTCGGGCGGATCTTCTACAACCAGGCCCGCATGTCCGGGGCCGGGATCCCGCAGATCGCGGCCGTGCTCGGGTCGTGCACGGCCGGCGGGGCGTACGTCCCGGCCATGAGCGACGAGGCGGTCATCGTCCGCGGCCAGGGCACGATCTTCCTCGGCGGCCCGCCGCTGGTGAAGGCCGCCACCGGCGAGGTCGTCACCGCGGAGGAGCTGGGCGGCGGCGAGGTGCACTCGCGCGTCTCCGGCGTCACCGACCACCTCGCCGAGGACGACGCGCACGCGCTGCGGATCGTGCGGAACATCGTCGCCACGCTCCCCGCGCGCGGGCCGCTGCCCTGGCAGGTGCGGCCGTCCATGGAGCCCAAGGTCGACCCGCACGGCCTGACCGGAGCGGTCCCGGTCGACTCGCGCACCCCCTACGACGTCCGCGAGGTCATCGCGCGCGTCGTCGACGGCTCCCGTTTCGCGGAGTTCAAGTCCGAGTTCGGGCAGACCCTGGTGACCGGCTTCGCCCGGATCCACGGCCACCCGGTCGGGATCGTCGCCAACAACGGCATCCTGTTCTCCGAGTCCGCCCAGAAGGGCGCCCACTTCATCGAGCTGTGCGACCAGCGCGGCATCCCGCTGGTGTTCCTGCAGAACATCTCCGGCTTCATGGTCGGCAGGGACTACGAGGCCGGCGGCATCGCCAAGCACGGCGCCAAGATGGTGACGGCGGTGGCGTGCACGCGCGTGCCGAAGCTGACGGTCGTCGTCGGCGGGTCGTACGGCGCGGGCAACTACTCCATGTGCGGCCGGGCCTACTCGCCCCGCTTCCTGTGGATGTGGCCCAACGCCAAGATCTCCGTCATGGGCGGCGAGCAGGCCGCCTCCGTCCTCGCCACGGTCAAGCGCGACCAGCTGGAGGCCGGCGGCCAGGAGTGGCCCGCCGAGGACGAGGAGGCCTTCAAGGACCCGATCCGCGCGCAGTACGAACGGCAGGGCAACGCCTACTACGCGACCGCCCGGCTCTGGGACGACGGGGTCATCGAACCGCAGGAGACCCGGCAGGTGCTGGGCCTGGCCCTGACGGCCTGCGCCAACGCGCCGCTGGGCGAGCCCCGGTTCGGCGTCTTCCGGATGTGAGGAGGGGACTTCATGTTTGACACAGTGCTCGTCGCCAACCGGGGCGAGATCGCCGTCCGCGTCATCCGCACGCTGCGCGCCATGGGCGTGCGCTCGGTGGCGGTCTTCTCCGACGCCGACGCGGACGCCCGGCACGTCCGGGAGGCGGACACGGCGGTGCGGATCGGGCCGCCGCCCGCCGCCGACAGCTATCTGTCCGTCGAGCGGCTGCTGGACGCGGCCGCGCGGACCGGCGCCCAGGCCGTCCACCCCGGCTACGGCTTCCTGGCCGAGAACGCCGGCTTCGCGCGTGCCTGCGCCGACGCCGGACTGGTCTTCATCGGGCCGCCCGCCGGGGCCATCGCCCTCATGGGCGACAAGATCCGCGCCAAGGCCACCGTGCGCGAGGCCGGGGTCCCGGTGGTGCCCGGATCGAGCGGCAGCGGCCTGACGGACGACCAGCTCATCGCCGCCGCCCGCGAGATCGGCGTGCCCGTGCTGCTGAAGCCCAGCGCGGGCGGCGGCGGCAAGGGCATGCGGCTGGTGCGCGACGCGTCGCTGCTGGCCGAGGAGATCGCCGCCGCCCGCCGCGAGGCCCGTGCCTCCTTCGGCGACGACACGCTGCTCGTCGAGCGGTGGGTCGACCGGCCCCGGCACATCGAGATCCAGGTCCTCGCCGACGCCCACGGCAACGTGATCCACCTCGGCGAGCGCGAGTGCTCGCTCCAGCGCCGCCACCAGAAGATCGTCGAGGAGGCGCCCAGCGTCCTGCTCGACGAGGCCACGCGCGCGTCGATGGGCGAGGCGGCCGTGCAGGCGGCGCGCTCCTGCGGGTACCGCGGCGCGGGCACGGTGGAGTTCATCGTGCCGGGCGGCGACCCGTCCTCGTACTACTTCATGGAGATGAACACCCGGCTCCAGGTGGAGCACCCGGTCACCGAACTCGTCACCGGCCTGGACCTGGTGGAGTGGCAGCTGCGGGCCGCCGCGGGCGAGCCGCTGCCCTTCGGCCAGAAGGACGTGCGGCTGACCGGGCACGCCGTCGAGGCGCGGGTGTGCGCCGAGGACCCCGCGCGCGGGTTCCTGCCGTCCGGCGGCACCGTGCTGCGGCTGCGCGAGCCGCAGGGCGACGGCGTGCGCACCGACTCCGGGCTCAGCGAGGGCGCCGAGGTCGGCAGCCTCTACGACCCGATGCTGTCCAAGGTGATCGCCTACGGCCCGGACCGGGAGACCGCGCTGCGCAAGCTCCGGGCGGCCCTGGCCGGCACGGTCACCCTGGGCGTGCAGACCAACGCCGGGTTCCTGCGGCGGCTGCTGGCCCACCCGGCGGTCGTCGCGGGCGAACTCGACACGGGGCTCGTGGAACGCGAGGCCGCTTCCCTGGTCACGGCCGACGTCCCGCCGGAGGTCCACGCGGCGGCGGCGCTGCTGCGCCAGGCCGCGCTCGACCCCGCGCTCCGCCCCGCGCCCGCCGCCGACGCGGGCTGGGTGGACCCCTTCTCGGTCGCGGACGGCTGGCGCCTGGGCGGCGAGCCCGCCTGGACCGCGCACCACCTGCACGTGCCCGGCCACGACCCGGTGACCGTCCGCGTGCGCGGCGCGGCCGACGGCGGCTGGGAGGTGCTGCTCGACGGGGAGGAGACCCCGCGCCACAGCTCCGGGATCCTGCCCCCGCGGCCCGGCGACACCCGCTTCGTCTGCCGGCTCGACGGCGTCACGCACGCCTTCGCCGCCCTGCCCGACGGCTCCTGGCTGAGCCGCGACGGCGACGCCTGGCAGGTGCGCGACCACGACCCGGTGGCCGCCTCCCTCACCCGGGGGGCGCACGCGGGCGCCGACTCGCTCACCGCGCCCATGCCCGGAACGGTCACGGTCGTCAAGGTCGCCGTCGGCGACGAGGTGGCCGCGGGCCAGAGCCTGCTGGTGGTCGAGGCGATGAAGATGGAGCACGTCATCTGCGCCCCGCACGCCGGCACCGTAGCCGAACTCGACGTGACCCCCGGCACGACGGTCACCATGGACCAGGTCCTGGCCGTCGTCGCCCCCGTGGACGGACCACAGACCGCCCCCGCGGACGGACCGGAGAGCGGTTCCGCGGACGGACCGGAGAGCGGTTCCGGGGCCGTCGCGGCGGCCGGTCCCTCGGCCGCGCCCCGGAAGGAGGAGAAGTGACCACGCTCCCCATGGCCGTGCCCGCGCCGGGGCTGCCCGCCCGGGTGCGCATCCACGAGGTCGGCGCCCGCGACGGCCTTCAGAACGAGAAGACGACCGTGCCGACGGACGTCAAGGCCGAGTTCGTGCACCGCCTGGCCGACGCGGGCCTCACCACCATCGAGGCCACCAGCTTCGTCCACCCCAGGTGGGTCCCCCAACTCGCCGACGCCGAGCAGCTGTTCCCGCTGGTGAGCGATGTCGACGCGGCACTGCCGGTGCTGGTGCCCAACGAGCGCGGGCTCGACCGGGCGCTGGCGCTGGGCGCGCGGGCCGTCGCCGTCTTCGCCAGCGCCACCGAGTCCTTCGCCAAGGCCAACCTCAACCGCACCGTGGACGAGGCGCTGGCCATGTTCGAGCCGGTGGTGGCGCGGGCCAGGGCCGAGGACGTCCGGGTGCGCGGCTACCTCTCCATGTGCTTCGGCGACCCGTGGGAGGGCGCGGTCCCGCTGGAGCAGGTCGTCCGGGTCTGCCGCGCCCTGCTCGACATGGGCTGTGACGAACTGAGCCTGGGCGACACGATCGGCGTGGCCACCCCGGGCCATGTGCGGGCCCTTCTCACCGCGCTGAACGAACAGGGCGTGCCCACCGACGCGTTGGCGGTGCACTTCCACGACACCTACGGTCAGGCGCTCGCCAACACCTTCGCCGCGCTCCAGCACGGCGTCACCACCGTCGACGCCTCGGCGGGCGGTCTCGGCGGCTGCCCGTACGCCAAGTCCGCCACCGGCAACCTCGCCACCGAAGACCTCGTGTGGATGCTGCGGGGCCTCGGCATCGACACCGGGGTCGACCTCGGCCGTCTCGTCGCCACAAGCGAGTGGATGGCCGCCCGGCTGGGCCGGCCCAGCCCGTCCCGCACCGTCCGAGCACTCGGCACCACGACACAGCCCCACAAGGAGCAGTGACCCGACATGGACCACCGTCTCTCCCCCGAACTGGAAGAACTCCGCCGCACGGTCGAGGAGTTCGCGCACGACGTCGTCGCGCCCAAGATCGGTGACTTCTACGAGCGGCACGAGTTCCCCTACGAGATCGTCCGCGAGATGGGCCGCATGGGCCTGTTCGGCCTGCCCTTCCCCGAGGAGCACGGCGGCATGGGCGGCGACTACCTCGCCCTGGGCATCGCGCTGGAGGAGCTCGCGCGGGTCGACTCGTCCGTGGCGATCACCCTGGAGGCCGGCGTCTCGCTGGGCGCCATGCCGATCCATCTCTTCGGCACGCCCGAGCAGAAGCGCCAGTGGCTGCCGCGGCTGTGCTCCGGCGAGATGCTCGGAGCGTTCGGGCTGACCGAGCCGGACGGCGGCTCGGACGCGGGGGCGACGCGCACGACGGCCCGCCTCGACCCCGACACCGACGAGTGGGTGATCAACGGCACGAAGTGCTTCATCACCAACTCGGGCACGGACATCACGGGCCTGGTCACGGTCACCGCGGTGACGGGCCGCAAGCCGGACGGCCGGCCGCTGATCTCCGCGATCATCGTCCCGGCCGGCACCCCGGGCTTCACGGTCGCCGCGCCCTACTCGAAGGTCGGCTGGAACGCCTCGGACACCCGTGAGCTGTCCTTCGCCGACGTGCGCGTCCCGGCGGCGAACCTGCTCGGCGAGGAGGGCCGCGGCTACGCGCAGTTCCTGCGGATCCTCGACGAGGGGCGCATCGCCATCGCCGCGCTGGCGACCGGCCTCGCGCAGGGCTGCGTGGACGAGTCGGTCAAGTACGCCCGGGAACGGCACGCGTTCGGCCGCCCGATCGGCGCCAACCAGGCCGTCCAGTTCAAGATCGCCGACATGGAGATGAAGGCCCACACCTCCCGCCTGGCCTGGCGCGACGCGGCCTCGCGGCTGGTGGCCGGGGAGCCCTTCAAGAAGGAGGCGGCGCTGGCGAAGCTGTACTCGTCGACGATCGCCGTCGACAACGCCCGCGACGCCACCCAGGTGCACGGCGGCTACGGCTTCATGAACGAGTACCCGGTGGCCCGGATGTGGCGCGACTCCAAGATCCTGGAGATCGGCGAGGGCACGAGCGAGGTGCAGCGCATGCTGATCGCCCGGGAGCTGGGCCTGCCCGCCTGACCCGACGCCGCCCGGCGTCCCGGCGCAGGACGGCTCCCGGCCTCCCGGCGCAGGACGGCTCCCGGCGCCCTCGGCGTCCCGACGTCTGCGCGCCATTGCTCGGCCGCTCGGCGGCCCCGGCCCACCGGCCGGGGCCGCCGACGCCGTTTCCGCCGCGTCCTGGTGACGGCCCGTCCGCCGGTGGCCGGCCGCCGGCAACCGGCGCGGGCGGGCGCGGCCGCGGTCCCCGGGGCCACCCTCTGGACGCGAGCTGAGGTTAGGCTAACCTACATTCGAACCGTCCTCGGGTGATCCCGCCCCGTTCGAAAGTGGCACACTCATGTCCAACGCCAGAGCCGTCCGTCCCACCCGCCGCGGCCTCCTCGCCGCCGGTGGCGCCCTCGGTCTCGGCGCCGTGCTCGCCGCCTGCGGGGACGACAAGCCGGGCGGCAGCGGCTCCGGGTCGCCGGCGAACGCCCCGGCGAAGTCCGGCCCCTGGACCTTCAAGGACGACCGCGGCACCACCGTCGAGCTCGACTCGGTCCCCGCGAACATCGTCGCCTTCACCGGCGTCGGCGCGGCCCTCCACGACTACGGCATCCAGGTCAAGGGCGTCTTCGGCCCCACGAAGACCACCTCGGGCAAGGCCGACGTGCAGGCCGGCGACATGGACGTCACCAAGGTGACCGTCCTCGGCAACGTCTGGGACGAGTTCAACGTCGAGAAGTACGCGGCCCTCGCGCCCGACGTCCTCATCTCCACGATGTTCGACGGCGCCGGCACCCTCTGGTACGTCCCCGAGGCCTCCAAGGACAAGATCGCCAAGCTCGCCCCGAGCGTCGGCGTCTCCGTCTACGACCGTCAGCTGACGGGTCCGCTGCAACGCATGTGGGAACTGGCCGAGTCGCTGGGCGCCGACATGACGGCGGCCGCGGTCACCGGCGCCAAGAAGAGGTTCGAGGACGCGGCCGCCCGGCTGCGCGCCGCCGCCAAGGCCAAGCCCGGCATCAGGGTGATGGCCGGCTCCGCGAGCCCCGAGCTGTTCTACGTGTCCGGCACCGATCTCTCGATCGACCTGGAGTACTTCAAGGCCCTCGGCGTGAACTTCGTCGAGCCGCCGGAGAAGGCGAAGGCCCAGGGCGGCGGCTGGTACGAGTCGCTGAGCTGGGAGAACGTCGACAAGTACCCGGCCGACATCATCATGATGGACGACCGCTCCTCGACCATCCAGCCCGCCGACATCACCGAGGCGACCTGGAAGAAGCTGCCCGCGGTCAAGGCCGGCCAGGTCATCGCGCGCTCCCCCGAACCGATCCTGTCCTACGACAAGTGCGTGCCGCTGCTGGAGAACCTCGCCGCGGCGCTGGAGAAGGCGAAGAAGGTCGCCTGAACGACGGCGACCTGACGACGTGGGCGCGCCGCGGCCGAGGCCGTGGCGCTCGCGCCCACGCGGCGGAGCCGCACGCCGAGGCGGCCCCGCGCCCCTGAGCGATCCGTCCCGCCCCCACGTCTTCGGGAGCCCCCATGACCACCGCCGTCGCCGCCCCCTTCCGGTTCTTCTCGCTCCGGGTCGCCCGGACCCGGCGGCTGTCGCCGTCCCTGGTCCGGGTGAGCTTCGCCGGGGAGGACCTGCTCCACTTCCTCTCCGACGGGCGCGACCAGTCGCTGTCGCTCTTCCTGCCGCACCCGGGACAGGAGGAGCCGCGCGTTCCCGTCGAGCTGGGGGACGGCTGGTGGCAGGGCTGGCGTGAACTGCCCGACGACGTACGGGCGGTGATGCGTTCGTACACGCTGAGCGGGCTGCGCGCCGACCCGCTCGGACGCACGGTGGGCATCGACGTCGACTTCGTGCTGCACACGCCCGCCGGGCCCGCCTCGGCGTGGGCGGCGCGCGCGGCCGCCGGGGACCGGGTGCTGCTGCTCGGGCCCGCGGTGGCCGACAACCGGGCGATCCGCTTCCGTCCGCCGCACGACGCCGACCTGCTGGTGCTCTGGGGTGACGAGAGCGCGCTGCCGGCCGTCGCGTCGATCCTGGAGTCGCTGCCGTCCGGCCGGCGCGCCCGGGTCTGGCTGGAGGTCCACGACCCGGCGGGCATACGGGAGTTGACGACCCGGGCGGCCGCCGAGGTGACCTGGGTGGTCGGGGAGGATTCCGTCGACGCCGTCCGCGCGGCCGCGCTGCCGCCCGCCGAGCGCCCGTACGTCTGGATCGCGGGCGAGTCCGGATCCGTGAAGGCGCTGCGCCGGCACTTCGTGCGCGAGCGCGGCGTGGACCGGCGCCGGGTCACCTTCGTCGGCTACTGGCGGCGGGGCATGAGCGAGGAACAGCTCCGCGAGACCGAGTAGCGACACCGCGCCCCCGCAGCCGGACTGCGGGGGCGCACACGTGACCACCGTCACGGCACACCCAGGATTCCGGTGATCAAACTCAGGTTAGGCTAACCTAAGTTGACCCTGAGGTTCCGCCCCCGAACCGCCCCGCCCCCGCGTCCCGTCCCCACCCCCCGGAGGACCCCCACCATGCGCTCGCACCTGCTCAATGACACGAACGCGGAGCACTACCGCCGCTCCGTGACCGAAGGAGTAGAGCGGGTGGCCGCCAAACTCGCCGCCACCGACCGTCCGTTCACCGGGGTCACGGTCGACGCCCTCGCGCCCCGCATCGACCGCATCGACCTCGACCGGCCCCTGGGCGACACCACCGCCGTGCTCGACGAGCTGGAGGAGGTCTACCTCCGCGACGCGGTCTACTTCCACCACCCCCGCTACCTCGCCCACCTCAACTGCCCCGTGGTCATCCCCGCCGTGCTGGGCGAGGCGGTCCTGTCCGCCGTCAACTCCTCCCTCGACACCTGGGACCAGTCGGCCGGCGGCACCCTCATCGAGCGCAGGCTGATCGACTGGACGTGCGCCCGCGCCGGCCTCGGCCCCGCCGCCGACGGCGTGTTCACCTCCGGCGGCAGCCAGTCCAACCTCCAGGCCCTGCTGCTGGCCCGCGAGGAGGCGAAGTCCGACTCCCTCGCGCGACTGCGCGTCTTCGTCTCCGAGGCCGGCCACTTCAGCGTGCAGAAGTCGGCGAAACTGCTCGGCCTCGGCCCCGAAGCCGTGATCGCCGTCCCCGTCGACCACGACAAGCGCATGCAGACCGTGGCCCTCGCCCACGAGCTGGAGCGGTGCAGGAAGGACGGCCTCGTCCCCATGGCCGTCGTCGCCACCGCCGGCACCACCGACTTCGGCTCCGTCGACCCGCTCCCCGAGATCGCCGAACTCTGCGCCCAGTTCGGCGCCTGGATGCACGTCGACGCCGCCTACGGCTGCGGGCTCCTCGCCTCCGTGAAGTACCGGGACCGCATCGACGGCATCGAACGCGCCGACTCCGTCACCGTCGACTACCACAAGTCCTTCTTCCAGCCCGTGAGTTCCTCCGCCGTGCTGGTCCGCGACGCCACCACGCTGCGCCACGCCACCTACCATGCCGAGTACCTCAACCCGCGCCGCATGGTGCACGAGCGCATCCCCAACCAGGTGGACAAGTCCCTCCAGACCACCCGCCGCTTCGACGCCCTCAAGCTGTGGATGACCCTGCGCACCATGGGCGCCGACGGCATCGGCGCGCTCTTCGACGAGGTCTGCGACCTGGCCGCCGATGGCTGGCGCCTGCTGGCCGCCGATCCGCGCTTCGACGTCGTCGTCCGGCCGTCGCTGTCCACCCTCGTCTTCCGCTACGTCCCGGCCGGCGTCACCGACCCGGCCGAGACCGACCGCGCCAACCTGTACGCCCGCAAGGCCCTGTTCGCCTCCGGCGACGCGGTGGTCGCGGGCACCAAGGTCGGCGCCCGCCACTACCTGAAGTTCACCCTGCTCAACCCCGAGACCACCACCGACGACATCGCCGCCGTCCTCGACCTGATCGCCGGCCACGCCGAGCAGTACCTGGGAGAGTCCCTTGACCGCGCCTGCTGAATCCCCGGACACCGTCCACGACTTCGTGGGGATCGGACTCGGCCCCTTCAACCTCGGCCTGGCCTGCCTGACCGAGCCCATCGCCGAACTCGACGGCCTCTTCCTGGAGTCGAAGCCCGACTTCGAGTGGCACGCGGGCATGTTCCTCGACGGCGCCCACCTCCAGACCCCGTTCATGTCGGACCTGGTCACCCTCGCCGACCCCACGTCGCCCTACTCCTTCCTCAACTACCTGAAGGAGAAAGGCCGGCTCTACTCGTTCTACATCCGCGAGAACTTCTACCCGCTGCGCGTCGAGTACGACGACTACTGCCGCTGGGCCGCCCACCAGCTGACCAGCGTGCGCTTCTCGACCACGGTCGCCGAGGTGACCTACGACGAGAGCGACGAGGTGTACGCCGTGCGGACCACCGACGGCGACGTCCACCGCGCCCGCCGCCTGGTCCTGGGCACCGGCACCTCCCCCCACATACCGCCGGCCTGCGCCGGACTCGGCGGCGACTTCCTGCACAACTCCCGCTATGTGCAGCACAAGGCGGAACTCCAGAAGAAGGAGTCGATCACCCTGGTCGGCTCCGGGCAGTCGGCCGCCGAGATCTACCTCGACCTGCTCTCCGAGATCGACGTGCACGGCTACCGGCTGAACTGGGTCACCCGCTCCCCGCGCTTCTTCCCGCTGGAGTACACCAAGCTCACCCTGGAGATGACCTCCCCGGAGTACGTCGACTACTTCCGGGCGCTGCCGGAGCAGACCCGCTACCGCCTCGCCGCCGACCAGAAGGGCCTGTTCAAGGGCATCGACGGCGACCTCGTGAACGAGATCTTCGACCTGCTCTACCGCAAGAGCCTCGCCGGGCCCGTCCCCACCCGGCTGCTGACCAACTCGGCGCTCACCGGCGCGAGCCACGCCGACGGCACGTACACCCTCGCCTTCCGCCAGGAGGAGCAGGGCAAGGACTTCGAGCTGAGCAGCCAGGGGCTGGTGCTGGCCACCGGCTACCACTACGCCGAGCCCGCGTTCCTCGCGCCGGTCAGGGACAGGCTGCGCCGCGACTCCCGCGGCAACTTCGACATCGGCCGCAACTACGCCGTCGACACCACCGGCCGGGGCGTGTTCCTCCAGAACGGGGGCGTGCACGCGCACAGCGTCACCTCGCCCGACCTCGGCATGGGCGCCTACCGCAACAGCTGCATCATCCGCGAGCTGCTCGGCCGCGAGTACTACCCCGTCGAGAAGACCATCGCCTTCCAGGAGTTCGGCGTATGACCAGCCCCGCGGCCGTCGGCCGCCTCTCCCTCCGTCCCCTCGACCCGCTCCGCGACGCCGGGCTGCTGCACCGCTGGGTGACGCACCCCAAGGCCGCCTACTGGATGATGCAGAACGCGACGCTCGTGGACGTCGAGCGGGCCTACATGGGCATCGCCGCCGACGAGCACCACCACGCCCTCCTCGGGCTGCACGACGGCGAACCGGCCTTCCTCATGGAGCACTACGACCCCGTCCACCGCGAGCTGGCGGGCCTGTACGAGCCGCTCCCGGGCGACGTCGGCATGCACTTCCTGGTCGCCCCGACCGACCGGCCGGTGCACGGCTTCACCCGCGCGGTGATCACCGCCGTCATGGCGCACCTCTTCGCCGACCCGGCGGTGCGGCGCGTGGTCGTCGAGCCGGACGTCGGCAACAAGGCCGTGCACGCGCTCAACGAGGCCGTCGGCTTCGTGCCCGAGCGGGAGATCCGCAAGCCGGAGAAGACGGCGCTGCTGAGCTTCTGCACCCGCGAGCGGTTCACCGCGGCCACGGGGGTGACGGCATGACCCCCGCCGACGCCGTGGCCCACCTCTCCCCCGAGCACTGGGCGAAGGCCAACCGCCTGCTGGTGCGCAAGGCCCTCGCCGAGTTCGCCCACGAGCGGCTCGTCACGCCCGAGGCGCTCGACACGCACGCGGGGCACGGCACGCCGGACGGGAGCGAGGGCCGGTACGTCGTCCGCAGCGACGACGCGCTGACGTCCTACCGCTTCACCGCCGTCCGCCGCGCCCTCGACCACTGGCAGATCGACGCCGGCTCGATCACCCGCACCCGCGACGGGGCCGAACTGCCCCTCGAGGCGCTGGACTTCTTCGTCGAGCTGAGGAAGACCCTGGGGCTGAGCGACGAGATCCTGCCGGTCTACCTGGAGGAGATCTCCTCCACCCTCTCCAGCACCTGCTACAAGCTCACCAAGCCCGAGGTCACCTCGGCGGAACTGGTCCGCGGCGGCTTCCAGGCCATCGAGACCGGCATGACCGAGGGCCACCCCTGCTTCGTCGCCAACAACGGGCGGCTCGGCTTCGGCGTCCACGAGTACCTGTCGTACGCGCCGGAGACGGCGAGCCCGGTGCGGCTGGTGTGGCTGGCCGCGCACCGTTCGCGGGCCGCGTTCACGGCCGGGGCGGGCATCGCCTACGAGTCCTTCGTGCGCGAGGAGCTGGGCGACGCGACCGTCGACCGGTTCGACGCGGTCCTGCGCGGGCGCGGCCTGGACCCGGCCGACTACCTCCTCGTCCCCGTCCACCCCTGGCAGTGGTGGAACAAGCTCGCCGTCACCTTCGCGGCCGAGATCGCCCGTCAGAACCTGGTGTGCCTGGGCGAGGGCGACGACGAGTACCTGGCGCAGCAAAGCATCCGCACCTTCTTCAACCGCACCCACCCCGAGAAGCACTACGTCAAGACGGCCCTGTCCGTGCTCAACATGGGGTTCATGCGCGGTCTGTCGGCCGCCTACATGGAGGCCACCCCGGCCATCAACGACTGGCTGGCCCGGCTCATCGACAACGACCCGGTGCTGAAGTCGACCGGGCTGTCGATCATCCGCGAGCGGGCCGCCGTCGGCTACCGGCACCTGGAGTACGAGGCCGCGACGGACCGCCACTCGCCGTACCGCAAGATGCTCGCGGCGCTGTGGCGGGAGAGCCCGGTGCCGTCGCTGCGGGAGGGCGAGTCGCTCGCGACGATGGCCTCCCTGATCCATGTGGACCACGAGGGCCGGTCGGTGGCCGGCGCCCTGATCGAGCGCTCCGGCCTGGCCCCGGCCGACTGGCTGCGCGCCTACCTCCAGGCGTACTACACGCCCCTGCTGCACAGCTTCTACGCCTACGACCTGGTGTTCATGCCGCACGGCGAGAACACGATCCTGGTCCTGAAGGACGGCGTCGTGCGGCGGGCCGTCTACAAGGACATCGCCGAGGAGATCGCCGTCATGGACCCGGACGCGGTGCTGCCGCCCGAGGTCCGGCGCATCCGCGTCGACGTGCCCGAGGACACGAAGCTCCTGTCGATCTTCACGGACGTCTTCGACTGCTTCTTCCGCTTCCTCGCCGCCGCTCTCGCCGCCGAGGGGATCCTGGCGGAGGACGGCTTCTGGCGCACGGTCGCCGAGGTCACCCGCGCCTACCAGGAGGCCAACCCCGAACTGGCCGACCGGTTCAGCCGGTACGACCTGTTCGCCCCCGAGTTCGCCCTGTCCTGCCTCAACCGCCTCCAGCTGCGCGACAACCGGCAGATGGTGGACCTGGCCGACCCCTCGGGCGCCCTCCAGCTGGTCGGCGCCCTGCGCAACCCCGTCGCGGCGTTCTGACCGGCCCGGCGGGCTCCGCGGGACGGTCCCCGCCGGAGCCCGCCGCCGTGCCGGCCGGCCGCCGTGTGTCCGCACCGGGGCGGTGGAACAATCCCCGCATGGCGGAAATCCTGCAGAAGGACGGCACGTGGATCTTCGACGGCGACGCCCTGCGGCTGACGCCGGGACGGGACAGGAACGTCGGCCTGCTCCGCCGGGAGCTGGGTGAACTCGTCGTTCCGCTGCGGGCGTTGGCGGGCGTGTCGTTCGAGCAGGGCAAGCGGGCCGGGCGGCTCAGGCTGCGGCTGCGCGACGGCGCGGATCCGCTGCTCCAGGCGACCGGCGGCAGGCTGGCCGAGCCGCACGACCCGTACCAGCTGCTCGTCGAGTCCGACCGGTACGGCGTCGCCGAGTACCTCGTGGACGAGGTGCGCCGCGCGCTGCTGCTGGACGGGGTCCCGTCCGACCCGGTGGACGCCTATCTGCTGCCGGGCCCGCCGGTGCCCCTGTCCGTGTCCGCCGGGGACGGCACCGCGAGCTTCGACGGCGAGACCGTACGGCTGGAGTGGAACTGGAAGACGGAGGAGGCCAAGTCGTCCGCCGGGCCGCGCGCGCTGCCGCTCGCGGACATCGAGGGCGTGGAGTGGCAGCCCGCGGTGGGGCTGGAGAACGGCGCCCTGCGGTTCCGGTCGCGGCACACGTCCGCCACGGCCCCGCCGAAGTACGACCCGAACGCGGTGGAACTGTGGGGCTTTCGCAGGGATCCGCTGATGGCCCTGGTCGCGGCGGCCGTGCAGGCACGGCTCCCGCATCCGGGCGCGAGCACGGCGATCTCGGCGGCGGACGCCGTACGTCCGCTGCTGCCGGCTCCCGCGGCCGAGGGCGACCACGACGCGCTGCTGCGCCGGCTGCGCCAGCTGGGCGACCTGCACCGTGACGGCGTGCTGACGGACGACGAGTTCGCCCTGGCCAAGCAGGCGGTCCTCAAGCGCCTGTAGAGCGGGCGAGGACCGCCTGCCGCCGGAGTCGGCCCGGTGCGGGCTACTTCGCCCTGCGGGCCACCGTGAAGTGGTCGATGCGGTCGCCGGTCTCCGCGATGCCCTGGACCTTCAGGGTCGTGTAGTGGCCCCTGGGCGCGGGAGCGACGTCCACGCGCAGGAACGAGTAGTTCAGGTAGCGCACGCGCGACCAGGTGACGGTCTCGTCCTTCCTGCCGTCCTTCAGGTTGACGAACGAGGCCACCGACTCGGCCTCGTTCTCGTGGCCCTCGTAGGAGTCCGGGGCGGAGAACGCGTACAGGCTGCGGCCGGCCGCGCCCGCCGTCACGTAGACGACGCCCTCGGTCTCGGGGTAGGCCGTGCCGCCGATCGGGAGCTTCTTGGCGACCGCGCCTCCCCTGATGACGTCGGTGCGCTCGTACTGGTGGTTGTGCCCGTTGATGACGAGGTCCACCCGGTACTCGTCGAACAGCGGCACCCACTCCTGACGCACGCCGCCCTCCGAGGCGTGCGCGGTGGAGGTGCAGTAGGCGCAGTGGTGGAAGAACACCACGACGAAGTCGATGTCCTTCGAGGCGCGGAACGCCCTCAGCCGCGCCTCCAGCCACCTGGTCTGGGTTCCGCCGGAGATGCCGAGGTTCGCGGGGATCTCGAAGGAGACGTCGTTGGGGTCCAGCGAGATGACCGCCGTGTTGCCGTGGACGAAGGAGTAGACGCCCGGCAGGTTCTTCTTGTCGGGGCCGTTGCCGGGGAGGTTCCAGCGGGCCTCCTCGCCGCCGTAGCCGTTGGGCGAGTACCAGGCCTCCATGTCGTGGTTGCCGTACGACACCATCCACGGCACCGACTTGGAGACGGACTCGGTCTGGGCGAGGAACTGGTCCCAGGTGCGCGCGTCGAAGACGGTGTCGGAGGTCTTGCCCTGCCCGGCCGGGTCGCCGTAGGCGATGTCACCGGCGTGCAGGTGGAAGGCCGGGTTCTGGCCGAGGATCAGGCTGTCGTTGGCCAGCGCGTGGTAGCTGACGCCCTGGTCGCCGAAGGCCGTGAAGGTGAAGGGGGCCTTGTGGGCGGGCGCCGTGGTGAAGGTGCCGAGGGTGCCCAGCAGGTGCGGGGCGGCCGGGTCGAAGCCCGTGTGCCCGACGCCGTAGTAGTACGTCCTGCCCGGCTTGAGGCGGGTCAGCTCGGCGTGCACGTAGTACTGGGTGTGGTCGCCGCTCGCGCCGACGCCGGCCGGGGTGTGGAGGGTGCGCACCTCCGCCTCGATCTTGCGGGAGAGGTCCCAGGGGTGGGCGCCGATGCGGATGAACGGCTTCTTCACCGCGACGGGCACCTGCCAGGAGACGGTCATCTCGGTGCGCGGGTCGTCGCCGTAGGCGAGGTGGCGGCCGAAGGGGGCGACGAGGGCGCCGTCGACGGGCTCGGTGTGCGAGAGCGGCTGGGTGCGGGCGGCGGTCTGTGCCGTGGCGCCCGTCACGAACGCGCCACCGGTGACGGCGCCCAGCGTGACCGCGCCGCCTCTGATCATCGTGCGCCGGGAGAACCTGGTGCGCAGGTACTCGTGCTGCTCGGCCATGCTCATGCGGTCGGCGAGCCGCTCGGGTACGCCCATGCGAGGAGTGTCCATGGCGTCTGAAACTCGTCGTCTCCGGCGACGGCCCGCAAGACGCCGGATGGACGGTTCACGAACAGCGGCCCATAACACATTCAATGTTCCGCCAAGGCCGCTTAACAGCCGCCTGCCCGAAATCGGGCACGTTTCTTGCGAAACCGGCTCGCGTACCCCAGGATCTACCGGGTGCACGAGGAACTTGTCGATCACCTGACGCGCTCCACCCCCCTCCAGCGGGGCGAGGCGCTGCGGGTGATCCAGGACGTGCTCGCCTACTTCGACGAGACGACCGAGGACTACGTCCGTCGCCGCCACCGCGAGCTCCAGGCCCAGGGCCTGGTGAACGCGGAGATCTTCGAACGGATCGAGGCGGACCTGAAATACCGTGCGGTGGCGCCGCCCGAGCTGACGCTCAGGCAACTGCGGCGCATCGTCTACGGCTGAACCGAAGCTTGGGGATACGTATACATGTGCGGAATCGTCGGATACATCGGGAAGCGTGACGTCGCTCCCCTGCTCCTGGAGGGCCTTCAGCGCCTGGAGTACCGCGGCTACGACTCGGCCGGCATAGTCGTCACCTCGCCCAAGACGGCCGGCCTGAAGATGGTCAAGGCCAAGGGCCGGGTGCGCGACCTGGAGGCCAAGGTCCCGGCCCGCTTCAAGGGCACGACCGGCATCGCCCACACCCGCTGGGCCACCCACGGCGCCCCCTCCGACGTGAACGCCCACCCGCACATGTCGGCCGACCTCAAGGTCGCCGTCGTCCACAACGGCATCATCGACAACGCCTCCGACCTGCGCAAGAAGCTCGAAGCGGACGGCGTCGAGTTCCTCTCCGAGACGGACACCGAGGTCCTCGTCCACCTCGTCGCCCGCGCCCAGGCCGACAAGCTCGAGGACAAGGTGCGCGAGGCGCTGCGCGTCGTCGAGGGCACCTACGGCATCGCCGTGATGCACGCCGACTTCTCCGACCGCATCGTCGTCGCCCGCAACGGCTCCCCGGTCGTCCTCGGCATCGGCGAGAAGGAGATGTTCGTCGCCTCGGACATCGCCGCGCTCGTCGCCCACACCCGCCAGATAGTCACCCTCGACGACGGCGAGATGGCCACCCTCAAGGCGGACGACTTCCGCACGTACACCACCGAGGGCACCCGCACCACCGCCGAGCCGACGACCGTGGAGTGGGAGGCCGCCTCCTACGACATGGGCGGCCACGACACCTACATGCACAAGGAGATCCACGAGCAGGCCGACGCCGTGGACCGCGTGCTGCGCGGCCGCATCGACGACCGCTTCTCCACCGTGCACCTCGGCGGCCTCAACCTGGACGCCCGCGAGGCGCGCCAGATCCGCCGCGTCAAGATCCTCGGCTGCGGCACGTCGTACCACGCGGGCATGATCGGCGCCCAGATGATCGAGGAGCTGGCCCGCATCCCTGCGGACGCCGAGCCCGCGTCCGAGTTCCGCTACCGCAACGCGGTCGTGGACCCCGACACGCTGTACATCGCCGTCTCGCAGTCCGGTGAGACGTACGACGTGCTGGCGGCCGTCCAGGAGCTGAAGCGCAAGGGCGCGCGGGTGCTGGGCGTGGTCAACGTGGTCGGCTCGGCGATCGCCCGCGAGGCGGACGGCGGCGTCTACGTGCACGCCGGCCCCGAGGTCTGCGTCGTGTCCACCAAGTGCTTCACCAACACGACGGTGGCCTTCGCGCTGCTCGCGCTGCACCTGGGCCGCACCCGCGACCTCTCGGTGCGCGACGGCAAGCGGATCATCGAGGGCCTGCGCAAGCTGCCCGCCCAGATCGCCGAGATCATGGAGCAGGAGGCGGAGATCGAGAAGCTGGCCGAGGAGCTGGCCGAGGCCCGCTCGATGCTCTTCATCGGCCGCGTCCGGGGCTACCCGGTCGCCCGCGAGGCCTCGCTGAAGCTCAAGGAGGTCTCGTACATCCACGCCGAGGCCTACCCGGCCTCCGAGCTGAAGCACGGTCCGCTGGCCCTCATCGAGCCCGCGCTCCCGACGGTCGCAATCGTCCCCGACGACGACCTGCTGGAGAAGAACCGCGCGGCCCTGGAGGAGATCAAGGCCCGCAGCGGGCGGATCGTCGCGGTCGCCCACCGCGAGCAGGAGAAGGCGGACCGGACGATCGTCGTCCCCAAGAACGAGGACGAGCTCGACCCGATCCTCATGGGCATCCCGCTCCAGCTCCTCGCCTACTACACGGCGAAGGCGCTGGGCCGTGACATCGACAAGCCGCGCAACCTGGCGAAGTCCGTCACCGTCGAGTAGTCGCCCGCCGGGGCGCGGGACGACCGCGCGGACCGGCGGACACGAACGGGCCCCCTGTGCCGCCACCGCGCACAGGGGGCCCGCTCGGACCGCGCGGACCGGCGGACACGAACGGGCCCCCTGTGCCGCCACCGCGCACAGGGGGCCCGCTCCATCCGCCGGGGCGGCCCGTCCCCCCGGCGCCGGCTGCCGGTTCAGCCCGCGGCCGTCACACCGGGACGGGCAGCACGCCGGGAGACCGTCGTGGGCCAGTGCGCCAGGGCCGCCGTCGCCGTGTACCAGGCGACCGCGCCCGCCGCGACGGCGAACCAGCCGCCCGCCTTGGCGAGTCCGCCGCTGTCGGCGAACCGGGCGACGGCCGCCAGGACCAGGCCGACGCAGAACAACCCGTGGGCCGCCTGGCCGAGTTGGTCGCCCCCGGCGAGGGTCAGGGAGAGGGCCACGAGGGCGAACAGGAGCAGGAAGAGCCCTGCCGCGTTGTCGGAGACCTGGGCGCCGGCGGAGACCGCCCAGGTGAACCAGAAGGCGCCGAGGACGGTGTGGGCGGTGCCGGCGGCCGCGTCCCCCTGGCGCAGGGCGAGCAGGCCGGCGAGGAAGAGCGCGACGCCGCCGACGTAGTGGGCGACGGCCACGGCGTCCGCGGCCGTCACGCCGTCGATGAGGTCGGTGTACCCCAGCCCGAAGGCCAGCAGGGTGACGCCGAGGGCGAGTCGGCCGGCGATCGTGGTGGTGCTGCTTCCCGCAGAGACGTCGTTGTCCACGGCAAGCTCCCTTCATGCCTGTGCAGTTGTGTGAGCGATATATGCCCTTCACAAAGGCACAAACACCCCTACGCGCCAGTAGTTTCGCGCTGCACACACGGGGGATCCGGGGGCTCCCCGGCCTCATCCCGCCGGGGAGTGACGGGAGTTGCGGGAATTACGGGATGACGATCACGGGGCGTTTGGCGCGCTTGGCGAGCCGCCCCGCGACGGAGCCGAAGATCCGGCCGACGAGACCGTGCGTGGAGCCGACGACGATCGCGTCGGCCTCGTACTCCCGCCCGACCTCTTCGAGCTCGTGACAGATGTCGCCGCCGCGCTCGACGAGGATCCAGGGGACCTCGGCGAGGTAGTCCGCGCAAGCCAGCTCCAGACCGAGCACCTCGGTGCGGTGGTCGGGCACGTCGACGAAGACGGGCGGCTCGCAGCCCGCCCACACCGTGGTGGGCAGCCGGTTGGCGACATGGACGATGATCAGGCCCGATCCGGAGCGATGGGCCATGCCGATCGCGTACGCGAGGGCCCGCTCGCTCGACGTGGAGCCGTCGAAACCGACGACCACGCCGTGCTTGAAAGCGGGATCGCAGGAATGGCGTGCCTCTTCGGCCGCCAGGGGCTCGGCCGCCGTCGGGTCGGCGACGGGCCGCTTGCGGTCCGCGGGTTCGAAGAATTCGTGACCGGCCATGGCTGTCTCGGCGTATCGATCCTTGTACGGGTGGGACGGCGGTGAGCGGCGGAGCTGTCCGGGAATCCTCTTCCCAACCCCGTACCCCCAAGGGTACGGCGGCACGCCTCCAGGGCCCAGAGCCCGCACGCCCCCGGTGGGGGTTCCAGGGAGCATGCACGAGCGGACGCCCGTAACGCAATGGTTGCTGCCCCGTACAGGCGGTTTGCACGGACGCCCGCCGAGACCGGGCCCCCTCCGGCAGTGACCGACCGCGCGAAGGGGCGTTGAACCCCGTGAACCGCCGCCCCCGGCCGGGCCCCGCCGCACCGCGGCGCGGACCGAACCCGCCGCCCAGGAAGGAGTCCGCCCGATGCGCCCGCTCCCCCCCGCCCCCCGGCCCCGCCCCGGCGAGGACCGGACGACCGACCTGATCCGCTGGGCGGCCTTCAGCTGCGTCCTGGTCCCGGTGGTCCTGCTCGGCTACGGCGCCTCCCTCGCCGGGGCCGCCGGGACCGCCCTGGGCCTCGCCGCCGTCACGGCCGTCTGCCGGGTGCTGCTGCGCCGGTCCGAGCGGTGCGCGGCCCGACTGCTCGCCGACGAGCCCGCACCCGGGGCGCACCACCGGGGGCGCCACCAGCGCGCCGGAACGGGGCCGCGCCGCGGCGGTCGTCACTCCGGGGGAAACTCACCGGTCGGTTGACCGGTTTTCACGCACGGAACCGCTTGTTTTCAGCCAACTTCCGGTAAGTGTGCCTCTCTTGCCGTAACCACCCCCCACCCCCCGTTCCACCTGCACGGAAAGGGGGCCGGGGCACCCGTGCACCCTATGGGGATTGGCCACCGCACCGAGGCGCACTTCCCTGCACGGCCCGTGAGTGCAACGCTTCGTGATCGAATGCTTCACGCCAAGTTGCCATGTCGACAATCCGCCGGATGGTGAACTGGCCACGCCGGCATCAGGCGACACAGTAGATTCGATCTTGACTGTCTACGGCGGGGGACTCGTGCAGGACCAAGGGGAAACGTGCAGGAGCGACACAACCGAGGAGCCGCGACCACCGAGGGGGGCTTAGCAGGATGAGCCACGACTCCACTGCCGCACCGGAAGCCGTGGCCCGGAAACTGTCCGGGCGACGACGCAAGGAGATCGTCGCGGTGCTGCTGTTCAGCGGCGGCCCCATATTCGAGAGTTCCATTCCGCTGTCGGTGTTCGGGATTGACCGCCAGGACGCCGGCGTGCCGCGCTACCGCTTGTTGGTGTGCGGCGGCGAGGAAGGCCCGCTGCGGACCACAGGGGGCCTGGAACTCACCGCACCACACGGCCTGGAGGCGATCTCGCGGGCGGGCACGGTCGTCGTGCCCGCCTGGCGTTCGATCACGTCGCCACCGCCGGAGGAAGCGCTCGACGCACTGCGCCGGGCGCACGAGGAGGGCGCCCGCATAGTGGGCCTGTGCACCGGCGCGTTCGTGCTGGCCGCCGCGGGCCTGCTGGACGGCCGTCCGGCCACCACCCACTGGATGTACGCGCCGACGCTGGCCAAGCGCTATCCGTCGGTCCACGTGGATCCACGGGAGCTGTTCGTCGACGACGGCGACGTGCTGACGTCGGCCGGCACCGCGGCCGGAATCGATCTGTGTCTGCACATCGTGCGGACGGATCACGGTAACGAGGCGGCGGGCGCGCTGGCCCGGCGTCTCGTGGTGCCACCGCGCCGGTCGGGCGGGCAGGAGCGCTACCTCGACCGGTCTTTACCCGAGGAGATCGGCGCCGACCCGCTGGCCGAGGTCGTCGCCTGGGCGCTGGAGCACCTCCACGAGCAGTTCGACGTGGAGACGCTCGCCGCGCGCGCCTACATGAGCCGGCGCACCTTCGACCGCCGCTTCCGGTCGCTGACCGGCAGCGCGCCGCTTCAGTGGCTGATCACCCAGCGGGTGCTCCAGGCGCAGCGGCTGCTGGAGACGTCGGACTACTCGGTGGACGAGGTCGCGGGCCGCTGCGGCTTCCGCTCGCCGGTGGCCCTGCGCGGCCACTTCCGCCGCCAGCTCGGCTCGTCGCCGGCGGCGTACCGGGCGGCCTACCGGGCGCGCAGGCCGCAGGGCGAACGGCCGACGGACAGCGAGCCGCCGGCCCCGCCGCCACCGCCGCCGTCGCTGCACCCGGAGTCGCCCGGACCGGTGCCTCCGCAGATCCGGCGCACGGCCTCGGCCACGGCCGGGGCGATGGGCTCGTCGGCGTCCCTGCCGTCCGAGCACGCGCGTGAGGCGTACGCGGCCTCGCGGGCGAGTGTGCCGGGGCAGCGCAGCGGCATGTGAACGACCCTGTGACGCCGGACGGGCCCATGACGCGGCCCGTCCGGCGTCCGGGCGCGCCCCGGCGCGTCCGCCGAGGGCGGTGGACACCAGGACGCCTCAAAAGGCGACGTCAGCTTTAGGGTGGTCGCATGAACGATCGCATGGTGTGGATCGACTGCGAGATGACCGGCCTCTCGCTGTCCGACGACGCTCTCATCGAGGTAGCCGCCCTCGTCACCGACTCCGAGCTGAACATCCTCGGCGACGGTGTGGACATCGTCATCCGCCCGCCGGACCGGGCGCTGGAGACGATGCCGGAGGTGGTGCGTCAGATGCACACCGCGTCCGGACTGCTCGACGAACTGGCGGGCGGCACGACGCTCGCCGAGGCCGAGGCACAGGTCCTCGCCTATGTGCGGGAACACGTGAAGGAGCCGGGCAAGGCGCCCCTGTGCGGGAACTCCGTCGGCACCGACCGCGGTTTTCTGGCCCGGGACATGGCGGCCTTGGAGGTCTACCTCCACTACCGGATCGTCGACGTCTCCTCGATCAAGGAGCTGGCCCGGCGCTGGTACCCGCGCGCCTACTTCAACAGCCCCGAGAAGAACGGCAACCACCGCGCCCTCGCCGACATCCGCGAGTCCATCGCGGAACTGCGCTACTACCGCGAGGCCGTCTTCGTGCCGCAGCCCGGCCCCGACTCCGAGACCGCGAAGTCGATCGCGGCCAAGCACGTCCTGCCCGCGAACTGAGCCCTCACGACGACGCTCCGGCGGCCCCGGGAAAAGCCGTGCGCGAGCACCCCTTCGGACCCTGTACACTTTTTCTCGGCCGGTAGGGAGACCGCAAAGTCCAACTGCCGGGCGTGGTGGGTGTAGCTCAGCTGGTAGAGCACCTGGTTGTGGTCCAGGATGCCGCGGGTTCGAGTCCCGTCACTCACCCTGAGTCATCAGCCGGTGACTTCCCGCGAGGGAGGTCACCGGCTGACGGCGTTGTGGGGGCGGGCCGGTCGCGTCGTACGGGCGGCCCCCGACGGGAGGCGCCCTTCACGCCGTCGCCGGTTCCGCCGTCACGACGAAGCGCGCTCCACCAGCTTCGTCGGGAGCACCACCTGGCGCCGCTGCGGCCCCCCGGGCACCGTCGGGCCGCTGCCCGCGATCTCCGACAGCAGCAGGCCGATCATCCTGCGGCCCATGTCCTCGATGGGCTGGCGGACGCTGGTGAGCGGCGGATCCATGTGACGCGCTATGGCCGAGTCGTCGTACCCCACCAGCGCCACGTCGTCCGGGATACGGCGGCCCTGCTCGCGCAGGACCTGCCGGGCGCCGGCCGCCATCACGTCCGAACCCGCGAACACCGCGTCCAGGCCGGGGCGCCGGCCGAGCAGCGCGGCCATCGCACGGCGCCCGCCCTCCTCGGTGAAGTCCCCCGGCTCGATGAGCTGTTCGTCGGCCCCGTGCCCGGCGTCGCGCAGCGCCTCGCGGTAGCCGTCGACGCGGCGCTGCGCGCCGTACACGTCGAGGCGCCCGGTGATGTGGGCGATCTCGCGGCGGCCGCGGGCCAGCAGGTGCTCGACGGCTGAGCGGCCGCCGCCGTAGTTGTCGGAGTCCACCGACGCCAGCGCCTCACGCGCCGACCTCGGGCCGCTGATCACGGCGGGAATCTCCAGCTGGGCGAGCAGGTCGGGCAGCGGGTCGTCGGCGTGCACGGACACCAGCAGAACGCCGTCCACGCGGTGCGCCGCCAGGTACTCGGCGAGCCGGCGGCGCTCCTTGTCGCTGCCCGCGAAGATCAGCAGGAGCTGCATCTCCGTGTCCGACAGCTCGGCGCCGACGCCCTTCAGCATGTCCGAGAAATAGGGCTCCGCGAAGAAGCGGGTCTCCGACTCGGGGACGACCAGCGCGATGGCGTCCGTGCGGTTGGCGGCCAGGGCACGGGCGGCCGTGTTGGGGACGTACCCGAGTTCGGCGACCGCCGCCTCGACGGCCGCGCGGGTCGCGTCGCTGACCCGGGGCGAGCCGTTGATGACCCGGGAGACCGTGCCACGACCGACTCCGGCCCGAGCGGCGACCTCCTCCAGCGTCGGCCGACGGCCGCCCCGGCTCCGCCCACTGCTGACCGCCATGGTCGCCGCCTTCCGTTCGCAGCACTCAGGGCCAGGAATGTAACAAACGTGGCCCCGGCCCTCCCCGGCCCATTCTCCCTCGCCGACCGGCGGCTTTTCGCACCGGTCGGCCCGGGAGGGACGGCCGCGGCCGGGCAGCGTCCGCCCCTGCGCGTGCCCGGCCCCGGCCACGCCCGGCGCCCGGCCTGCCCTGCGGGCAGACGGCGCCCCTTCCGGAACACGCCCCAGCCGCCCCGCGGCCCGTTCACACAGGTGTTTCGCGGGACGGCGTACGAGGGCCGGCCGGGTCGCGGACGGGGGCGTCGGGGCGGTCGGGGCTCACTCCTGCCCGGCGGCCGGCAGCGCGTTGCGCCGGATCACCCCGGCGTACCAGTGGGCGCTCTCCTTCGGGATGCGGCGCTGGGTGGAGTAGTCGACGTAGACGGCGCCGAAGCGCTTCGAATAACCGTAGGACCACTCGAAGTTGTCCAGCAGGGACCACAGGAAGTAGCCGCGCACGTCGGCGCCGTCGGCCACGGCCCGGCGGACGGCCTCCAGGTGCGCGTGCAGGTAGGCGATCCGCTGCGGGTCGTTGACCAGGCCCTCGGGAGAGACGTAGTCGTCGAAGGCGGCGCCGTTCTCGGTGACCATCAGCGGCAACTGCGGGTGCGACGCGGCCAGGTCGGTCAGCAGCGTGTACAGGCCGTCGGGGTCGATGGCCCAGTTCATCGCGGTGAGCTGGTCGTTGGCGAGATGGAAGTCGACGTGGTCGGAGCCGGTCCACGGCGAGTGGTCGCTCGCGCCGTGGCCGTCGTTCTTGGTGCCGGTGCCGTCGCCGGCCGACACCACCGTCGGGGCGTAGTAGTTGACGCCCAGCACGTCGATCGGGCGGGAGATCTCCGCCAGGTCGCCGTCGTGCACCAGCTCCGCCCAGTCGACGAGGTGGGCGGTGTCGGCCATCAGGTCGTCGGGGTAGACGCCGTCCAGGACAGGGCCGGTGAAGACGCGGTTGCCGACCGCGTCGATCCGGCGGGCGGCCTCGGCGTCCTCGGGGCTGTCGGTGAGCGGGCGCACCTGGTGCAGGTTGAGGGTGATCGAGGTCTGGGCCGACGCCGGGAGGTTGGCGCGCAGCGCCCCCACCGCGAGGCCGTGGCCCAGGTTGAGGTGGTGG
The DNA here is from genome assembly GCF_036226605.1 of Streptomyces sp. NBC_00704. Classification (NCBI taxonomy): domain Bacteria; kingdom Bacillati; phylum Actinomycetota; class Actinomycetes; order Kitasatosporales; family Streptomycetaceae; genus Streptomyces; species Streptomyces sp. NBC_00704. The sequence continues at coordinate 2,968,811 of NZ_CP109000.1, forward strand.
GCGGCGCGCAGGGTGGCGGCCGGGTCGGTGCGGCCCGGGGCGTGCACACCCGAGCCGTAGCCCAGGAACGCCGAGCACCAGGGCTCGTTGAGGGTCGTCCACAGTCCGACGCGGTCCCCGAGGGCGCGGCCCATGATCTCCGCGTAGTCGGCGAACCGGTGCGCGGTGTCGCGCTGCGGCCAGCCTCCCGCGTCCTCCAGCTCCTGGGGGAGGTCCCAGTGGTAGAGGGTGGCGACGGGCGTGATGCCCGCCTCCAGGAGCTCGTCGGTGAGCCGGCGGTAGAAGTCGAGCCCGCGCTCGACGGCGGGGCCGCGGCCGGTGGGCTGGACCCGCGACCAGGAGATCGAGAAGCGGTACGCGCCGAGACCGAGGTCCTTCATGAGCGCCACGTCGTCGCGGTAGCGGTGGTAGTGGTCGGCGGCGATGTCACCGGTGTCGCCGTTGCGCACCTTGCCCGGGGTGTGGCTGAAGGTGTCCCAGATGGAGGGTGTCCGGCCGTCCTCCGCGGCGGCGCCCTCCACCTGGTACGCGGCGGTGGCGGCGCCCCAGACGAAGCCCGGCGGGAAGGAGGTGGCTGCGGCCGGCTCGGCCTTGGTCTCGGTTCGTACGGCAGTCATGGAGAGAACGCTCCCAAGTGGCGTGAGAAAGGACCGGAGGGTGATCCGGCGATGGGGGGAAGCGGACGGGGGCACGGCTCTGGGCGCCCGGCCGGGCACGGCCCGCGTGCGGGGCGGGCCGTACGGGACGGCGTCCGGCGGACTTTCGCGGATCTGGCCTAGCCCTTGACGGCGCCCGCCATGATGCCGCCGACGATCTGCTTGCCGAAGACGACGAAGACCAGCAGCAGCGGCAGGGTGCTGATCAGCGCTCCGGCCATGACGATGCTCTGGTCGGGGGTGTAGGAGGCGCTGAGCTGGCCGAGGGCCACCTGGAGGGTGGGGTTCTCCTGGTTCAGGGCGAGGAAGGGCCAGAAGAAGTCGTTCCACGCCTGCACGAAGGTGAGCATGCCCAGGACCATCATCGCGGGCCGGGCCGCGGGCAGGACCACGTTCCAGACGATGCGGATGTTGGTCGCCCCGTCCACCTTGGCCGCCTCGATCAGCTCGTAGGGCAGGGCCTCCAGCAGGTACTGGCGCATGAAGAAGACGCCGAAGGCGCCGACCAGGGTCGGGAAGATCACCGACTCCAGCTTTCCGCCCCACCCGATGTCCGACATCATCATGAACAGCGGGACGACGCTGAGCTGTGGCGGAATCGTCAGGGTGGCGATGACGGCGGTCATCAGGGCGCCGCGGCCGCGGAAGCGCATCTTGGCGAAGGCGTAGCCGGCCAGGGTGCAGAAGAACAGCGTGGCCGCGGTGATGCAGCCGGCCACGATGAAGCTGTTGACGATGGCCTTGCCCAGGTGGGCCTGGTCCCAGGCCGCCTGGATGTTGCTCCACAGCCGGCCACCGGGCAGGAACGGCGGCGGGGTGTCGAGGACCCGCTGCTGGTCGTGGGAGGCCGCCACCAGCGTCCAGTACAGCGGGAAGACCGAACCCAGGCCGATGACGATCAGCGTCAGGTAGGTGAACGGGCCGCCCTTGAGCTGCTGGCCGGCGCCGAGTTTGAAACGGCTGCCCTTCTTGTCCGCGGGGGCGGGAAGCGGTGCCGGGTCGAGGACCGGCACGGTCTTGGTGGGACTGGTCGTGGTCATCGATATCGCTCCCGTCAGGCCGCGCTCTTGCGCACGAACCGGCCGACGATCCAGTTGATCAGGGCGATGAGCAGCAGCAGGACGAGCATGGCCCAGGCCACGGCCGCCGCCGGGCCCAGATGTCCCAGCTTCCAGCCGTAGTTGAAGAGGTAGATGCTGAGGGTCTCGTACTGGTGCTCGCTGCCTCCGACGGCGCCGATCGTGCCGCCCTGGAGCAGCAGCGGCTCACCGAACAGCTGCATGGAACCGATCGTCGAGATGACGATGGTGAACAGGATCGTCGGTCGCAGCGAGGGAATGGTCACCTTGCGGAACTGCTGCCAGCGCGTCGCGCCGTCGATCGACGCCGCTTCGTAGAGGTCGGTGGGCACGGCCTGCATGGCCGCGAGGTAGATCAGGGCGTTGTAGCCGGTCCAGCGCCAGATCACGATGACGGAGATGGCGATCTTGGACGTCCACTCGCCGTCGCCCCAGTCGGTGTTGCCGATGCCGACGAAGTGGAGCACCCAGTTGAGCAGGCCGCCGTCGGCCCGGAACACCAGGGCGAAGACCAGGGCCGCGGTGGCCACCGAGGTGGCGTACGGGGTGAGGATCACCGTCCGCCAGAAGGTGCTGGCACGCAGCTTGTAGTTGAGCAGATGGGCGAGGCCCAGCGCCACGAGGAGCTGCGGGACGGTCGAGATGACGCCGATCACGAAGGTGTTCGTGACGGCGGTCCAGAACTCGGAGTCCTGGAGGATCTTGGCGAAGTTGTCGAAGCCGACCCACTCGGACTGGTCGAGGCCCGTCATCTCCACCCGGTGCAGGGCTATCCAGCCCGTGTACAGGAGCGGGTAGAGCCCGAAGGCTCCGAAGATGAGGAAGAAGGGGGCGATGTACGCGTAGGGCGACGCCTTGTCGTCGAACCGCCACAGCCGCGTGCGCCACGCGCTGGGTCCGTTCGGCGCGACGCCGGAACCGCCGGTCGGCGGGGTGTGGGCACCCCGTGCAGGGGTTGTGGTTGCCACGGAGGGAGTCCTTCCCTGGATGTCTGGGCCGGGTGGGGCGGGAGGCGGGAGCACGGGCCGGGCGGCGGTGCGCCGTCCGGCCGCGGACCGGTACGACGCCGAGCGGCCACGCGTCCCGGCGGTGACCTGCGCCTCCTGCCCGAGCGGAGCCTGTCACGGGGTTCGCGTCACGTCCTGGGGCTCCGGTCACCTGCCCGTACGACACGGTGCCGCGACGTCCGGTCAGTGTCTGCCGGACGCCGCGGAGCGGACCGGCGCCGGATGGCCGGCCCGGTGTGGACGACCCCCGCGCCACGGGCGCGGGAGCCGCCGCGCGGGCCCCCGCGCCGCAACGCGGTGCGGGCAGCCCGTCGGGCCGCCCGCACCGGCGGGTGTCAGCCGATCACCTTGTCGATCGTGTCGGTAGCGGCCTTCCACGCGTCGGCGGGCTTGGTGCCGCGCTTCTCCATGTTGTTGATCTGCGTGGAGATCGTGTCCTTGATCGTGGCGTCCTTCGGGCCGAGCACGGTCTCCGGGATGGCCTTGGCCTCCTCGGCGTAGATCTGGCCGATCGGGGCGTCGCTGAAGTACGGGAGCTTCGCGTCCTTCACGTCGGCGAGCTCGTAGGCGCCCTTGTTGGAGGGGAAGACGCCGATCGCCTTGAACACGGCGGCCTGCTGCTCGGGAGCCGTCAGCCACTTGACCAGCTCGGTGGCCTCCTTGACGTGCTTGCCGCCCTTGGGAACGGCCAGGAAGGAGCCGCCCCAGTTGGCCGCGGTGGCGCCGGGCGCCCGGCTGATGTCCCACTTGCCCTTGTAGGCGTCACCGGAGTTGATGGAGATCTGGCCGGCCATCCACGCGGGGCACGCCACGGTGGCCACGGTGCCCTTGCGGAGCGCGGCCTTCCACGGGTCGGTGAACTGCGGCAGACCCTGGGTCAGCTTCTTCGACGCGGCCTCGGCCGACAGGTTCCAGGCCTGCTGCACGGAAGGGCTGTCCTTGTAGATCGCCTTGCCGTCGGCGTCGTAGTACTGCTTCGCCGAGGAACCGACGACGGCGTTGTACATGGCACTCGCGGAGTCCATGAAGTAGGTGCCGGCGGGCGCCTTCGCCTTGAACTTCTCGCCGAGCTTGATGTAGTCCTCCCAGCCGCCCTTGACGGCCGCGGCGACGGCCTCACGGTCGGCCGGCAGGCCCGCCTTCTCGAAGAGGTCCTTGCGATAGCACAGAGACATCGGGCCGATGTCGGTGCCGGCGCCTATGACCGAGCCGTCCTTCGCGGTGGCCTGCTTCTCCTTCCAGGAGACCCAGTCGGCCACGTTGATCGTCTTGCTCAGGTCGGCGAACTTGGCCGCCTGGGTGTCGACGACCTCCTTGATGCGACCGACCTCGATGCCGGTGACGTCCCCCAGACCGCTGCCCGTGTTCAGCTGCTGAAGGAGCTTCGGGTAGTAGTCCTGCTCGTTGGCGGTCGTCTCCTCCTGCACCGTGATGTTCGGGTGCAACGTGTGGTACTTGGCGAACAGACCGGCTTCCTTGTAGCCGAACTGCCCGAAGTCGGCCACCTTGAGAGTGATGTTCCCGTTGGAGTCCGAGGCGTCCGAGTCGCCGTCGTCGCTGCAGCCGGTCAGCAGCAGCGCCGAGGCCGTCAGGACCGTGGTGGTCAGGGCCGCTGCTCTGCGGCCGCGACCGCCGCTGGTACGGGTGATGCGCATTCCACTACTCCTTGTTCCAGTGGGAACGGGATCTCAGGAATCGGACCGCCGGGGTTCGACGCTCCCGACCTGCCCTCTCGAATCGAGCGCCGGCCAACCCACAGCACTCGGGGTGCGGTGAAAAGGTGCTGGTCAACGGTGCGCCATATGAGGCAGAGGGAAGGACTGTTGGTGGTTCGGTTTACGGAGGAGAGGGCCCTCGACTGTCCGTGGGACCGCTCCCACGCGGCATGCCGGAAGACTCCTTGCTGCCGGACCGGGTGTCAAGACTTGAAAACGGCGTTGTTGCGCAAGCGTGTTCTCCACGTCACGTGAACGTGTCGCACCGGACCGGGCCGACAGCCCGGACACCGGCCCGTTCCCCGACGGAATCACGCAGGTCACGAACGGATCGGCGCGCAGCGCGGAAGGCCGGCGCCGTCCGGCGGCGGCCGCGCGGTGATTTGCGGGGCCGTGACCGTGAGCCGCCGGACGGATCGCCGGAAGGTGAACGATCAGCTGAACGCCGGCCCCGCACGGCACCGGAGCGGTCGGCCGCGGGCGGCACCCGGACCGCACGCGGCCGGGCGGCTGACCGGCCGGGCGGCCGACCGGAATGCGATACCGGCGTCGGGGCCGTGGCGGACTCCAGGGCTCCGGAACCGGGGGGCTCCGGGACCGGGGGGCTCGGGGGCTCCAGAACCGGGGGGCTCCGGGACCGGGGGGACTCGAGGGCTCCGGGACTCGGGGGGCTCCGGGACCGGGGGACTCCGGGACCGGGAGGACTCGAGGGCTCCGGGATTCGGGGGAGGTCTGGGACTCCGGAACCCGGACTCCCGGGCTTCCGGAACCGGGGACTCCCGAACCCGGGGACGCGGTGACTTCCGGAACCCGGGGACTCCGGGACTCCCGGACCGTGGGGACTCCGGACCCCGGGGACTCCGAAGCCGGGGCCTCCCGGACTCCTGACCCCGGGGACTCCGGGACTTCGGAAGTTCGGGACTGCCGGACCCAGGGACCCCGGTCGCGGGCCGGAGCGCGCGGGGCGGAGGGCTCGGAGGTCGCGCCCGCGCCGGCGTCCGCGTCCGTGCCGGGCGCGGGCCCTGAGGTCGCGCCCGCGCCGGCGTCCGCGTCCGTGCCGGGCGAGAGGGGGCTGACCCCGGTACGGGCTCTTTCGGTGGGTGCCCTTTTGCCGTGGGAGCGCTCCCATGCATAATGGGCGCTCACCCGACCACGGGAGCGACTCCATGTCCGACCTGACGACCCCGGTCTTCCCTCCCTCCTTCCTCTGGGGGGCCGCGACGTCCGCCTACCAGATCGAGGGGGCGGTGCGGGAGGACGGCCGTACGCCGTCGATCTGGGACACCTTCAGCCACACGCCGGGCAAGACGGCCGGCGGCGACACCGGCGACACCGCTGTCGACCACTACCACCGCTACCGCGACGACGTGGCGCTGATGGCGGACCTCGGCCTGACCGCGTACCGCTTCTCCGTCTCCTGGTCCCGGGTGCAGCCGACGGGCCGCGGGCCCGCGGTGCAGGCGGGCCTCGACTTCTACCGCCGCCTGGTGGACGAGCTGCTGGCGAAGGGCATCAAGCCGGCCGTCACCCTCTACCACTGGGACCTCCCGCAGGAGCTGGAAGACGCGGGCGGCTGGCCCGAGCGGGACACCGTCTACCGGTTCGCCGAGTACGCGCAGATCGTCGGCGAGGCGCTGGGCGACCGGGTGGAGAACTGGATCACGCTGAACGAGCCGTGGTGCAGCGCGTTCCTGGGCTACGCGTCCGGCGTGCACGCGCCGGGCCGCACCGACCCGGTGGCGTCGCTGAGGGCGGCCCACCACCTGAACCTGGCGCACGGGCTGGGCGCCTCGGCGCTGCGCTCGGTGATGCCGGCCCGCAACGCGGTGGCGATCAGCCTCAACTCTTCGGTCGTGCGGCCGCTCTCCCCGGGCAACGCCGAGGACGTGGCGGCCGTCCGGAAGATCGACGACCTCGCCAACGGCGTGTTCCACGGCCCGATCCTGCGGGGCGCCTATCCGCAGACGCTGCTGGCGGCGACGTCGTCGCTGACGGACTGGTCGTTCGTCCAGGACGGCGACCTGCGCGCCGTCAACCAGCCGCTGGACGCCCTGGGCCTGAACTACTACACGCCCACGCTGGTCTCGGCGGCGGACGCGGAGCCGAAGGGGCCGCGCTCCGACGGCCACGGCGCGAGCGCCCACTCCCCCTGGCCGGGCGCGGACGACGTCGCCTTCCACCAGACCCCGGGCGAGCGCACGGAGATGGGCTGGACGATCGACCCGACCGGCCTGCACGAGCTGATCATGCGCTACACCGAGGAGGCCCCGGGCCTCCCGCTGTACATCACCGAGAACGGCGCGGCCTACGACGACAAGCCGGACGCGGACGGCCGCGTCCACGACCCGGAGCGCGTCGCGTACCTGCACGGTCACCTCTCGGCGGTGCGTCGCGCGATCGCGGACGGCGCGGACGTCCGCGGCTACTACCTGTGGTCCCTGCTCGACAACTTCGAGTGGGCGTACGGCTACGAGAAGCGCTTCGGGGCGGTGTACGTCGACTACGCGACGCTGGCCCGCACGCCGAAGTCGAGCGCGCTCTGGTACGGCCGGGCGGCCAGGACGGGGACCCTGCCGGAGGTCGGGACGGCCTGACCAGGAGACCACCTGCTGGGGGGCAGGAGGAGGGGAGGGCGCGGCAGGCTGTGGGGGCCTGCCGCGCCCCGGCCGTTGCGGGGCGGCCCGCCGCGGTACCGCGTGGTGACAGTTGGGTGGTGGCCGGTGGTGGTGGCCGGGTGGTGGTGGCCGGGTGGTCTTCGCCGAGGTCGGGGCTCAGCCCTTGTTGGCGCCCAGGGTGAGGCCGCTGACGAACTGGCGCTGGAGCACGAAGTACACGGTCAGGGTGGGGATCGCGGTGAGCAGGGCGCCGGCCGCGACCAGGTTGGGGTCGGTGAAGTACTGGCCGGAGAGGTTGTTCAGCGCGGAGGTGATCGGCATGTTCTCGCCGGTGGAGATCAGCACGATCGCCCAGAAGAAGTCGTTGTAGATCCAGATGGACAGCAGGGTCCCCAGGGCGGCCATCGCGGGCTTGCACAGCGGCAGCACGATCTGCCAGTACATGCGCCACACCGAGGCGCCGTCGACGAGGGCGGCCTCGGTCAGTTCGTGCGGCAGCATCCGCATGTAGTTGCTGAGCACGAACGCGCAGAAGCCGGACTGGAACGCGACGTGGATGAGGACCAGGCCGAGCGCGGAGTCGTACAGCTTGCCGCTCATGGTGACGCCGGGCAGGTCGACGAGGAGGTACAGGCGGTACAGGGGGGTGATGATGACCTGCTGGGGCAGCAGGTTGCCGGCGGTGAAGACCAGCAGCAGCGCGATGTTGAGCCGGAAGTCGAAGCGGCTGACGTAGAACGCGACCATCGACGCCAGCAGCAGGGTGAGCAGCACGGCCGGGACCGCGATGATCAGCGTGTTGCCGAAGTAGTGGAGCATGTCCGACTGCTGGAAGGCGTTGGTGAAGTTGTCGAGGCTCAGCTTGTCCGGCCAGGAGACGTATCCCTTGTCGCTGGTCTCCGCGTAGGGACGCAGGGCCGCGAACACCGCCCACAGCAGGGGGGCGAGCCAGGCGAGCGCCGTGACGACGAGGAAGGCGTGCAGCAGGACGCGCGCCGGGCGGACGGGGGTGCGCTTCTTCGTCACGAGGGCCGTGCTCATGCGCGCCGCTCCTTCCGGAAGGTCGCGATCAGGTACGGGATGATCACGGCGAGGGAGATGACGAGCAGGACGACGGCGATCGCGGAGCCGTAGCCGATCCGGCTGGACTCTCCGATGATGTTGTTGGTGATCAGGATCGACAGCAGCTCGGTGCCCTGGGCGCCCTTGTTGAAGACGAAGACGAGGTCGAAGGCGCGCAGCGCCTCGATGATCGTCACGACGAGGACGACGGTGTTGGTGGGGCGCAGGGTGGGGAAGACGACGTTCTTGAACGTCTGCCACTCGTTCGCGCCGTCCAGCGCGGAGGCCTCCCGCAGCGAGGGGTCGACGCCTTTCAGTCCGGCGAGGTAGAGGATCATCATGTAGCCGGCGTGCCGCCAGGAGGCGGCGACCAGGACGGCCCACAGATTGAGGTCCGGGTCGCCGATCCAGTCGATGTAGTGACCCGGTGTGTTCGCGCCGATGACGCTGTTGATCAGCCCGGTGTCCGGGTTGTAGACGAGCTGCCAGACGAATCCGGTGACCGCCAGCGACATCACGACCGGCAGGAAGAACGCGGTCTGGTAGACCCGGCTGAAGCGGATCCTCTTGTCCAGTTGCACGGCCAGGAAGAGCCCGAACGGGGTCGGGATCAGGATGAGCACCACGAACCAGACGACGTTGTGCTGGACGGCGGGCCAGAACTGCGGGTTGTCGGTGAACAGCTGGCGGAAGTTGTCCAGGCCGACCCACTTGATGGAGTCGAAGCCGATGCCGTCCCAGTTGGTGAACGCAAGAGCGATCGAGGCGAGGGCGGTGAGCCAGACCAGGGCGACGTGCAGGATCGTCGGCACGCCCGCCATGAAGGCGAGCGTGATGCGGTCGCGGCGGGTCAGCAGGCGTCGCGGGCCGCGCGGGGTCCGCCCGCCGGCGGGCGCGGGGGGCGGAGGCGGCACGGCGGCCGCCTCCGGGCTCTTCGGAGAGGTGTCGGTGGTCATGCGGACGCGAAGATCGTCTTCTTCTGGCGCTCGATCGACGCCAGCAGGCCGTCGACGCCCTTGGGGTTCTGCAGGAACTTCTGCAGGCCGGGCTGCATCACCGTGGAGGTGAAGTCGGGGCGTGAGTCGCGGTCCATGAACTGGGTGAGGCTCTTGGCCTCGCTGATCATGGTGTACGCCTTCTTCTGGAGCGCCGTGTACGACGAGGTGTCGGCCTTGCTGGAGGCGGCCACCACGCTGGAGTCGGCCTTCAGGTAGATCTGCTCGGCCGCCGGCGTGCCCAGGAACTCCAGGAGCTTGACGACGCCGTCGTGGTTCTTCGGGGACCTGCTGACCATGAAGCCGTCGGTGGGGGCCTCGACCGTGTCCTGTCCGAACGCGGAGTCGATCTCCGGGAAGGCGAAGAAGTCCAGGTCGTCGGCGTCGGCCTTGTTCGCGAACTGCTGCGCCACGAACGAGCCCAGCAGGTACATGCCGGCCTTCTTCGACACCAGGGTCTGCGCGGCGTTCTGCCAGGTGCGGCCCATGAAGCCGTCCTGGTGGTAGGGCAGCAGCTCGGCCCAGTGGTCGAAGACCGCCTTGACCTTCGGGTCCGTCCACGCCTCCTTGCCCGCCATCAGGGACTTGTGGAAGTCGTAGCCGTTGAGGCGGAAGTTGATCTGGTCGAAGGTGCCCATCGCCGGCCAGGCGTCCTTGTCGCCGAAGGCGATCGGGACCAGGCCGTCCTTCTTCATCTGCTTGCACAGGGCGACCAGCTGGTCCCATGTGGTGGGGACCTGGTAGCCGTGCTGCCGGAAGACGCTTTTGCGGTAGAAGAGCGCCCACGGGTACGTGTACAGCGGCACGAAGTAGTACTTGCCGTCCTCGCCCTTGGACAGCTGCTTCATCGCGTCGGGGAAGTCGCCCCCGATCTTCTGCCACACGTCGTCGATCGGGGAGGCGAGCTTCTTGGCCGCGAAGAACTGCATGCGGTACCCGGCGAACCAGTTGAACACGTCGTCGGGGGTGCCCTGGAGGTAGGAGTTGATCTGCTCCTGGAACGTGTTGTGGTCCTTGGTGTTCACGTCGACCGCGATCCCGGACTGCTTGGTGAAGGCCGCGTAGATCTCGGCGAAGGCCTTCTTCGGGACCGCGTCGGAGGCGTTCGAGCCGAGGGTGACGGTCTTCGGGTCGGCGGCCGTGCCGCTGGAGCCGCATGCGGACAGCAGCGGCACGCCGGCGCCCAGGACGGCCGCCCCGCCTATGCCGCGCAGCAGCGTGCGGCGGCTCGGAGAGGGGAGGGAGAGGCGGCCGGAGGGGGTGAGGTGAGGCATGAGCGGCTCCTGACGCGAGGTTCGGCCATGGAGGGCGACGGAAAGTTGATCACAAACGATCAGAAATCAACTTGACCGAACACGAGGTGGCGTAATAACAGCCGCATGTCCGGTCATGCGTCAAGAGCCGTCACTTTCATTTGTCGAAACGTAATCGACACACCTTGATCACCTTTTGTCCACATCCTTGATCGTCGGGCGACCGATCGTCGGGCGGCGGACCCCGGTCACCCTGTCACGCGGTCACCCGGTCACTTGAAAGCCGCGAAGGCCTTCGAGAAGGCGGAGGGGGACTGCACGACCGAGCTGCACGTGGCGTCCGCCGAGCCCTTGGCGCCGCCCGGGCACTGCTTGTCGCGGGTCGCCGACCACATCGACAGCCACCCCAATCCCTTCGACTTCGCGAACGCGACGAGCTGACCGGCGTCCTCGACCGTGAAGACCTCGGAGGCCACGTCGTTCACGCCGATCATCGGGGTGACGGCCACCGCCTTCCACGCGGCGCCGTCGCTCAGCCCCAGCACGCTCTTGACCTGGGCCTGTGTGGCGGTCGCGGCCTGCACGGCGTAGCCGCCCATGTCACCGCTGTACGCGGGACCGTAGTCCATCGCCATGATGTCGACAGTGGCGATGCTCACGTTGTTGGCCTTCGCGTCCGCGAGCAGACTCACACCGGCCTGGGTCAGCCCCTCCGGCATGACGGGCAGGGTGAACGACACGTCCAGGCCGGGGTGCTGCCGCTGAAGCTCGGCTATGGCCTGCGCACGCCGGGTGTTCGCGGCGGCGTTCGGCAGCGCCCCGCCCTCCACGTCGAAGTCGACCTTGGTGAGCCGGTAGGCGTCGACCACCTTCCCGTACGCGGCCGCCAGCGCGTCCGCCGAGGAGCAGGTGGTGGCCAGCTCGGAGCCGGACGCCCCGCCGAAGGAGACCCGCACGTCGCCGCCCTTGGCGCGCAGCGCGCCGATCTGCGCGGCCACGGCGTCGCTCGCGAGGTCGCTCACCCCGCCCCACTTGGGGGTGCAGCCGCCGCCGTCGGTCACGAACGCCAGGTTGTAGTCCTTGACGCCGGTCGCGCTCAGGTTGCCCGGCAGGTCGAAGGCCGGATACAGGGAGGTGTCGACGTAGGGGGCGAAACCGGCGGACGCGGGGGCGCCGGTCCCGGGAGTGCCGCTCGCGGTCGGGGAGGGCGGGGCGGGGACCGTGGGGGTGGGGCTGGAGGAGGGCGCGGACGTGGGCGAGGACGTGGGGGAGGCGCTGGGCGCGGCGGTCGTCGGCCGCCCGCTCGGCTCGGGGGTCGCCCCACCGTCGGCGGAGCACCGGGCCCCGTCGACGAGACAGCCGACCGGGTCGCCGGCGCCCTGCACCACGAATCCGACGGTGACCGACTCCCCGGCGGCCAGCCCGTCGGCGTCCCACTTCGGCGGCGTCACCGTGACGTGCCGCCCGGCCACGCTCGACGTCGCGTTCCACAGCGAACCGAGCGTCGTCCCGGCCGGCAGGTCGAACTCCAGCTTCCAGTCGGCCTTGGCCGCCCCGCTGTCGTTGGTCACCACGTACTGCGCGGTGTAGCCCGTCGACCAGTCGCTGGTCCGGGTGTAGGCGGCCCCCACCCCGGCCGCGTGCGCGGTGCCGGTGACCAGCGCGATCCCGCCGCCCGCCACGGCCGCGGCGACCGCGCCCCCGATGACCTTGTTCCTGCCGCTGATCCTGCGCCGGTGCGTGCTCATGCCGTGCCTGCCTTCACTGTTCACGGAGGTTCCCGAGGGGGGTGAGGCAGCACGCTAGCGACCAGGAAACGGACAAAAGGCCTGACAGGGACGGGAGTCGAGGATCTTAGGCTGCGCTTAAGGAAGGCATCGGGACCGGTTAAAGGTAGAGACCAATCGTCTCCGTCGCGGGGCGGGTGGAGCGCCGCGGGTCGGGGCCCGCGTCATCGCACCGCGAGGCGTCCGCGGCGGCGGACGGAGCCCCGGTGGCCTCTGCGGACCGGTTCGCGGCCGTCCAGCTGTATCCAGACGCGGACCTCGGCGCCGCCCAGCACCGAGGAGCCGATGCGGACGTCGCCCCCGGTCGACTCGGCGAGACGGCGGACGATGTCCAGGCCGAGCCCCGTGGAGCCGGCCGTGCCCGAGCCCCGGCCACGGGCCATCGCCGTCTCGGGGTCGGGTATGCCGGGGCCCGCGTCCGAGACGAGCACGATCACCGCGTCGTCGCCGTTGTGGACGTCGACCGCGAACGCCGTGCCCTCCGGGGTGTGCCGGAAGACGTTGCCGAGCAGGGCGTCGAGAGCCGCGGCCAGGTCGGCGCGGGCCACGGGGACGCGCACCGGCCGGCCGACGCCGGCCGTGCGCACCTTGCGGCCCTCGTCCTCGGCGAGCGCCGACCAGAACGCCATCCGCTCGCGCACCACCTCCGCCGCGTCGCACCCCGCGCCGGGACCGGGGGCCGCCGTCTGCGGTTTCGCCTCCCGGGCGGTGCGGATGATCGTGTCGACCTCGCGCTCCAGCTGGGCGACCGCCGTGCGGGTCTGCTCGGCGGCCGGGGAGTCGCCGAGGGAGGCCGCGTTGAGCCGCAGCACGGTGAGCGGGGTGCGCAGCCGGTGGGACAGATCCGCCGCCAACTCCCTTTCGTTGGCCAGCAGTTGCACCACCTGATCGGCCATCGAGTTGAACGCGACCGCCGCCAGGCGCAGTTCGCTTGGCCCCTCCTCCGGGACCCTCGCGCCGAGCTTGCCCTCCCCCAGCTCGTGCGCGCCCTCGACGAGCCGCCGGGCCGGCTGCACCATGCGCACGCCCAGCCGGTCGGCGACCGCGACCGAGCCGACGACCAGTGCGACGCCGACCGCCGCCAGCACCGCCCAGGCCGTGCCCACGCCGTTGCTCATCGCGGACTCGGGGACGTACACCTCGATCACCACGGTCCCCAGGCCCAGCGCGACGGGCTGGAGCAGCGCGGAGCCGCCCGGGACGTCCGTCGTCGAGGCCCGGCCCAGCTTCCGCACGGCCGCGACGTCCGCGGCCGCGGCGCGCTGCCGGCCGAGGTCTACGGCCGCCCGCCCGTCGCCCGCCGGCAGGTGCACGGCCATGCCGTCGTCGGAGCCTGCCGCGGCCACCACCCGCTCCAGCTGGTCGCGGTCGGTGGTGATGGACAGGGCCGGCACCACCACCGCGGCCTCCCGCTCCGCGTTGGTGAACGCGCGGTCGCGGGCCATCTCCTCGACGACCAGGCCGAGCGGGACGGCGAAGGCCACCACGACCATGGTGGTGACCGCCAGGCACACCTTGACCAGAGCCCACCTCACAGCGCCGACGCCCCTTCCCCCGGTGGTTCGAGCTTCACCCCGACACCCCGCAGGGTGTGCAGATAACGCGGCCTCGCCGCCGTCTCCCCCAGCTTCCGGCGCAGCCAGGACAGATGGACGTCGATGGTCTGGTCGTCGCCGTAGGACTGCTGCCAGACCTCGGCGAGCAGTTCACGGCGCGGGACGACGACCCCGGGCCGGCCCGCGAGGAAGGCGAGCAGGTCGAACTCGCGGCGGGTGAGGTCGAGTCGCACACCGTCCAGCTCGGCCTGCCGGCGCAGCGGGTCCACGGCCAGTCCGCCGACGCGCAGGACGCTGGACGGCGCGGGCTCCCCGGCCGAGGACCGGGCCCGGCGCAGCACGGCCGCCATCCTCGCCGACAGGTGCTCCACCGAGAACGGCTTGGTCAGGTAGTCGTCCGCGCCCGCGTTCAGCAGCCGGACGATCTCCGCCTCGTCGTCGCGCGCGGTCGCGATGATGACCGGGACGTCCGTGATGCCGCGCAGCATCTTCAGGGCCTCGGAGCCGTCCAGATCGGGCAGGCCGAGGTCCAGCACGACCACGTCGAAGCGGAAATGGGCGACCTCGCGCAGCGCCTCCAACGCCGTGCCCACACTGCGCACGGTGTGCGAGGCGTCGGTCAGCTGCCGGATGAGCGCCGAACGCACGAACTGGTCGTCCTCGACCACGAGCACACTTGCCATGCGCCGCAACCTACGCCATGCCGGCGAGCCCTTCCGGGGCCTGTGGACAACTCCGCGGCTGTGGACGACCGGTGGGGCGCGTACCCGGACGTCGCGCCCCACCGTGCGACACGGGTGAGGCGGGTGGGGCAAGATGGCCCGCGATGCGCAGAGGACTCGTACACGTACTGGCCTGGTCGCTCGCCACCGGCGCGGCGGCCACGCTGTCGTGGTGGGGCGTCCACACGGCGATGGCGGGCACGGTCTACGACCCCCCGCGCGCCCTGCCGCTCACCGCTGCCGACGCGGGCAGCCGGGAGCCGGGACCCGACGTCTCCCCGACGCCTCCTCCCGCCCCGCCCGCGAGCGCCTCCCCGCGCCCGAGCCGCACGCCCGCCGCGCCGGCCCCGTCGAGGACGGCGACGACCGGTCCCTCCCCCACCGCCTCCGCGACGGCCGGGAGCACCGTCCGGAGTTACGACACCGACGGCGGCCGGGCCGTCTTCGACCTCGGCCGGACCTCGGCGACCCTCGTCTCGGCGACGCCGGGCGCGGGCTGGTCGATGCAGGTGTGGAAGACGGAGTCGTGGATCCGGGTGGAGTTCGCCTCCGGCGCGGACCGGGTGTCGGTCTTCTGCACCTGGCACGACGGGCCGCCCCGGGTGGAGATCGGGACGTACTGACCGCGGGGGCCGACGCCTCCGCGGCGGACCGGCCGCCGCCCGCGCGGTGTCAGCGGAACGCCGAGGGAGGGGGCGCGGGCGAGGCCACCGCCGTGGCGTCGGCGACCGGCGCCGCCCCGCCGGTGAAGTCGGTGAGCGCGCGGCCGTGTTCGACCCGGCCGGGGTGCGGATCGGAGGCGGCCCGGCGGGTCAGTTCGGCGATCGGCAGGGGCAGGTCGGAGGCGACGAGCACCGCGTTGCCGAACCGTCTGCCCCGCAGCACGGTCGGGTCGGCGACCAGCGCGAGATCCGGGAAGCGCGCGGCCGCGGTGGCGATCTGACCGCGCAGGTGGGCCAGCGGCGGGCCGTCGGCGATGTTGGCGGCGTAGCATCCGCCGGGCTTCAGCGCCCTGCGGACCTCGTCGAGGAACTCGGCCGAGGTGAGGTGGGCGGGTGTGCGGGCCCCGCTGAACACGTCGGCGACGACCAGGTCCGCCCAGCCGTCCGGCACCTTGGCGAGCCCCTCGCGCGCGTCGACGGAGCGGACCCTGATCCTCGCGTTCGGGTCCAACGGCAGTTCACGGCGGACCAGTCGGACGAGGGCGGCGTCGCGTTCGACGACCTGCTGGGTGGAGCGGGGGCGGGTGGCGGCGACGTACCGCGCGAGGGTGAGGGCGCCGCCGCCGAGGTGCACGACCTGAAGCGGTCTGCCGGGCGGGGAGGCGAGGTCGATGACATGGCCCAGGCGCCGCTGGTACTCGAAGGAGAGGTGGGCGGGGTCGTCGAGGTCGACGTGCGACTGGGGGGCTCCGTCGAGGAGCAGCGTCCAGGCCCGCGGCCGGTCCCGGTCGGGCACGAGCTGGGCGAGTCCGCCGTCGACGGTCTCGACGACGGAGGCGTCGGCTTCCCGCCCGCGCCGCGTGTTCCTGGACTTTGCCATGACAACATTTTCGCAGGCCGGTCAGGCGTTCTGCGCGCCCGCCGACGCGGGACCCCGCACGCGCGCGTGGGAGCGGCCGGCGGCTCGTGCGGGCCGGGCCGCGCACGGCGCGCGGACCCGCGCAAGGTCCTCGGGTCACCCGGCGGCGGAAGCCTTCCCCGACTGCCGTGCGGCAGCCGTCCGGCAGCCGCCATGCAGCCGTCGCCGACAGTCGTCGGGCAGGTCAGGCAGGTCAGGCAGTCGTCACCGGCAGCTGTCCGCCGCCTCGATCAGCCGGGCCGCCTCGCCCAGCGCCCGCCGCAGGGCCGCCGGATCCGTCGCCAGGTCGGCCTCGCCGGGCGGCACCAGCCAGTCCGCGCCCCGGGGGGCGGGCGCGGGGGCGAGTCTCAGCCCGCGGCCGTCGGTCCCGGTGCAGGTGCTGCCCGGCACGTCCCAGGCCGCCGCCGTCCCGGCCGGCACCACGAAGCCGAGGGTGTCGTCGCCGTCGTCGTGCAGCACGGGTCCCATCCCGTCCCCGGGCGACGACGCCCTTCGCAGGATGTCGACCGCCTCCAGCCCCTGACGGGTGGGCACCGTCACCACGTCGCACGCCGCCCCCGGCGGCATAGAAGGATCGTCGCTCTGCCTGGTCGCCATCCCGGCCTCCACCGCGCAGCCCGCCTGTAGTCCGCAAGGTTCAACGGCGCTCGGCGTCAAGGGCTACGGCGGAAGTCCGCCGCAAAGGATGGCAGTTCATGGCAGATCACGGATGAGATATCCGGTTTGTAGCCAAACACCGCGTGACGGCCCGATCACAGCAGGTACGTTCTTGCCCGCCGGGAACAAGGGTGCCACAAGGACACGTCACCCCCTGCTCCGGCATGGTTCGACGGTTCGCACGAGAGGACCCGGCCATGGCGTCGTCAACGGTGACACCACCTCGGCCCGACCGGCCACCACGGCCCAACCTCGCCTTCCGCCGACTGCGCGGACAACGCTCGCCGGCCGAGTTCGCCGCACTCGTGCGGCGGGCCGCGCTCGAGATCGGCGAGCAGGTCAGCTGCGACGCGCGCTACATCGGGCGGGTCGAGGCCGGTGAGATCCGCTGCCCCAACTACGCGTACGAGCGGGTGTTCCTGCACATGTTCCCCGGCCGCACGCTCACCGACCTGGGCTTCGCGCCCCGCTCGACCGTTCGCGGCCGGGGGGCGCGCGGCCCCGGGGAAGCGCCCCGCGCGCACCTGACCGGGCCGGCGCGAACCACGGGTGACGAGCCCGACACGGGTGAGACGAGTGGAGCGCGCGAGCCGTATGACACGCAGAACCCGTACGACACGCACCACGACCACGAGGAGAGCGACGTGCTGCGTCGCGCATTCATGACCGGTGGGGGCGCCACGATGGCCGTCGCCACCCTGGGCCCCTTCGGGTTCGCCCACGACGCGTCCACTCCGGCGCGCTCCGTGCGCCGCGCGGGGACGAGCGAGGCGGGCGCCCTCGAAGAAGCGGTCCGCAGGATCCGGCTGCTGGACGACCGGCACGGGGCCGACGGCCTCTACCGGCGCGCGGCCGCTCCGCTGCGCGCCGCCTACGCGCTGCTGGACGCCGGGACCACCCGGCAGACGACGGCCGACCGGCTCCACTCGGGCGCCGGGGAGCTGGCCATCTCGGTGGGCTGGCTCGCGCACGACTCGGGCCGCTTCGACGACGCCCGCTCGCACTACGCCGAAGCCCTGGCGACGGCGAGGATGACCGGGGACGAGGCCCTGGAGGCGCACGCCTTCTGCAACACCGCGTTCCTCGCCCGGGACGCCGGCCGCCCGCGCGAGGCCGTGCGGGCCGCCCAGGCCGCCCAGCGCGTCGCCCGCCCGCTGGGCTCGCCCCGGCTGATGTCGCTGCTCGCGCTGCGCGAGGCGGGCGGCTGGGCCGGGCTCGCCGACCGGACCGGCTGCGAACAGGCCCTGGTGCGCGCGCAGGCCCTCTACGACCGTGGCCCCTGCGACGACGACCCCGAGTGGATGAGCTTCTACGGCGAGGCCGAGCTGGAGGGGCTCACGGCGCAGTGCTGGTCCACGCTGGGCGAGTGGCCGCGCGCGGCCCGGCACGCCGGGCGGGCCGCGCAGCTCCAGGACCCGCACTTCACCCGCAACATCGCCCTCTACACGGCCGAGTTCGCCGACGATCTCGCGCGCGGGGGACGGCCGGACGAGGCCGCGGTCGCCGGGATGCGGGTCCTGGACCTGCTGGACCAGGTCCAGTCGTCCCGGATCCAGACCATGCTGGCCGGAACGGCGCGGGTGCTGCTGCCGCACCGGCGCGCCGGAGGCGTCTCCGCCTTCCTGGAGCGGCACGCCTCGACACCCCGCGTGCCCTGACCGGGGACGGCGGGGGCCGGGACTGCCGGGTGTGGAGGTGGGGACGGTCAGGTGTGTGGGGCCGCCGTGGGACGGGCCGGTCAGGCCAGATGGCCGAGGTCGTTCCAGCTCTCGATCGCCGGTTCGCCGTACGCCCAGCCCAGCACCGACAGCGACGTCGGGTGGAGACGGATCCGCGCCGCGAAGTCCAGCGGCAGTCCCAGCCAGCGTGCCCCTATGGAGCGGAGGATGTGACCGTGGGCGAAGACCAGGACGTCCCGGTCGGCCGAGCGGGCCCAGGCGACGACCTCGTCCGCGCGGGCCGTGACGTCGGCCAGGCTCTCCCCGTCGGGCACGCCGTCGCGCCAGATGAGCCAGCCGGGCCGGACGGCCTGGATCTCGGCGGGAGTCATGCCCTCGTAGGCGCCGTAGTGCCACTCCAGGAGGGTGTCCCAGGTCTCGGCCCGTTCGCCGAAGCCGGCCAGCTCGCACGTCTCCCGCGCGCGGACCAGCGGACTGGTGCGCGTCTCCACGCCCTCGAGGCCCCCGTACGGCGCCCGGTGCAGCCGCTCGCCCAGCAGTTTCGCGCCCCTGCGGCCCTCCTCCAGGAGGGGGACGTCGGTCCTGCCGGTGTGCTTTCCGGACAGCGACCACTCCGTCTGTCCGTGCCGGGCCAGCAGGATGCGCGGTGCCATGGGGGACCTTTCCGGGAGAACCCTGGGAGGAACCAGGGCTGCGATCAGGGGCGGATCCCCTCCATCATCGCTCACCCTGAACAGGGGCAACCCGGCGGGCGATCTCAGCGTCTTTGAGATCCGGGGCGCTCATCGCCGACTCGTCCACACGCCGTAAAGTGACCCGTCCCGCGCCATCGGCGCCGCAGCGACCACACAGACCAGAAGGGGGAGGCGATCGGATGCCGCAGACCGAGACACCAGGCACCGAGGCGGCCCCGCGGGCACGGCTGCGCTGGTGGACCGAGCTGCCCCTGATCCTGCTGGTGTACGTCTGCTACTCGGCGGGCCGGCTGCTCGCGCGGGGCGACGTGAGCACCGCCGTCGACCACGGCCTGGCGATCCTGCGCATCGAGAAGTTCCTGCACATCAACGCCGAGCACCCGCTCAACAGACTGTTCAGGACCGAGGCGTGGATCGGCGTGCCGGCCGACTTCTGGTACGCGTCCCTGCACTACCTGGTCACCCCGGCGATCCTGGTGTGGCTGTTCCGGTCCCGGACGCTGCACTACCGGGCGGCCCGCACCTGGCTGCTGGCGTCCACCTTCATGGGCCTCATCGGCTTCACGCTGATGCCCACCTGCCCGCCCCGGCTGCTGTCGGCGGGCCACGGCTTCGTCGACACGATGGCCCAGTACAGCTCGTACGGCTGGTGGGGCGGCGAGGCGAGCGCCCCGCGCGGCATGGGCGGGATGACCAACCAGTACGCCGCCATGCCCAGCCTGCACGTGGGCTGGGCCCTGTGGTGCGGCGTGATGCTGTGGCGGCACGGCGGCACGCGCACGGCCAAGACCGCCGGCGTCCTCTACCCGCTGGTGACGACGCTCGTGGTGATGGGCACCGCCAACCACTACTTCCTCGACGCGGTCGCGGGCGCGGCCGTCATGGGCCTCGCCCTGCTGCTGACCCCGTCGGTGCTGCGCGGCGCGGACCGCGCGCGGGCGTATGTCACGGCCCGGATCCCGCTCGCCCCGGCGGCCTCCGCGGACGCATCGGCCTCGATTGTCAGTGACGGATGCCAGACTTCCACGGGTGAGCGAATTCCACGGCAGCGCGAGTCACGGCCCCGGCCGGCAGCCGACCCCGAAGCCTCTCCCGCCGACGCGGGCGACGGCGCTCCGGCAGCGGCTCGCTGAGCTGCGCGGTCCCGACGTACCGGCCAAGGCGCTGGACGCCCGGGCCCTCGCGGCGCTCGCCGCGAACCCGGGCTGCAAGCGGCGCGCCATCCTCGACGGCGCCGGGGTCGACAAGGCGGCGCTGGCCGGCGCGCTGGGCTCGCCCTCGGCCTTCGGGCAGTCGCAGTTCGCCCTGACCCGCGGCAACGCCTTCGAGGCGAAGGTGAAGGCGGACGGCGGCGCGGAGCTGCTGCGGCTGGTGCACGAACGGCTGGACCCGGCGGCGCCGCCGCCCGTCGACGCGGCGGTGCCCGAGCTGTCGGCGATCGGCCCCGAGGGCCGCACCGCGCGCACCGCGCTGGCCCTGCGCGAGGCCACCGCGGCGACCGGCGGCTGGACGCTCCTGGACCACCCGATGCTCTCGCTCGACGTCGCGGGCTCCGCCGCCTTCCTGGAACCGGACGCCGTCGTGGTGCACCCGGACGGCAACTGGACGGTCGTGGAGATCAAGTCCTTCCCGATGCTGGACGGCTCGGCGGACCCGGCCAAGGTCGGCGCCGCCGCCCGGCAGGCCGCCGTCTACGTGCTGGCCCTGGAGGAGGTCGCCGCGCGCCTCGACCCGCCCGCGCGCGTGCGCCACCGCGTGCTGCTCGTCTGCCCCAAGGACTTCTCCAACCTGCCCACCGCCTCCGCCGTCGACGTGCGCAAGCAGCGCGCGGTCACCAGCCGCCAGCTGGCCCGGCTCACCCGGATCCAGGACATCGCCGACACCCTCCCCGAGGGCGCCTGCTTCTCCCCCGAACTGCCCGCCGAACAGCTCACGGCGGCCGTC
The DNA here is from genome assembly GCF_036226605.1 of Streptomyces sp. NBC_00704. Lineage (NCBI taxonomy): Bacteria > Bacillati > Actinomycetota > Actinomycetes > Kitasatosporales > Streptomycetaceae > Streptomyces > Streptomyces sp. NBC_00704. The sequence goes on from NZ_CP109000.1 coordinate 2,989,814, forward strand.
GAATCGGTGGCGGCGACCTACGCGCCCGAGTGCCTGGCCGCCTGTGAGCTGGCCTTCCACTGCCGTGACCGCTCCCGCGCGGCCGGCGCGGTCACCTCCCTGGGCCGGTCGGTGCGGGCCGAACTGGGCGCCCTGACGACCGTCGACGAGGTTCTGGCGGCCGCCCGCGGCGAGGCCGGCGACCCACGGGACCCGGCGGTGGCCGCACTGCGCAGAGCCGCCGCGCTGCGGGCCGAGGCGCTGGAGACGGCCGTCCCGCACGCACGGTCGGCGCACGCGCCGTCGGACGGGCGGACGCCGGACGCCGGGGCGGTGCCCGCGTGTCGCTGATCGCCACCCTCGCCCGGCTCGAGGCCGTCGCCACCGGCCGCGCCCAGCCCACCGCCACCGTCCGCCACCGGCGCCTGTCCGAGCGGCCGCTCGTCCTCGTGCCGCTGACCACCGCGGGTGAGGCCGGCGCCCCGCTGGGCGCGCTGGTCGGCACCGACCGCAACGCGCCGCGCCTGCTCGTCGTGCCGCAGCCGCGCGACCGCGACCTGCGGTTCGCGTTCCTCGCGGAACTGGCCGACATCGTGCTGCCCCACATCGACTCCTACGCCGACGACGTGGAGGCCGCCGAGCGCAACGAGACCGACCCGGAGACCGGCAAACGCGTCAAGGTCGAGGTCGAACTGTGCGCCGACGCGCCCCAGCTGATCGTCCCGAGCCGCGCGGGCGTCGACTACGTGCGCCTCCTGGGCCGCTCCATGCGCTTCCGGCGCACGACCGAGCAGGATCCGCAGACGCCGTATCCCGCGCCCCCGCGCGTGCCGCTGCTCGGACGCTGGCTGACCCACTTCGGGGAGCGTTCGCGGGTGCCCGGCTCGTCCCTGCTGCTCGCCGTCACGGAACTGCTGGGCCGGCACTGGGCCACGGGGCAGTCCAGCCTGGAGGACCAGCACCTGGGGGCGCTGCTGGCCTGGATCGACCCCCCGCCGGGCGAGACGGGCGCGCGGGCGGCGTTGCGGGCCGAGCTGGCACGGGACGCCGGCGGTCAGCTGCTGTGCCCGCCGGCCGGCCCGGCGACCGACCCGGCCTTCGACAACAAGCTGCTCGCCCCGGCCATCGAGCGCTACGACCGCGCGCGCACCGCCCTTGCCGCCGCCGAGGACGGGCTGGAGGCCGACGAACGGCTGGGCGCGCTCACCGCCGCCGAGGGCGAGATCCGCGCGCTGGTGAGCAGCCGGACGCTGCCCACCTGGGACGCGGTGTGGCGCGGCCTGGACCTGCTGCGGTCGCTGCCGGAGGGCGCGCACGTCGAGGAGCGGTGGACGCGCGACCGCTGGTCGTTCACCGGCCACCGCGACCGGGTCGTCGCCGGGGAGCCGCCGCAGCCGCGCCGGGACGACGCGGTCACCGCCGCGAACAAGCTCGCCACACGCGAGCGCGAACAGGCCCGCCTGGAGGCCCAGGAGGCGCTGGACGACCCGCTGGTGATGGCTGCGCGGCGACTGGCCGGAGAGGCGTTCACGGGCGAGGTCGTCGACGTCGTCATGGCGTACGGCGAGGGGAAGAGGCCGAGCCCGCGCCCGCTGGTCACCGTCCGCACGGAGGACATGCCGCATCTCGCGGAGCGCGCCAAGGTGTACCGGTCGCTGGGCGGAAAGCCGCAGGCGGCGGAGTTCGTGCGCTGGGAGGACCCGGACGGCACGGACGGCACGGGCAACGCGGAGGGCGCGGTCGGCACAGCAGGCCCTGAGGGCACGGACGCCCCGGGCGCCGCGGGCTTCGAGGACGGCGCGGGCCGCGGGGGCGGAGCGGGCGGTGTGGCCGGCAGCGGTCTGCTCGTGCTGCGGATCGTCGACAAGATGGGCCGCGGCAAGGAGCCGGAGGCGGGGTCCGTGCCGGAGAAGGGCGACCGGCTCTGCTTCACGCTCTTCGAGCACGAACAGCGCGGCGGCGCCAAGCTGCCCGACCCGGAGGACACGCCGTGGACGCACGGCGGGCCGCCCGGCGAGCAGCCGCCCGAGTCCCCCGACTCCATCACCCAGGAGGACCTTCTGTGACCACCGAGGCCGCCGTCGACCCCGGCACCGCCGCGACCCTGGCCACCGACGCCATCCTGCGCGACACGCTGCACGGCACCGCGCGCGGGGTGGTCGTCGACTCGCCGCCGGGAGCCGGCAAGTCCACGCTCGTCGTCCGCGCCGCGCTCGAACTGGCCGACGCGGGGCGCTCGCTGATGGTGGTCGCCCAGACCAACGCCCAGGTGGACGACCTGGTCGCGCGGTTGGCGCGCAAGAGCCCCGAACTGCCGGTGGGCCGGTTGCACAGCAGCGACGCCGACCCGTACGACAAGGCGCTGGACCGGCTGCCGAACGTACGGAAGTCGGCGAAGGCGGGGGAGCTGACCGGGCTGCCGGTGGTCGTCTCCACCGCCGCCAAGTGGGCGCATGTGAAGGTAGACGAGCCCTGGCGGCACGCCATCGTGGACGAGGCGTACCAGATGCGGTCGGACGGGCTGCTCGCGGTGGCCGGGCTGTTCGAGCGGGCGCTGTTCGTGGGCGACCCCGGACAGCTGGACCCGTTCTCGATCGTGGGCGGCGAGCAGTGGGCGGGCCTGACCTACGACCCGTCGGCGTCCGCGGTGTCCACCCTGCTCGCCCACAACCCGCGGCTGCCGCAGCACCGGCTGCCGGTGTCGTGGCGGCTCCCGGCGTCCGCCGCGCCCCTGGTCTCCGACGCGTTCTACCCGTACACCCCGTTCCGCAGCGGGACGGGCCACGGCGACCGGTCGCTGTCCTTCGCCGTCCCCTCGGACGGCTCGGGCCCCGACCGGGTGATCGACGAGGCGGCGGAGTCGGGCTGGGGCCTGCTGGAGCTGCCCGCCCGGCACACCCCGCGCACCGACCCGGAGGCGGTGCGGGCGGTCGCCACGGTGGTGCGGCGCCTCCTGGACCGGGGCGGCGCGGCCCTCTCGGAAGGCTCCCCCGGCCCGGCCCCGCTGACCGCCGGCCGGATCGCCGTCGGCACGGCGCACCGCGACCAGGCGGCCGCGGTGCGCGCGGCGCTGACCGAGCTGGGCGTGGCGGACGTGACCGTGGACACGGCGAACCGGTTGCAGGGCATGGAGTTCGACGTCACGGTGATCCTGCACCCGCTCTCCGGCCGCCCCGACGCCACGGCCTTCCACCTGGAGACGGGCCGCCTGTGCGTCCTGGCCTCCCGCCACCGGCACGCGTGCGTGGTGGTGTGCCGGGCGGGGGTGAGCGACCTGCTGGACGAGTACCCCTCGACGGAACCCGTCCAGCTGGGGACGCCGGCGAAGTTCCCGGACGGCTGGGAAGCAATGATGTCCACATGGGATCACTGGTCCGAGCACCGGGTGGTCTGGCGTCCCTGACCGCCACTCCGTCACCCCCGGGCGGGCGATCAGCGCACTCCGGCCGATCCGCCGGACGGAGATCGGCCCGCTACCGGAGGCGGACGCCGTGAGCCCGGGGCGCGCGCCCGGCGGGGTGAGCCGGCGCGTGTGCCCGGCGGGGCCGGGAACATCGGGGGGCGTTCGCGGCTTGAGAGTCGGGGGCCGAATGGCTCCCGTGTCACCGGGGGACAATGGAAGGTGGTCCACTCCACCGGCGCCGTCCACCGGTGGTGCCGTCCGAACCGTACGAGGAGGCCGAGACATGGCGGAGCCCACGCCGCGCCGGAACGAACCGCGGCTACGCCCCGCGCCCCTGCTCTTCGAGCCCGCCGA